>NZ_JAERQD010000069.1 GCF_016735695.1 Microvirga zambiensis WSM3693 | reverse complement strand
CAAGAAAAACCCTTGGCTTCCAAACGCCAGGAGATACCCTGGCCAAAGCTGTTGCGCTCATCACTTGAACCCACCACCGCTTTTTTCGTCAAGGAGGGAAGTCGATGAGGTTCACGTTCATCGATGCGGCGAAAGCGGAATTCCCCATCCAGCGCCTGTGCCAAGTTCTTGAGGTGAGCCAGAGCGGCTACTTTGCCTGGCGAAGTCGTCCGGCCTGCCAGCGTCAGCGCGACGATCTGGTGCTGCTCGCCCATGTCCGGTCCGCCTTTAGAGAGTCGAATGGCACCTATGGCAGCCCCCGGATGACGTGCGAACTCCAGGATCAGGGGCTACCAATCGGGCGCCGTCGGACGGCCCGACTGATGCGCGAGAATGGGCTCAAGGCCCGGCAGAAGCGGCGCTTCAAGCGCACCACCGACAGCCATCATGCTTTTCCGATCGCTCCCAACCTGCTCGAGCAGGACTTCTCGGCCGAGCGCCCGAACCAGAAATGGAACGCTGATATCTCGTACGTGTGGACGGGTGAGGGCTGGCTCTATCTGGCCGTGGTCCTGGATCTGTTTGCCCGACGGGTGGTTGGCTGGGCGGTGAGTGACCGGCTGCACAAGGAGCTGGCTCTCGAGGCTTTGCGCAAGGCTCTGGCGATCCGAAGGCCCGGTGAGGGGCTGACCCACCACGCCGATCGCGGCAGTCAATATTGTTCGATTGAGTATCAGGCGGAGTTGCGGAAGCACGGCATCCGGATCTCGATGTCCGGGAAGGGAAACTGTTATGACAATTCGGTGGTCGAGACCTTCTTCAAGACCTTGAAATCCGAATTGGTCTGGCGCACCGTGTTCCAGACCAGGGCCGAGGCCAGGAAGGCGATTGGGCGTTACATCGACGGCTTCTACAACCCCATCCGGCGTCATTCAACACTGGACTATGTCAGTCCGGTTCAGTTCGAAAGGCTGGCCGGATAGCTACAAAGCCGCTCTCCACTTAAGCGAAGCAAATCCAGTCGCTGAGATCCCCTGCTCGTGGGTGATCTGGCCGCTCTGCCAAGGGCTGGGCGCCAACCCGGCGTAAGCGGCCACCTGGCGCCGGTTATCAAAGTGCCGGTAGAAGCCTTCCAGGGAGAGAACCGCAACAAACTCTGGACCGATACCCTTGAGGCGCAAGAGAAGCTCCGCCGGTGACGTCGCCGCTGCTCTATCTTACGAGACGACATTATCCCGCTCCGGCCGCAGGAGTTCATTACGGGTAGCCTCAATCTCGCTGATCTGGCGCACAACAAGGGCCATCCGCTCGCTCTCGCGGATGATTGCTGCTTTCAGCTGCGGTGGCAGAGCCCGCCCGTCCGGTGTCTGCAATTCCCCCAACCGTTCGCGCCAGTCCCGACGCAGCGGCTCATAGCCTGTGATCCCCTGGGCGAAGAGAAGCCCCTTGATGTGCTCGGTGCGTTCCGTGACCAGCGTCTGGCGCTCACGTGAGAGGCGCCGGCGATCCTCGTCCTGCGGGCTCGGCGGGACGACCATGGAGCAGACCCGCGGCTCGCCACGCCGCCAGGCCAGCAGGGTGCGCAGCAGTGTCTCGCCATCAATCCGGTCGGTCTTGGCACGGCGCTTACGTCGGGGCACGGCAATAGATGCAGGATCAACCACATGGCTCTCCACGCCATGGGCTGTGAGGAGCCGGTGCACTGAGAATCCGTCGAGCCCCGCTTCATGAATGGCGATCATTGGGACAGGTTGGCTGACCCGCTTTACAGCTCTGGCCTGCAACTGCGCAAGAAGCGCGAGTAGCGCCGGCCCGTCTCCCCCTTTGAGCGTGTGCTTGGATATCTTGTCACTGCCCAGCACCAGCGAGGTCACCAGCCAGTTCGATTGGCTCAACTCGAGTGAGAGCACGAGCGCGACTTGGTTCGAGTGAGCGGTGGTGTCAGTTGTAACAGGGTAATCAGCCACAGCAGACATGAGGTGTCTCCAGCACTGGATTGCGACAGCCTCATCCTATCAAGGGAGGCCGCCATCACTCTCATAGGATCTTGATGTGCCAAAGTGGAGGTGTTGAGCACCACTTGCGGGAGGCGTCCATGGGAGAGGTTAGCATCATTGGCCTGGACTTGGCCAAGAACGTGTTTGTGCGACCTGAAAGTCGTGTGAGTTTCTGTTTCACGGGAGGGATATCGCCTGAAGAAACCGGCTGTTCCATCAGCCGTTCCCTACCCAGACATGCGAAGCCGGTAACGGCTTGGTGTGAAGCTCTGGGAACAACGTAGCCGCCGGATATCCGGTACGCCGAGCCGCGAGGCAAGGCGGAATCTGCCAGCACGAAGGCGGAGAGGAGCAAGGGATGAGCGGGTACGACCAACGTATGTGAACTTCCGATAAACGTCGTGATCTTTAACAAGCCAAACGTGCTGACAGGCTTGAACCAAACGGTACGCGGCAAGGTGTGGTCTTTGAATACTGGACCACCATGGACGATCAGCCGCCGGCGAAGAGGAAGGGTCCGCCCCGCTCGGAGACTTATGCGGAACAGGGTAAGCCCATAGGGCTGCCGGCAACGGCAGGTGGACCATCAGGAACGCTGTTGGCGCTGTGGGTAAAGGACTGCGGAAACAGCGAACGCCCGGCTGTAGTGGACGGGATACGGGCTGGAACATCGCCCGACGCGAATGCGGGCAGACTTCCGCGCGGTCATTCATGGTGAGAGAACTTTGACCAATCGTTATACGAGGGAAGGCAGATGACGGCGATCGGCGCGAAAGCGAGCGAGGCTGGTGCATCCTCGCGCACTGCGCAGATGTGGGATCAGGCGAACTGGTCGCGCATTCAGGCAGAGGTGAAACGACTTCAGGTGCGTATCGCCAAGGCAACTCAGGAAGGCCGATGGGGCAAGGTGCAAGCCTTGCAACGTCTGCTGACCCGTTCGCATAGCGGCAAGATGCTGGCTGTGAAACGGGTGACGGAGAATCGCGGGAAGAGAACGCCGGGGGTGGATGGTAAGATATGGTCATCCCCGGCGGCCAGACGGAATGGAATGATGTCACTTCGACATCGCGGCTATCGTGCGATGCCGTTGAGGCGGGTTTACATTCCCAAGAGTAACGGCAAGAAGCGTCCGCTGGGAATTCCCTGTATGCGGTGCCGGGCGATGCAGGCGTTATGGAAGCTCGCTCTGGACCCCGTGGCAGAGACCCTGGCGGACCCGAATTCCTATGGATTCCGGTCCGAACGCTCGACAGCCGACGCCATCGAGCAGTGCTTCACCACGCTGGCCAAGCGAGCTTCGCCAGCGTGGATTCTGGAAGGTGACATCAGAGGCTGTTTCGACAGCTTCAGCCACCCCTGGCTTCTGGAGCACGTACCGATGGACAAGGCAGTTCTGCAAAGGTGGCTTCAGGCTGGATATATCGATGGGGGAACTCTGTTCGAGACGTCGGCGGGTACCCCGCAAGGGGGGATAATCTCACCGGTGATCGCGAATATGGCCTTGGATGGGCTTGAGGCAGCCGTTTACGCAAGCGTGGGATCGTCGAAACTCGCGCGCAGCAAGGCCCAACTCAATGTCGTCCGCTATGCCGATGACTTTGTTGTGACCGGCGCCACGAAAGAGGTGCTCGAATTCAAAGTCCTACCGGCGGTCAGGCAGTTTCTGGCCGTTCGAGGTCTGGAACTCTCGGAAGAGAAGACCCAGATCACAAACATTGCGGAGGGTTTCGATTTCCTTGGCCAGAACGTGCGCAAGTACGGCGGCAAACTACTGATCAAGCCGGCAAGGAAGAGTGTTAAAGCACTCCTCGACAAGGTCAGGGAGATCATCAAAGGCAGCGCGAGCGTCACGCAGGAGGCATTGATACAGAAACTGAACCCAGTCATTCGGGGATGGGCTATGTATCACCGCCATGTCGTGGCGAAAGCGAGCTTCTCATCGATCGACTCGCACATCTGGCGAATGCTCTGGAAATGGGCAAGTCGACGTCATCCCATGAAAGGAGCACGGTGGGTGAGGAACAGGTACTTCCGGGCCGACGGACACCGGTCCTGGGATTTTGCAACGAAGGGTCAGGTCGTTACCAACACCAGCAGGTGTCGGCTCTTCCGCGCAATGACGGTCCCAATTACGAGACACGTCAAGATCCGAGGACTAGCTAACCCGTTTGATCCGGTGTGGACCACTTACTTCGTCCACCGTCGAACTACGAAAGACTCCGTCAAGTTGTTCGGTGCCACACTCTGGTGCTGAAGAATGGCTTGAGCCGGATGCGGGGTGACCCGCACGTCCGGTTCTCAGGGGGCGGCGGCGCAGTAATGCGCCGCTGCTACCCGACCAGGTCCACGGGGCGGATGCATCCGGCGCGGTCCTGTTCCGCAAGAAGCTGCGGCGGCACCAGGTTCTGAGATTCTTTGCCGGCCAGAAGCCCTGCACGGTGGCCATGGAGGCCTGCGGCAGCGCATCATTGGGCCCGTGAGATCGGTAGGCTTGGTCACACCATTCGGCTGATCCCGCCCGCTTACGTGAAGCCCTTCGTCAAGCGCCAGAAGAACGATGCAGCGGATGCTGAGGCGATCTGCGAGGCTGCCCAGCGCCCGACCATGCGCTTTGTAGTTCCCAAGAGTGAGCAGACGCAAGCCGCCGCTCTCGTGTTCCGGGCCCGCGATCTCCTGGTGGGACAGCGAACTCAGATCATCAATGCCCTGCGCGGACACTTGGCGGAGTTCGGCATCGTGGCGGCGAAAGGACCAGCTCGTGTTCCGCAACTCATGCGGGCTGTCGAGGATCCAGCCGAGCCGATCCCGGAGCTCGCCCGGCCCATCCTGCAGATGCTGATCCAGACGCTTCAGGGACTGGACGAGCAGATCGCACGTCTGGACCAGGAGATCATCGAGCGAGCGAAAGAGGATGAGACAGCACGTCGGCTGATGACCATTCCCGGTGTCGGGCCGGTGACCGCAGTCGCCCTGGCGGCGCTAGCCCCGCCGGCTGAGACCTTCAAGCGCGGGCTGGACTTCGCCGCCTGGGTCGGGCTCACGCCCTTGCAGCACTCCACCGGCGGCAAACAGAAGCTGGGTGCCACCTCGAAGATGGGTGAGCGGACCTTGCGTCGCCTGCTGATCATCGGCGCGAGTGCCGTCGTGAGTTGGGCAGCCCGCAACGGGGCTCCGGCAGGCTCGTGGATGGCGCGCATGGTCGCGCGCAAATCACCGATGCTGGTGCGGGTGGCGCTCGCCAACAAGATGGCTCGGATCGTTTGGGCCCTGATGGCAAGAGGTGGGGTTTATCAGGCTCCAGCCGCGATGGCCTAAGCATTCGCCCCCGCGGGGCTGTTGGGGCGTGTGAAGATCGAAGGAGAGAGATGGCGCAACGTTCACCGAGACGGGATCAGGAAAACCAGCTTTGCGACAGGTGCCGTGAGCACGTGGTTGTGTATTGGACCTGATCCGCGAACTCCCATCCGGGCCCGCGGCGTGTAAACGGCCGCATCAGAGGCCGAACACATGTCTGCATCTGACCACGCGCTGCATCAAACCTGAAAATTCTTCTTGCGTCACAAGGGGCGTCCACACATGTCGCAAACGTTTTGTTTCAGAGTTTCAGCTACTGAGATCTCGGTCGCAGTAGTGGAGGACGCGGTGTTCAAGGGCAGGCATTTTGATCGCTCGGTAATCCTGCTGTGCGTGCGGTGGTATTTGGCTTACAATCTCAGCCTCCGGAATCTGGAGGAGATGATGGCCGAGCGGGGCATCTCCGTCGATCATGCGACAGTGCATCGGTGGGTCGCCCGGTATGCGCCCGAACTGCTGGAGCGCTTCAACCTGCGCAAGAAGGCCCTCACTAGCAGGTGGCATATCGACGAGACCTACGTCAGAGTCCGAGGTCACTGGCGCTATCTCTATCGCGCCATCGACAGCAACGGTGACACAGTTGAGTTCTGGCTCAGCGAACGGCGAAACCTCCCAGCAGCCAAACGATTCCTGCGCAAGGCTCTGAAGCGGCACGGCCGGCCGGAGCGGATCGTGATCGACGGCAGTCAGACCAACCGCGAGGCGATCCTGTCCTGTGATGCGGCAAGCCGGCTGGAGGATCGCTCACGACGGGAGCTGAAGCCGATCAGGATCCGCCAGAGCCGCTATCTCAACAATCGGATAGAGCAGGATCATCGCGCCGTTAAGCGGCGGATCCGGCCGATGCTCGGCTTCAAGTCCATGAACAGCGCTCGTGCCATCCTGGGTGGAATTGAAATGGTGCACATGATGCGCAAAGGACAGGCGAAGTATGCCTGCAATCCGCAGCCCTCACTCGCAGAGCAGTTCGAGATCATCGCTGCGTAACCTTATAAGTGCGTCCTGACCACCTTTTGCGGGCCAGCTCCAAATTTGCGACGCATCCCTTCATTCTTCTGACCCCATAGTGGAAGGGCCGTTAGGCCGATTCCGGAGAGAAGCGAGAGCCTGCGGGACAGCCATAGCTAGTCCCTATGATTGCTGGGCGTGAGGGCGGCCCGTCATCCGATATGCAACGGTACGAGGGTTAAGCCGGCACAGCCGGTACAGAGCCTCATGCATAGGAGACGGGCCTGATGAAGCATACCAGATTTGTGGGCTTGGATGTCCACAAGGATCAGATTTCAGTTGCGGTGGCCGAGAGCGGGCGCGGCGGCGCCGTGGAATACCTCGGCCAGATCACCAATGATCCGGCGGCCATCAGCAAGCTGTGCACCCGGCTCTCGCGACCCGGCGCCACCCTGTCGTTCTGCTACGAGGCCGGTCCCTGCGGCTATGGTCTTCATCGCCAGTTGATCAGCCTCGGCCATCGCTGCGAGGTGGTGGCGCCGTCCTTGATCCCCAGCAAACCGGGCGACCGCGTCAAAACCGACCGCCGCGATGCCACCATGCTGGCCCGTCTCCATCGGGCCGGGGAGCTCACGTCCGTCTGGGTCCCGGATGCGGCTCATGAGGCCATGCGTGACCTGATCCGCTTGCGCAGCACCGTCCGCCAGATAGTGACACGCGCCCGTCAGCATCTGCAGGGTTTCCTGCTGCGACACGGACGCTCACAAGGGGCTGCGAGAGCCTGGAGCGTGGCCTACCGCCGCTGGCTGTCGACCCTGGCCTTCGATCATCCCGCCCAGCAGATCGCCTTTCAGGATTATGTCGACGCCGTCAGCGATGCGGAACGGCGGCTCAAGCGGGTTGAGGAGCAGATTCAGCGGCTTCTGGCGGATTGGACCTTGCGTCCAGTTGTTGATGCCCTGCAGGCTCTGCGCGGCATCGCGCTGATCAATGCCGTGGTGCTGGTCAGCGAGGTCGGCGACTTCACACGATTTGCCACTCCGCGCCAGCTGATGGCGTATTTCGGCCTGGTGCCGGGGGAGCGCTCGACAGGCCGGACGGTCCGGCGGGGCGGCATCACCAAGACCGGCAACAGCCATGCCCGGCGAGCGCTGGTCGAAGGCGCCTGGGCTTACCGCATGAAGCCGCGGGTCGGTCGCCACAAGGTGGACCGGATCGAGGCCTTGCCCAAGCCGGTGCGCGAGATCGCCTGGAAGGCCCAGGTGCGGTTGTGTGCCCGCTATCGGCGGCTGACCGCCCTGGGCAAGACCGCCAATGTGGTCACCGTCGCCATCGCGCGGGAGATGGTCGGATTTGTCTGGGCGATTGCCTGCACGGTCCAATCCTCCAAGGCCGCGTGAGCATTCGTCCGCAACCTTCCAGCAGAGGAGGATGACCGAACCTGACACAGAACCCTCGGCGCGGTCCATGGCGCTGGGGGTGGGACAATGCCGGGGAGCCCTCGTCTCCACTATGAGCCTGTGATGCTCGCCCTCTAGACCGAGGCAGCCCCAAACGAAGCAAGGTCATGCGGCCTGACCCGCGGATGAGAGATTGTTGACCGACGTTGGCGTCCCACCTCCTGCACCCTGGATCCGCCGTCCACACTCCTCTGCCGTCGCGTCCACGTGGCGGACCGACACCTCATGTCAAAACTACTTGTCCGCAATCATGAGAGGTGGAGAAGTCTGAAAGCGCTTGACTGGAGGTGGCCGAATAGAGAAGCCGACTGTTGCAATCGGGCAGGGTCCATATACGTCTACACATGTTCCTGATTATACGCCGGCATTTTTCAGGACCGACGCGTCGATCACTCGGTTTGTCAGCGGCGTCAACAAGCGCAGGCGGCAGTAATTAGGCCGCACGCTCCTGTACTAGCTCGTCTTCACCAAGTAATCCGCGAGGATATTTTTCGCAGAGCCGGATCCTCTCCTGCACCTCCTCAAAATTTACGTTGGCAAGAATCTTTTCATGGAGCGTGTCGATGAGTGCCATACACGGCGTAAGGAAGTCATACGGACCGTCAGTCTCTGAATCAACAACAAGAACATGGGATGCAAAATCCGCGATCGGGGACAACCACATATCCGTCATTAAAATAACCGTGGCGCCCTGCTCGTAGGCAAGTTTGGTAAAGTTGATAGTAGACTTTTGGTATCGACGGAGGTCAAAGGCCAAGACAACATCGCGATTGCCAATAAATGGCAGCTGATCTTCCGGGCAAAATCCCATAGGATGTGCATTGATCGATTGAACAGAAGGTCTCAGCAAAAAGAGCCTTGACGCCACGAGGTTTGCGAAAAATGAAGTTAGCTGTCCCCCAATAGTGTAAAGATTTCGCCGCTTATCACCTAATATTTTGGCAACTTTTTCGAACTCCTGCTCCTCGATCATTCCAAGTGTTGACGTAGTTCGGCGAAGGAGTCTCTCTATGACCTCCTCAGTCTCACGGGGCTGGCTGGTAGGAACTCGACTATACAAACGAGCTGGAGACTTGACGCTTTCCTCACGTTCAAGCGAGGCTGCATCCTGAAAATCTTTATAGGTGGCGTAACCCAGATTGTTAGTGAAACGAATGACGGTCGGTCCGCTGACATTGGCCATCGAGGCCAGATTCGCAACAGACATCATGCCTGCTTCGAAGTTGCTAAGGAAAAGGGCACGAGCAATGCGGCGCTCGGCGCGAGACATACTTTTCAGATTTGTACGCAGCTCTTTCGCTAAGTATCCTACGGTTTTGTCTGCCAATGAACCCGCCCGCTGCTCGATTTCGACAAGCTGAATGCCTACTACAAACAGGCTAAGTTCTCAATGCCAATCTATCAGATTCGACACCAAGCGTATCTTGCAAAAGCGCTTCACTGTTAAAGGAACTGTAGGCGATCTCAGCGAAAGCGACAAGCTAGTCAGTAGGCAAGGCTCGTTACATATCTCCAGCATCGACATTGAAAACAGAACACGAAACGCAGCTTTGACAAGCGGATCCCACTCGCGTCTAGGCCGTGTGGACGGATTGGGCCGAGCAACGGGCAGGTAGATTGAACGAAGCCGCTGACGCGGCATTTGGTGCCTGGGGATGCGGATGATGCTTCTGTTCTGGAGGATTGCGGCTGTTGCAGCGCAATTCCAGAACAGGAGATCAAGATGGTCGAGATGAGCCCTCTGCGCCGTCGCATGATCGAGGACATGACGGTCCGCAATCTGTCGCCGGCAACGCAACGATCCTACATCCACGAAGTGGCGAAGTTTTCGCGCTATTTCGGCCGGTCCCCAGCCCGGCTTGGCCTTGAAGATGTCCGCGCCTTTCAGGTGCATCTGGTGGCGAAGGGGATCTCATGGTCGGCGCTGAACCAGACGGTCTGCGCGCTGCGGTTCTTTTATGGCGTGACGCTGGGCTATGCCGAGATTCCGGAACGGATTGCCTATGCGCGCTTGCCCCGCACGCTGCCCGTAGTGCTGAGCGCGGATGAGGTTGTCCGGTTCCTGGAGGCGGTGCCCAGCCTGAAGACGCGCACCGCGCTGACCACGGCCCATGCGGCGGGCCTGCGTGCCTCCGAGACCGTCGGCCTGAAGGTCGGCGACATTGACAGCGAACGCGGTGTCATCCTGATCGCGCACGGCAAGGGCGGCAAGGACCGATACGTCATGCTGTCGGCGCAGCTTCTGCGCATCCTCCGGGTCTACTGGCGGCTGGCCAAGCCGAAGGACTGGCTGTTTCCCGGTCGTGACGCAACCGCGCCGATCGATGTGCAGGTTCTCTATTCGGCGTGCCGCTCGGCGTGCATCGCCGCCGGCATCGACAAACGCGCGACCGTCCACACGCTGCGGCACAGCTTCGCCACGCATTTGCTGGAGAACGGAACCGACATTCGCATCATCCAGGTTCTGCTCGGTCACAACAATCTATCAAGCACGGCACGCTACACCAAGGTCTCGAACGGCCTTATTCGCCGCACGGAGAGCCCGCTCGACCGTCTGAGGCTGGAGGTGGTGCCCCCAAACTGAGCCGGCGTCGTCATGTCGGCGAGACTGGAGGTGGCGGACATCATGCGTCACCACGGCGAGGCTTACCGGCAGGCCCATGATGGTCATCTCGGGCGGGTCGAGCGCCGCACGATGAGCGCAATCGAGCTGTGCCGGACGGCCGCGCTCGGCGGCCATCTGGAGGGATGCCCCTCATGCAGGACAATCCGCGTCTCCTACAATAGCTGCCGCAATCGGCATTGTCCGAAGTGCCAAGGACAGGCCTGTCGGGATTGGCTCGCCGCGCGGCAGGGTGACCTCCTGCCAGTTCCCTACTTCCATGTGGTCTTCACGCTGCCGGCGCCGATGGCCGGCATCGCGTTTCAGAACAAGGCCGCCGTCTATTCCATCCTGTTCAAGGCCGCTGCCGAGACGCTGCTCACCATCGCCGCCGATCCCAAACATCTGGGGGCGGAGATCGGTCTCGTCGCGGTCCTGCACAGTTGGGGCCAGAACCTGCATTATCATCCGCACGTCCATTGCATCGTGCCGGGCGGTGGCTTGTCGCCAACCCGCTCTGGGCATCGTTCCGGGGCCGTGCAGTGGATCGCGTGCCGGCCCGGCTTCTTCCTGCCCGTGCGGGTCCTGTCGCGCCTGTTTCGGCGGCTGTTTCTGCACGACCTGCAAGCCGCCTATGACGCGGGCAAACTGAGCTTCTTTGGCGACCTCGCCGGACTGACGGCGCCCGCCGCGTTCCGCCGCCAGCTGGCAGAGGTCCGTCATGTCGAATGGATCGTCTACGCCAAACCGCCCTTCGGCGGCCCCGGGCAGATGCTGACCTATCTCGGCCGCTACACCCATCGCGTCGCCATCGTCAATTCCCGGCTTGTCAGTCTGGCCAACGGCAGGGTCGCGTTCCGCTGGAAGGACTATCGTCATCACGGCAAGGCCAAGGTCATGACGCTCGATGCCCACGAGTTCATCCGGCGCGTCCTGCTGCACACCCTGCCGGATGGCTTCCACCGCATCCGACATTACGGCTTTCTCGCAAATGGCCATCGCGCCCAAATGCTGGAACTGTGTCGCAGACTGCTGACCATCACGGCGCAAGAGAGCCCCGCCGACACCACGCATGATCGGCCCGCCGCAACTCCGGCCAGCCGGTGCTCCTGGTGCGGCCGACAGATGGTCACGTTCGGCATCTGGCGATGTGGGGAGGTGCCCCGCCGGCCCTTCTGGAGCGACAGTTCATGAGAGGATCAACCGCTGGCAGCATGGCAATGACCGAGCCGGCCGCCATGCGCGCCGGCCGTCATCCGTTTGCCCCGCGTCCCGGAGCGAGAAAGATCCGGGTGCTCTCCGGTGACCGCGCCGGCCGTATTCAACGCGATCATCGGCACCGAGCCGTCGCCGTCGGCACCACCGGGCACGCTGGTCGCGTTCCACATGCCGTCCGGCCGGTCCTCGTCGAGGATCTCACCACACTAGCCAGCTTACATTCCCCATAGCGCCATCCCTATCCCGCGGCTTCGCTCAATCCGGCTTCAATGAGGTCCGCCCAAAGCCGAGGGCAGCCCGCCATCTCGTGCCCGCGGACCTCACAGAACCCTCCAGATTCCCAAATCAGTGTGGTGATGATTCATGGCAGGTCGGCTTCAGGAGGTGCGACCATGCTGACGGGAATGACGGAGGAAGACTGGGCTACGGTGCTGCGGGTGTTTGCCGCCTCGTGTTCCCGGCGCGGCGCCAAGGGCCGCAATGACCGCCGCTTCCTTGAGGCACTGCATTACTTCACAGTCCACAACATCACCTGGCGAGCCCTGCCCGCGTGTTTCGGCCACTGGAACTCAGTCTGGAAACGCTTTTGGCGCTTGAGACAGGCGGGCGTGTTCGAGGCCTTCTTCGAAGCCCTGGCGGCTCTGAGCGGGACCGCTCACCTGGCGCAGATGTTCGATTCCACCATCGTGCGGGCCCATGTCTCGGCCGCAGGCGCAAAAGGGGGCAGAACCAACAGGTCTGGGCCGCTCCCGCGGCGGCTTCTCGACCAAGATCCACCTCGAGACCGACTGGGATGGCGATCCGCTGGGCTTTTGCCTGACCGGCGGTGAAGCCAGCGACAGCCCGCACTTCGAGACGCTGCTCAATCTTGGTCCCGACATCACGCCGCGGGCGGCTGTAGGCGACAAAGGCTATGACGCCAAGGCCAACCGACAGGCGGCCCGGTCTCGCGGCATCTGCCCGGCCATTCCGTACCGCACGACGACCAAAGAGAAGCCGAAGTTCTTTCCCAAGGCGCTCTACCGCGGACGGGCTCGCATCGAACAGACCATGGGAAAGCTCAAGCGGTTCAAGCGCATTGCTTTACGCTGCGAGAAAACGGACCAGAACTACGGCTCCTTCGTCGCGCTTGCTTTGAGCTTCATCCTCATCAAATCCGATGGCGTGGACGCCCCCGACGGTCTCGTTGTGGCAGAATATGGCTGTTGCAGGAGTTAAAGGGAGGAACGCATGGAAGAGGTTAGCATCATTGGCCTGGACTTGGCCAAGAACGTGTTTGTGCGACCTGAAAGTCGTGTGAGTTTCTGTTTCACGGGAGGGATATCGCCTGAAGAAACCGGCTGTTCCATCAGCCGTTCCCTACCCAGACATGCGAAGCCGGTAACGGCTTGGTGTGAAGCTCTGGGAACAACGTAGCCGCCGGATATCCGGTACGCCGAGCCGCGAGGCAAGGCGGAATCTGCCAGCACGAAGGCGGAGAGGAGCAAGGGATGAGCGGGTACGACCAACGTATGTGAACTTCCGATAAACGTCGTGATCTTTAACAAGCCAAACGTGCTGACAGGCTTGAACCAAACGGTACGCGGCAAGGTGTGGTCTTTGAATACTGGACCACCATGGACGATCAGCCGCCGGCGAAGAGGAAGGGTCCGCCCCGCTCGGAGACTTATGCGGAACAGGGTAAGCCCATAGGGCTGCCGGCAACGGCAGGTGGACCATCAGGAACGCTGTTGGCGCTGTGGGTAAAGGAATGCGGAAAAAGCGAACGCCCGGCTGTAATGGACGGGATACGGGCTGGAACATCGCCCGGCGCGAAAGCGGGCAGACTTCCGCGCGGTCATTCATGGTGAGAGAACTTTGACCAATCGCTATACGAGGGAAGGCAGATGACGGCGATCGGCGCGAAAGCGAGCGAGGCTGGTGCATCCTCGCGCACTGCGCAGATGTGGGATCAGGCGAACTGGTCGCGCATTCAGGCAGAGGTGAAACGACTTCAGGTGCGTATCGCCAAGGCAACTCAGGAAGGCCGATGGGGCAAGGTGCAAGCCTTGCAACGTCTGCTGACCCGTTCGCATAGCGGCAAGATGCTGGCTGTGAAACGGGTGACGGAGAATCGCGGGAAGAGAACGCCGGGGGTGGATGGTAAGATATGGTCATCCCCGGCGGCCAGACGGAATGGAATGATGTCACTTCGACATCGCGGCTATCGTGCGATGCCGTTGAGGCGGGTTTACATTCCCAAGAGTAACGGCAAGAAGCGTCCGCTGGGAATTCCCTGTATGCGGTGCCGGGCGATGCAGGCGTTATGGAAGCTCGCTCTGGACCCCGTGGCAGAGACCCTGGCGGACCCGAATTCCTATGGATTCCGGTCCGAACGCTCGACAGCCGACGCCATCGAGCAGTGCTTCACCACGCTGGCCAAGCGAGCTTCGCCAGCGTGGATTCTGGAAGGTGACATCAGAGGCTGTTTCGACAGCTTCAGCCACCCCTGGCTTCTGGAGCACGTACCGATGGACAAGGCAGTTCTGCAAAGGTGGCTTCAGGCTGGATATATCGATGGGGGAACTCTGTTCGAGACGTCGGCGGGTACCCCGCAAGGGGGGATAATCTCACCGGTGATCGCGAATATGGCCTTGGATGGGCTTGAGGCAGCCGTTTACGCAAGCGTGGGATCGTCGAAACTCGCGCGCAGCAAGGCCCAACTCAATGTCGTCCGCTATGCCGATGACTTTGTTGTGACCGGCGCCACGAAAGAGGTGCTCGAATTCAAAGTCCTACCGGCGGTCAGGCAGTTTCTGGCCGTTCGAGGTCTGGAACTCTCGGAAGAGAAGACCCAGATCACAAACATTGCGGAGGGTTTCGATTTCCTTGGCCAGAACGTGCGCAAGTACGGCGGCAAACTACTGATCAAGCCGGCAAGGAAGAGTGTTAAAGCACTCCTCGACAAGGTCAGGGAGATCATCAAAGGCAGCGCGAGCGTCACGCAGGAGGCATTGATACAGAAACTGAACCCAGTCATTCGGGGATGGGCTATGTATCACCGCCATGTCGTGGCGAAAGCGAGCTTCTCATCGATCGACTCGCACATCTGGCGAATGCTCTGGAAATGGGCAAGTCGACGTCATCCCATGAAAGGAGCACGGTGGGTGAGGAACAGGTACTTCCGGGCCGACGGACACCGGTCCTGGGATTTTGCAACGAAGGGTCAGGTCGTTACCAACACCAGCAGGTGTCGGCTCTTCCGCGCAATGACGGTCCCAATTACGAGACACGTCAAGATCCGAGGACTAGCTAACCCGTTTGATCCGGTGTGGACCACTTACTTCGTCCACCGTCGAACTACGAAAGACTCCGTCAAGTTGTTCGGTGCCACACTCTGGTGCTGAAGAATGGCTTGAGCCGGATGCGGGGTGACCCGCACGTCCGGTTCTCAGGGGGCGGCGGCGCAGTAATGCGCCGCTGCTACCCGACCAGGTCCACGGGGCGGATGCATCCGGCGCGGTCCTGTTCCGCAAGAAGCTGCGGCGGCACCAGGTTCTGAGATTCTTTGCCGGCCAGAAGCCCTGCACGGTGGCCATGGAGGCCTGCGGCAGCGCATCATTGGGCCCGTGAGATCGGTAGGCTTGGTCACACCATTCGGCTGATCCCGCCCGCTTACGTGAAGCCCTTCGTCAAGCGCCAGAAGAACGATGCAGCGGATGCTGAGGCGATTGCGGAGGCGGCCTCCCGGCCGACCATGCGTTTTGTGGCGGTGAAGAGCGCCGAACAGCAGGCGGCAGCGATGATCTTCAAAACGCGCGACCTGCTGGTGCGGCAGAGGACGCAGACGATCAATGCTCTGCGTGGTCATCTCACCGAGCATGGCATCATTGCTCCTCAAGGGACAGCCTATCTCAGTCGGTTGGCCCAGGTGATGGAAGACGCTGAAAGCAGCCTCCCGGTCCCTGTTGTTGCCCTGTGCAAGCTGCTGATCGCGAACATCGCTTCGCTGACGGAACAGATCGCTGCCCTGGACAGGCAGATCCATGCCCATGCCCGGCGCAGCGCGACGGCCTCCCGCCTGATGACCATCCCGGGTGTTGGGGCAGTATGCGCCATGGCGATGGCGGCCTTAGCCCCACCCCCGGAGACCTTCGCCAAGGGGCGCGACTTTGCGGCCTGGCTGGGGCTCACGCCGAAGCAGAACTCGTCCGGCGGCAAGGAACGGCTGGGCCGAACATCCAAAATGGGCCAGCGCGACTTGCGCCGGCTTCTGATCCTAGGGGCCACGAGCGTGGTGCGGTGGGCGGCGCGGAAAGGAGCCCCTGAGGGCTCATGGCTCGCTCGCATGCTCGCCAAAAAGCCTCGGCTTCTGACTGCGGTCGCCTTAGCGAACCGCATGGCCCGTGTTGTTTGGGCGTTGATGGCGAAGGCCGAAGTCTACCGCACCGGGGCAGCCGCGGCTTAAGGCTGGCGGTTGTCCGGAACGGCAGGAATGTGAGCAGGTCGAACGGAGGTTATGGGCACACGGTCATGAGACGGGATCGGCAGAACCAGCCTGTGGACAAGCGCTCTCAAGCGCGCAAATCCGAATTGGAGCCGATCTGCGGTCACCATAAGGGCCCGCGGCGTCTGATAGGCCGCATTACGAGGCCGAACACACGTCAGCGCCTGACCACATGCCCAGATCAAAGAAAGATTTTGCTTCCATCCAAGGGGGCGTCCACACACGTCCACACGGACTGGGTGGTCGTCTTCTCCTGCACTACAGTCGTGAAGCAGTCTTGTGGTCGTCACAGCGGGCGCAGGCGGATATTGCCAGCTGGCTGCTAGAGCCACGGGATCTTCCACGGAGCGGCGCAATCCGTCCAAGCAGCGCACAAATTATTCCGCGCCGCAGGTCAGCACGGGCGGAAAGATGCCGGGCGAGGTGTCCGGTTAAATGATTAATCGTTCCAGAGAACGCGTAAATTTGTGAGATATGGAATGGGTTTTTGCGCACCCAGGCTTTACAATGCCCCGTACGGCTGCTACTTCTTTCAGAGTCGGCGTTACATTTGGCCAAGAAGACCTAGAGTGATTTTATGCCTGATGTTGGTTGGTGTCGGCCTTCGTTTGAGCCGAGTGACGCGCGATTGAGGTCGGCGGCGCGATGGAGCGACTAAAGGATCCGACAATGCCGTGACGGTTTCGGATCAGTCGCGCCATGGGCTAGTTGGATTAGGCGCGCTCCAATGAGCTCCGTAGTGCATACAGGCGTCGCAGAAACGTTGAGTATTGAAGCAAATATCAAAGAGGAGAACGATATGCTTAAAATGAAATCACGTAGCCGGAGTGTCAGCGCAACGGGCATCAGTACGCTGGGCGCCCTAATGTCCCTACTAATGTCCCTAATTGTCTCGCCGTCAGTATTTGCAGCTGAACTCACTCCCGCGGATACGATCACGATCGCGATCGGAAACGAGCCTCCGTATGCCGTACTCAATCCTGACGGAACGCTGACCGGAGCTGGCCCAGACATTGATCGGGCGATATGGGGCTACGCAGGCATCACCAAATTCAAAGGTGAGGTTGTGCCATACGGCGCCATGATTCCTGCAGTGCAGGCGCGTCGTGTGACAATGGTGTCGGCTGCCGGACTGAACATCCGCCCTGAGCGTTGCGAGCAGATCCTCTTCAGCGAGCCTGTAATGTGCAACTCACAAGCGTTCTTGCTTCAACAACAAAACGCGTCGCGATTGAAAGGCTATAAGGAAATAGCCGCTAGCAAAGTAAAACTGGCAGTGCTTCCTGGGAGCGTTCAGGAGAGAGCTGCACTCGCCGCTGGCGTGAAGCGTGAAGATCTCGTTCCCTTCCCTGACGGAACGAGCGCTGTGAAAATGCTGCAAGATGGACGTGTCGACGCAATCGCATTAAATGATACGGCTCTAATCGAACTAAAAAAGAGAGCTAACGATGGTTCCTTGGAAGTAGTTATGCCGCTTTCAGACACGCCAATGGACTGTGCCGCAGCGGTCTTCAACAAAGCCGATGCTTCGCTTCGTGATACGTACAACGCTGGTCTCAAGAAACTAGTCGAAAGTGGTGAGTACGCCAAGATCATGGCGAAGTACGGACTTGAGAATGATGCACGACTGATGTCTCTCGCCAAGCCTACAGCTGAGCAGTGCGCCCGATGACTTCGTCGTCTAGCTATAGCGGTTTAGAAGAGGCCTCTTCTAAACCACATCTCTGTGGAGCAGCAAAGAGAGGTAGCGCGGCTGTGCCTCACCACTCCAATCCGGACCGTCCTGAAACACCAATTATTGAGTTCAGGGAGGTAGGAAAAAGTTACGGTACTTTCACGATCCTGGATAAGCTGTCTTTTAGCGTTCGTCCTGGCGAACACCTAGCCCTGATTGGGCCTTCAGGGTCGGGCAAGACGACGATACTTCGCTTGCTGATGACACTAGAAACGGTCACTGCGGGGGAAATCCTGATCGATGGGAGATCGCTCAACCGTGAGGAGCGATCCGGTAAAATTGTCCAGGCATCCGAAGCGCATTTGCGGCGAATGCGCGCCGAAATCGGTATGGTTTTCCAGCATTTCAATCTTTTCCCACATAAGACGGTTCTCGAGAATGTGACTCTGGCGCCTGTTCTCACCAGCCGGTTGTCAAAAGAGGAGGCGAAAAATCGTGCTTTTGAGCTCCTCGATAAGGTCGGACTTACCAACAAAGCCGATGAATATCCAGCACGCTTGTCTGGGGGACAGAAACAGCGTGTTGCAATTGCTAGAGCGCTAGCACTTCAGCCGAAAATCCTGCTTCTTGATGAGATAACCTCTGCGTTGGACCCAGAGCTCGTGGAAGAAGTTCTAAGCGTTATTACGGATCTCCGGAACGAAACCAATATGACGATGTTGCTTGTGACGCATGAGATGAGTTTTGCGAAGGACTTCGCAGATCGCGTCCTATTTTTTGAACAAGGCAAAATCATTGAGGATGGGCCGCCGGCTAAGATATTCCAAGAACCGGATCACGAGCGAACAAGGAGCTTCTTGCGAAAGGTTATCGCTGCGGGACAGCGAGTCTGAGCAGCCTGTTCACCTAGTTATGCGCAGTTAAGAACGAGGTGAGGAGCGTGGAGAGTTTCGATTCACTTGTTAGTTACGCTTGGTTTATTCTGGGCGGGGCCGCAGCGACACTGGAGCTAACTGTTCTCAGCTGCACTCTCGGGCTCATAGTATCCCTGATCGCTGGATTGAGCTTGCTTTCCAAAAAGCTTTTGGTTCGTTGGGCCGCTCGCACTTATATAGAGTTGTTCCGCGGAACATCATTGTTTGTCCAGCTCTTCGCAGCATATTTTGTTTTACCCTTGGCCGGTATCCCGCTCTCTCCTATACAGGCTGGCGTACTTGCAATCGGACTAAATGGCGGCGCATATGGCGCGGAAGTTGTCCGAGCAGCAATCCAGGCGGTCGGAAACGACCAAAGAGAAGCCACGATCGCATTGAACCTCACTCGCTGGCAAGCGATGCGTTGGATTATATTTCCTCAGGCGGTACCGCTTATGCTGCCAACATTCGGAAATCTCGCAATCGAAACTATGAAGGCTACCGCGATTGCTTCTCTCATATCTGTATCCGAACTCACTTTCCAAGCACAGATGGTGCGGACGCAGACGGGTGGGACCGCGTTACCCTTCATTACAATCCTGATTACATACCTTGCAATCGCTTCGATGATGATGGCGTTAGTGCGGTGGCTCGAACGTCGCCTTAGCCGCGGGCTCGTCAGCGTAAGAACATGAGGTTAAAATGAGCTGGAGCTGGGCATTCGCGCTCGAAATCCTGCCTGCATTACTGGATGGTCTGATAGTGACCGTCAAAGTCACTCTGATCTCTTCTGTGTTCGCATTGGTTGTCGGCCTTTCCTTCGCGATTGCGAAGGCATCTCGTGTAACCTGGGTCCGACACCCTGTCCTACTCGCTACTGAAGGTATTCGGCGAACTCCTCTTTTAGTTCAGCTCTATTTTCTTTTTTACGTCCTTCCAGATTTCGGCGTCCTGCTTTCTCCTCTAACCGCCGGCATAATCGGGCTCGGGCTGCATTACGCGACATACACATCGGAAGTGTTTCGTGCCGGAATCGAGAGTGTCCCGGTAGGTCAATGGGAAGCTGCAACTGCCACTAATCTAAGCCCTTACCATACCTGGACGCACATCATTCTTCCCCAAGCTCTACCCCCTATGATCCCCGCGCTGGGGAACTATGTGATCGCAATGTTCAAGGAAACACCGATACTGTCGGCTATCACCATTCTCGATCTAATGGGTGAGGCGCTCGCGCAAGCCAACTTCAATTACCGTTATCTTGAGCCGATAACACTAGTTGCTCTTGGTTTCCTGATCGTAAGCCTCTGTTCAGCAGCCATCATCAAAATCCTTGAGGCGCGTTTGAGGCTTGAAAATGGTTGATGTACCGTATGTGATACTCGCGTCATAGCGTGCAATGGGAACCACCCCAGCTATGTGCGCCTAGTAAACTCCTCGCCAACCTGCTTGCTGCACTCCAACCAAACGCGAGCACCCTGTCACCTCGATTGTGTGTGCGATGAGGCCCGTGAGTAATCCGCACCGGGCTTGCCGAAGATCCGTTGATTTGAGTTATGCGGGCATTGCTGGGACGCCAAGCGTGACGTAGCAGCGTTCGTCAGCTTCCACTCGCGGAATAATCCCGATGGGTTCCAGGAGTCTTCTCTTGAGAACCCGCGCAAAGAGCGCAGCGGACCACTGTCGGTGAGGTATTGCGTTGCTCGTACTCAATGGCTAGTTGACGCTGATGGTCTGCCATTTGATACAAAAGTCGCCGAATAAGTAATCGCGCGTGAAGGTTTCAACAGGAGCTTCGGCAGGTTCATCCGTCGATGATATGGCGTAATGTAAGACCGCACCCACTTCCTGCTGTATCGATATGTGCAAACGCAAAAGTGCAAGAGCTGTCGTCGATCCGACATGCCGCGAGCTTTTCGAAAAGGCGTTGGTGCCACCCAAATGATTCTTAGCAACCTATGGTTCCGCGAATCGCCTGATTGAATTTGGGTTGTCATGATCGGGCGTCAGGCAGTCTGGTTCCTCACCTGTACACTAAGCATCTTCACCCGACTCGGCCCTTCCTGCTTCGAGTTGGCATTCCGTCACGGCAAAGAACCTAAATTGATGCTCCCTATGACTAATTCGGTCGACATTACAAAGCAATCCAAAATTTATTGGCAATGTAAGAGAATACTCAAGTGATTTGCTTGACGAAGCAGCGTCTAAGTGGCACTGTCCCTTCCATAGGCGTTACATTGAGCATAACTGATCAAAGGCTAGGTAACAAATGGACTCGGTATTTTCGGCGATCCCAGAGGCAGGCATACCCTTTTCCAATGAAGAGTATAAGCGGCGCCATGAGCGCGTGTCCGCTGCCATCCAAAATGCTAATCTTGACGCCTTGATTGTTACCGCTCACGGCCATTTGCGATATCTCACCGGGTACAGCGGGTTTGGTGCCTACTTTGCGCCGTTTCCGCTGATCCTGGTGCCCGGGGAGCAGCCTGTCTTCGTCGTCCGCGAATTCGAGGTCTCTACAGTCCAAGCGGAAAGCTGCGTAGATGAGATCATTGCATATACGCAGCAGCGTGACCTCTACCGGGCTTGTGCCGATGCACTTCGGCAGCGCGGCCTGGAAAACGCCCGGATTGGCTTCGAGCTAGGTTGCTATAACCTCGTACCCAATGACGTAAGTGCGCTCCAAGCCGAACTGCCGAATATGAAAGTTGCCGATGCCACTAGTTTAGTCGCCCTCGTGGCAGCCGTAAAAAGCCCGGCCGAAATCGACGCAATGCGTGGTTCGATCGCGCTGACCGACATTGGTGTGCGCACTTTCCAATCCGCTCTTCGGGAGGGAGTCAGCGAATTGGAAGTATGCAAGCAGATTCAGGATGAGTTCTATAAATCTGGCGGCACGATCTATGAGGGGCCCACTCTTGTCTTTGGAGAAAGAACAAGACTGTCGCACGGCTCTCCGTCTCACAACAAGCTTCAAAACAACGATCCGGCTTTGATGGAAATCGGGGCAGTGTTGAAACACGGCTACGTAGCGGGCCTGATCCGAACTGCCGTTCTAGGTCGGAATAACGAAACAGAATCTATCCATGCGTTGGCTGAAGAGGCTCTCCAAGCGGCGATCGACGCGGTGAAGCCCGGGGTGACGGCTGGCGAAGTCGATGCTGCGGCACGCAAGGTGACCGAACGATCCGGGCGCCATAGGGTGTTTCGTCATCGTACCGGATATCAGACCGGCATCCATTGGTTGGAGCGTGGAAACCTTAGCTTAGAGCCTGGTGCTCAAGATGTATTGCAGGTTGGCATGATTTTTCATGTCCAATCCTACTTGTTCGGCGAATCTGGACGCATGTGTGGGTGCAGCGAGCAAGTTTTGGTAAGCGAACGGGGCGCGGAAATCCTTAGCAGTACGCCCCATACGCTCTATCGCGTCTGAGCCTGTTATAAGCGGCGGCAGTAATTGCACCTCTAAGCCTTTTGGTTGGCTGCAATGTGGATTTACAGGCAGTCGATGTCTCGTCTCACTATTTTGAAGAGGCCCTCACTCAATGCTACAGAACTCAACTCGCTCATTGGGTATCTTAAACCTTGAACGTGGTCCACAGTCAGAACCCGAGCCAACAGGCGCGGTACTAAATCCTACCACCTTCGACTTTCCGGTGATTTCTGAAACCGTAGAAGGCGGATGGGCGGAGAACGTAGTCCGCGGAGATCCCTCACTCGAGGCGGCCTGTATTGATGCAGCTCGCCGCCTTGTTGCACGCGGTGCAGTGGCAATATGCTCGAACTGCGGTTTCTTGATAAGGCACCAAGCCGCAATTGCATCCTCCGTAAGTGTACCAGTCGCCACCTCGAGTCTACTCCTGGTGCCTACGTTGCTGCGACAGCTCCCACCCAAATCCAAGATGGCCGTGCTGACTTTTGACTCGACGCGCTGCACTGATGATCTTCTCGGAATTCACGGCGACGAGGAGCGGTCAAGAATTGTTATTGGCGGACTTGAAGGCACCAAATACTGGCATGACGAGCACAAAAGCCCTGCTCCTCCGGTAGACGTAGCAGCGATCGAGAGGGACCTTTCTGCCTGCGTGGCTAACCTCCGTGGCATGCATCCAGAAATCGCTCTGCTATTGCTGGAATGCACCGGGTTCCCCATGGTCGCTCCGGCCATTCGTTCTATATCAAAGCTTCCAGTGTACGACATAACGACCCTTTGCAGGATGACGTATGCGTCAGCATACTAACTTTTCTCGGAGCATCCTCGCAGTCAACATGTATCTTTCGCCACGGGATCGGCGGCTGCAGAAGCTCGGGTACGATTTGTAAAGCTCTGCACTCGCGAAGTACCGCCTCAGCGAGTGTATGAGCGCTGTTGCTGATTGCCTTCTGATCATGGAATTGAAGTCAGGGGTGAACCCAATCTCACGGGTATCTCATCTTCTATGTGAAGAAGTCATCTCACTTCGTGCAAGATTGTAGAGTTAGGCACAATGGAAAGGACCATAATGAAAAGAGCAACGGAAACAGTTCCGGATGCTAGTAAAACGGCCGTCAAGGTACCAATGCTTCTCTGTGAGGATGATCCGTACCCTGTAGGAGTCCGCAATGGTGAGGCTATCTCTGAGTTTCTCATTGCCTGCGAGCACGCGGGCAATGCGGTCCCAGCATCTTTGAAGAACCTTGGGCTGGACAAAACAGAGCTCGAACGCCACATAGCAATCGATATTGGGAGCCTCGGCGTCTCTGAATTGGTTTCCGATATCCTTCAAGCGCCACCCGTTTACCAAAGGTTTTCGCGGCTGGTTGCAGAATGCAGTAGGGTTTCCGACGATGACAAAATGTTCGCGGTTGTATCCGACGGTAACTTTGTTCCCGGTAATAAGGGCCTCAGCGAAGCTGATCGACAGCAACGCATCGACGAAATAGTGACGCCGTATCAAAACGAGATCACACGTCGGCTAGACGATCACAAGAAAACTGGTCGCGAAGCAATTTTCGTGTCAATGCACAGTTTTACTCAATCTCTCCGGTCGAGACCAACCGAGCGGCCATGGCATGGAGGCGTATGCGTAGGTAATGACGACCGGTTCACCAATCATGTCGTCACCGCACTGCGCGCAGATGGCGATATACTGGTCGGGTTTAACGAGCCGTATGATGTGGACATGGCCCGCGAATACACTGTCCCAATTCATGCTGAAAGACGCGGTCTCCCCTCCGTACAATTTGAGATTCGACAGGATCTTATCGCTGACAGTTCCGGCCAAAAGGCCTGGGCGATCCGAGTAGCGAAATCGCTGCAGCGCGCCAGAGACACCTTTCTAGCCAGGTTCGCTTAACGTGCGGACCCACAACCCATCTGCAAACTCCCAACCATCGGAAAAGCAATGACACTCCCTCCAATTGATGCTCCGAACGGGGCTTATCGCGAACGGCCCATCGAACCTGCCAAGACAGCGCTGCTCAGCATCGACATGCAAAATGCCGAGTTCAGTCAAGAAATGCTTGATCGCTCGAGGGTAACTGGGACTCCAGAGTCTAAGAAAAATGCCTTCTTTGAGCGTATGGCCGAGACAGTGATCCCCAATCAAGTGCGTCTTCAGAGAGCCGCGCGTGAGGCTGGAATCGAGGTAATCTTCACGGTTATCGAAAGCCTTACGCAGAACGGGCGTGACCGAAGCCTGGATCACAAAATCTCTCAGTTGCATATCCCTAGAGGCTCATGGGATGCGCAAGTCATAGATGGAGTTAAGCCCGAAGCTGATGAGATCGTAATTCCAAAAACCGCATCTGGAATCTTCAATGCAACCAATATCGAGTACGTGCTGCGAAACTTAGGCATCGAGTACTTGATCATCTACGGTGTTGTGACTGATCAATGCGTTGAAACGACCATCCGAGATGCAGCTGACAAGGGCTTTCTTGTAACTCAAATTGAAGATTGCTGCGCTGCATTTACCCCAGAAGACCATCGGCTTTCGGTGGAATCGATGAAGGGACACTATTGCCGTACACGCAGCACAGACGAAATCATCAAAGAGTTTCGCTGAGGTGCTTTTCCGGAGGCCATACTAGCGTCGTGTGACGGCAATACTTGCCGTCACATTTCCTAGTGTGAGAACACAATTTCGTCAGTTCGATGCTTTTCGCTGAGGAAGCGACTTTCGGTCCTCAGGTAGCGGTAATCCGCCTCAAAGGCCCGAACCAGTTCATCACGGGACGAATGTCCTCTGAACCGGACCCCTTTGGCCGCGTGCAGCAATCTGGCATCGGACATGAAAGATCGCGTTACCGTCCCGAGGACAATTCGACATGAAATGCCTCGGCGTGGGCGGGCTCTGACTAATTCCGCCTGCGGATCAGATGTCCCGAACTCACGCCTTTTGAGTCTCGGCTGGAATCTAGGGCTACACAATGGGCCTCTGATCGGACGCTCCACCGAGAATCTGGCCTTTCTCAGGCCGATAAGTTGACGATGTCAATCAAGCCGCTACGCAAAATTTCTTAGCTGTGTTTTGAGCCAAGGCCGGGAGGTCCACTCTCGCTATTCATGTGGCGGTAGCTACTCGGCACAGAAATGCCGTGTGTTAGTGGCTCTAGTGTTGTGACTCTAACGCTTGTTTCGCACGGGCGACCTTTTGCAGGATAGCTGAGGCCGAGGCGGTCCAGACAA
>NZ_JAERQD010000068.1 GCF_016735695.1 Microvirga zambiensis WSM3693 | reverse complement strand
ATCGATCCGACCGCCGCTTTCGAATGCTCATCGCAACCTCCTCCTTCAGGGTGTTGCGACGACCGTTTGAATCCGTCCCTGGATCCTCGGAAATCTGCTCGGCGGTCTTGCGGGCTACTACCGCAACAGCCGCATCCTCAAGGCGTTCGGCGTTCTGAGCATGGGAATCCACCCTATCCCATACTACGTGGTCGCCTTCGTTCTTCTCATCATCTTCGGGTTCCTCTGGCCGGTTCTGCCGATCAGCGGCGGCGCCACGATGGCATCAGACCGCTCCAACACCTTCGCGTTTGCACTCGATGTCGTGGTCCACTCGATCCTTCCCGTGCTTTCGCTCATGGCGGTCGGCATCGGCGGGTGGTTCATGGGGATGCGTGCCCTCGTATCCAATATCGTGACGGAAGACTACGTGGTCTATGCGGAGCTGGCGGGCGTCAGGCGCGGCAAGATCCTGCGCTCCTATGTAATGCGCAATGCCCTCGGCCCCCAGGTCACGGGCCTCGCCTTGCAGCTGGGCGCCATCTTCAATGGTGCGATCATCACCGAGCAGGTCTTCGGTTACCCGGGCGTCGGATCGTTGCTGATCAGTGCGGTCCATGCCGGCGACTACAGCCTGGTTCTCGGCATCACCACCGTCTCGATCGTGGCCGTCTCCGCCACTGTCCTGCTGATCGATCTGCTCTATCCGTTGATCGACCCGCGGGTGGAGGCGCGCTGATGAGTACGCTCAGAATTCTTCGCGACCTTTTACGGTACAACGGCGAGTTCGCCGTCGGCCTGATGCTCGTCCTGATCGTGCTGGCTGTAGCCGGCTGCTCCTTCTTCTCACCCTATCCGCCGATGGACGTGTACGTCGTGCCGCCCGATGTGCCGCCTTCCTGGGAATATCCGCTGGGCACCACGTCGCGCGGGCAGGACGTGTTCTGGCAACTCACCTTCGCAATTCGGAACACTCTTCTCTTCGGCATCGTGGTCGCGGCTCTCAGCCGTGTCATATCGCTCCTGGTCGGGCTGATCTCAGGCTACAAAGGCGGCTGGGTCGACCGGATCCTGATGTCGATCAACGACACCTTCGTGGTCGTCCCGCTCTTTCCCATCCTGGTGCTGTTCTACTTCATCATGCGGGACGAGATGACCTGGGCGATGCTCGCGATCATTACCGCACTGCTGGGATGGGCTTATGACGCGCGACTGATCCGGTCCATCGCCATGAGTCTGCGGACCCGCGAATTCACCCGCCAGGCGGTGTTCTCCGGCATGAGCACGGGCAAGATCGTCTTTCAGGAGCACCTGCCGTTCGTCCTGCCGATCGTGTTCTCGACGACCATGAACAACATCAACTGGTCGATCGGCATCGAAGTGACGCTCTCGGTCCTGGGCTTCACCGATATCAATACTCCCACTATCGGCGGGATGATCTACTGGGCAAACCAGCATACCGCTATGGTTTCGGGTATCTGGTGGTGGATCACGTTCCCCATCATGCTGGTGATCATGCTGTTCATCGGGCTGTTCCTGCTTGCCATCTCGATGAACGAGTACATCGATCCGCGCAGCCGCCTCAGCCGTCTTGGGGGGCAGGCATGATCGCAGAACTTCGCTCCATTCCTTCCTCCGACGTCGTGAAGGCACCGCAGGCCGTTCCGCTGCTCTCTGTCGACGGATTGAAGGCCTATTACAAGGTGAAGCTATTTGGCATCGACCGCGAGGTGCGGGCGGTCGACGATGTCAGCCTCAAGATCAATCGCAACGAGATCTACGGCCTCGCAGGCGAGTCGAGCTCGGGCAAGACTTCCCTCATCAAAACCATTGCGGGCGCCATTCGTCCGCCGCTCAGGGTGGTCGAAGGATCAGTGCGCTTCGCCTTCAAGGACGGGGAGCGGGACATCTACAAGCTTTCGCCGCACGAATTGTCGGCGATCCGCTGGAGCCACCTGTCCTACATCATGCAGGGCTCCATGAGCGTGCTGAATCCGGTTCGGCGGATCAAGCACGCCTTCGCGGATTTCGCGTTGCCGCATGTGAGCGCCAAAGGCGCCGACTTCACGAGGCTTGTGGAGCGGCACTTGAAGCGCCTTCATCTGGATCCTGCAGTCCTCCAGGCCTATCCGCACGAATTGTCCGGCGGCATGCGGCAGAGGGTGACCATTGCCCTCGCGACCATCTGCAGTCCGGAATTCATCATCGCCGACGAGCCGACGACCGCGCTGGACGTGATCGTCCAGAAGGGCGTTCTCTCCATGATCCGAGAGATCCAGCAGGAGTTCGGGTCGTCGGTCCTGTTCGTGACCCACGACATGGCGGTTCACGCCAACCTCACTGATCGTCTCGGCATCATGTATGCCGGCCGGCTTGTGGAGGAGGGCCGGACCAGGGACGTGTTCAAGAGGCCGCTCCATCCCTACACCGCGCATCTGATCTCCAGCCTGCCGCGCATCGGGGACGAGGCGCCGAAAAAGGGGCTTGAAGGATCGCCTCCAAGTCTTGCCGATCCTCCACCGGGGTGCCGGTTCCATCCCAGATGCCCCCTCGCCATCGACATCTGCCGCCGCGAGGCTCCCCCGATGGTGGAAATCCTGCCCGGACACCGGACAGCCTGCCACGTTGCCCAAGCCGACCCCGCCAGGGTCCGGCCGGTCGCATAAGGAGGCGAGCGCATGAGGCCGAACCTTCTTGAGGTCGAACACGTCAACAAGATCTTCACAAGAGGCGGTTTCGTATCGCGGCGGGTCAATCATGCCGTGAACGATGTCAGCTTCTCCCTCGCGGCGGACAAGCCCGAGGTGTTCACCATCATCGGCGAGTCGGGCAGCGGGAAGACGACTCTCGCGGGCATGATCCTGAACAGCCTGCCCCCTACGAGCGGTCAAATCCGCTTCCGGGGAAAGGATCTGCGTGAAATCCGCAGTCGCCGCGCCCGGCTCGAATTCATGAGCCATGTGCAGGCGATCTTCCAGAATCCGTTCGATGCGTTCAACCCCTTGAAGCGCATCGACCGCTACCTGTTCAGCGCGGCCCAGCGCTTCACCGAATGCCGGACGTCCGAGAAGGCGGCGGAGCGGGCGGACGAGGCCTTGCATAAGGTCGGCCTATCGCTCGCCGAGGTGCGAGGACGCTATCCGCATGAAATGTCGGGCGGCCAGCTCCAGCGCGTGGCGATCGCCCGCGCGCTCGTGTCCAATCCATCGCTTATCGTCGCTGACGAGCCGGTTTCGATGATCGACGCGTCGCTGCGCATGACGGTCATCAACCTGTTCAAAAAGCTCCGCGATGAATTCGGCGTCTCGATCATCTACATCACGCACGATCTGGCGACCGCCTATTACATCAGCGACCGTCTGATAATCATGCAGAAGGGCAGGGTGGTCGAGGGCGGCGACGCCCGGACTGTGCTGGCCGCGCCGCAGCATCCCTATTCCATCAAGCTTCGCCAAGCGGTGCTGTCGGTCGACGACGCCTGGCGGGATAGCAGCTTCACGGGCGGCATGCCCGCGATCGCCACCTGATCCAATCCTCATTTCCGCCGATGATTCAAACAAACCGAGACCGCACTTCACTGATCGGAGCCTCCCCATGAAAGAAGCCAAAGTCACCATTGACCGCGATTTCTCCATCGCGGAAACGGATCCTCGTCTTTTCGGAGCCTTTGTCGAGCATCTGGGACGATGCGTCTACGGCGGCCTCTACGAGCCGGGCCACCCAGACGCCGACGAGCGAGGTTTTCGGCGCGACGTGCTTGAACTCGTCCGTGAACTCGGACCGACGATCATCCGTTACCCGGGCGGAAACTTCGTCTCCGGATATAACTGGGAGGACGGCGTCGGCCCTGTGGAGAACCGTCCGCGCCGGCTCGACCTCGCGTGGATGTCGACCGAGCCCAACACGTTCGGCACCAACGAGTTCATGGATTGGTGTCAGGCAGCCGGCGTCGAGCCCATGATGGCTGTCAACCTCGGCACCCGGGGCCCCGACGATGCCCGTCGTCTGCTCGAATACTGCAACTTCCCGAGTGGGACGGAACTGTCCGATCTGCGCCGCGCTCACGGATGGGAGAAGCCGCACAACGTGAAGTTCTGGTGCCTCGGCAACGAGATGGACGGCCCCTGGCAGATGGAGACCAAGACGGCCTGGGAATACGGACGGATCGCCTCCGAGGCCGCCAAGCTCATGAAATGGATCGATCCGACGATCGAACTCGCAGCCTGCGGTTCCTCTTCGCGCAACATGCCGACCTTCGGCACCTGGGAGGACACGGTGCTCGAGCACTCATTCGATCACGTCGAGTACATCTCCCTGCACACCTACCTGAACAACTATGCTGATGATACACCGGCCTTTCTGGCGAGCCCGGACCTGATGGACAGCTTCATCGAAGAAGTTGTCGCCATTGCGGATGCGGTGGCCGCACGGCGTCGCTCGTCCAAGCGGATCATGCTGAGCTTCGACGAATGGAATGTCTGGTACCGGACCCGTCGCAAGAATGAAGGTCGGGTGAAGCTCGGCTGGCCGGTCGCGCCCCAGATCCTCGAGGAAATCTACAACATGCAGGATGCGCTTGCCTTCGGTGGGGCCTGCATCTCGCTGCTCAATCATGCGGATCGCGTGAAATCGGCCTGCCTCGCGCAACTGGTGAACGCCATCGCCCCGATCATGACCGAGACCGGCGGACCTGCCTGGCGGCAGACGATCTTCTACCCGTTCAAGGACATGAGTACGCTTGGCCGCGGGACGGTGCTGCAAACGAACGTGGACTCGCCCACTTACGAGACGACATACTACGATCCGCGCGGTACATCCGACCTGCGCTTCCCGCTCTCGGAAGTGCCTTATCTTAAGCTATCTGTGGTTCACAACCCTGATGAGGATTGCATCACCATCTTTGCGCTCAACCGCAGCCTGGATGAGAGCCTGTCGATGGAGGCTGTCGTGCGCGGCTTCGAGGGTCTTGCGGTCAAAGAGGCGCACCAGCTGCGCAACGACGACTTGATGGCCGTCAACACGAAGGATGAACCGGATAAGATCAAGCCCGCTCCCTTGGAGGGTGTGGAGGTTTGGGGAGAACAGGTGCGGGCCAGGCTCTCGCCGGCCTCGTGGAATGTTATCCGACTGGGGGTTCAGAAGCAGCAGTAGTCCGTGCGATACTGCTACGGAAAGCCGATCTGGGAGAACCGGCTCGGACGAGGCGCCGGGAGGGACATGTACCCTCCCGGCGTTTCGCGGTCGTCGAAGGCAAGATTTGTTCTCGGCACGGTTCACACAAGACGCAGCGAGGGGCATGGAGGAGGTAGGCCATGGCAAAACTACGGGTGATGCTGACAGGGGCAACCGGTTACATCGCCGGCCAGTTGCTCCCAGCCTTCCGCGAACGCTATGATCTGCGCCTCATCGACTCTCGGGTAGAGAATGGAGCTGGTCAGGCAGTCAGCGGCGTCGAGTTGTTCGATCTGCTATCAGCGAGCGCTGCTGATCTGAAAGGCATCTTCGCGGGCATCGATGTTGTCGTCCACGCGGCTTACCATCGGCCAGGCGGACCGGATCCGCAAAGCCAGTACGACGGCGAACGCCGCAACATCGACATGATGCAGCGGGTCTACCAGACGGCTCTGGACCAGGGCGTACGACGGGTCGTGGCGGCCAGCACCAATCAGGCTGCGAAGTGGTACGAGCAACCCTACTTTGCCGGTCTGCGCGATCGTGTCAGCCCGGAAGATTACCCGCGGCCGGACAACTTTTACGGTTGGGCGAAAGCCGCCTACGAGTCGCTAGGGTTTCTGTATGCATGTGGCAGTCTGGGCCGCAAGCTGGAGGTGATCCAGCTGCGGATTGTTGTTCCCCGAGAGATCGACGCCAACAACTTTGCCGATCTGCCCCGCCATCGCTATGTGCGCGAGCTCGCAGGCTACATCAGCGAGCGCGACTTGCAGCAGCTCTTCTGCAAATCCATCGAGACACCTCAGATCGACGACGAGCACGGGGTGCCGTTTCACATATTCTACGGGGTTTCCAACAACGCCCGTACTTTCTGGAGCATCACCAATGCTCGTCGTGTAATCGACTATCAGCCACAGGACGATTCTGAGATTCGCTTCGCTGCCGATATCGCTCGGTTAATGAGTCGGTAAAGCGAAATGAACAACCACTTCGGGAACTGCCACCCTCGGAATAGGGCCGACCAGGAAGAAGACAGCGATCCTTATCGACCTGGACGTTCCGAGAGCGCAGGGAATCTTGGTTCCTAACCCAGTGCAAACCGTTGTCTGCCTGCCTCATGTCATTGTTGAAGGCTCCATGACTCAGGAGATCATTTCCAAAGAGAAATCCCCTCCTGGGACAAGGCGCGTTGCACAGCTTCCCGTTCCTCCAAACGGCGCGCATGAGCAGTGCAGGCAGGGTAGGTGCCTTGCATATCAAGGGCCATGCGATTCCCCCAGCGATAGAACACCAGCAGGTAAGGATCGACCACCGAGTAAAGATCTCCCAAGGCCCAGGCTCTTTCCGTCAATCTCGCCTCGATCAAGGCGTAGGCCGACGCAAGGTGCTCTTTCCCCTTCTCGATCAGAGGCGGAAACATCGTCTCCTCGGGTAAGAAGGTGTCCGGTCGCCAGATCATGCGGACTGCCACGGCATGCACTGAACCGGATAGCCAATTAAACCACTCGACGGATCGGGCGATGCTTTCCGCGTCAAACCCTAAAAGCTTCGCATCAGGGTTCGTCAGGCCGAGATGCAGCAGAATGGCAGCCGCTTCCGTGAGCACGAAGTTATCAGCGGTCAGGACGGGGATGCGGCCCTTTGGGTTGAGCCGTCGAAACTCCTCGGTCTTGGTCTCGGGGTGCCCGCCGGACATCAAAGCAAGTGTGTATGGCCTGCCGAGCTCCTCGAGAACGATATGAGGGGCGAACGAGCAAGCGCCCGGCGCGGCATGAAGGGTGTAGTGCATGGTTCCTCCCAGAAACGGCACCTTAGTTTGGTTTGGAAACTTGGCAATTGATCAGAACCGGATGAGCCAGGTCCGTCAGGGTCAAGGATAACGACCAAGCGATTTCATCAAGATCCCCGGTGCGTAGAACCACAGGCAGTCGGAGGTGAGGTGAGGCTTTCGCTGTTGTGCCTGACATTTGCATCTCTCGGGAGTATCATGCGGCAGACGAGGAGGGATGTTCTCATGAGCACCATCCCTGATTGGCATCTGGCCGGCGACTGGTTCGACATCTGCAGCTGCGACATTCCTTGTCCCTGCGAATTTGCTCAGGCCCCCACCAACAACGCCTGCCAGGGCATGCTCGCGTGGCATATCCGGGCTGGCCATTTCGGCACTGTCCGTCTCGATGATCTCAATCTGCTCGCGCTCGGGGCCTTCGAGGGCAATCTGTGGACGGGCGAAGCGAAGGCCGTGATGGGCCTGTTCATCGACGAGAGGGCCGGCGAGCAGGAGCGCCAAGCGCTGCAGACGATCTTCTCGGGGAAGGCGGGTGGATGGCCCGCGAGCTTTGCCGCCAACATCGGTGAGTTGCGCGGGGTCGCATTCGTCCCAATCATCTTCGAAGTCGCCAATGATCTCGCCTTCTGGCGGGCCGAAATCCCAGGCAACGTCGCCGGGCGGGCTGAGGCGCTGACCGGGCCGACCACGCCGCCGGGGCAGCGGGTCCAAACGCTCAACCCACCCGGTTCGGAGGTTGGCCCCGGGCAGGTTGCCACCTGGGGCCGGTCGGTCGAGGCCCGGATGGAGGGGTTCGGCTTCCAGTGGACGGGCGAGAGCCGGTCGAGCAAGCACATCCCGTTCGACTGGTCGGGGCCCGCTTCGGCCTAGGTTTACGGAGGCCGGCGTGTCGGGCGAAGGCATGAATCAGGGCAAGCACATCCCCGGCCCAGGTGTGACTGCCCTTCTCAGGCATGCGCGCTTGTCTCTTCTCGTTTCCCTGATCGTCCTGACGGCTGGCGCCTGGGGGCTGACCCTGTATCAATCGCTCACCATGAGTGCGTCAACGGGCATGATCGACTCCGGCCAGCCTTCCGCTGCCATGGATGGAATGGACATGGGCGGAACGTCCGATGCTGGTTTCTCGATTGTGGGGGCGGGCGCCTTCATCGTGGTTTGGACGGTGATGATGGCCGCGATGATGCTGCCGGCCGCAGCGCCGATGATCCTGACCTTCGCCCAGGCCCAGGCGCGGCGTGGCCGGGCGGTGTTCATCCCTACCTGGGTCTTCATCGCAGGCTATCTTATGGTTTGGCTCGGCGCCGGTCTGCTCGTATACCCCGTCGTTCAATGGGGCCCTGAGCTGGCATCCCGATCGAGCGTCAGGGGCTTTGCCGATTGGGCCCCTTTTGCCCTGGCTGGCACCTTGATCATAGCCGGGCTGTATCAATTCACCCCGCTCAAGCGCCTGTGCCTGCGCCATTGCCGCTCGCCGCTGGCCTTCGTGGCGCTGCACTGGCGTGAAGGGCGAGCCGGCGCCCTCTGGATGGGAGCCCGGCATGGCTTGTACTGTCTCGGCTGCTGCTGGGCTCTGTTCGGGATCCTGGTGGCCGCAGGCGTCATGAACCTGGCTTGGATGTTGCTGCTGACCCTGCTGGTCTTCGCCGAGAAAGTGCTCCCCTTGGGCCAACGTCTCTCAACCATCATCGGCTTGGCGCTCGTTGCAGGTGGGGTGGCCGTCGCCGCCGGAACCTTGCCGATGTCCTGGATGGCCGCATGACGGCGCCAAGCCAGCAGGCATTTCTCCGCCATCCGAAACAGCGGGCCTGTCCTTCAGTTCGCCGCTTTTCCGCGAAAACTACGGAAATCAGAATTCTTTCACGAGCGTCGCGTCTGGCGGTCCTCTGAACGCGCCTGCAGGAGGCCCCACCCTACAAACCGGGTGCCCTTCGAGAGTTCTCGCGGTCGCTGGCTGGACATGCTCTCGGTGCCCGAAATCAGCGTATTCGACGCTCCTTGCATCGTAAGAAGACAGAGTTCAACAGGAAGAAGATCAGACCCCTGCTTGTCATGAAGACCAAGATTGCGGGAGGTATGCCATGGAGATGCATCAGGTGCGGTATTTCCTCGCCCTGTGCGAGGAGCTGAACTTTACTCAGGCGGCCGAGCGCTGCCATGTAGCCCAGCCCTCCCTGACGCGGGCCATCCGGCAGCTGGAGCAGGAACTCGGAGGGCCACTCTTCCACCGAGAGCGGGCGCACACGCATCTGTCGGAGCTAGGTCGGATCGTTCACCCGCACCTGGAGCAGGTCTACCGCGAGATGCAGACGGCGAAACGCCAAGCAGGGGACTTTGCCAGGCTGACGCATACGCCGCTCAAGCTCGGCATCATGTGCACCATCGCTCCCGATCAGATTGTCGATCTCGTCAGTGCGGTGCGAGTCCGACACGAAGGAGTCGAGCTGAAGATGGCCGACGCCAATGCGTGGGAACTGGAAGAACGTCTCCTCCAAGGCGACCTGGAGGTTGCCATCTACTGCATTCCCGGCCAAGGGCCGGACGAACGGCTCCATGCTCTTCCGCTATTCCGGGAGCAGATCGTGGCGGCGCTCGGCAGGCAGCATCGCCTGGCGAGCCGGAACGCCGTCCGGGTGAAGGATCTCGACGGCGAATGCTACATCCACCGCACGAATTGCGAGTTCGCGGGCTACGCCGATCCGGTGTTCCAGGCGCAAAACGTCAAATGCACGGCCGTCTATTGGAGCGAGCGGGATGACTGGACATTGGCCATGGTCGCGGCAGGTCTTGGCTGGGCCTTCATGCCGGCCAATTCGGTCAGCCATCCTGCGGTCCTCGGCCTGCCGATCATCGAGCCCGAGTTTTGGCGCGAGGTGAATCTGGTCACCGTGCGGGGCCGACCTCACTCACCGGCCGTCGGAGCATTGGTGCGCGAGGCCACGAGCATGCGTTGGTTCGGAAGGCGGGCTTTCGCGGTGGAGCGTTCCAAAGACATGCTGGAAACAGCCGATCTGCCCATCACGAGCTGATGGACCCGTAGTGTTGCGTGCCGTCCGGCGATGCCACCCGCCGATGGATGGCACTTGGCTCCGCCTGGCGTTCGTGCCGTTGCCGATCAGGTTCCCGGTTTTGTAACCAGGACGGGATTTTCGCGATAAAGCTCCGGGAAGATCCGCTTCAAATCAGAGACCTTCGGAAGATCGTTGATGACGATGTATGGATAGCTAGGGTGCAGGGTCAGAAAATCCTGATGGTAGGCCTCAGCCGGATAGAACCCGGTCAGCCGATCCGCCGTCGTGACGATCGGCTTCGGGTACACCCGGGCTTGGTTCAGCTGGTTGATGTAAGCGCGCGCCACCTCGCGTTGGGCGTCGTTGTCTGCGAAGATCGCAGAGCGATACTGCGACCCGACATCAGGCCCCTGCCGATTGAGCTCCGTCGGGTCATGCACCACCGAAAAGTAGATCTGTAGGATCTGGCCCAAACTGACCTGATGAGGGTCGAATGTCACTTTGACGGACTCCGCATGACCCGTCCGACCCGAGCTTACGGTTTCGTATTGTGCCGTGTCCGGCTTCCCGCCGGAATAGCCCGAGATAGCGCTCGTCACGCCCCTGACGTGCTGGAACACGCCCTGGACACCCCAGAAGCATCCGCCGGCCAGAACAACGGTTTCTGAAGCCCCACCGACTGGCTCGTCCATCATCGGCGGTGGGATCGTGACGGCTGCATTGGCGGACAAATCCACCAGGCGCCAGAGGCCGAATCCGACGGTGGCAGCCACCAGAACCGGTCCACCGATAGTTTTCTTCACGTGCCGATGAAAAGCTGTTGCGAGCCTGCTGACGATTGCGACGGATGACATCGTTTGCTCCTTACTAACCCGAAATAGGGCAGACCAAACTGGCGACGATCGATGGAAGAGCTGTGAGAACCATCAGATGCCCGCATACCATTCGTAACCGCGATCTTCCCAGAAGCCGCCGCGGCCACGGCCAATCCCGGCAAGGCTCTCAACGAGTTCGATCCTCATCACGTACTTTGCCATCTTGTAGCCGAGCTGACGTTCGACGCGCAGCCGCAGGGGCGCCCCGTGCGGGATCGGCAACGGGCGCCCGTTCATCTCGTAGGCGAGGATCGTTTGCGGGTGATAGGCATCCTCGAACCCGAGGCTCTCATAATACCGGCCGGTGCCATCCGGCGTCGGTTCGAGCGTGTCGGCGCAGCGGAATACCACGTAGCGTGCCCGCGATTGCACCCCGGCCCGTTCCAGCACGTGCGCCAGCGGGACACCCGTCCACTGGCCGATGCAGCTCCAGCCCTCCACACAATCGTGACGGGTGATCTGTGTGCGCGACGGCATCGCCCGGAGTTCAGCGAGAGAGAGTTTCTGCGGGTGCGAGACCAGGCCGTCGACCTGCAGCCGCCAATCGACGAAGTCCTTCTCGGCGAGGATCTGGTAGTCGGAGTCATCGACCGAGGTCGAGCCGTTTGCCTTGAACACGGGCGAGAGATCCGCCTCGGTATATTCGCGGGCGAAGGGGCCAGAACCCAGGAGAAACCGCTGCGCCCTCGAAGTCGCGCTCTCGGCGCTCTCCAGGACCTCCCGGAACCAGGGCGTCTCGGACAGGCGATCGCAGCCGCCGAGCGCCAGCGTTCCGGCGAGCGCGGCGGTCCGCTTGAGAAAGCTGCGTCGCCCCGGATCAGTGCGCATGAGGGCCTCCCGGAAGGACATAAGTTCCAGTGATCATGGAGCGAAGGTTGTTCCAGGCCCCCGACAGCAGGGTCATGGCTATATGCACAAGAACGAACAGCACCAGTCCCGATGCTGCCAGGAAGTGGATCGTGCGGGCGGACTGCCGGCCTCCAAAGACGGTGAGGAGTTCCGGAACGGCGGCATCGATTCCGGGCGACATCGTCAGGCCGGTGAGCACCACCAGCGGCAGCAGCACGAGAGCGACGGCCAGATAGGTCAGCTTCTGAAGCACGTTGTAATGTCGGGCCTCGTCGCCATGCGGGAAGCGCAGGAGGAGGTGCTCCCGGATCGTATGCCCGATCTTCCTGAGTTGCAGGCGGGTCGGCAGGAGGTCACGGCGCAAATGGCCGCTGATGAGACCGTAAACGAGATACACGGCGCCGTTGAAAACAAGGAGCCAGGCGAAAAAGAAGTGCCACCGCCGTCCAGTCGACAGATCCTGATAGCTTGGAAGCGTCAGCCAGGATGGGAAGCCGCGCGCCCAGATCTGATCTCCGGGGCCGGTTGATGCGCCGAAAAGGCCCGTTGTGTCGAACGCATGACCGAGAATTTGCGTGACGCCCCTGATACCAGCTTCATTGTTGTCGGTTGCCGTCAAGGCGAGCAGAGGGTGATCGAAGGCAGAGGCTTGGCCCCAGTAGAGCGCCGGATGGGCGTTGAAGATCTGCAGGCCGCTCATCAGCAGGATCAACAGGCACGCTGCGTTGATCCAGTGGGTCACACGGACCATGATGGAATGTCGGCGGATGGAAGCCGTGGGTCGTTCGACCATGGTCGTCTCCCGTTGCAATGGCTCCATGCGGTACTCACGCTACACCCAATCCGGATGCGCCGATGCACGGATCGCAACACGATTGCGTGACCGCGATACCCTATGGTGCCGGAATCCAGGATTTGTCGTTGTCTCCTCAATGGGCCGTCCAGCCGCCGTCGATCGGCAGGGCGACGCCCGTGATCGACGCCGCGGCGTCACTCGCCAGGAAAGCGGCGAGGGCCCCGATCTCCTCGACCATGGCGAAGCGTTTGTTCGGCTGCTCGGCCAGCAGGATGTTCCGGATCACCTCTTCGCGCGGGAGCCCACGCGTTTGGATCTGGTCCGCGATATGTGCCTCCGCGAGGGGTGTCCAGACGTTGCCCGGGCAGATCGCGTTGCAGGTGATGTTCTGCTCCGCTGTCTCGAGTGCCACCACCCTGGTCAGCCCCACGATCCCGTGCTTGGCCGCCGCATAGGCCGATGTGAGCGGCAAACCGACGAGACCAAGCGCCGAGGCGATGTTGATGATGCGGCCCCCACCTTGGCGGCGCATGGCGGGAAGGGCGTGGCGGGTCGTGTGGAAGGCAGACGATAGGTTGATCGCCAGCACCGCATCCCACTTGTCGGCCGGGACCTGATCAACCGGGCCGACATGAAAGATGCCGGCGTTGTTGACCAGGATGTCCAGCCGGCTGAATGCTTCCAGGACAAAGTTCACCATGCCGGCGATCTCGTCCGGCTTGGTCATATCGGCGGCGGAGTAGATCGCCTTGGCGCCGGTCTCGTTCTGCAAGGTCCCGATCGTGTCGCGGATCTCCTCGGGCTTGCCGAAGCCGTTGATGACGACCGAGGCTCCCGCACTCGCGAAGGAGCGGGCGATGCCGAAGCCGATTCCGCTGGTCGAGCCCGTCACAAGCGCCACCTTGCCGTCGAGCCTCCCTGCAGTACCGACCGTAGGCTGAGTGAGAGCGATGTTCATGAGACTTCTCCTGCGGCTTCTTCATGAGGTCCGATCATTGATGGCAGGGCGTCGGTCCGCATGATCGGCTCCTTATCCGGCTGTCATCATCACACCGGGCCGGGCCTCGTGCAGGATGAAGCCCTCGACGGGATCGAAGTCGCCCGACCAAGGCGCCAGCTCAAGAACACGGCTCGTGTCGGCATAGCCTGCCTCGCAGCGTCGGCGGATGCCCTGCGGGCTGAAGTCGATGTCCTTGGTGTGGTCATCACCTTCGAAAGGCGGTGCCAACAGCCGGACCACATGCATGCGGGTCAGGCAGCCATAGCCGGCCAGCTCCCGCACAGCTTCAGTCTTCCGCTCGGCTTCAGGCAACCGGCGCACAAGTTCGGAAATCACATGGCGCAACCGGTGGATCTGCTTCTGCCGAGCGATGTGGCTGACGGCGCGGCTGCAATACTGGATGTCCTTCTGCCGGCTCATCACCTGCCAGATCGTATCCGGCTCGGGCCCTTGGGGGTTCCAGATATGGACTGCGAAGATGACCGAGTTTTTCCGTGGATCGTCATCGAAGACGGCCTCGACCGGCGTGTTCGACAGGATCCCGCCATCCCAGTAGAGATCGCCGTCGATACGAATGGCCGGGAAGGCCGGGGGCAGGGCGCCGGATGCCATCACATGCCGGACATCGAGGTCCATGTCGCGGCTGTCGAAGTAGCGCATCTCGCTGGTGCGCACGTTGGCGGCTCCCACCGTCAGGCGTGTCTCTCTCCCATTGATGCGGTCGAAATCCACGAGCTCGGACAGGGTTCGGGCCAGGGGCGAGGTATCATAATAGCCGGCGGATTCCGATCCGAGGGGTACCTGCAGACCAAGAAATGCCGGCAGGTTCGGCCTGAAGAAAGCCGGGATGCCCTGGGTGATGGTCGTCAGGTTGGTGGCCAGTGGTCCCGCAAGGGACAACGCGCCCAGGAACTCCACCCAAGGACTGTGCTGCATGCGGCTCCAGAACTCCCGAAGCCGCTCCATCCGGTTCTCGACCGCATTGCCGGCAATCAGGCTGGCATTGATCGCCCCGATCGAGGTGCCGATCACCCAGTCCGGCTCGACCCCGGCCTCATGGAGAGCCTGATAAGCGCCCACCTGGTAAGCTCCGAGCGCGCCGCCGCCCTGCAGCACGAGAACGACCTGGCCGAGTTCCTTGGGAACCCGTCGCAGACGGGCTGGTACGACATCCGGGAGCCGTTGTTCGGTGATCGCGTCCGGTAGTGTTCCCGTCCGCTCGAGTTCGCTGATCACCGCTTCGTCGGAGCCCTTGCCCTTCCTGGGGACATCGGGTGTGACGTGTTTGAGCATGACGTCCTCCTCAGTGAGCGGTCCAGCCGCCATCGACCGGCAGGGCGGCACCCGTGATGGAGGCCGCGGCATCGCTGGCCAGGAATGCCGCGAAGGCGCCGATTTCCTCGACGGTGGCGAAACGCTTGTTGGGCTGCTGCGCCAGGAGCACGTCCCGGATGACCTGTTCCCGCGGAATGCCGTGGGACTTGGCCTGGTCGTCGATCTGCGCTTCCACCAGCGGGGTCGAGACATAGCCCGGGCAGATGGCGTTGCAGGTGATATTTTCCTCCGCCGTCTCGAGGGCAACGACTTTCGTCAGGCCCACGATCCCGTGTTTCGCCGCCACATAGGCGACCTTGAACGGTGAGCCGACGAGCGCGTGCGCCGAGGCGATGTTGATGATGCGGCCTCCGCCCTGACGCCGCATGGCCGGAAGGGCCAAGCGGATCGTATGGAAGGCGGAGGACAGATTGATGGCGAGGATTGCGTCCCATTTCTCGACCGGGAACTGGTCGATCGGGCTGACATGCTGAATGCCGGCATTGTTCACCAGGATATCGAGGCGACCGAAGGTCTTCAGGGCACGATCCACCATTCCGGCGATTTCGTCCGGCTTGGTCATGTCGGCGGCAGAATAGACTGCCTTGCTGCCGGTCTCTCTTTGCAGATCTTCGAGGGTGTTGTTGATCTCCTCGGACTTGCCAAACCCATTGACGACCACTGAGGCACCGGCGGAAGCGAAGGCGCGAGCAATGCCTTCGCCAATGCCGCTTGTCGAGCCGGTGATGATGGCGACCTTGCCGCCCAGAACTCTTGCGGAACCGGTCGCTGGTCGGGTGAGAGCGACGTTCATGATGGTCCTCCTGCGGAGTTGTCGTGATGCATTCCGGTGGGCTGACGTCCAGCCCGTTCGACGATGGCAGCGAGAGGCTCGAATCTGAAATGCCGGTTCGCTGTCGTATTGATAGAGGGCTGCTATCGAGCCTCCCGGATAGGCCTAGCGGATAGCGGCCGGCGAGCGGGGCGGAATACCGCGCGCTGTCTCGGGCAACGATTTCTCGGCCACGGGCCGTAACCGCACGGCCAGCAACGCCGCGGCCATCAGCGCGATCCCGACGCCGGTGACGCACGCGGCCCAACCATACCGGTCAAAAACCTGACCCAGGATCGCGCTGCCCACCAGCCCGCCGGAAAAGTATGAGGCGAGATAAAGCCCACTCGCCGAGCCTCTGTCCGTCGTTGCCGCATGGCTGACGAAGCCCGTGGCGGTCGCCTGCGCGAAGAAGGTGCCGATCCCCACGAGCATCAGGCCGATCAGGATTGCCGGAAGGCTCGGAACGGCCAGGAGGGGCAGACCGATGCCTGCAACGGCCAGGGATCCCCAGAGGGCAGGCCGGGTCCCGAACCGTTGTATCGCGTGGCCAGCGAGCAAAGTCGTGACGATGGAGGGGGCGAAGACGAAGTAGACGAACCCGAGGGTCATCTGATCGATTGCGATCGGCTCGCGGACCAGCACGAAGTTCACGTAAGTGAAGGTGCCGATGAAGGCGAACAGGATGCAGAAGCCGATCGCGAAACTGGGGCGCAGGAGCGGGTTGCGCAGGTGCTCGGCCCAGATCGAGAAAGGCGCACGCCCGCGTTCGTGTTGAGCCGGCATCATCGCGGATTGCGTGAGCCAGACATAGACGATCACCGCGCCGAGCAGGTTCAGGCCTGCCAGGGACAGGAAGGTCGCCGGCAAGCCCAGATGGTCGGCGAGCCCCGCGGCCAGAAGCCGGCCGAAGAGATTGCTGGCGACGTTGCCGGTGATATAGGCGGCAAAAGCTCCGCCAGCGTCCATTGCACTGCAATGCTCGCCGAGGTAGGCGAGGGTGAGGGTGAAGGCGGACGCCATGCACAGCCCCTGGACGATCCGCAGCATCGTGAAGGTTGCAAGATCTGGCGCAATGGCGAGGAGAGCGGTGGGGATCGCGAGCAGCGTGAGGCTGACCAGGATGCCGCGCCTGCGATCAATCCGATGGCTGAAGTAGGCAACCGACAGGCAAGCTGCCGCCATGCCCATGGTAGTGGCGTTCACGGCAAGGCCCATCGCCGCTGGCGTCACGCCGTAGCTCCTCGCCAAGGCCGGAAGGATCGCCTGTGTGCCGAAGAGATCGACCACCGTCAGGAAGGCGATCAGGCCGATCAGGAGAGTCCGTTCGAACGTGCCGGCATGATGGCCATGCATCGGAATGAATTGGCTTTGGCTGATATTCGCCATGGTTTCCTCCCGCCAAGCGGCGGAGACGCGCCCGGGCGGAAATGCCGGGCGCTGACCGCTCCGTGGCATGATCACATCATGTGCTCGTCTTGTTTCCGCATCTCGTGAAAGACGTCGGAGGACAGCAGGACTGCTGGGGTCTTGCTCGTGTTCTTCCACCAGTGCTGGACACCGAGCTTCTCGACTGAAACCTCGCCGGCCTTGTGTATGATCGGCACCGCACAGTTGCTGGCATATTCCTCGATCGTGCCCGAAACGATGTAGATCAGAGCCGGCCGGTCCTCGTGGCTGTGCCAGGGGACGACGCCGCCGGGCTGGACCACCAATTTCCGAATCCGCATCTGGCGGTCCTGCAAGTTGACCTTCTCCTTCGACAGGTCGATCGCGGCGAGGACCGTGTCCGTGACGCCCTTCGGCCGTGTTTCGCCCTCGGTGCGGGCGCCAACCTTCATCTTGTCCGCAGGGCATTCTCCCGCGCTTGCAGGAGCCGCCAGAACGGCGCCCGCCAGGAAAGCAACCGCGCAGAATCCGTGCCAGGGCATAAAGAGGCCTCGAATTTGGTTCAGCATGTCAATGTCTCCTCTGTTCCGCCTCGCCCAGATGGAGGCAATCCGAGGGTGCCGGCGCGATGCGGTAGCATCATCGTCGGTCAGGCAGACTGGGATGTGAAATGCCGAGTAGGCCTCAATTCCATAGCCAGAAGCTATCACCGCAGCTGATCGATCGGCGGTAGTCTGAGGATGAGCCCCGCATGCCGGCAGCGCCTGCATCGCTAGCACCAGCCAGCCACCGGGTAGGAGGGTCCTCATGGAGATGCATCAGATCCGGTACTTCCTCGCCGTTTGCGAAGATCTCAACTTCACGCGGGCAGCCGAGCGCTGCAATGTCGCGCAGCCTTCCCTCACGCGAGCCATCAAGCTGCTCGAGGAGGAGCTTGGTGGAGTTCTGTTTCATCGCGAGCGGAACAACACCCATCTGTCGGAGCTCGGGCGGATGGTGAAGCCGCATCTTGAGTCCGTCTATGCCCAAGCAGAGGCCGCCAAGCGACAGGCCGTCGACTTCGCCAAGCTGAAGAAAACAGTCTTGAAGCTAGGTGTGATGTGCACGATCCAGCCGGATGAGCTCGTCGATCTTGTCAGCGGCCTTCAGGCGCGTCACCCCGGGATCGAGCTCGAAATCGTCGATGCGAGCGCGGCCGACTTGGAAAAACGGCTCGTCAACGGCCAGCTCGAAGTGGCCATCTATTGCATCCCGGGTCGAGAGCCTGACGAGCGCTTGCACTACATGCCCTTGTTCAGGGAGCAGTTCATGATCGTCGTTTCACCCGACCATCCGCTCGCTCTCCGGGACGCGATCACGCCACGTGACCTCACGGGGGATCGCTACCTGAACCGGATCAATTGCGAATTCACTGGCCATGCGGGTCCAATTTGGCAGGAGCACGGATTCGAGGGCTGCGAGATGGTCTACCGCAGCGAGCGCGACGACTGGATCCTGGCCATGATAGCGGCGGGGCTTGGCTTTGGCTTCATGCCCAAGAGCTGTTCCAAGCATCCTATGGTCGTCGCCCGCCCGATGGTGGATCCGGAAATCTGGCGCGAGGTCAATCTGGTGACGGTGCGCGGGCGCCCTTACTCCCCGGCCGTAGGAGCCCTTGTGCGTGAAGCCATGCAGGCTCAATGGCTCGGTCTGCCGGCCCTTGCTCTGGAACGTGAGAAGGAACGTCAACGGGCGGAGGAACCCGCATGAGGCAAGGCGTGCGGGACCGTCGGGCCGCCGCCTGTGGTTGGGCCCCCAAGCGCACGTTTCTCCTTGGAGCCAGCAAGTTGGGGTATCATGCCTCGGACTAGGTCGTGTCCGTCGACGCGGAGGATATCATGGCGACGATTGCGGAGCAGGTCTGTGCGCAGCTCGACAGCCGATTGAGTGCCGCCGAGGCTGCCGTCGCAGCCGACACTGGCGCATCGCCAGTGCTTGCCGCCGTTCTCGCGGAATTCCGGCGGAAATTCGCGAAGACCCGACCGGCCGTGGAAGGCAATCCTGGCCCTGTCCAGCGCGAGGCCGTGATTGAACTCGAGCAGGCGGCCGACAGCGCCAAATGGGCCGCACTGGCCGATAAAGGGGCCTCCGAACCGACGAGGCTCGCGGTGGTGTCCGCACATGACTCGATCTGCTGGTTCAAGGCCACCGGCGACCTTCTCGGTCGCGAGCATGTCGAGCCGAATCCGCTCGCTGGTTAGAGGAGACGATAATGTCGGCAAGAGGATTGCGAACGAGATGGCATCTCGTTGATTCATGATGGGGAGGCGAGTCCGACGATCAGGTGACGGCCGAGTAGCACGCTCAGGCTTGCGACGAGATCAAACCCGGGATCAGCCAAGGCCGCCTTTTCTGCAGCCTCCCTGAATGTTGCCCTGCTCATCAGAAGCTGCACGAAAACCGCGCCGCCGGGTGGCAGCCGATGGACCTCAATCTTGAGATCCAGGCGGGCGACCAAGGCATCCTCCGGTGTTGAGATTCCAGCTACGCCGTTCGGCTCCGCAACCGCTGCCTCCCAGATTGTCACGATGGGATAACGGGACCTGACGACCTGAATGGTCGGATGGAGAACCGCCAGACACCGCTCCCACGCATGAGCGGCGAATGCCGCAAGCTCGCAGACGGTCAGAGGGTTGGCGTCAGGCGCATGAGAGGCACGAATGATCGCTGCCTCGAGACGCGCCACGTCCCCGAGATACTGCATCGATCGAGCGGACGGGATGGTGTCGATGAAGTCACCGAAGTCGTCGCAACATGTCATGAGATCCGGCGAGTGCGGCGGCGATATCGCAATGAAAGTGTGCGCCATAGTACGGAAGAAATCATCTCCGACGAGCGACCGGCAGACAGGGAACCGGGCTGCCAAAGCCTCGATGAGGCTGGCGAAGTCGGGGCGTACGATGGAGGCTGACGGTCCCACGGCTCCTCCCGTTTCCGCAGACTCGAGCGGATGGTCACCGCCCCATGTTTGCACTGCGGGTTGGACATGATTCCGGAAATGGCCGTACTGGTGAAATATCAATGAATAATGGAACCGATAGCAGGATGCTATGACCGCGCCCGGTCCTGAGCCATTGCCGTTGTATCTGGAGCTTTCCCTCCTCACACGATCGAGTCGTCAACGGACCACGATAGCTGACGCGTATCGAATCGGGAGCCACTTGGTATTTCAACAGACAGGTGGCTCTGTCCATGCTGCTGTCATGGCTCATGCGTGGTGCATGAGCGGCAACCTGAAGGAATGCCCAATGGCCACCCGCATCGCAGGACTATGTGCCGCTGCCCTGATCCCCTTCCTGCTCGCCGTTTCCTCCGTCCCGGCCAGAGCGGAAGATCCTGGCAGGCAGGCCCTCGAGAACGGTATCGTGAAGGTGAAGAGCGCCTATCCGGTCGACGAGACGATCAAACGGATCAAGCAGGACGTCTCCTCAAAAGGCATCATGTTCTTCCTCGCAGTGGATCAGTCAAAGCTCGCCTCGGATGCCGGGATTAAGCTCCGGCCATCGACTCTTCTCATCTTCGGCAATCCGGCGCTTGGCTCTCAGTTCATGACCTCGAACCCGATCGCGGGAATTGACTGGCCGGTACGCCTGCTCGTCGTGGAAGACGAGAAAGGTGAGGTTTGGGCGGTTTACAACGATTTTGCCTACATTGCCGGCCGGCACGGCATCACCGATCGAGATACAGCCTTCCAGAAGGCCTCGGAGGTTATTGCATCGATCACCTCAAGCGTCGCAAAGTAGAGCAAAACATTGTTGGTCGGTTGCGACCGCCAAAAGTTGCCGCTCAAAGTCTGGCTAGCCGTTCCTTCAATCGCGGGCTTGCGAAGTCAAGAAAGGCCCGCATCTTCAACGGCAGGATAGCTCGTGCCGCATGAAGAAGATGGATCGGCAGAGGGGTCGGCTCGAACTCTGATAAGATGATTTCAAGCAATCCATCCGAGACAGCCTGCGAACATTGATAGTGCAGCACCCGCGTGATGCCCACGCCCTGCATCGCAGCCCACACCGCCGCCTCGGCCGTCGACGTGATCAGACGCGGCCGGACCTGCACCTGAACGGCCGGTTTGGCGCCTCTGCCCTGGAAGACCCAGATCGACTGCGCCGCCAGCATGTCGAAACTCACGCATGGCATGCCTGCCAGATCGGCCGGTGTCTTCGGATACCGGTGCGAGCCAAGGAGCCGCGGACTGGCACAGACCACCGTCCTCATCGTGCCAATCCGGGTCGCAATCATGCTGCTGTCCGGGAGAGGCCCTATCCGCACCGCCATGTCGACGTGATCATCGATCAGATGCAGGTTCCGATCCGAGAAAAGCAGCCGCACATCGATCTCCGGATACGCATCAAGGAACTCGGTGACGATGGGGAGCAAGTGAAGTCTGCCAAACAGCATCGGTGCCGTCAGCACAAGCTCGCCGCGAGGCGTCATGAACTCACCCGCTGCGATCCGCTCGGCCTCATGAACCTCCTCCAGGATGCGCCTGGCAGCCGCCAAATACGCCATGCCTGCCTCGGTGAGGCTCAACCTGCGGGTCGTGCGAAGCAGCAGGGGTGTGCCGAGATGGGCCTCCAGTTCGCCCACCTTCCGGCTGACGGTCGGCAGGGGCATGCGCAACGCCCGGGCTGCGGCCGAGAAGCTGCCTTTGTCAACGATTAGAAGCAGGATCGACATGGCCTCAAGGCGGTCCATCTATTATTCCATTCGATGAGAGAGTCATTCTCAAGAATAGCGGATTATCCTCCCTAGCGGAATGACTACAATCTCCTCACCAAGCCTGTGCTGACCCCTATGACCGTCTGAGGGAGACCTTCATGTCTTATGGCTTTCTGAACATCGCCATCACGCCAAGCGTGCGTGCGGCACAGGCCAGCATGGAAAGCGATCATCTCTGGCAGGACTTCAAGGGACATCGCGAATTCAACAGGTTCACGCATGCCGAAGCCCAGTTCATCGCCCAGCGGGACAGCTTCTACATGGCCACCGTCTCGGAGAGTGGATGGCCTTACGTCCAGCACCGCGGCGGCCCGCCCGGGTTTCTGCGGGTTCTGGATGAGCAGAGGCTGGCCTGTGCCGACTTTCGCGGCAATCGGCAGTACATCTCGCTTGGCAACTTGGCCGCCAATGACCGGGCATCCCTGTTCCTGATGGACTACGCAGGGCGCCGGCGGCTGAAGATCTATGCCCATGTCGAGGTGGTCGACCTTGCGGCTGCGCCGGATCTGGCGGAGAAACTCGTCGATCCCGAATACAAGGCCAAGGTCGAGCGCGCCTTCGTCTTCCATCTGGAAGCGTTCGACTGGAACTGCCCGCAGCACATCACGCCACGCTTCACGCTCGCCCAGATCGAGGAGGGGGTGGAGGCCATGCGGGATCGGATCGCGCACCTGGAGGCGGAGAATGCGACCCTGCTGGCAAGGCTGGAAGCCGCGAAAGCATGATAGAGCCACTTACGCAGGCAGCCACTCCATAATGGGCAGCAGGCGTCGCGCGAATGTTACGGGGGCTGCAGGAGGTGCAATGGCTGGCGGGTGCTCGGACATTGTCGCGTCTGCTTGAAGGCGCGGTGTCAGGCGCCCCAACACACACCTTAAACAGAGCCAAGGGCGATTGACCTGGTAATTATACCACCCACGCGACCTGCAAGCCAGATTTCGAAGGAGAGTTGTAAGACGAACCCCGTCATGGACGCTCCGCGACGAACCCTGGTCTGTCTCGCGATACACGGTGGGTCGTGAGGCGAGGCCGGAGGGGATTGCTGGCAGTGCCGGCAGCGTAGGGTCGGCCGCGATGCAGGTGGCGCACCCTTCGCGCATCATGTCTCAAACGGATAAGCCACCGTCCCAAGCAATCAAGCCGACCGATCCACTCGGCCTTAAGATTCAGGGGACGCCAGGCAAAGAACTCGCCATCAGTACCTTACGGACGTATAATTGATGCGATGGGCTGAGCGTCAGGAAGCGCTGGCCAGATCAGGAGCCGGAGGCGGCCCTGACGACGCGTTCGGACGCGGCCACGTTGCCGGAGGCAGCAAGCCATGGGCGATCCCTTCCTGAACTATCTGGCGCTGGGTATCCTCTTCTTTGTGGCGATCGTGCTGTTCTACGGAATCATCGCCATTCACGACATTCCCTACCGCATCGCCGAGTCGCGCCACCACCCGCATCAGGACGCCATTCACGCGGCCGGGTGGGTGAGCCTGTTCACGCTCCACGCCCTGTGGCCCTTCCTCTGGATCTGGGCCATGGCCTACCGGCCCGAACGGGGGTGGGGTTTCAGGGCAATGCCGGCGGACGAGCCCGGCCAGACGGCATTGACGGAGGAAGTTGCCGAACTTCGCCGGCGCGTCGCGCAGCTTGAGACGCAAGCCAAGCCAGACGGCATACCAGGGGGTAAAGCGCCGGTCGGCCCAAGAACCGGGGCAACGGCAGACCTACAACAGGAGGTGGGAGCCGGCTGATGGAACTGCTGCTCATTCTCATGTACGTTGCGATCTGCGTGGCGGTATTCAAGCTGTTTCGCATCCCTGTGAATCAGTGGACCCTGTCGACTGCGGCCCTCGGTGGCATCGTCGGCATTTTCTTCCTGTTGCTGTTCATGAACTACAACCATCCGTTCACGACCACCGCCCGCATCTATTTCGCGGTCACGCCGATCCTGCCGGGCGTCAAGGGACGGGTCGTCGAGGTTCCCGTCACCCCGAACGTCAAGCTGAAGGAAGGCGCCGTTCTCTTTCGCCTCGATCCAGAGCCCTATCAATACGTCGTCGATGAGAAGAAGGCCCGACTGGCGGAGGCCGAGCAGAACGTGAAGCAACTCAAGGCCTCCTTCGACCAAGCCAAGGCGGGAGCCGATCGGGCGCAGGCGCAATTCGATCTGGCGCAGCAGAACTACGATCGTCAGAACGAGCTGTTTCAGAAGCAGGTTGTCGCGCGCGCCACCCTCGATACTTACGAGCGCAATCTCGAGACGTCACGGCAGAGCATGATCGGCGCACGGGCCGAGGAAGAGCGGGCTGCCCTTGCCTATTCATCCGAGATCGGCGGCGTCAACACGACGGTGGCGCAGCTTCAGGCGGAGTTGCGCGATGCGGAATTCGATCTGGACCAGACGACCGTGCGGGCGCCGACGGACGGCTTCGCCACCCAGGTCGCGCTGCGTCCCGGGATGTATGTCGTCCCAGCGCCGCTCCGGCCGGTCGTCGTGTTCGTCAATCAGGGTCCCCACGACAACCTGCTCGGGGCGGCGTTCCAGCAGAACTCGTTGCAACGGGTCCATCCCGGCGACGACGCCGAGGTTGCCTTTGACGCCGTGCCGGGACGGGTCTTCAGGGCCAAGGTCGCCCAGGTCCTCGACGTGATCGCGGCGGGCCAGTTCCAGGCCACGGGTGTGCTCCAGGATTTCGCGTCGACGACGCTCAACGACCGGGCTGTCGCGCAGATCGATCTGCTGGACGATATCTCCGAATACCAGATCCCGCTCGGGTCCGCCGCTCAGGTGGCGATCCTGACCGAGCATGCGGAGCACCTGGCGCTGCTGCGGCGCATCCTGCTGCGCATGCGGAGCTGGGAGAACTACATCTTCTTCGAGGGACACTAACCGCGCCAAGACCTCGCGTGGAAGGGGACGACGTTCTTCTCGGGCGCACCACTGGGGTAGTCGATCGGCTTCGTTTGAGGCCCCGTCATGACGTCGGGTATTGAGCCGCGCTGGCACATCATGCTCACGGTCCTCGTACTGCTGGGCTTGAACGTGGTGCTGCCTGAGCACCATCGGGCCATGCCCCTGTGGGTTTCCGTTGCTGTCGTGGTGATTGCCTGCCTTGCGATGGCTGGCGTCTCCTGGGCCGCTGACAAGCCACGCTGGTTGCGGATCGAAACAGCCATCATGAGAACCATCGCGGTCATTGCCCTGGCCACGCAGGTGGTGTCTTTGGCGACAGTGATCCATCAGATCGTCGGTGGTGCCGCGCGGCCCTCCGGCCTCACGCTCCTGACCTCCGGTCTCAATGTGTGGACCAGCGTCGTGCTCGCCTTTGCCGTGCTGTTCTGGCAACTCGACCGCGGCGGACCTGCCGGCCGGATGGATGACCCGGGCCGCCAGGCCGATTGGCTCTTCCCGGAGGCCGCCAATCCCGATGCAGTGCGTCCTGGGTGGCAGCCGATGTTCGTCGACTACCTGTTCCTCAGCTTCTCGACCGCAACGGCGTTCAGCACAACTGATGCCGTGCCGCTGACGTCGCGGGCGAAGCTGTTGATGATGCTAGAAGCCGCGATTGCCCTCGCCACGCTGGTCGTCGTCGCTTCCCGTGCAATCAACGTCCTTGGCTCGTGAGGCCGTAGGGACTCACTCTCGGGTTCCGAAAAGATCAGCACCTAGTGTTCTGTCACTGACGGGTAATTCCGAAATCTGGTCTGACGTGCGATGCTGCTCGCATGGGCAAGATCGAACG
>NZ_JAERQD010000067.1 GCF_016735695.1 Microvirga zambiensis WSM3693 | reverse complement strand
GCGCCGTGAGACCTCGCTAACTCCAGGAGCTCCTGGTTCTGGGCCGGGTAGAAGAACGAGATCAGCGTCTGGCCCTGGCGCAGGAGGTTGACCTCCTCCTCTGCCGGTGGCCGCACCTTGGTGACGACGTCGGTGCCAGCATAGAGGGCTGCCGCATCCGGCACGATGCTCACCCCAGCAGCAGCATAGGCCGCATCCGAGAAGCCGGCCTTCTGCCCTGCCCCGGCCTCGACAAAGCACGTATGCCCCAGCTTCTGCAGCTGGAGGGCGGAGTCCGGCGTCAGCGCAACCCGGTCCTCGCCTGCAAAGATCTCTCTCGGTGCTCCGATCCTCATAGTCGATGTCCTGCTCTGGTGTTATGTCAGGTGAAGCTCAGATGGATCTTCATCGACCGGTTGCGATCGCCGGCAGCCTCGAAGGCCGCCACCGCGTCAGCGATGGGAAAGGTCCCGCTCATCAGCGTCTCGAAATCCATTTGTCGCGCGTTGATCCGGGCCTCCCGAGCGACAAAGAGCCCTTCCTCAAATAGCGCCATGAACATTAGAATAGCCATGCATTGTGGATTGCACGCAAGGGCCTAATCCTCTGGCGCGATGGTGACTGCAATGCCTCTAAGTGCAGCGACGAGCGGAACTTGACATGACAAACGTGAACTGGGCTGACGATAGTCGGAACCATCGAGCAACTCGTCCTCGTCCACAGACATGGGTGGAAGTTTGACGTCGGCTGGGACATTATCGATGTAGACGTGACAGGTCGCACAGGACATGCACCCGCCACACATCGCCACAAGTTCCTCGAATCCAGCATCGCGGATATTTTCCATGAGGGAACGTCCCTCACGACCTTCAAACTCGTGAACTGATCCATCGCGGGTCTTAAGCGTGATCGTTGTCATTCTTGTTTTTCCTCCCAAAATTTGAGCCAAAATGCTAGGTCACTGCCGAACGAGGTCCTTGAGTGACAGTGATGTATCGGCAAGGGACGTCGGATCAATGCGTGCTCCGGTTTCGACGAGCTTCCGCCCTTGGACGTAATCGCGTGGCATGTTTATGCAGTCGAGCGCGATTACAGTGCCACTTTTCATATAGACAAGGCTGAAGCTGCGCGTTGCCGGATCCCCGCGCAGGATCGTAGCATCATAGCCCGCGTTTAAGCCGATTGTCTGAAGCTTAAGGTCGTACTGGTTTGACCAGAACCAGGGCACAGCGTCATACGGCTTCAACTCTCCACAGATCGCACGGGCGGCGGTGATAGCCTGATCAGACGCATTCTGAACCGACTCAATGCGAATCCCTGACCCCCTCGTCATGCATGCGCAATCTCCGACGCAATAGATGTCCGCCAGACTTGTTCGGCAAAACTCATCTACATTGACGCCATTTCCGCCCTCGGCACCAGCAATGAGAAGCGGCAATACCGACGGGATAATGCCGATTCCCACAATAAGAAGGTCTGCTGCGATCGTCTCCCCTGTGTTTAGCCTCACGCCGGATACTCGGCCGTTCTTGCCTGCGATTGATTGCACACCGGCGCTGAGGCGAATTTCGACACCATGACGGCGGTGCTCTTGTTCATAGAAGCGGGAAACTGGTTCACCGGCGACGCGGGAAAGGAGCCGGTTTAATGCTTCGACTACTGTCACTTCGGTGCCGAAACCGCGCAAGATGGCGGCGGCTTCCAAGCCGATAAAACCCCCTCCTATAACAACCGCGCTTTTCGCCTTGGGGAGAGCAGCTATCAGGGCGTCGCAGTCGGCCTTGTTGCGAATATAGAATATGCCTGAAAGATTGTGCCCGTCGCAGGTCAGCGCGCGAGGGGCTCCACCGGCGGCCCATATAAGCGAGCCGTATGAAACGTTGGTGGAGTCATCAAGCGTTATTGTCTTGGAGGATGGGTCGACGACCTCCACACGCCTACCTCTGCGCAGCACAATATTCCTAGCTGACCAGAAGTCCGTCGGGCGCAGATACATGCGGTCGAACGTTTTCTTACCAGCGAGATAATCCTTGGACAGTGCGGGGCGATCATATGGCATCTCCGGCTCAGCACCGATCAGCGCGATGCTCCCAGCGAAGCCGAATTGTCTTAGGCTGGCAGCCGCTTGAGCACCACCGTGGCCCGCGCCGACAATAATGCAGTCATAGCCCTCTCTTGCAGCCTCTTGGAGCATAGCAACCTAACTCCTCTCCGCTCCGATCAGGACGAAGCACATGGTGGCGATCTCATTGCCCCTGTTCCGCCAAGCGTGACGCGTGCCGCATTGAACCACTACGTCACCTCGTTCCAAGTGAACCTCTTCACCGTCGTCGAGCTCTAGCCAAATCTCGCCGTCGAGCACGACATCGTAGTCGATAGTATCGGTAGTATGCATACCAGGCGCATCAGCCTCGAACTTCTCTGCCAAGCCCGGGATATGCACGCGCTGCTCGGCATCCGCTGAGGCAGGGTCAAACTCGGCACTTGCGAAGCTCGAGTCTGGGGGAAAGGTGACGATCATCAGCTTGGTTTCACCCAGCTTCGGCGGGATGAAGACGTGTGGCGGCGCGGGTTCGGCCTCGCCTTGCGGAAGCCTCGGCCGTTCTGCCGTTGCATAGATGACGGAAGTCATCATGCCGGGGACAGCGTCGTAGTGGTGTGCATTCGGCACTGGCCCGTCGCTGATGAACACCGACTTGCCGTCGCGGATGCCGGTGACAACGCGGCGGGGGCGCCGGGGCTTCTCGTACTTACTCATAGATCAGTCCCTTGTCTTTCAGGGACGGGCGCATATTGTTGACGTCGAGGCTGAGTTCTCCGGCCTCGTAAAGACTGCGCTTCTGCTCTTCCATTACTTGGCGCTTACGAGCCCTTCCGAGCACAACCTCAGCTTCTTCATGCCTTACCACGCAAATGCCGTCGTCATCGGCAACAATCACATCCCCGGGTCGGATATACGTACCTGCGCAGACGATCGGAACCTGTACATTGGCGAGCGTCTCCTTGACGGTGCCCTGGGCGCAGATAGCTTTTGCCCAAACGGGGAACTTCATCTGCCGGAGGTCGGCAACATCACGAACTCCCGCGTCGATTACAAGACCCAAAACACCGCGCGCCTTGGCCGAAGTGGCCAAGAGATCGCCGAAATAGCCGTCTTCGCAGGGAGAGGTAGGAGTGACTACGAGGATGTCGCCTGGCTCGGCCACTTCGAGCGCTACGTGGATCATCCAGTTGTCGCCCGGGGCAACTTCGCATGTGAGAGCGCTGCCCGCGATACGGGCGCCGTCCTGTACAGGGCGCAAACGCGAGGCGAGCAGTCCGGTACGACCTTGGGCCTCGTGTACCGTTGAGACACCCAACGTTCCAAGAGCTTCACATATCGCGCGATCGGTGCGTGCAGTCTTCGTTATAACTTTGGCCAATGTTTCCTCCAAACGCTTTTGAGTGCAAACCGTCCAGGTCCACTCGTAGTTTCCGGCTCGCGCGGATGCCGCGCGACTGTGGGGTTGGATTCCCGCGATTGCAGCACCGTTGTGCCATGACACTCACAAACGTACTGCTCAAATTGTCCCTGCGCGTCCGCACGACGCACTCAGGCCAAGGCTTCTTCGAGGTAGGAGTGGTCAAAAACTTCCTTGGCAAGATCGCGTTTTCCGCTGTCGAGCAGACCAGCTCGGATCATCACGTCGATTGTCGTCTCAAGTGCCATATCCGAAATGGAGAGCCCAGGTGGCCACATGCCCATTGCCCTCATGTAACGCAATCCACGTAGCGCCAAATCCGATTTGCCAGGTGTGGTGATCCGCTCAAAAATTGGTAGCGTTATCTCCTCGTGCTCTGGATCGTTGGTAATCACGTAGGCCTCAGCAAGAGCCTTCAGTAGCCTCGTGACGGGTGCGTTGTTCTCTTCCAGCCAGCTCTTCTTTGCAATCAGAGCAGCAAACAAGATTTCCGGAATGACTTCGTTAATCTCTCCAATCAGATTGTAGCCAGCGTCCGCAGCAAGGAAGTTCCATGGTGCCGGCTGGGGTGCGCAGTCAATTTCTCCGGCCTGAAGCGCGTCCCATCGCTTGGTGTGGACACCCGCGATAACAAAGTTATAGTCGCCCGGATACTTCAGACCAACTTCTGCGAGCATCAACTGCATGTAGATCGCGGTACCCTCCGTTAGGGAGGACGTACCAATTCTCTTCCCCTTCAGCTCGGCAAGCGAGGGGGTCGAAGGGTTCGCAACAACTGACATGGGCAGACGAGTCGAATTCGCCGCAATCACGCGCAGCTCGCCACCACCAATAAAATTTGCAACTGTGCCTTCCGGCGGCGTGATTGCGAGGTCGGCTTCGCCATCGAGAACCGCAGTCGTTGCTTTATCGACAGTACCCATGCGCTTGTATTCGATGGATACACCGTACTTCTTGAACAGGCCGTGCTCCTCAGCCACAAACACAGGAAGCCAATTGAATCCTTGCGCGCCTCCAGCCAGTCTGATCTTCTCAGATGCTTCCATTTCTGTGTCTCCGCATGAAGGTTTGTCACTTACGATTTAACGGCCTTGAGCCTTAAGCCTCTTGTCGAGTAACGGGTAAACGCGGCGCGCATTGGCCTCGAAGACAGCGTGCCGGTCATCTTCGCTTAAGCCAAGTTCATCGATGTAGCGCTTCGTATCGTCGAACTGGTGTCCTGTGTCGGGATCTACCGCTTTAACGGCGCCAAGAAGCTCTGAGCCAAAGAGGATGTTCTTCTTTTCAACGACACGAAATAAGGTGTCGATTCCGGCCTGGTGGTAGACACACGTGTCAAAATACAGATTGTTCATCAGGTGCTCGCTCACGGGTGGCTTATCGAGCATCATCGACAGCCCCCGATAGCGCCCCCAGTGATAAGGGGCGGCGCCGCCACCATGCGGTATGATCAAGCGTAGCTCGGGGTGGCGCTCAAACAGATCACCTTGGATCAGCTGCATGAACACCGCAGTGTCCGCGTTGATGTAGTGGGCGCCAGTGGTGTGAAGACAACGCTCGCAGGATCCCGACACATGAACCATGGCCGGTACATCGAGCCTGACCATTGCTTCCCAGACTGGATCCCACCACTCGTCGTAGATTGGCGGCGCGCACCAGCGCCCTCCGGATGGGTCGGGATTGAGGTTGCAGCCCACGAAGCCGTCATCGACGCAACGCTCCAGCTCCGCAATAGCCGGTCCCAGGTCCCCTGCGACGGTTTGCGGAAGTTGGCAGACGCCCGCAAAATCGTAGGGAAATAGGTCGACAATCCGCTTGATGTTGCCGTTCGAGATACGCGCCCACTCTGTGGCGACCTCGGCGTCGCCGATGTGATGGCCCATTCCGGAAGCACGAGGGCTCAGGATTGTCATATCCGAGCCGCGCTCCTTCTGCTGCCTGAGTTGATTTGCCTGAATGATCGCGTGCAATTCCTCGTCGGGAATACCGGGGTAGATCGGCTTTTCGCTGATCTTACCCTCTGCAAAGGCGACCTGCGCTGTTCTGAACGCATGGTGCTCTGGCGGCTCGGTCGTGAAATGGCCGTGGCAATCAATAACGATTGTCATCACGCATCCCACTTTGCTGGCAGATCAGAAACACCCCGGAACCGCCACCCTTTAGCTTTGATCTCCTTTCGTGGGTCAAGGCGCAGACTCGTAAGCTGCGTGAAGACCTCCTCGAGAGCGATCTCTCCCATAGCGCGTGACAAGAAATGCCCCGAGCAGAAGTGCGGTCGAAAGCCAAAAGTCAGATGCGGCTTCTTCTTGCGGAACATATCGAAGATGTCTGGACTTTCGAACCGCTTGTCGTCTCGATTGGCCGAGCCCATAACGATCGCAACGGACGCCCCCGCTGGGATCGTGGTTCCAGCGATCTCGAAGTCTTTTGTGGCTACACGCGGCGTGACACCGATGGGTGCGATCCAGCGCAGACCTTCGTCGAAGGCACGCATAGCGTGCTTCACCGGAGCTTCTGCCATAGTTCGCGCTTGTTCCGGACTGGAAAGGAGGCCAGCACATGCGTTGGCAGCAGCATGGCCAGGCTCCTGAAGACCGCCGAGGATGATCACCTTCATTGTCGGCAGAATTTCTTCAAGGCTGCGCACCTTGCCTTCCGGAACACCGCCATACATCACATGACTCATCAGAGTGTTGTTTGGCTTTGACAGGGCCGCATCATAAAGGGCACCCAGCTGGGCATCGATGTCCTTGATCGCGGCGTCGAGCCGGTCCCATACCGTCTGATCATTGGCGACATTCTGGAGGCCGAGCGCCATGGCATGGAACCATTCGACCAAGTTTTCGTTCGACGTTTCGGTGAGCCCGATTACGTCGCCGATGCAGCGCACTGAGATCGGCTCAAATAAATCTGCCGTGAGGTTTGCCTCACCGTGTGATCTAATTGCAGTGATGTAGCGACGAACGACAGGGCGGGTGAGGTTCTCGACGTAGGAGCGTACCCTCTCTTGAGTTAAGTTAGAGTCGATGCCCTCCCGCAGGCACTTGTGCTCTTCACCTGATATGGTCAAGACATTGGGCATTCCCATGACCCGAGCCTCTGGGCGGTCCGTCGAGGCGGATGGTCCAAAGATCTCGTCCTTTGTGCCAACGGTCACGCAATCGTCATAGCGTGTTATAAAATACTCTTTTGTACCCTCGAAGAAGGCTACGGGCTGCTCTTTCCGCAGCCGCGCATAAACTGGATAGGGATCTCGGTAGAGATTCTCTCCTGTTAGCGCCGACGCATCAGTTACCATTATCTCCTCCCTAAAATGATTGCTTCGAGCCGACGGCAGCGTCATGGCGCACCGACGTCCGATCGCGGTTCTTTCGTTTTTTTGTTGCGGACGTGCGCAGAGCCCGTCCGGGGCACCCTGGCTAAGCAACTTGACATACCGCCAGATTTCAGATACCAGTGGTATCCAGGGTAGGCTCACCTGTCAATAAAAATAAATCAACGGGTTGATCCAAGGCCGCCTGAACTGGGAGGAATTCGTGAACGCTCAGCGAGAGAGTTGCGTCACACCGGTGCTTGAGGCGCAGGATATATTGGTCACGTTTGGCGGGATACAGGCGTTAAGCGGTGTATCCCTCACGGTTGGTGACAACGAAATCTGCGGTCTTATTGGCCCTAATGGTGCAGGGAAAACCACGTTTTTGAATGCCGTTACGCGATTGATCTCGTATCAGAGCGGAACCATACGCGTCTTGGGTAAGCCCATCGACGCCGCCAAGCCCCGTGAGGTGATCGGACTTGGCATTGCACGTACATTTCAGAACGTTGGGATCTACGGATCCATGACGGTTGCTGAAAACGTCATGCTTGGTGCGCACCATCGGCTTGGCGGGAGGTTCGCAAAGGCCCTCATCAACCCGTCGGGCACCCGAGTTCAAGACGCAAACGTGCGTACTCGCGCCATGGAAATTCTTAATGAACTGAATATGGCCCACCTCGCAGACACGCAAGCCGACGCGCTTCCTTATCCCTTGCAGAAGCGCATGGAAATCGCTCGGGCGCTCGCGTCTGAACCCAAAATTTTGCTGCTCGACGAGCCTGCCGGCGGATTGACCCATGGCGAGGTCGACGAATTTGGCGAACTTGTCGACCGTGTCCGTCGCAATCACGCGCTTTCGATTCTCCTCATAGAACATCACATGGGCCTCGTCATGGGCTTATGTGATCGTATCCATGTGTTCCACCTTGGACAGAACTTGGCTCACGGTAGACCTCAAGAGATCAAATCAAACCAAGCTGTGGTTTCCGCATATCTCGGGAGGACGGGATGACACTGCTGGACGTACGGGGTCTCTCTGCGAGTTATGGAAAAGTCCAAGCGTTATTCGACTGTTCGTTCAGTGTCGGCGACGGGGAATTCGTCGCCCTTTTGGGTGCAAACGGCGCTGGCAAGACAACGATGCTGCGCGCGCTGTCTGGGATTGCACGATCATCGGGCACAATCTCATTTGACGGCCAGCGTCTCGACGCTCGCCCGCCAGAGGAAAGACTGAGATTAGGGATCGCTCATGTTCCTCAAGGCCGAGGAACTTTCGCGGAGTTCACCGTCGACGAGAATTTATCGTTAGGTGCCATTACTCTCTCGGATGCAGCGCAGGTCCGCCGTGACAAGGAGCGGTGGTACCAAACTTTCCCGCGGCTTCGGGAGAGAAGAAATAGGTTGGCTGGAAACCTTAGCGGTGGCGAGCAGCAAATGCTGGCAGTTGCGCGAGCGTTGATGTCGCGCCCAAAGCTACTGATGTGTGACGAGCCCTCTCTTGGTTTGGCACCCGCGATCACGGCAGAGATATTCGAGATCTTCAAGGATCTTCACAAGCGTCACAGGATGACTCTCTTGGTTGTAGAGCAGAATGCAGACCTGACGCTCCAATTTGCCGATACTGCCTTTGTGATTGAGACCGGTCATATCGTAGCAACCTCCCCTGCCCACGAAATGCTCCACAACCAGGACATCCAAAAATCGTACCTTGGAGTTTAACGATGAGCTTGTTCTTCCAGCTTGTTGTCAGTGGCCTCGCGTCGGGTGCGATCTACGCGGCGCTCGCGATAGCGCTCGTGCTCATCTTCCGCGCGACCAGTATCGTTAATTTCGGGCAGGGCGAGATGGCGACCTTTTCTGCCTATTGCACATGGCAAATGATCAACTGGGGTGTTCCTGTGTGGCTATCGCTCCTAATTTGCCTGGCTGCCTCATTCATTGTCGGTATTATCGTTTTTCGTTCGTTCATTCAGCCACTCATTGGGGCTCCGATCGAGGCGATGGTTGTCGTAACGCTTGGCCTGTTCGTCCTCTTCCAAGCCGTTACAATGTGGATATGGGGCGCAGACCAACGTGCATTCCCGAGTATTTTCCCCGATGGCGGCATCGCTATTGGCGGTGTCCAGGTTCGGATCTCCGCTCTGGGCACTCTTTTAGCTTTAGCGATTGCGGCGCTCTCGATTGGATTGGTTTTCAGGTTCACGCGTCTCGGATTGTCCATGCGTGCGTCTGCCTACGATCGGACGAAAAGCATGCTGGTAGGGATCAAGGTCCAACGCATGCTCATGCTCGGATGGGGATTGGCCGCTGTCATTGGAATGATCGCAGCGGTTCTGATTGCTCCGCGCCTCCTCCTAAGCCCGACAATGATGACGCCAATTCTTTTCTATGGACTTGCGGCTGCGACCCTCGGCGGCTGGGACTCTCCATTCGGCGCGGTCGTCGGAGGGCTCCTTGTGGGTGTCGCGGAAAGCCTCGGCGGCAGTTACCTTCCGATGGTCGGGGCGGAACTGCGGATCGTAGTCCCGATAGCCCTTACGTTGATCATCCTTCTCGTGAAGCCCGTTGGCCTGTTTGGATCGTATAAGGTTACAAAGCTATGAACAGCCGGTCCTTGCCAACCTTCATCAAAGTTGGGGCGGCTGCGATTGCGCTGATTGCCCCTGTGTTCCTTCCCGACTTTTTGCTCTTTGAGGTTTGTATCGCGTTGTCTTACAGCATAGCGGTTCTTGGCCTTAACTTGCTGATGGGCTTCGCGGGGCAGATCTGCCTTGCCCAAGGGGCATTATTCGGATTCGGAGCCTACGTCACGGCGTACCTCAATGCGGAGTTCGGTTTGTCGCCGTATTGGACGTTGCCTGCGGCAGCCGTTCTCACGGCGGCTGCTGGACTTGCCGTGGGGTTGCCGGCACTGCGGCTGCAGGGCCTCCAGCTTGCGATCATTACGTTTGGCATCGCCGCCGCGTTCCCGCAGGCCCTGCTCAAATTCGACTGGCTGACTGGAGGCGTGTCCGGTCTGCCCATCGACAGCCTGGAGACGCCAGCACCGTTCGCCGGTAGGCCTGAGCTCTGGTTGTACCTAGTAACAGTTGCCTGTGCTGGCGTGGCAGTATTGCTTGTTTCGCTGGTTCTCTTCGGTGACACTGGGCGCACGCTGCGCGCCCAGCGCGACAATGCTCAGATTGCTGAGGCGCTGGGTGTAAACCTTACTAAAGTGAGATTGTGGGCATTCGGCATCAGTTCGGCCCTTGCAGGGCTTGGTGGTGGTGTGTTTGCCATTCTCAATGGTTTTATAAGCCCGCAATCGTTCCTAGCGGCGGTTTCCATCAACATCGTGATTGCTAGTATCGTCGGCGGCACGACGACCATCACAGGCGCGTTTATCGGGGGCCTGTTCATTGTCTTCGTTCCGACCTGGACGTCAGACATCAATCTTGCGCTGGGTAACGTCATCTACGGGTTGGCCCTGATCGGCGTGATGATGATCTCAGGCAATGGCGTCGTCGGGCTTGTCAAGAAACTGGTCTGTGGAATGCTTCAGACGACTTCAGGCAATGTCCCTAGCTTGAAGTCAATACAAGGGAGGAAACAATGGATTGCACTTCGAAAATGACGAGACGAACCCTACAGGCTGCTGTATTGGTACTTGCAACAAGCACGACTGCCTCAGCACAGGAAGCCGGGCCCGGAATCACCGACAATTCGGTACGTATCGGCATAACCGGCCCTTTGACTGGTCCTGTTGCTGTTTTATCTGCGGTTTCAGAGGGAGTTCGGGCGCGTATTGAGGCAGTCAATGCGAGTGGCGGCGTGAAGATGGGAGACGGCAAGACTCGTAAGATCGAATTGATCATCGAAGATGATAGTCTCGACCCGCAACGCACGCTCGCAAACGTTCGCAAGCTTAGTGAGAGGGACAAAGTGTTCGCGATTGCTGCCACTTCGGCGACGCCGAACAATCAGGCTATTGGTCGGTATACAAACCGGAATGGGATTCCGAACGTCTTTATGTATTCTGCTGTTCACGAGCTGAATGGGCCCGAGTGGGAGATGGGGTTTGTTCCCGCCTTTTCTACCGAAGCGTACGCGTTTGTCGAATACCTGAAGGCAAACAAGCCAGATGCGAAAGTTGCGATCCTGGCTCTCAATACGGAATCGGGTAAAATTTTTTCTGAGGCTTTCACAAAGAGAATTGAAGGCACGAACATCAAGATTTTGGGGCGGCAACAGGTCACCTCCGCCGACCCGACCGTGGAAACCCAGCTGGCGAACTTAAAGGCTTCGGGCGCAGATACGCTCGTCGTCATCGCCGGTCCGCGCCAAGGTGCCGAGGCGGTGCGTTTCCAGGCTGAAAGCGGCTGGAAGCCAACCACACTTGTCTCAAATATTGCTTCCTCAATCCCGGTATTGGCCTCGGTGGGATTAGATAACGCCAAGGGCATTATTACCTCGAACTTCCTGAAGAGCGTGGATAGTGACCAGAAATCAGGCATTGCGGACGTCGACCAATATCTCAGTGATATTGCTGCGGCTAAAGTTCAGTTCACCTATGACAACACTATCGGGCAGACCGGCTATACGATTGGTGATGCTCTCGTGACTGCGCTAGAGCATACTAAGGCGCCAACACGCCAAGCGCTCATGGATGCGGTTAGGAATATGGACGGTTGGGAGAGTGCTCTGCTGCTCGAGGGTATCAAGCTGAATACCAAAGTAGGATCTGATGTCTACCCGATTGAGGCACTGCAGCTCTTCCAGTTCGACGGCAAGAGGTATCTGCCGGTCGGTGGTGTTCTGAACTTTGAAGGCAAAACGAGCCAGAACTGAATGGTTCGATCATGTTGCCGGGCCCACCGAGTTAGCTACTCGGCGGGCCCGTTGGGTATCGCGCATCAATGCCCTGCAGGAAGCAGTTTGTCGTGGCCCGTTTGATGAGCATTCCCGAGATTGCTTAGGCAGGACTGGCTGAAGTTGTCTGGGCCGCCAAGTTCTGCTTTGACGCCTTCCAGTCAAACCAGTCGCTCAAACGGCGAAACAAGCTCGTGGGCAGGCTTCCTGCTCCACCTCTCTGGACTGTTGCGTGGACATCGTTGCGCGGGGCACTCTGAAACCATCCGCAGCGTTGGCGAAGAATGCTTGACCTCGGGACTTCGAGTACGATAGGTTTTTGGAAACCGACAGTATTTAAGCGTTGATGGATCGCATAAAATCAGTGCGGGAGGAAAGTATGGCACAAACGATGCGTGCGGCGCGCTTACACGCGGTGGGCGAGCCAATGAGGATTGACCAAGTCGAGCGACCGGTTGCCACCGGTACCGACGTCGTGGTGCATGTAAAGGCGTGCGGCATGGTGCCGAATCTTGCCAATGTGCTCGCCAACTGGGAGACGTGGTATCCTCAGATGCCCTTGCCGCCCCGGCCGGCAATACACGGGCTTGATCCCTCCGGCGTCATTCATCAAGTTGGTGACAAGGTCGTCTCCTTGAAACCTGGTGATCGAGTCTATGTGAACCCAGGCCGCTTCTGTGGAGCATGCCATGAATGTTCTTCCGGCCGTCCGCAAGCTTGCGGGCATTGGACGCTCGGTGGCTACTTTGGCTACAATTCGAAAAGCATGGAGATGTTCGAGCGCTATCCGTATGGCGGCTTCTGTGAGTTTATGCTCGCTCCTCAGGCGCAGGTTATCAAGATCCCTGACAACATGACCTTCGTTCAAGGATCACGGATGGGCTATCTCGGCACCTCCTATGCCGCTCTGAAGAAATGTGGTCCGTTGATGGGTCGTTCGCTCATTATCAATGGCGCAAGCGGGACGCTCGGGGTCGGCGCAACTCTATTTGCCCTTGCGATGGGTATAGGCAAAATCTACGCCATAGCCCGGGGGGAGGAGTTGCTCTCACGTCTGAAAGCGCTTGCGCCGGATCGGATCGAGACATTCTCGAACCGGACCGGCTCCTCCGCGGCATTCGTGAGGGCAAGGACGGACGGCATCGGGGCAGATCTCATGCTGGATACCCTTGGCGCGAAAGCTCCCCTTGAGTCCATGCTTGATGCCATGAAAGGAGTCCGGCGTGGCGGTCGTATTGTCAACATAGGTGGAACTTCGGGTGATCTGCCAGTAGATGTGAAGTGGTGGATGGACGAGCAAATGGAACTGATAGGCTCCGTCTGGTTCACCGCAGCCGAGGGAATGGAAGTCGCCGGAATGGTGAAGACGGGCGTGATTGATCTCTCAGTCATGGAGCCCATGGTCTGGCCGCTGGAAAACATCAATGAGGCAATCTCAGGCGTCGCAAGCGGTGATGGCGGTTTTACTTACTATGCCGTTGAAACATGATCGGGGCCTCTGCACGTGAGCGGGGCCTGCCTCAGGACCAAATCGACTGACCCGCCTCTGTGGTTGTGGATGCCCTTGTCCGTCGCAAGCGGATGGCCGCGTCAGTTGGACAACTAGGAGGAACACATGGATTGGGATCCTGTCGGGTTGCTACGCATCTTATGCGGCGTATGGTTTGTGCCTCACCTCGTGGGAAAATTGCTTAATTACGAGAAGGCCGCTGGCACGTTCAGTGCGGCAGGATTTCGCCCGGGTACTCTGTTCGTTGGCTTGACGATTGCAATGGAAGCTGTTGCCACTGTCGGACTGGTGTTCGGCTTCTACCCCCATTTTGCGGCCGTCTTGGCCGTCGTTGTGCTGCTGGGGGCGAGCTATGCCGTCATCAAGATCAACGGCCTCAATTGGCGCTGGCAGAAAATGGGTCCGGAATTTCCGCTGTTCTGGGCGCTGATCTGCGTCGTAACAATTGTTGCATAAATGACATTCCTCGGCTACGGTCCGGTATCTGGATACTTCGTTTTTGAGGAAGCAATGGCGCGACTGACCCGCGAGCAAAGCCAAGCCCTGACTCGAGCTAAGCTGCTTGACGCTGCGTATGCAATTCTAGCGCGCGACGGGTATTCTGGCGTGAAGGTTGAGCGTGTTGCGGAGGAGGCTGGCTTCTCCAAAGGTGCATTTTATTCGAACTTTACTAGCAAGGAGGACATTTTCCTCCAGTTGCTGGATCGCAATGCAGGCAGCGACGTGGTTGAGCTCTCAGAGTTGCTGGAAAGTTACGATGAGCCGGAAGCCTTGATCAACGCGCTTAGCGCCTGGGTGAACAAGCGCGCCAGCGATCAGCGCTGGGGTACACTTGCGATAGAACTTCTGCATATGGCGCGCCAAAATGAAACCCTAAGCGAGCGACACCTAAAGATGTTCCGCGAGCAGTGGGAAGGTGTAGGCCGCATTTTGATCCGCAAACTGTTTCCCAGCGGGGGACCACCGGCAAGCCCGTTTTATATCGGTGGAGTGGTCCTTGAGCTGACTTACGGCGGCATCTCGAGTTTCCTCGACAGAAAGGGGCCGGGCGAGATGGTGAAGCTTGTGCTCACATCCATGTACCTCGCCCATCGTGTCAACCAGGCTGCGCCCGGTGGCCGACGCCGGAAAGCCGAGCGCCAAATCGCGTCGCGATAAAGTCGATGAAGGCACGTACCTTTGCCGGCGGCCGACGGTTACTTGGATGAATAGCGAATATCCCAGGTAATTCCATAGGCGGATGGTCGAGCGTGAGGGGCACAAGCTTTCCCGACCGGAGATGCTCGCCGAGCAGAAAGCTCGGCTCATAAATCAAGCCTTGGCCAGCTACGGCTGCTTCAATCAACGCTTCTCCGTTACTGCCCAGATAGTTTCCTTTGATGGGAACGACAACGGTCCCGTCGTTGCCGAACATCCATTGACGGGGACCAGTGTGGCTCAACAGGGTATATGCGAGGCAGTTGTGGGAAGTCAGCTCAGCCACGGTTTTAGGTGTGCCGCGCTCGATCAGGTAAGCAGGAGACCCAGCAACTTGAAGGCGGCAAGGTGCGAGTCTCCGGGCGACCAGTGTCTGATCGTGGATGTGCCCGATCCGAATCGCCATGTCCCATCCCTCTTCGACAAGATCCACCATGCGGTCATTGAAGCCCATGTCGACTGTAAGCGCGGGATATAGGCGAGAGAATTCTGGCATGAGCGGTGCGAGTTCGCGCACGCCGAGCGAGACGGGAACGTTTACCCGGAGTGTTCCAGTCACCTCGTGTCGCTCCGCGGTTATAAGAGCCTCTGCCTCTGCCAGTTCCGTAAGGATCCGCTCCACGCTCTCTAGGTAACGTCGCCCCGGTTCAGTAAGGGTAACCTTCCGCGTGGTGCGGTGTAGCAGCTTAACACCAAGCCGATTTTCTAAGGCTCCCACATGCTTCGTTGCCATGTTCGGCGAGATTCCCAATGCCCGTGCAGCCGCCGACAGGTTGCCGAGTGCGGCCACTCGCGCAAACACGTGCATTGCTGTGATCTGATCGAGCATTGATCTCACCCTATTGGCAGGAAGTGCTAACCCAATTCGACATATTATCAAGCTCCGTTTTCAGCTGCATGGTTGAGAGGTATCTCATCTCGGAGTCCTCTCATGATTGATAATCGAACCGCCCCCCTCGCCGCGGCAATACTCCGTATAGCTCTCGGCATTCTATTCCTCGCCCATGCAGGCCTAAAGCTGTTCGTGTTTACGCCGGCGGGCACTGCTCAGTTCTTCGGAAGCCTTGGGTTGCCACCAGCTTTGGCCTACCTGACGATTCTGGCCGAGTTGGTTGGCGGCCTTACTCTAGTCGCTGGCATCTACAGTCGCATTGTAGCCGGAGCGTTGATCCCGATCCTGCTCGGTGCGATTGTCACGGTCCATGGCCCTGCTGGGTTCTTTTTCGACAACCCGAACGGAGGCTGGGAGTTTCCGGCGTTTTGGATCGTCGGCTTGATTGCAGTTGCCTTGCTGGGTGACGGCGCCTACGCGCTCCGGCCGACGCCTGGCGTGGCCCGCCCGACCCTCGCTCGTTGACCCAGGATTAAATCATGCCTGCGAGGCTCAGATCCGCGAACATGATTGAAACCTTGCAGGTGGGGCAGTTGGCAGACTGTCCCGCCGCAATTGGTTCGTTCCACCCGCATTCGGCAACTTCGTCATTGACCGACCGCGTGACAACGCTGTGGGCCTGAGGAACTTGTCATGCTCGTGAATGGCAAATGGGCGGCAGATCCGCAGCCGGTGAAGGCTAAAGATGCCAAGGGCGGGTTTGTCCGCCAAGCGTCAACCATCCGGAACTGGATTACCCAGATGGCAGTCCGGGCCCGACCGGGAAGGGTGGCTTCGAGGCCGAAGCCGGGCACTATCATTTCTACGTGGCCGTCACCTGCCCCTGGGCTTCGCGAACGCTAATCGCTCGTATCTTAAAGGGATTACAGGACGTGATTTCTGTTTCTGTAAGCGAGCCCGCATTCACTGATCAAGGTTGGCGCTTTGGGTTTATCCCAGAGCGACCCCGGGGTGAAATCAATGGTTTCATCTACCTCCACGGGATCTACACAAAGGGAGATCCTGCTTTTACTGGACGTGCGGCGGCTCCTGTGTTGGGGGACACGCAGAAGAAAGCAATTGTCAGTAATGAATCCGCCGACATTGTCCGCATGCTATATTCAGGCTTTGGCACATTAGGAGACAGTTCGGTCGATCTTTATCCTGAGGACCTGCGATCTGAAATCGACGCGCTCAACGACAGAATGTACTCGTCTCCCAATAATGGCGTCTATCGGGGGTTTGCCACAGCTCAGGAAATCTATGAGGAGGCATTCTGGAATGTTTTCGGTATGCTCGACCGTTTGGAAGCCTGCTCAAGGGCAAGGCTTTCCGATTCGGCGACCGCCTAACCGGATCGGACATCCGGCTCTTTGTGACGCTCATCCGGTTCGATCTGGTTTATTGTACTTTGTTCAAGTGCAACCTACGGCGCATTTCAGATTGCGCGAATCTTACCGCACACCTGACGCACATGCTTTCTCTCCCCGGAATCGACAATACGGTTGATGTTAGCCATATCAAGTCCGGATACTATTCAATCACGCGGTCGAACCCAAGCGGCGCTTTTCCGCTTGGACCCACGCTGCAATTTGCCTGTCTTTTATGCCTCGATAGAGAAGGCTGAAGATATCGCAATTGGGCTTCCGCGTGCACGCGTCAATCTTGAGACGGAGAATGCAGCCGGCGGCATGCCTCCGGGTGGCACATCAAGCCCCAGGCGTCGCGAGTTGCCGGTGCTTAGAGCATCGGACTGAAAGGTCGATTTAAGAGGTTTTGGACAGGGCTGAAGTATGATTCTCTTCCGAGAATAGGAGGTGGATCATGACCCCGATGTATGGACCGGCTGTGCGTCGCAAGAGGCTTCCGCGATGGTGAGGTTGGTCTTGCGCTAATGTATCCGGCCCTTCCGGAGCAGAGCTCCTGGCCTTCATGAATATCCGCGCGCATCTGGTCTCATAAGCTTCTCGGCCCTGACTGGCCAACTGGGTCACTAGATCCCAGATGCGACGGCGCGACCATTCTCCATTTCGTCTTCCTCTCGCAGACCTCGGCGAGCTCCAAGCGACTGACGCAGGATTAGGACTGAGGGCGTCCTTAACCTGCCACAGCCGCTATTCGTGGTTCATAGGTGCGGTTCTGACTCAACGCGCTCCAGGCAATCCGCGCCAGCTGGTTGGCGAGAGCCGCCGCGAGCACGTTGTGATGCGGCCGTCCTGCGGCGGCGTTCAGCCTATCCCCCAAAACTATGCTGCCGCCACCTGGTCGCCCAGCGCAGCAGCACGCGAGCGGCTTGGATCAAGAGAGAGCGGAGATAGGTGTTGCCGCGCCTGGACAGCCGACCCAGGATTGTGCGGTCACCCGTTGAGGTCTGCTTCGGCACCAGCCCAAGCCAAGCCCCGAAGTCACGCCCGCGCTGGAAGGATGAGGACACCGCCAGCGAGTCGTGAACTCGCTGGCGGTGAGAGGGGACGGGTCATTCCGATGCAGACCGGTGCGGATCGAACTAGAGGCAGGCCGCCCCTCTCCTTTCCTCGTGGCCTGAACGGATACCCGGGCGTGATGGCCCGCATGACAAGCCAAGGACGCGGAAAAGATGCATCATCCTATACTACAGACCGCCGACATCGACATTGCCAAAGATCGGCTCGATGTTTGTCTCTACCCTGATGGGGCAACACGCGGCTTCACCAACGACCCTCAGGGCCACCGCGCCCTGATCGCCTGGCTGGCCAAGTACTCTCTCCAGCCCGTGGTCTTCGAGCCGACAGGTGCCTACCACCGCACCCTGTAGCGCAGCCTCGCCACGGCCGGCCTGCCGCTGGCCAAGATCAATCCCCGCCGCGCCCGCCGCTTCGCGGAAGCCCTGGGCCAGCTTGCCAAGACCGACCAGCTCGATGCAGCCCTGCTGGCGCGCTTTGGCGCCCTGCTCGAGCCGCCGACCCGGCCGGTGCTCAATCCCACGCTGGACGCGATGAAGGAACTGCTGGTGGCCCGGCAGGCGCTGATCAAGGACCACACGGCGGCCCTCAACCGGCAGAAGCTCGTGTGCTCGCCCCTGTTGCGGCGCCACCTTGCACAGCGGTTGCGCCAGATGGCTCACCAGCTCGCCGCCCTTAAGGCCCACCTTCTCAGCCTGTGTCAGGACGATGCCGCCCTTGCCCCGCGCTTGGCGATCCTCATGAGCATTCCCGGCATTGCCCAAGCCACCGCCGTGAGCCTGCTCGTCGACATGCCTGAACTCGGCAGCCTCGACCAGAGCCAGGTGGCCAGCCTCGCCGGCCTGGCGCCGGTGGCGCGCGACAGCGGGGCTTCACGTGGGCGCCGCACAATCCGGGGTGGCCGCACTTATGTCCGTCAGGCGCTATACATGCCGGCGCTGGTGGCCGCCCGCTTCAACCCGGAGCTGAAAGCCAAGTACCGCGCCCTGCTCGCGGCGGGAAAGCCTGCCAAGGTCGCCCTGACGCCGATCATGCGAAAGCTCATTATCCTGGCCAATGCGCTCCTGCGGGATCAGCGGCACTGGGCCCCAAGACCCGCTTGATCAACACGGATACTCTAGCGTTAAGTCGATTGCTGGCTCATATGCGACTCCGGTGATCGCTGGGGTGATCTCGGTCAAGTATGAGGGTACACGTGTCGCGCAGGCATCAACCACTAACTACTTGACTGGCTCTAATGATCTTCACGGGAGCCCCGTGACAGAGAGACTTGCGCGCCTAAAGAAACTGCGATGATCGACACCACCTTATGGTACCCCACTTCGGTAAAGATCATTAGGTCCAGGTACGCCGATAAACGCAGATCTTTGCGATCAGTCCACATCCTCGATGCATGCTTCCGGAAGAACTAACTACAATTCGTCGCCAAGTCTAACTTCAGTCGATTGACAGCTTTGAGGCGTTGGGATACCAATGGTATTTGGAGCCTAACGGTATCTATAATAACTGGCGGAAGACCAGCATCAAGGCAAGAGATAATGTCGTTGGAGGACGGTATGTCTTTTATCGCGCTCGACCACGTCCCACCCATTTTCGGTCAATTGACTTTGGCACGCTGGTGGTAACGTCACATGACTGGTTTGGCGCGTTCACCCCAGGAAGCAGTGTTGCTGGTGATCACCTTTTGCGGATTGCTGGCCTTCATGGCGGCAGCCATTCTCCGTTGGCTACGTGCAGGACGGACTTCCGTCGATCTAGTGTTGCCGAGCACCTTCCTGCTCGCCTACTGGCTTACGTACAACAAGATTCCCTCTTTCCCGCCCGTTGGAGCAGTGAACAAGATCTTTTATTTGGCGGCAACGGGAACGATCCTGGGTCTCTTGATTGAGACAGTTGGCGCACGGGCGCTTACTGGATGGCTCGTGATCTTCCTCCCCGCGGCATCTGCGGCCTACATTGGTGAAACGCGTCTCATGGCTGGGCCACTTGAGCTGATTGTTGCTGCTCTGGCCGGTGCACTGGTACTGCATCTTCTTTCCAGGCAGATGTCTTCACCGCAGCCTGAAGCCGATGCGAAATCCGCGGTTATGCTTGGCGTCGCAAGCGCAGCGTTCGCACCGATTGCGTTCCTAGGAGCCTCCTCTTCGAGTCTTCAACTCTGTCTTGGATTTGCGGCTGCGATCTCCGGTATTTTGGTTTGGCACCTTTTCAAATCCTATTATGCATTCGCTTCGGCGTCACTGTTTGGCGGCGCGTACGGCATGGTAGTGGTCGCACAGACAGTTACGTTAATCACACGCAAGGTCGATCTGCTCGCGCTTACAGTACTCGGCTTAGTCTTCCTGGTGCCGCTCGCAGATAGTTGGGTTCTCGACCGGCTGCCACATCAAGGCCATAGAGCTCGAACCGTGGCATTCGCCGGACTGTGTTTTGTCCCTGCGATTGTAGCAGTAGCGATCGCCTACGTGCGGTATAGCGCCAGCCTTCCGGCATGAGACTGCATTAACTATGGCGTTTGTCATCGAGGAGGAGACTAAAGATGAAAAAGCAAATGAGAGCCGCAATGGCTGTGGTTGCACTCTGGACGGGAGCGAGTGGAGGCGGGCAGGCATGGGCCACACCGACTACCTATGATATCGATCCTGTGCATTCCGGGATTGTGTTCTTCATCAGCCACCTCGGCTTTTCAAATGTGATCGGTATGGCAGCCGAGTTTTCGGGCGAATTTGTCTTTGACAGTGAGACACCGGAAGCTAGCACTCTGACTGCGTCTGTCAGCGTCGCCAGCATTTCAACTAACAATAAACAGCGAGACAGCGATATTCAGGGTGCCGATTGGTTCAATGCGACCGAGTTTCCGAAAATCACCTTTGTGGGCAAGAGATTTACGCAGGTCGATAAAAACACCGGCACCATCACAGGTGACCTGTCTATGGTGGGCGTCACTAAGCCGGTAACCATGAATGTCATCTTCAACATGGCGGGCAGCAATCCCTGGGACGGAAGCAAGGTAGCTGGCTTCAGTGCTACGACTACGATCAAGCGCAGCGATTTCGGCATGACCGCGAATATTCCTATGATTGGGGATGATGTTAACCTTCGCATTGAGGTGGAAGGGCGGGGTCGGCGATAGATCATTCGGCGCTATCTCTTTCATTCAAGAGCGCGGATCCCGCCAACGGCGTGGGCCTAGAATTATCATGGGACCGGAATGAGAAATGTCCAAAACGGTGTGATGGACGGCTCTCATGTCTGGTAGCCCTGCCCATCATCTATCAGGCAGCGTTCGGTGCTTGCTCTGCACTCGATAGGTCGGCGATTACAGTTGCGGTTTGCTGTCTTGAATTGGTCGGCTCACCAAATGGAAGTTCGACCGGCTAAACCGGCGGACCCGCAACTCCACACGATCGGGGACGGTGGAGTGCTGTTGCAGGGAGTTCATCGTAAGGTTAACTGTCGGCATAAGCGGATTGTGACGCCTTTGGAGCATGATTGACTAGGGTGCCTCTACAAAGCGGTTCCGGGAGGAGCTTGGAGTTCCCATTGATCCAATGTGACACGTTATGAGTTGACGGACCGGCAGTGGCAGCGCCTTGAGCCGCTTCTGCCGCCCGAGCGGCCGCCAACAGGGCGGCCTAACCACCATCCCGAACCATTGTGGACAGCATTCTATGGGTCCAGCGCAGGGCGCGCCTTGGCGCGATCTGCCCGAGCGCTATGGCCCAGTCGGCACCGTCTCCAGCTGGTTCTATCGCCGGTGCCAGTCTGTTAGCTGGCAGCGCATCCTGTCTGCGCTGCAGGTCAACGCGGACGTCCGTGGTGAGCTCGACTGGGACCTCAACACAGGCTTTCACGATCTAGCGGACAGCTGCCATCAGTCGTCGCTTTGGTGCGTATCTTGAAACGCTTCAAATCCGCGTGGCGGGCCCGGCACTCCCGCTCCGTCGATGATAAGGTTTCAACCCTTCTCCGCCGGCGTGCTATTCCGTAGCCTACAGTGACTGGCTCCGAGGTAAGGGCGCCTGCGGGCTGCGAAGTCCTGAATGATCTAGAGTTCATCACCCCTCCACTGGGTGGCATCGCTATTGAGGTGAGGCATTCAGGATTTGGTGGCAGGCCTCAAGCATGCCTTCGATGCGGACCTATTGATCCGGCTTAGGTGATCTTGAAATCCGCGGTCGTCGAACCAATTCGGCGGGATGAAACATGTCGACATGCGCAAGCTGCCAGCAGCCGCGCAAGAGGAACGTCGCCGGCAGGTGATCGGCCTGCGCTAGAGCGGCCTCGCATATGAGGCCATCGCCGCGCAGATGGGTCTGACCCGCACCGGCGTCTTCGACATTTGCCGCCGCTTCGCCGAGCAGGGGCCGGGCGGGGTTGGTCAGCGGGCCGCGGGGCCCGGCACCCGGCACGGGACGGTTTCTCCAAGCCGAGCAGGAAGCGCAGATCCGCGCTGATCCGCCGGCACACGCCCGACGAACTCGGTCTGCCCTTTGCCCTGTGGAGCCGGGCGGCAGTGCGGAAACTCATCGAGCAGCACTGCGGGGTCCGGCTGGCGGTGCGCACTGTCGGCACCTATCTGGCGCGCTGGGACTTCACAGCCCAGAAACTACTCCGACGGGCCTATGAACAGTCACCGAAGGTGGTACGACGCTGGCTGCGGTTGGACTATCCGGCCATTGTGGCGCAAGCTAGAGCCGAGAAGGGCACGATCTTCTGGGGTGACGAGACCGGCCTGCGCTCCGATGATGTGCGTGGCCGCAGCTTCGCTCCGCGCGGCTGGACGCCGGTGGTGCGCCCGAGCCACAAACGCGCGGGGCTGGGCCTGATCTCGGCTGTGACCAACAAGGGCGAGTTGCGCTGGATCGTGCTAGAGGGCGCCATCAAGGCCCCGAGCCTGATCCGCTTTCTCAGGCGGCTCATCCGGGATGCCCGCGGCAAGGTGTTCCTGATCTGAGACAACCTACCCGTTCATCGAGCCCGCGCAGTGCGGAACTGGTTAGCCGCGCGCCAGGAGCAGATCGAGGTCTTCTACCTGCCCTTCTATAGCTCTAAGTTGAACCCGGATGAGGGCCTGAACGCTGACCTGAAGCACGCCGTGACGCGGAAACCACCCGCCCGCAGCAAGCCCGCCCTCAAGCGCGCCGTCATCAGCCACATGCGTCGGCTCGCCAAGTTGCCCGGCCGAATCCGCAGCTACTTTGGGCATCCGTCATTCCGCTATGCCGCATAGTTCAAATTCACCGAAGCCGGATCAGTAATACTGCCTTCCACAACCCGAATGGATTTGGCGGTGAACGATCTAGGTCACTTGTTCAATTCTCAGGTGTGCTCGTTTCTGTGTGCTTAATGCTGCGGATGAAGCTACCAAGAGAAATCCAGAACTCCGCGAAAGCCGGCTTGTCACGGTGCTCCATCACGACCTCAGTGAGGAGCTTCAATCCTAAGCAGAAGGCTTCAATATTTTTCTCGGGAACGATGGCGTTCCGTGTTGCCCTCTCAATGATCTTTCCCAAGTCGTCATGATTGGTGAACTTAAACTCACAGATTGGGAGTTGAACTGGATTGCCGCGGTGATCAGATACATGGGTCAGACTGATGCGATAGGTATGTGGCATAAATGAACTCAGGTTGGTACCAAGGTGATGAGATTATAGTTGATAAGATCAACTACCTCATGTAGTTGACAATGTCAACGAATGTTGAGGTAATTCCTGGATGAGTGAAGACGTCGCGGATCTACTGAGCGAGCTGTCCCGCCAATTCAGAGTTGAACTGCGCCAAGCGATGAACTTGGACAAAGCGCAAACGACCCCCTTTCAAAACGAGGTTCTTGCATGTGTGGGCCGGAACCCCGGAGCGAACCCGAACTCGCTTTCTGACATAACCGGGCGCGACAAGGGCCAAATTACTCGGATTATTGCCGAATTGGAGATCCTTGGTCTGCTCAGGCGGGAAAAATCGGCCAGTGACCGGCGCTCTGTTAGCGTAAACCTCACACAGTCGGGCGAGGAGGTTTTCCAGCGTGTGCTGGCTAAACGTGCGGCGCTCTCAGATAAAATGCTTAGTAGCCTTAGTGCAAAAGACCGTAGTGCGCTCGTTGAGATGCTTCGGAGAATGCGTTCTGACCTGCATATGGCTGTCGATCGCGCAGAACTCTAGCTGATCAGGACTTTGTAAGCCTCGCTAGCTGCTGCCGCATTGATCGATGTGCTTGCAGCGCCGATGCGTCGGCTGCGAGAGCCGGTTAGAGACGGTATTCGCAGATAAACGTTGCAACTTAAAAACTTCTAAGCCAGCAAGAATGGCTTGTTGAGACCCTTTTCCGCTAGCTCACTGTGCACAAACGCTGATAGAACACAGTGTCTCACGGTTACAATGATAGAGAGCCACGGGATCGGTTCCCCTATCGACTAACATTCAATTTTCTTCTCGGTCAGAAGCCAAAATTCGCTACTACGCCGAGTGTCCGCTTCGGGCACAAGCGAGCTGAAATGTCAGAACTAGAAATCAAATTCTATGTTGTCGCCGTTTTGTCGGCGATCACAGTAGGTTTATCGAAAGGTGGACTGCCGGTGGTCGGGGGGATGGCCGTGCCGGTACTGGCGCTCGTGATTTCACCAATAGAAGCCGCTGGTCTCCTTCTGCCAATCTATGTGGTAACTGACATGTTCGGCCTATGGTCTTATCGTCGTGAGTATGATCGCAGAAACTTGCAAATCCTCGTTCCCGCGACAGTGCTAGGAATCAGCATTGGTTGGGCCGCAGCATCAAGAGTACCCGAAGCGCTTGTAACCCTCTTCGTTGGCGTGATTGGCCTTGCATTCTGCTTGAACAACTGGCTAAGGGGGTCCAAAAGCATAGCGCCTCGCCCAGCAGACATCCCGCGTGGAATGTTTTGGGGAATGCTTTCCGGATTCACCAGCTTTGTCTCGCATTCTGGTGGCCCCCCATATCAGGTGTATGTGCTTCCCCAGCGGCTGGAAAAGATGATCTATGCCGGCACGACAACGATTCTTTTCGCTATCATGAACGCAGTGAAGCTTGTTCCATACTGGGCCCTTGGTCAGCTTTCATGGGCCAACTTCAAAGTTGCTTCTATCCTCTTTCCTGTAGGGATTGCCGCAACGTTTGTTGGGGTCAGGCTCGTGCGCGTCGTCCCCGAGAAAGCCTTCTTCCATATTGTGCAGATTGGCCTGTTTCTTGTGTCACTCAAGCTGATAATTGACGTGATTTCAGAACAATTAGGCTAAATAAACTACAAATGGAGGCGAGTAGTTAACTCCCCAGAGAACCAGACCGAAATAAAATACAGAAGTCGGCTGTAGAAATAAGTCTCGCCTTTGACGCTTGTAATCTGGGCAATCACCAATCGGAACCAGAAGGGACCGCTTCCAAATGAAACGCGAGCCAAATGAATACTCCACTTATCCCGGCGCGCCTATGAAGTAACTTTGGTGATATAGGGATTGGCGCACAGGGACTGGATCCGCCCTGTCTCCGCCGTGAGTGCATTCCAGGCGCAACAGCAGGCATCGACAACAGTCTCCTCGTCGGCCAGCAGCCTGTGCGAGAGATAGCGCTCGCGCAGATACAGCCAGATGCGCTTGACCGGATTGAGGTCTGGGGCATAGGGCGGCGGCGGCACCAGAGTGAGGTTGGCTGGATCATGCAGGGCCCGCTTGTCGTGCCAGCCAGCCCCATTGAGCACCATTATGGCATGCAGATCATCCGGCAAGATTCGGGCAAACTGCGCCAGGAGCACATCCATGGCAGCCGCCGAGACATCGTCCTGGAACCAGAGCGCGATGCGCTGGTCAGGATGGGCGGCAGCGGCCCGCTCTACGGCCGACAGAAGCCCCCTTTTTCGAAGGCTTCAACCGCCGTGGCGTCGCGCTGGGGATGAACCGGCCGGGTCTTCTGCCACGACAGCCCGAGCCGACGCACGACCCGCGACATGGATTGCGGATACATGTGCTTGCCAAACCGCTCCTCGATGAAGCGGCACAGATCCGGCAGCGTCCAGCTGGAGGGCTCGCCGTTCTCCGGACCGGGACCGCGCAGGATGCGGGCGATCAGGGCTGCTTCCTCGCCCTCGCTCAGCGCCAGCCGACGGTGGCCTTTGGGATGATCGTAGAGACCAGCCAGCCCCTCCGCGTTGAAGCGCTTGATAGCATCGCACAGAGACTGGCGCTCGATCCTAACCACTCGCGCCGCATCGGCCCGGCTCATGTCCTCTAGGGCGCAGGCAATCGCCAGCATTTGCAAAGCAGCGTGGCGGTTGGGCTCCTTCTTGGCCCAGCGGCGGACCTGCGGAGCTGTCAACATCGGCTCAAATCGCAAGCATCTGGCCCATGGCCGCCTCCATCCTACCAACCCGGACGGAATCACGGTCTTGCCCGGCAGAAAAGTCCTTCCAGAGTCACTTCGACCGTGCGGTGGTATTAGAGCCCATTAAGCGGCCAGACTTTTAGGTGGGCGCACCAACGGCGGCTTCGAGATGATCCCAAGATTGTTGAGACGCAGAATCAATTGGAGCCGACTTCCTGGCTGAAGATTCTAGGCCACAACTGAACCGGCTCTGCCCTAGGTAGGTATCGTCGCTGCATGATTGAGTCGAGATTTGGCCACTATATCGCCTGCACGAGCCGGTCGATGCTGGCTTTGGCGTCTCCGTAGAACATGCGGGTGTTGTCCTTGTAGAACAGCGGGT
>NZ_JAERQD010000066.1 GCF_016735695.1 Microvirga zambiensis WSM3693 | reverse complement strand
GGGATTGCACGAGCGTGCATTCGCGCTGGATCCCGCGGGCGGTTCTACAACGTGGTTGATCTGGTCAACCGGCTGGAAGGCGGTGAACTACGGTCGGCGGTCCTTGGGCGAGGTGGCGATGATGCGCTACAAGACACTGATTGGCCGCAGCCTCCACGCCCGGACTCTGCCCAGGCAAAGGACCGAGGTGGCCATCGGCTGCAAGGTAATCAACATCATGACCCACCTGAGCATGCCGGTGTCCGAGCGCATCGCCTGAACTCCAGCATCAGGGGCGGAATGCGGCCCACATCGGAATTGTGCACCAAAGTCTCGTAGAATGGGAGCACGGCCTCCGGGAGTGGGACGTCGGCCGGTGCCGGCGTGAGCGTCTCAAGGGTATGCCGAAAATCATACGCCAGATAACCGGCTGCCCCCCCTTGGAATGGCGGCAGGCTATCAATCCTCGACTGTTGGAACCGATCTAACAGAGAGCGCAGTGCGGACAATGGGGGTTGAGGTAAGGCATCGCCGTTCCAAAGGGCTCGGCCGCCCTGCACGACAAGCCGGCCGAAGGGATCAGCGGCAACGAAGGAGTAGCGCCCGAGAGCAGGATGGCGCAGAGCGCTATCCAGGAACAGCAGATCAGGCAGGTGCGACAAAGTCTGCGCGCAGGTGAATGCGTCAAGGTGACCGAGATGTTCGAGATGGATCGGGGGTCGCATGGCATCAGCACTCGAAAATCAGATCAAGATTGGCGTTCTTGGCGTGCTTCCCCCATCCAACAAATGATGCGGAAAAACGACTATGTGCGAAACTGAGGCTGATGCACTGACCCATCACGCTCGTACCGGCATGCGGATCCGCGCATCACGCTGGCGCAGCCAGGACATCACCGGAATGCTCAATAATACCATCCAGGCTTTGCCGAGAATCTGCGACAACAGGAATTGCAGGCTGCCGAACGCCAGGGCCAGGAAGACGATGCTGTCCATCACGAGGCCGACGATGCTGCTTGCCACCACAGCCAGGACCAGCCCCCGCTGCTGCAATGGTGTGTAGACTGCCTGGTCCGCCAGTTCGGACAGCAGGAAGGCCGCGGTCGAGGCGAGCACGAGCGTGGGCGGGGCAAAAACTGCCGAGAGGATGGCCCCGAGACCAATCGCCGCTAAGGCCCAGGACCGCCCCAGGCGCCGCTGAACCAGATCGCGCAGCACCAGTGCCAGACCGACGATGAGGACACCGCTCGGAGCGGCCAAGCCTGGGGCGACGGGGATCAAGCAAGGGCCTGCCGGAACACAAACAGTTCCTAGGTTGCTGACGAGCCAATTGGCGCCTGGGATACAGCCGGTAAAGCCCGCGAAGGCCGCAATCCCTTCGATGGTGCGGCGTGCCTCAAGGTTCATGTTTATCCTCTCACGGGAATTTATTGCGATTGTCGCGCGACTGTCAGTTTCGAGCCTCAGGAGGACTGCTTTTCCTGGTATTTCCGGCAAGCTTCAATCCAGAAGTCTGGGTCTTCGTATGGGGTTGGATTCTCAACGCCAGAGAGGTGGAACGCCTCGCGCCGCTCGACGCACGTACCGCAGCGCCCACAATGACGCTCGCCGCCCTGATAGCAGGACCAGGTTTCCGCAAAGGGCACGCCGCGCCTTGCGCCTTCGCGCACGATGTCGGCTTTGCTCTGCCGCACGAACGGTGTGTAGAGGGCGATATTTGCTAGCCCCTCCAAAGCACGGCGCTGCATGGTCTCGAACGCCTCAACGAAGCCCGGGCGGCAATCCGGATAGATGAAGTGGTCGCCGCCATGGACGGCCGCCGCTACGGCCTCGGCCTGCTCGGCGGCAGCGATGCCGAAAGCAATCGCGAGCATGATGGCGTTGCGGTTCGGCACCACGGTGATCCGCATGGTGTCTTCCGTATAGTGACCCTCCGGCACCAATTCGCTGCTGGTCAGCGCCGATCTGGTCAGGAGGCGTCCGACGGCCGATATGTCGATGATGTCATGCGGTACGCCGAGGCGGTCGGCGCAGGCTCGCGCGGAGGCGAGCTCCTTTTTGTGGCGCTGGCCGTAGTCGAAGGACACGAGACGCGTGAGGGTTCGCTCAGCCGCGACTTCGTGCGCGAGCGTGACGGAATCCAGTCCGCCGGAACAGATGACGAGGGTCTTCACCAGGGCTCCTTGTTTTGACCGGGTAGGCTGCGACCGGATCGACCCACAGGCCGATGATTGTGCGGTAGACGGATGAGGCAACGAGAAGCATCGTTGATGCACTCACCTATCAGCGCCCGAGCATCAAGGACTACATCGGAGCGGGTGTCAACACGGCCGTCGTGTCACGAGAGATGGGTTGCAGCCCACTTCCCAGGATCGATAGAATTATCGTGTTCTCGAAGGAACCTGTACCGACAGCGCAGGCGGCCGAGTCCATGTCGGTCTGCCTGGGAGACAGCTATGGCATAACAGCTGCGGGGCCTCCAAGGTGCTACAGGCTCGGTATCAGAGTCTATCCAAGCTGTGTCTCGACCCAACCGGCAAGCAAGCGTATCCGGCGAGCTGTCACGTGTGGTCTAACAAGTATTCTCTGCAGGTTCATGTCGGCGCGGCGTAGCATGATGAAGAGAGTAAGGTCATCCTACCATACAACAACCGCTCGAACCGCTTGGGAAAGAAGCTAGTCCTGTCGGGGCTCAATCCAACTCCAGGAAGCGAGTTTCCGATATCACTCCCAACCGCGGGGCTGTCTTCTTCGACGGCGCCAACATGAATGCCTGATCGGCTTGGCGCGACCCGGCAGCATTGGTTCCGACGTCTCGCACGTCCCGTTGGGCCTCGAAGTCTAGTATCCCATCTCTGACGACGACAAGCCACGGTGCGGCAGGTGCTCAAACTGACATGTGCCTTCCATGGGCGCATCGCACCCCCCAGCGGATACAGGTTGAGATCACCTTCCCGCAGCACAAGGAAGCGCGCGGGCGGGTGCCGTTCAGCGAGGCCAGGTGGGCGCGAACGAACCAGGTCGTGACCAGATCAATGGCGGGGGAAGTAAGGGATGGGCACGCGCTTGCGGGCCGAGCTTGTCGGCCGCTCAATCGACAGCGTCATGTGGGGCGGTTCCTCTCCTGCGTGCAAATCGAGGACGCGCTCGTCCAGTTCCTTGTCGGCGGTCGTGAGACGATGGTTGAGGCGCAGGTAGTCCGTCCAGGTCGGCGTCTGGAAGGTTTCTGTCCATTGCAGTGGTTTCTGAAGGTTGCGCTGCAGGGTCCAGCGCCGGGCACCGACGCGGCTGTGCACATGCCGGCGTTCACGCATGAGATCCAGGAACGCCCCAACCTTTGTCTCGGGGATCAGATAGTCGACCTTGACAACAATGGGACCACTCCGCGGCTTCAGATTGAGGGCGACAGCCGGAGCGTCGAAGGCCTCCAACGGATCGGGTTCCGACTCCCGGCGCTCGCGCAGCGGAAACAGGGCCCCGGCCGCGGCGACGAGCACCAGAGCCCCCGCGGAGCCCGCCAGCGCCCAGGCGAGGGAATGGTTCTGGGCCACCGTGCCCCACAGCCAACTGCCGGCCGCAATCCCGCCATCGACCAACGCGTAGTAGATCGAGATGGTGCGCCCCACCACCCAGCGCGGGCTCGCCAGCTGCACGCTCACGCCGAGCCCCGACCAGGCGCTGACCCACCCCGCGCCGCCCACGGCAAGGGCCACGGTCGCCACGGCCACCGACGAGGTCAGCGCCAGGGCGAGAGAGCACGCCGCGCAGGCCAGGCAGGCCAGCGTCATCAGCCGTTCTTGCGACAGGATGCGCCTGAGCACGCCATTGCCGACGCCGCCGACAACAGCGCCGATCCCGAAGCCGGCCATGAGGGCGCCATAGGCGAGCGGTCCTCCTTTGAGTTGATCGCGGACCACCAGGGGCAGCAGCGCCAGGATGGCGACGCTGGCCAGACCAAAGAGGGTGCCGCGGGCGATCGCCGCCTTGATTTCCGAGGACATCGCCGTAAAGCGCAGCCCGTCATAGATCGCCGTTCGCATCGACTCCCGCGGGAGCGGCGAGGAGCACACCTTCCACTTGCAGCGCCAGAGGGTGGCCAGCGGGACCAGGTAGCCCAGTGTGGCAACAGTGAAAGCCGTCAGAAGGCCGAACGAGGCCACCACGAGGCCGCCGATTGCCGGGCCCACGGTCCGGACCGTGTTGAAGCCGACGGAGAGCAGGGTCACGGCCGCGGGAACCTCGCGTCGCTCGACGATATCACCGACCGAGGCTTGCCAGGCGGGGTCGTTGAGAGCGGTGCCGCATCCGACCAGGAAGGTGAAGCCGAGGATCATCCACGGGTCGACAAAGCCCAGGGCCACACACAGGGTCAGCATCGCAGAGGCGATTACCATCAGGCACCGGCCGACGACCATGACCCTGCGACGGCTGTAGTTGTCAGCGATGGCCCCGGCAAAGACCGATAAAATGAATGCGGGCAGGTACGAGGACGCCTGCACCAGCGCCACCATCAGATCGGACGTCGAGATCGTCGCCATCAGCCAGCTGATGGCCACCGTCTGCATCAACCAGCCGAGACTGGAGACCTGCGTGGCGAGCCAGATGGCGCGAAAGGTCGGGTTCCTGAGCGGCGCGAACGTTGCCGGCGCCATCGGCTTCGCATTGTCCCCCGCCACACTGCTCATTGTACTGGCCGTTCTTGCCGTGGGTTTCATCTGCTCCCGCTTGCTCCAGAGGTTCGTATCCGATTAGTTTTGCCGCCACGGAAGGGGCCTGCATCTCTTCTTGTGAGGGAGGTCAGGAGCGCCTCCCCGGCAAGAACCTGATCCGGTTCACGGGACGCACACTTCCTCCGGCCCGAGGCCGCAAGCGCAGTGGCATGCGAAGCGGGGCTCTCTAGCCTTGCCATTCCTCCACCATCGGCGAGAAGGTCATCCGCGGGAGCCGAGATCAGCATCTGCATGAGTATTGCGTGTTCCTTAGAGACAGACGTTTGCTGGGCGTACAAGGAGAGGTGCAGTTGCTTGACCCAACGGTTGGTGCGTTTGCCCAGCTCGCGCAGCAAGGATCTCTGCGGTGAGATCCTCATGAAAATACCGTTCGTCAGATGAACGCACTCTGAGGAAGCATCCATGGCGTTTTTCGACGTCCCTGTGCGGGTCTTTATCGTGTGAGCTTAGTCGATGCTTGTCGCTGATTTCAATCAAATGGATCAGCTATCTGAGCACTTTTCTGCAGAATGGCGGTAAATCCAGATGGAACTCGGCGCCAACATGAGAAGATTGCACCAGTTGACACGGTGCAATGAGGACGATGTCGGTTGCTTCGTTAAGACCGATTCGCCTCATGTTGCTTGTTCGCGAGGTCAGCTAGTGCGAATCATTCGAAAGTAGTCACGCTGCGCGGCCATATCGCTTTGTCGCATGATGGTAGGAGGCTGCAACTTGTTGCGCCGAGGGGTGACGCGACTGCTCCAATGCCATTGATGGAAGAGCATAAGGAAACGTGGGACAGCAATGCCGCCCGTAGTCTTAGCTCTGACCGCGCTGCCTGTGAACAGGATGGCTCCGCGTGCTGTTGCGGCAATGATCTCGCCAAGGACATGGGTGGAGATGTTGTCCGGGATGGTGTTGGAGATGACGTGATGGACCTGGTGAACAACCGCAATCACCAGGCCTGCCAAGCTGCCATTGACGGCGCTGCTCCTGAGGCTCCATTTGGGCTTGGGCTCAAAACCGCGGATCACCCTGCCCGTCCTCCTGATGCCGAATGCCGTCCCGAGGGGAGTTGGAGGACCGAGAGGCAGCGCGGTCGACGTGCGCCTTGAGGACAGGTGAGGCCCTGAAGGTGATGGCGCGGCGGGGCGCGATGGGCACTTCCACGTTGGTCTTGGGATTACGACCGACGCGCTTGCCTTTGGTGCGCACGGTGAAGACCCCGAACGAGGAGAGCTTCACGGGTTCGCCCTTCTCCAGCGTGGTGCAAATCGCGTCAAGAACTTGGCCCACCAGGTCTGCGGCGAAGTCCTTTGTGACAGCACCCTGCTGGTAGACAGCCTCAGCCAGATCGACGCGGGTGACGCTCGTGCGGGCCATGAGCACACTCCAGAGGAAGGGAGAAAAGGGGCTGCTGGTGCCAGCAGCCCGAGGTGGGGAGGAACGCCTGTCCTCAGAGGAGCGAGGCCGCAGGGTAGATGCGGCTCGCGCAAGGGCCTTAGCAAAGCGGGGCCTCGATTGAAATCCCGTGTCGTGGATGTAAACGATTACGCAATGAACATTCTACCGGCGGGGCTGCGCTGTGTCTTCCGAGCGACAGCGTGTACATATACTCAGCTCGCCGTGTGTGTCATCAACGTTTGCAAGTGCGTTCGGCCATGTTGCTCAATGGCACGCGCTTGTAAATCGAGGTTTAAAGCTGAAATGCGCATCGCCCGGATCTTGGCGATCACCTGCCAGCCATTTGTACCGGCAGCAAAAAAGCCGGGCCAAAGGCCCGGCATGAAGTTGAGGTTCGACAGACGTCAAAACCTTCCAGAGGGAACGGCCGATACGGCAGCGCGGGAGGAAGAAAGCGCTGCCGTGGAAATTCAGCCACCTCTCATGTCGGCTGCATCACGCTTTATTGCAATGCAGCATGCCTCACATGAGAGCTGCGTCTCGTGCACGCTGCTGATGGCGCAGCCAAAAAGGAGAAGAATCTTCTCCCCTGACTTCAGGCACCAATCCCTGCAGCGGCTGTAAATGTGATGTGCATTCTCATCTGTCACACAGCATAAGAGCACGTGTGGTGTGCCCATCCGTAGCGCTCGGCCACATCCACCGACACGAGCGCTCTATCGGGTAGAGGCATGCTGCGGCACAAAGCAGAACCACAAGGAAAGCCCAGCACACGAGAGTGGCCGTTTCCCACGATCGTTGAAGATCAATCATTGATATGCTCTCTGGTATGCCGAAGCATGTCGTGAAAGGTTCGCATGCACCTGCCTTAACCTAAGGCAACTGGGAACATAGGTAGAGAGCGGTGAACGCGGATGAAGCAGCGGAGGCCACAAGAAGAAGATCAATGACTGCGTGCGGCCGATATATCGAAATTCGGTTTAGCATAATCTATCTCTAAAATGTGGGTTGAGCCGCCGGAAGCAGCCGAACGTCAGGAAATGCATATCGGTCAGCGTTCGTTTTCCTAGTGCATTCTTGTCCTGTCAGCCGTTGGAACCATCACATGGTGATCCGGTTCTGCCCTGTCATACGAGAGCGGCTGAGCTGACTTCGCGCTGCGAATGTGCCTGTCATGCCGCTCAAGGACCCCAATGGCTGCTCGGGCTTCCTCGCGATACGTTTGCTTGAGCCGCTCGGTCTCTTGATCCCAACACCATCCCTCCTCTTGGATCTCGTAGAGGGCTCGAGCCACGGCTTCGATTTCCTGCAAATTCATTGCTCCGGATCTCCTTTGATGGTTCAACCGCAGAGGGTCATGTGCGCTCGCTCCGGATGACCGCACCACCATGTGTGGAGACGGCTCAACCCTGCTCTCGAGCGGGGGGTGCAATCTAACGCATCGTGCGAGCCAGCGCTTGAACACACCTGGTCTGGTGTCGCTCTGCGGCTTGCTGCCACCTTACTGAGCATTCAGCGAATACCACCTGATCAGTCAGCTCAACGGACGAGAGGACTTGAAACATCGTGGGCCCCAGTGTCTCCACCGGGGCCTCCTCTACGTTGATTGGTCGAGTCGATCAGAAGGTGCGCTGAACGCGCAGGCGGCCTTCCCAGGCGCTGTCGGAGCCGAACTCCGCACCATCGACGATCACGCGGCCGCGTGGATCGACATTGGCATAGATGACTTCCGCGCCGATATCGAGGCCGGAGACCGGCGACCAGATCAGGTTGGTACCAACGCGCCACTCGTTGAAGTCCGCCAAGCCCGTTACAAAACCGGCATTGTTGATCACCGAAGCGCCAGAGCCGTACTCAACACGAGCGTACGAACCGAAGATGCTCTGACGGACCTCGGGGGTCCAGTAGTGCTGCAACCCGCCGGCGACCGACCAGCCATGGGCGCGCTCGATCTCACCGTCTGCCAGATCGACGTAGGCATCAGCGACGGCGCCGCTGGCGCGACCCGCACGGTTCTCCTCATCAAAGCCGAGGTAGGCCAGAGCGCCATTCGCATACGTCGCGGCAAACCATACGGAGTCACCGGCCGCGAGCATCGGCAGGTTGATAGCGACTTGGCCGGACACGGCATAGCCGTACTCGGTATCGGGGTAAAAGGCAGCACCGTCCCCGCCGATCAGCGGGTTGCCGCTCCGGATCTGGTGAACTGCACCAGAGAGCTGAGCCGAACCCCAGGTGCCGACGTACTTTACGTTGGCCACCACGTCAGGAGCCCGTTCGCCGGCATAGTCGAGGGCCGCCACGTTCGCACCGCCGGCGACAAAGCCGTTGAGGCGAGTGACGGTGCCGTCCTCGAGGGAGAGGCTCGCCGAGAAGCCGTTGCCGAATGTGAAGGTATAGGCGAGCAGGTTCACGTCTGGCGCATCGTAGAAGCGGACGGTGCCCCAGTTATCGTTGGTCATGTCGCTGTTTGAGAAAAATGAGGTCACGCGACCGGCGGTAAGGCCACCGAACTGGATGAAAGCCTGAGCGATGTTAGGACTGGTGGAGCTGAAGCCATAAGCGCCTGTGTTACGGGTCATTTCCATGCGCACGAAGGTGCGCAGCAGACCATAGGCAGTGGCGGTGCGGGCATCGAGCTGGATGCGGCCACGAGCGCGGAAGCCGATGGTGTCATCGGCCCGTATGGTCGGCTCCGCGTAAAGATACTCGGCGCGTACACGGCCGCCCACACGCAGGCAGGTTTCGGTGCCCGGGATGTAGAAGAAGCCTGCACCGTAGGTAGAGCAGAGGCGAACGTACTCGACAGCAGCGGCCTTCTTCACAGGAAGATCGGCAGCGTGCGCCCCCGCAACAGCCGCGAGACCTGCAGCCGTGCCGAGGAGAAGGCTCTTAACGAGCTTCATGGGTGTCTCCTATCTTTGCATTTGAGCAGAATTTGCAGAGCAAACTGGTGCTCACGTTGATGGCGGAAACTCTTTCTCCGCGACGGCAACGTCATACACAGCGCAAACTCAATGCAAGTGAATATCTGGGTTTGGCTATCGGCGAGGTTGGAAACTGTGAGTGTTGTTGCACAAACGTGACCACAAGTATCGACGAGCACCAGGGAATATCACCAGCGTTGCGTAAATGTGACCATGACAGAAGTCAAAAGATAAGTCTTTGTAATCTGATCACAGAAATGGCCGTTGACAAAATTCCACTCAGAAGATTGATTTGCACAGTCGCATGGATCAGACGAACGATCGTGAGACATAAGTGCTTCGGGATTCGAGACCTGAACGCGAGCCCAGCGGATCGTTCCGCTGGGCTTCTTATCGACAGCAGCAAGCAAACACCATAGCTCACATTCCCAGCTATAGGATTAACCCTTCCAAACGCCGGAATGCGACTGTCCGCTGGGGTGATATCATACCCGTGGATAACCTCGGTGCTCGCGGGCGGCGGGATCTCGCGGGACCTTAGGGAGCGGGCTCTTGTGCTATTCTCTGCAGCCGTGCCTGGCATCACAAAGACGGCCCGCCCGGTCGCTCATCTGCGCCGGATTTTGGTCTGACTTGATAACGCTCGGTTGATTGCCGCCAATCCTTCCGGAGTGATTTCATAGATTGGAGCTGTTGCGCCCCTGAGATCAGAGTGGCTTGTATCCACGACTTTCCTGCACCAGCCGCGTTTCAAGCAGCGTCCTAGAGGACCCTCTCGAACAGTCCGTGGTCCGCTCGCTAAGCTCATAAGAAATCTAAGCTCGCATTCAATCAATCCGCGCATTTTTGACATACCTCCGATGTCTACGCCTCATCGAACGGACTGTCTTTCCAGCGTTATCATCCTGCCTAAAACAATTGGACCGACAGATAGATTGCAGTGGCTACAGCGACTAAAGCTAGAGCTAGCCAAAGCAGCCGAAGCCCTTTGGATGGTTGGCGTCGTACCCACTGATGGTGATCGACATGCAGAAGTTCCTCTTCATCCTCTGGGCGCATCATGAGCCTCTCAGTTGTGTGTAGGCGAGAGTTGCTGTGACCGCCGGCGCGCGATCTCGTAACATCCGCATGCGATCCGTTCGAGACTGGAGCCGTCGGTCACGGTGATCACACCGCGGTCCTGGTGAATCAAACCCGTTGACTGGAGCCCACACATGGCAAGGCGGACCGTCGACCGTTGGATTCCCAACATTCGGGACAAATGCTCGTGCGTGAAGAGCAAGGTCACCTAGCTGGCGCGATCGCGCATGGTCAGGATCCAGCGGCAGCAGCGCGCCTCGACGGAGTGGACGATTTTGCACGCCATCGTCTGCAGAGCCTGAGGCAGCAGGGCCTCGTCAGAGCGCAGGAAGAGCTTCCTCAGGGTCGGCCGGTCCTCGAACGCACGATGCAGGACGGCCGTGTCAATGCGGGAGGCCAAGCCCGCGATGTGAACAACGTGGTGCCCGAGGGATTGGCGGGTCACGAGCGTGCTGGCCGAGCCCACCATCGCCTCAGACCCGAGCACCGCCATTTCGACGGTTCTGCCATCCGGGAGATCCGTCATGAGCGAGACGATGGCCTCATGCGGGAAGTAGACGAACGGCATGCTCTCATGGGTCTCGTAGAGAACGATGCCCTTCTTCAGCTCGACCCGCTCAAGGTGGGGCGCAAGCTGCGCGAAGTCTTGCCGTGGCAGCGCCGCCAGCAGCCGGTTCGTGCGATGAGAGGACTGGCGTGAGGCTAATGGCATGGCAACACTCCTGAGCCCCCTCCCCTTCACGCCTGGCTCGCGGCTTTGTTGAAGCTGAGGCAGACATGACCGACGCTGTTCCTTAGCAGGAGCATATCGACCACGGGATTAGGCAGGCGCGCGGTAAAGCCATCAGAGGCGGTAGTCATCACACGCTCCCGGCCATGGCGGGTCCATCGTTGCAGCAGCAGGATCGTGATCCGATCTGAAAAGGATTCGGTTCGGTAACTCACTTCGCGGACCTCGCACAAAGAGCGGTCGCCGTTGGGCTCGAGTGTCCCTGATGCGAGGCCGTCCAGAAAGACCAAAGGGGGCTCGCTGCGGCCAGGCCGAGCGAGCCCAAGTTTGGGAGGAACGTCCCAGAGGACAGCTCCCCTTCCAGAGGGGAGAAAGGTGGCCGAACACGTGGCCACCTCCTCCGCTGCCGGGTTCGCCGGCAGGGAGACCGTTGCAGGCGTATGGCCTGGAAACTGGATGCTTTGAGGATCTTCATCCGATATCATCTTATGCAGTATCCTCGCTTGGCTCGCAGTCAGCGTCGTATCGCAGCCATGGAGCGCACTGAACTGTTACCCAACTCTCTTTTCCGCTTCGGAGACGAGATCGGCAGCGATCGCCAACTCCGTCTCGGTGAAGTCAAAGCAACCACAACTGTCGAGAACCGTACCGGTGGCATGGGAGCAAACTTCCAGCCAAAAGGGCGGTATGCCAGGCAAAACATGTTTCGGCTGAACGACTTCCGTTAAGCGCACCTCCACAGCACGGAAGCTCGCCAACGTCACGGATCGGACACCGTCAGCCTCATTCGGTGTCACTGCCAGCTGAACATACGCGCGAAGAACCGCTTGCTCGATGTGGTCGAGGTTGAGACCCTCGGCAGAGACCTGATCTCTCAGTTCCGACCTTTCCGGTACGTCGGCAAACCCAAGAGGGATCCCCACGGTCCTGTTGGAAGGGAATGGATGTGCTCGCATCGGGTGGCCTCGTGTCTCCTGCCGGTTCACGTCAATCCCTCTGCCTGGCTCAGACTAGACGGCAACAGTCTCTTCCGCTGGCGCGAACGGCAGGCCCAGGCTGTCGGCCACCGCCTTGTTGGTCAGACGTCCGCGATGAATGTTCACGCCCTCGCGCAGGTGGCGGTTGTCGACCACGGCCCGGAGACCTTTGTTGGCCAGCTCCAGGCCAAACGGGAGCGTCGCGTTGGTGAGGGCATAGCTCGAGGTGAGCGGAACCGCCCCGGGCATGTTGGCGACACAGTAATGCACAACGCCATCCACCTCATAGGTGGGATCCGCATGGGTGGTGGCGCGTGAGGTCTCGAAGCACCCGCCCTGATCAATGGCCACATCCACGATCACAGAGCCGCGGCGCATGTGCCGCAGCATCGCGCGGGTCACCAGCTTGGGGGCGCTGGCGCCCGGCACCAGGACCGCGCCAATGACCACATCGGCAGAGAACACCTCCTGCTCGAGGGTCTCCAGGGTGGAGAAGCGGGTGCGGACCCGGCCGGCAAACTGCTCATCGAGCTCCCGCAGGCGCGGGATCGAGCGATCGAGGACCGTCACCTCCGCGCCCAATCCAACAGCCATGCGGGCGGCATGAGTGCCCACCACCCCGCCGCCGATGACCACAACCCGAGCCGGCTGCACCCCCGGGACACCCCCAAGCAGCAATCCGCGCCCACCGGCCGAGCGTTTGAGTGCAGCGCCGGCCGCTTCGATCGAGAGCCGGCCGGCCACCTCGCTCATGGGCGCCAGCAGCGGCAGTCCACCCTTGGCGTCAGTGACCGTTTCGTAGGCGATTGCGGTACACCCGGAGGCGAGCAGGCCCCTGGTCTGGTCCGGATCCGGAGCCAGGTGGAGATAGGTGAAGAGGATCTGCTCTTCGCGCAGCCGCACCCACTCGCTGGGCTGCGGCTCCTTGACCTTCACCACCATGTCCGCCTGAGCAAAGATCTCGGCCGCGGTCTCGACCGCAACGGCTCCGGCCCTGCGGTAGGCCTCATCGTCGGCGCCGATCCCAGCACCGGCCTTGGTCTCAACCAGGACCGTATGGCCGGCGGCCACGTATTCGCGGGCTGCGCCTGGGGTGAGCCCGACCCGGTACTCGTGCGTCTTGATTTCCTTCGGCACTCCAACCCGCATAACAACCTCCTTGTTGCGGAACCCTTGTTAGCAGCTCGTAGGGTTTGATACAGATCCTGACGCAGCTCACATTTGCGTTTGCGGCGAAGCGTTCGAACTACTCGGCGAGTGTTGCACGGGATTGCAGGTGTGCTTTGCCTGTCGTTCCCGCATCATATAGATCATCTCGATTCCGCCGATGAGACCGAGCACTAGTCAGACGCAGCGTTCGATAGCACGGTGCTCCTGTTTGAGCAGACTATTCGAGTAGCCGCTCTGCCGAATCAGGATTGGCTCGGGACTTCGTCCAGACCTCTTCCTTGGGCGGATTAGATTTGGTGAGGTCCCAGTAGACAAGGATAATTTATAGATTGAGACCATCTGGATTGAAGATATGAAAACCCGTAGAGTGAAGCTCAATAGCTGCATAGTTTGCTGAGGTTACGTCACACGCAGCCTGCCATCCTACAGCTCCTACCCGAATGCTTTGAGATAATGGAGCTGCCCTGCCCTATCCGAACTGCAGGGACGGAGGCCGGCTCGCGGCTTTGCTGCCGAGCGCCGCCTGCGCGGCGGCCAGCCGCGCGATCGGCACGCGGTAGGGCGAGCAGGACACGTAGTCCAGGCCGGTCGCTTCGCAGAAATGGATCGACGCCGGATCGCCGCCGTGCTCGCCGCAGATCCCGAGCTTGATGTTCGGCCTGGTCTTCTTCCCGCGCTCCACCGCAAGCCTGACCAGTTCGCCCACGCCCTCCTGGTCGATGGTGACGAAAGGATCGGCCGGCAGCAGCCCCTTCTGGGTGTAGGGCCCGAGGAACGAAGCCGCGTCGTCGCGCGAGATACCAAGCGTCGTCTGCGTCAGGTCGTTCGTGCCGAAGGAGAAGAACTCCGCCGACTCGGCGATCTCGCCGGCACGCAGGGCTGCGCGCGGCAGCTCGATCATCGTGCCGACCTGGTACTCGATGGCGACGCCGCTTTCCGCCTTCACGGCTTCCGCCATGGCGACGATGCGCTCCTTCACCAGATCGAGCTCCGGCTTGGTCATGACGAGCGGCACCATGATCTCGGGAACCACGGGCTGACCTGTCGTCTTGCCCGCTTCCACCGCCGCCTCGAACACGGCGCGCGCCTGCATCTCGGCGATCTCAGGATACGCCACCGCCAGACGGCAGCCGCGGAAGCCGAGCATCGGGTTGAACTCGTGCAGTTCGCGGGCGCGGTGCCTGAGCTTGTCGACGGGCGCGTTCATCGCCTTCGCCACTTCCTGCATCTCCTCCTCCGAGTGCGGCAGGAATTCGTGCAGCGGCGGATCGAGCAGGCGGATCGTGACAGGCAGGCCGCTCATGATCGAGAACAGCGCGACGAAGTCCTTGCGCTGCATCGGCAGCAGCTTGGACAGAGCAGCCCTACGCCCCGCTTCGTCGTCGGCGAGGATCATCTCGCGCACGGCCACGATGCGATCGCCTTCAAAGAACATGTGCTCGGTCCGGCACAGGCCGATGCCTTCCGCGCCGAACGAGCGGGCGGTCTTGGCGTCGAGGGGTGTCTCCGCATTGGCGCGCACCCTCATGCGGCGCACCTTGTCGGCCCAGCCCATGAGGGTGGCGAACTCGCCCGACAGCTCCGGCTCGAGCATCTTCACCTGGCCCAGCAGCACCTGGCCGTTGGAGCCGTCGATGGTGATGATCTCGCCCTTCTTCAGGGTCTGGCCAGCGACGGTCAGTGTCTGCGTGGCATAATCCACGCGGATCGAGCCCGCGCCCGACACGCAGGGCTTGCCCATGCCGCGGGCAACCACCGCCGCGTGTGAGGTCATGCCGCCGCGGGTGGTGAGAATGCCCTCGGCTGCATGCATGCCGTGGATGTCCTCCGGCGAGGTCTCGACGCGCACGAGGATGACCTTGTGACCGGCCTTCTTGGCGGCTTCCGCATCATCCGAGTTGAACACGATCTCGCCCGAGGCCGCGCCGGGCGAGGCCGGCAGGCCGGAGGCCAGGATTCTGCGCTCGGCCTTGGGGTCGATGGTGGGATGCAAGAGCTGGTCGAGGGCGGCCGGCTCGACGCGGGTGACGGCCTCTTCTTGCGTGATCAGCCCCTCGGACGCCAATTCCACCGCGATGCGGAGCGCGGCTTTGGCCGTGCGCTTGCCGTTGCGGGTCTGGAGCATCCAGAGCTTGCCGGTCTCCACCGTGAATTCCATGTCCTGCATGTCGCGGTAGTGCTTCTCGAGGATGCCGTAGATGCGCACCAGCTCGCCATAGGCGTCGGGCATCGCCCGTTCCATGGAGGGCTTGTCGGAGCCGGAGGCGATGCGCGCCTTCTCGGTGATGTCCTGCGGGGTGCGGATGCCCGCCACCACGTCTTCTCCTTGAGCATTGATGAGGAACTCGCCGTAGAGCTCGCTCTCGCCGGTCGACGGGTTGCGGGTGAAGGCGACGCCTGTGGCGGAGGTCTCGCCCATGTTGCCGAACACCATGGCCTGCACGTTCACCGCCGTGCCCCAGCTCGCCGGGATGGCGTGCAGCTCGCGGTACTTGATGGCGCGGTTGTTCATCCAGGAGCCGAACACGGCCCCGATGGCGCCCCAGAGCTGCTCCTCCGGCTCCTGCGGGAAGGGCCGGCCGAGTTCCTTCTCGACCAGCGCCTTGTAGCGCGGGAGAATGGCCTTCCAGTCCTGGGCGGTCATGTCCGTGTCGAGGCTGTAGCCCTTGCGGTCCTTGAACTCGTCGAGGATCTCCTCGAAATGGTGGTGCTCGATGTCCAGCACCACGTTGGAATACATGGTGATGAAGCGGCGGTACGAGTCATAGGCGAAGCGCTCGTCGCCCGCGCCCTGGGCCAGCGCCTCGACGGTGACGTCGTTGAGGCCGAGATTGAGCACCGTGTCCATCATGCCGGGCATGGAGGCGCGGGCGCCGGAGCGGACGGAGACCAGAAGCGGGTTTTCGGCATCGCCGAAGGTGCGGCCGGTGAGCGAGCCGATATAGGTCAGGGCGTTCTCGACCTGGGCTTTCAGCTCCTCGGGGTACGAGCGGCCATGGTCGTAGTAGTAGGTGCAGACCTCCGTCGTGATGGTGAAGCCCGGAGGCACCGGCAGGCCCAGATTGGACATCTCGGCCAGATTGGCGCCCTTGCCGCCCAGCAGGTTCTTCATCCCTGCCTGGCCCTCGGCCTTACCGTCCCCGAAGGTATAGACCCACTGCGTCATCACCTGGTTGTCCTGTTGTAGAGTAAGGGCTTGATTATCCACGGCGGGGCTCCACGATGTAGGGGCGCTCCGGCGAGCCGGTGTAGAGCTGGCCTCGCCTTTTGGTGCCTGAGAATGGTTTCTGATACGCCTGCTCGACCGAGCAATGGGACAGACCTATGCGGCCTGAAAGCGCCACTCGTCCTTGTAGCGATTGGCGGCGAGATCCTTGTACGAGACCTCTGGTACCCGTCCCGAGATCAGGTCGGCGAGCAGGCGCCCGGAGCCGCAGGCCATGGTCCAACCCAAAGTTCCATGGCCTGTGTTCGTGTACAGGTTCTGGTACCGGGTCGGGCCCACCACCGGTGTGCCATCCGGCGTCATGGGCCGCAAGCCCGTCCAGAAGCTGGCCTGCCTGACGTCACCGACCTGCGGGAACAGATCTGTCACCGAGTGCTCCAGCGTCGCGCGCCGCGGCCCTCGCAGGCGCTGGCTGAAGCCTGCCAATTCCGCCGTTCCTCCCACGCGGATCCGCTCGCCGAGGCGGGTGACCCCGACCTTGAAGGTCTCATCCATCACGGTCGAGACAGGCGCCGCGTCCGGGTTCACGATCGGCATGGTCAACGAGTAGCCCTTCACCGGGTACACCGGCAGGTGGATGCCGAGGGGCTTCACCAGCTGGGGCGTGTAGCTGCCCATGGCCGCCACATAACTGTCGGCTGTGAGCACCTCACCACCGTTCACCTGCACGCCGGAGATCCGCTCGCCTTCGGTGAATATTTTCAGGAAGGTGGTATTGTACTGGAAGCGGACCCCCAGATGCTCCGCAATCGCGGCGAGCCGCTGGGTAAACAAGTGGGCATCCCCGGTTTCGTCGCCAAGAAGACGCAGGCCGCCGGCAACCTTGTCCCTGACGAGACCCAGTGCCGGTTCGACGCCGACGCATCCTGCCGGATCCAGGATCTCGTAGGGCACACCATAGGCATCAAGAACCGCCGTGTCCTCCCCGATTCCGTCAAGCTGCTTTTGCGTGCGGAAGAGTTGGAGAAGCCCCTGCTCCCGGTGGTCGTAAGTGATGCCGGTCTCCTGTCGCAGCTCGCGCAGGCAGTCTCGGCTGTACTCGGCCAGACTCACCATCCGGCTCTTGTTGCGCCGATACGCCTCTTCGGTGCAATTAGCCAGCATGTGGGCAAGCCAGCCCCAGAGGCGCAGCTCGGTGCGGGGCCAGAGCACCAGAGGCCGGTGCTTCATCAGCAGCCACTTCATGGCCTTGATCGGAATGCCTGGAGCAGCCCACGGCGCCGAGTAGCCGGGCGAGACCTGGCCCGCATTGGCAAAGCTCGTCTCCATGCCAGCAGCGGGTTGGCGGTCCACCACGGTCACCTCATGGCCTTGCTGGGCGAGATAATAGGCAGACGTGACGCCAACAACGCCGCTGCCGAGAACGAGAACGCGCATGGTGTGTGACCCTCAAGAATCGATGTATTGACGGTGGTAGCGGGCACCTATGCTGGTGAGCAGTTCGTAACCGATCGTGCCGGCCTCCCGTGCGAGAGCATCGAGATCCTGGTCGGGACCGATCAGGTCGACCAGGGCTCCCGGTAGCAGCGAACCATTGGGTAGTGCGGTCGCATCGAGAATGATGCTGTCCATAGGCACACGCCCGACGATAGGCAAATGGTTTCGGTTGAACCAAGCTCCGCACAATCCGACCCTGCCAAAGCCCAAGGATTTTTTATTCGAGGGCCTGCTGCTTGGAAAAAACACCAAACTCTCTGCGCAATGCCTCCGAATGCGCTCCCCGAGCGGGGACAGGTCGGAACGCTGGAGCCATATCTCCATCGAAGATTGCGGCCGGTGCGATCACCTGGATCTCCCCTGACGGGGTAGACACCGGCACGCGCCGTAAATGTGGATGCTGGGACACGTCCTCTATCCGGTTAAGCCGGCCATAGGCCAAACCGGCAGCCTCCAGTTCATTCATCGCCCCGTCGCTCGACATTTGGGCAAACACACCAATGATGATCTTGTCCAGAGCAGCTCTGTTGCTGAGACGCTCCATGTTGTCAGCGAATCCCGGGCGGCGGGTGAGTTCAGGCTGCTTCAGGAACTTCGTGCAGAAGTTCACCCACTCGCGATCGTTTTGAACGGAGAAGATTACGTCTTTGCCGTCAGCGCAGCGGTAGGCACCATAGGGTGCGAGAGACGGGTGATTCACTCCAGCGCGCGCAGTGTGGTAGGCACTGTAGTCGAACTGAAGCACCGGAACATTCATCCAATCCGCGACAGCGTCAAACAGAGACACTTGGATACTCGTCCCTTGCCCTGTGCGCTCACGTTGCAAAAGCGCCTGGAGAATGGCGTTGAGAGCAGTCATGCCGGCTGAAATATCACACACCGAGACGCCGACCCGCGCCGGACCATGTGCTGTCCCCGTAATCGCGCAAAGTCCCGTCTCGGCCTGTACGATCAGGTCATACGCTTTCAAATGCGACAGAGCGCCGCCGTCGCCAAACCCAGAAATGTCACAGGTTATCAAACGAGGGAATCGCTTGCGGAGATCTGCTGACCCGAAGCCAAGCTTTTCGATGCTGCCGGGCTTGAGGTTCTGGATAAAGACGTCTGCCTCAGCAACCATCGCATCGAGAACGGTGCGGTCTTCCTCGACTGTCAAGTCAAGGCAGATCGACTCCTTTCCGCGGTTCAGCCAGACAAAGTATGCACTCTGGCCTTGAACAAGCCTGTCGTAGTTTCGCGCGAAGTCGCCCTCAGGGCGTTCGATTTTGATGACGCGCGCACCAGCATCCGCAAGGCGGGATGAGGCATAAGGCGCTGCAACCGCCTGCTCGACCGCAACGACGGTGATCCCTTCAAGAGCCTTGTTCATGCAGAAGCCGCCTCAGTATTCTGAGTGGAAGTCTGAGAGCGCCGGTAGTTGAGAATGGAGAGCAGCCTGCTCTGCTCATTGCCGACGATGGAGATACCTTCATCGACACCCATACCGGGTTTTGCGAGCATCATGTCTGCCTGCGTCGCCACTGCGACGTTTACTGCGGCTCTAGCCGATAAGTCGGTCTCGGCGCAGCTTCCCCCAACATAGGCACCCACCCCATGTTCCTTGCATGCCAACACGGCCCGAGCAGTGTCGGCAATTGATCCGACGTCGGGCATTTTGATCTGAACTAGATGAGCTGCCTTGGCCTTAGCGAAGAGCCGGATATCGTCGAGCGTGTTGCAGCGCTCGTCGACCACGACCCGTGCATTTGTACCACGCGCGTCGAGGAGAGAAACGATCTTGGCGTATCCATCCAACTGGGCTTCCGTCGAGCCATAGTCCGCTGGGCTCTCGATATGAAGCCGGTAACCGGGGACGTCATCTGCCAGTTGGGCAATGAAGTCTGCGATCGTCTCCGCCCCCATACCGATCTCAAGGCCAATCCAACCGTAGACGTCGAAGTGCAGGACAGGATGATAGCCGGGCTCTCCGAGCTCAGTCGTACGCTTAGCGACCCATTTGACGAACTCACGAAACGTCTCGCCTGACGGGCCGAACTTTTCACGCGAGTTGATCAGCCCGTGCGGAAGCACATCGACAGACTTGAGGATCATCTTGTCGACGTTGATTTCTCTTGAATCCCCGCTTTGAGCAAAGATCGGAACCGGCCATTCTGGTAATGGCAAGGCAAATTCCGAGCAGATCACCTCAGCAAGCGTGGTTCGGGCGATATGCGCAGCAGCGCGTAGCAAAGCTTGGCTAACACCATATTCAATCGCAAGGGGAAGCCGCTTACCCTGATGATACGCGAAGACTTGATCGCATGCGGTGAGGAAATTGGACGCGTCGACGGCCAGCAGTCTAGGAATGACGACGGATCTGGTAAATGCGTCGATTGCTTCGACCTGAAAAAGCGGATCGCGGCCGGCCGCGCCTGAATACTGCACGCTCATCATATCGCCCCAAACGACTATCCCGTCCGACAACACGAGACCGATGCTGACTGAGCGTGACGGCATGCGGACAGTCATAAAGCCCGGCGTCAGGGGCTCACCGAGATAGCGAAAGCCATCATGGGCGGCACCGGCCCGAATTGCAGCTTGATCGTCATAAAAGAAGCTTCCGTTCCCGGGAGCGAGAATAACGTCTTTTACGGTCGGGAGATTCCCCATTATCGCGTGCTCATTTTTACGTCGTCGTACATTGGCCGCCGAGACTTCGGCGAAAACGTACCACTCTTCTCTGTTGCTGAGCTACTCACTCAGCCCGCGTGGCAGTATGCCCGCCACTGCCGCATGTACTCCAATATAATTTTTACTGTCCTGCCATCTTGTTTCAAGATAAGGGCGGGATCAACGTTGGAAACCGCAAAAATGTGGGCACGCGGTCGATTGCGATCCCCCATGTGGGAACTGTTAAGTTGACCTGAGACAGATGAGATATTTCGTTAGCGCGAGGGCACGGGTCGTTTCACCAAAGCCGCAGCACAATCGAACGTGGCCTACAATGCCCTTGATCTTCGGGCCTGACAGACGGAACGTTTTGGCGCTCGGCACCTGGTCCGCGTGGGCATCTGCCGTGATTCCAACATCCAGGCTATGTTGGATCGCGGATCCGCTCGAATCGGTTGCCAAGTCCATACCATCGTTTAAATGCAGCAATACTACGATAGGCGCCGCAGTGAGTTGACCCATCCGGGCAACGAGAGGGCCTTCGCTGTCGGATGCGCGTGCCGGCCGTTGGTGGAGTTGTTGCGGCAATCTCCGGTCCCGCGTCGGGGCATCGGTCATCTTCGTGGTTTCATCTTGTGAGTAGATCGCTGGGCAGACATTAACAATGTAGCCGAAATTATGTGATCCAAGATACTGCCAATGTTCCAGCCGATCGTTGCTGCTTGGATGGTCGGGAGGAGAAGCCATCGCGATCCGAGATGGCTAGAATCTTGATTTCACATTTGACCGTGCCAGGCTGCTGATCGATGATATTCACCGCCCGCGACACCTCACGGCGGGCCTACGGTGCGAAGGCTTTCAACTCGTAAGCGCTGCTTCGCCGGGAGCTCAAATTCCTAACACCACCGGAGCGGTGATAATGAGCAGTGGAAATCAATTCTCTAATTCTTTGGCCGCAGTAGACATTGCAACAGGCCTGCATCCTTACACAAACGCCCGCCTGCACGAGAGCAAGGGTCCTCTCATCATGGAGAGAGGCGAAGGGATTTACGTTTATGATGTGAACGGCAAGCAATACATCGAAAGTTTCGCGGGGCTTTGGTCTGTTGCAATTGGTTTCAGCGAGCCGCGGCTTGTTGAGGCCGCGACGAAGCAGATGCAGAAGCTGCCGTTCTATCACACGTTCAATCACATGAGCCATGAGCCGAACATCCGGTTGGCCGAGAAGCTGGTCGAGATATCGCCCGAGCAGATCACACGGGTGTCCTTCACGAATTCTGGCTCGGAAGCAAACGACACCGTCGTCAAGATGATCTGGTACGTCAACAACGCACGCGGAAAGCCAGAGAAGAAGAAGTTTCTTGCTCGTACCAAAGGCTATCACGGTATAACGATGGTGTCGGGCAGCCTGACTGGCTTGCCGAACAACCATCGCGACTTCGATCTGCCGATCATTCCGGTAATTCACCTTACAACGCCTCACCTCCGCACCTCCGGCCACGATGGGGAGACAGAAGCCGAGTTCACTGCTCGACTTCTTAAGGAAATCGAAGATACGATCATTTCGGAGGGCCCGGAAACGATTGCGGCGTTCATCGGCGAGCCGCTTATGGCTGCTGCTGGCGTGCTGGTGCCGCCGGCGGGCTATTGGCAAGGCGTAGAGGCTCTGTGCCGCAAATACGATATTTACCTCGTAGCTGATGAAGTCGTGAACGGCTTCGGCCGTCTCGGAACGATGTTCGGTTCAACGTATTTCGGATTCGCGCCCGATATCATGGTGACGTCGAAACAGCTTACGTCGTCCTATATGCCGTTGGCAGCAATTCTGTTCACTGAAGAAATCTATAATATCCTTGCCGATAATACGGCAAAGATTGGAACGTGGGGCCACGGTTACACGACGACTGGCCACCCGGTAGCTACTGCAGTTGCGCTTGAGAATCTCAAGATAATCGAAGAGCGGGATCTCGTTGGCAACTCGGCACGGGTCGGCAAGGTGTTCATGGATAACCTCCAGAAGCTTTCTGATCACCCTCTGGTTGGGGATGTTCGTGGCGTCGGCCTGATGGCTGCCGTGGAGATGGTGCCGGACAAATCTTCTCGAAAGGGATTCAATCAGTTCGGCAAGGCCGGGGCAAAGGCATTTGCTTCCGCGCTCCAGAACAACCTGATCGTCCGAGTCGTTGGCGATCAGCTTATCTTCTGCCCTCCCCTCATCCTCACCGAAGAGCAGGCCCTTGAGATCGTCACCAGGGCAACAAAGACGCTCGACGATGTTGCCGACTTCGTTTTGAGCGAAGGAGTTAACTAGCGCACAGTGACCATGCTGGGACTGCCGAATATAGTTCCTGCATGGTCACACCCATAATAATTGGCTTCACAGGCTACCTGGACTTGTTTCGGGGCACTGGAGAGCACTTCTTATGCTTCGGAGGTGCTCCATGCCCCAGCAGCACAGACGCTTTGAGCGGGAACTCCAGAGCTGTTCGGATTGCCAAGGGCGGATAATGCGGCTGACCGCCTGGTGTCGTACGGGGTTCAGCCCGCCAGACGACAATGGCTTCCTCGGTGAACCAGACTGTGAGACTGCCCGCCGGCGCAGGCCCGCGCCCGCCCAACTCGTCACCCGGTTCCGCTGCTTGGGAATGCGGTGACGGCGAGCGGCATTGGCGTTGAATGGCATGGTCGAAGCTCCTGGGTCAGAAGCCCAATAGGCCCCGACGCTATCCAGCCGCGGTACCACCTCGCTCATCCATGCAACAGGGAGATTGTTCGCCTTCTTATCAGGTTAGGTACGTGCTTGTCGCCAAGAACCAGTACGCAACTTAACACTGCCGCTTGCTGTGCTAGGAATAGCCACCAAGCCCCTCCAACATCTGCCGGTGCACCTGGCGGCTGCGCCAGAGGACCATTTCGCGCCAGTCAATTGATCTGGGGTCGTAGTGCTCGCGGAGACGCAGACGGATAGCTTCTGCGATGGCTGGATCCGCATTGGAATTCTTTGCGATCCAGTGATCTTCACGGAGCACGCGTCGGCCATTCTCCGGGTCGAAAGTCCCGAACTCAAGTGCTACATACACATGCTTTTCAGCAAGAAGGCGCTGCCAAAACTCATCAATCGAGCCGCGGATGGGGACGGATGAGGAGGTGCCGAGGTCCGGAGAGGTGACCGAGCGACCGAACATAGCGAGGGCGCGCTCGTACCCAGAGGGTCCAGAAGGCTGCTCTGTCTGCAATTCACCGTATCCGAAGGGGCCTAAGCCGGTATGTGCGTCAACGATGACCACCATATCCCTCGATTTCAGGTCAAACGTTTCCGCGATCTTTTCTAAGGTCAGCCTTGAATGGCTTGGACCGAATCCCCCGAAGAACATACCGGTCGGGTGCATATACTGACCCGACTTCCGAGCTATCTGAAATGCGACCTCGCCCTTCTCCTCCCGAAATTTGCGGATGGCATTCTCAGCGGCTTCAAAGACAGGCCCCTCAATTTCACGTGGAACCAAATAGTCTGCAAGCTCGTTATAGCCAGGGTTGGCTGGTGCCGGGACCGTGAAGTCGATGAAGTTTCGGTTCAGGTCACAGCCTTCTTCCGTCACACGTCGGTTCCATGCAAATCCGTACGGGTTGATTGCATGGATCAGAAGCATCGCCTCGTCTGACCGAAGCGACTCCAGACCTGATCTCCGCATCCAGTCGATTTGTCCAGCAGAGCCGCAGTACCCTTCAACTCCGTGGGTACCCGATATCAGAACACCAACCCGGCGGGCGTCCGGAGACCCAAACCAGGCAACATCAGTAAACAGCTCCTCGCCAGCCGGGCCTCGCGCGGGCGACGCATATGAGATCGCCGACGCCGCCAGCTTTAGGAACTTCTCGCGTGCTTCGAAGTACGTTTCGGAGAAGCACTCCGAGACGTCTCGCAATATGTCGTTCTGCATCTAATCAGTCCTTAACGATTAGTGCGCGGGGAGTGCGAGTGAGCGGTTCATAACCGCCCTCAGTTACGACAAAGGACTGCGTGATCGTAATGCCGGTGTCTTTAAGCCAGAGGCCTGCCATAAGGTGGAATGCCGCCCCCGGCTTGAGAACGGTAAGGTCTGTGCGACGTATGCTGGCGGTACGCTCACCCCAGGTCGGTGTGTAGGCTATACCAATAGAGTAACCCAATCGGTTCTCTTTCTCGATCCCGTGAGCACTCATGATCTTTTGCCACGCGAGCTCGATATCCTCGCAGGTTGCACCTGGTCGCACAACATCAAGCGACACATCGAGGGCTTCAATTACATAGGACGCCAAGTCTCTATAGCTCTGCGGTGGCTTGCCAAAGTAAACTGTGCGGCTCATCGGCGCATGATAGCGTAGGCGGCAACCAGAAATTTCGATGTTGGCGACGGAGTTAGGGTCGATGGGACGATCACTGAAAATCGGGTGAGGTTCGCGAACGCGTTCACCAAAACCCATATGGGGCGGACTCGTAGCTGGTAGGCCGCCGAATTCCTCCGTGCCCGTCATCTGCGCGTGGTACACGGCCGCGGCCACGTCACACTCTCTTACACCCGGCGCTGCAGCTTCAACTGCACGTTCCATCATACGTTCAGTGATCTGGCCAGCTTGGCGCATATAAGCGACCTCTTGGTCACTCTTGATGAAGCGCACCCAGTTCACAAGAAGTTCCGCGTCCTTAAAGCGAACGTTGGGCATCGCCGCCACGAATTCGGCATGATCCCGCGCAGTATAGTAGTAAGCCCCCATTTCGACGCCAACCACCTTCACACTCGGGGACTCCCGAAGAATAACATCGGCGATGAACTGTGAGGCATGCCGATCTGGCGTATGAACGTAAATATCAGGATAGGGTATAATGCGCTCTCCGGGGAGATAAGTGGTCACATGCGCTGATTGAGAATCGACCAACCGCCCTACCCAAAGCGGCAGTTCAACATCTTGAAACACCAGCAGCGCCTGCACAGTGTAAAATGACCAAGCGTCATACCCGCTTAGATAATAGATGTTTGCGGGTTCAGTTATGACAAGTATGTCGATCCCTTCCGACTGCATTCGCACTTTCACCCGACGCAGGCGCGACATGTACTCGGCTTCGGAAAAATACTGAATGCGCATTGACTCACCTTAGAGATGATTGGCGACGATGCTCGTGTAAGCCAGCACTTGAAGAATAGCTAAGAACGCCATGTTCATCGAATGCCCAGGCAGCGAACTCTAGAGAACCCTCCGCCATTGTCCAATATAGATACCAGAGTCCGTTCATCTTGATTCTAGATGCGACCGGACACGCCGCACTTTGGGCACGGCGAAGGTCAATATGAGGCCAAGGTCGTAACCGCGCTGCGAAATATCCTCGCCGACCTAGTGGGCCGAGCTGTGTTTGATCCTCATCGTCGCTGCCGAGGAGAGCTCACATCCCTCGAACAAAACCAGCGACAGCATTGGCCATAGTGCTGTATCTCCACCTCGCCTCGTTCTAAGAACTGAGTGCTGCGCCGATCTCGAAAAGTCTGAGGCTGACTGAAAAAGGTTGAGTGGCCTCAAGCCCCTGTGATTCCGTCGGATCTGCGAAGATTCGATGGAGGTCACGATGGTTTGGACCGAGGCCACTCGCCAGCAGTATCGGCGAGATGGACTGCGTTATGCAAGCAATCTCACGGATGCCGAATGGGCATTGATCGAGCCGTTCATGCCAGCGGCTCGGCGGATCGGGCGTTCTCGCATGACCTGCCTGCGAGCCGTGGTTGAGACGATCTTGTGTCGGGCCTCGACCGGCTGCCAATGGCGCCAGCTGCCAAAGGAGTTTCCGCCGTACTCCGCCGTGCAGGGTTACTTCTACGCCTGGTCGCGGGACGGCACGTTCGAGCGGATCAACCATGCTCTCGTGGCCGCCTCGCGCGAGAGGGCCGGCTGAGGCGAGCCCCTCGGCCGGCGTGATCGACAGCCAACCGGTGAGGACAACAGAAAGCGGCGGACCGCGCGGCTTTGATTCTGGCAAGAAGATTAAGGGACGCAAGCGCCACATCATCACCGACACGCAAGGCCATCTGGTCGGGCTGCGCGTTCACACCGCCGACATCCAGGACCGTGATGGTGCCGTGGAGGTGCTGTCCTCGATCTGCGCCCTTTATCCCTGGCTGCGCCATGTCTTTGCCGATGGCGGCTATGCGGGAGACAAGCTGCGCGACGCCATCGCGGCTCTCGGGCATTGGACAATTGAGATCATCAAGCGCTCGGATACGGTCAAGGGCTTTGCGGTGCTCAAACGCCGCTGGGTGGTGGAGCGAACCTTCAGTTGGCTTGGCCGCTGCCGCCGACTGGCCAAGGACTTCGAAGCCTCCATTGAAAGTGCGGTGGCTTGGGTCTTGATCGCTCATATCCGGATGCCGACTAGTACTACTGTGTCATAAACTTTGTGTGGCAGCAGGGACATCGTGGGAGCCTTCGCACGAGAGCGCAGATGAGTT
>NZ_JAERQD010000065.1 GCF_016735695.1 Microvirga zambiensis WSM3693 | reverse complement strand
ATTTCACCGGGCTGCCGGAGGCGCCGGAGTTGGAGTCGCTGCCCGTGGTCGAGACATAAATGGTTGCCATAGCTTTTGTCGCCTTTTTTTAGTTTCAAAAGTGGTACGGAATATTTGTGAAAGCGTAGAATAAACTTCCTACGCATGTCTTAAGCATGGGGAGTTGCTGACTCAGGCGGAACGCTCCGAGCCCTTGGAAATATTGGAAGGTATGGGGTAGTCGGGATTGTAGGAAAATACGCCTTTTACTACTAACTTGAGAGCCGGATTCCAGATGAAAATGGATTATTCGTCTGTATGGAAAGCGACTATCGGATGGTGTACTTCGAAAGACTGATGATAGTCTTTGGTTCCCGAATTGGGCAAAAGCGTGACCATGCGCCTATTTAGTTGCGTTGCAGTGAGGTGGCCTGCGAATGCCCAGAGACGAATCGAAGGCTTCTGGGTCGGCAGAGGCGCCTCAAGACCACGGGAGCGGCGACGGGGCATTCCCGGGACTTTTCACCAGAGTGCGATTCAACCCCGGGCCTTTCCGGCTTCGCCACGGAACTGTGGGGCTTGCGGACTGGTTTTCAAATCGATAGAGAAACCAAGCTGTTGAGGATATCGGGGTGTAGCGCAGTCTGGTAGCGCATCTGCTTTGGGAGCAGAGGGTCGCGGGTTCAAATCCTGCCGCCCCGACCATCTTCACCGGATGAGTCTTGGAGAGAGTCCGAAACCGATGCCTGCACGGATCTACAAGCCCGCCAAGTCGGCAACCCAGTCCGGATTGGCCCGGACCAAGCAGTGGCTCCTTACCTTCGAGCAGGATCAGCCCCGCGAGATCGAGCCCCTGATGGGCTGGACGAGCTCCGGCGACACCCGCCAACAGCTCCGCCTGTGGTTCGACACCAAGGAAGAGGCGATCGCCTATGCCGAGCGCGAGGGCATCGCGTATCGGGTCGAGGAGCCGCAGGAGATGAAGCGGCGGGTGGCCTCTTACTCCGATAATTTCAAGTTCAACCGCGTCGGGCCCTGGACCCACTAGGTCCCCGGCCTGCGCGTCGATGGCTCCGTAGCTCAGCTGGATAGAGCAGCCGCCTTCTAAGCGGCAGGTCGTAGGTTCGAGCCCTACCGGAGTCGCCATCTCTCCCGGAGCAGCCAGAACAGAGCGTCAGTCGCTCGGGAACGGTCGCGCTATCCCATTCATTGACATGCACCATGTCGACCGCCCCGAAGGCGGCGAGCGAGAGGGTATGTCCGTATGAACGACGACGCGAAGATCGAGCCATATACTGGTCCTGCCGGAGGGTGGGGCTCGGTAAAGTCGGTCGAGAGCATCCTCACACGTGAGGGCCGGCTTATCACCGGCAATGCGTTGCTGCTCAAGCAGAACAAGCCGGACGGCTATGCCTGCGTCAGCTGTGCCTGGGCCAAGCCCGCCGAGCCGCATCCTTTCGAATATTGCGAGAACGGCGCCAAGGCGACCGCCTGGGAACTCACGACCAAGCGCGTGACGCCTGAATTCTTCGCCGAGCACACCCTCTCCGAACTCCGTACGTGGTCCGATCATGACCTCGAAGAGGCCGGCCGCCTCACGCATCCTATGCGCTACGACAGAAAAACCGACACTTATGTGCCCGTCGCCTGGGATGAGGCCTTCCGCGAGATCGGGCAGGTGCTGAACGGCTTCGATCCGCGCGAGGTCGTGCTTTATGCCTCCGGTCGTGCCTCCCTAGAGACATCCTATATGTGGGCATTGTTCGCACGGCTTTACGGCACGAACAATCTGCCCGATTCATCCAATATGTGCCACGAGAGCACTTCGGTCGCCCTACCGGAAAGCATCGGCGTTCCGGTGGGCACGGTGATCCTCGACGATTTCGAGAAGACCGACTGCATCCTGTTCTTCGGACAGAATGTCGGCACCAACAGCCCGCGCATGCTGCATCCGCTCCAGGAAGCCTCCAAGCGGGGCGTTCCCATCATCACCTTCAACCCGCTGAAAGAACGCGGCCTCGAGCGCTTCACCAACCCGCAAGCGCCCACCGAAATGCTGACCGGCTCGGAAACGCTGATTTCGTCTCAGTATCATCAGCTGAAGATCGGCGGCGACGTCGCGGCGATCATGGGGCTGGCCAAGATTCTGATCGAAGCTGACGACCGGGCCCAAGCGGCGGGCAGAAGCCCTGTCCTCGATCACGATTTCATCGCCGAGCATACAGATGGTTTCGAGGCCTTTGCGGAAGCGGCCCGACAGGCCCAATGGCCGGAGATCGAGCGCCGCTCGGGCCTCTCCCACGCTACGCTGGAAGCGGCTGCCAGCATCTATGCACGCGCGAGTGCGGCGATGGGCATCTATGGAATGGGGCTCACGCAGCACAAGGCAGGTGTCGAGAACGTCCAGATGCTCGCCAATCTCCTTCTCTTGCGCGGGAACATCGGCAAGCCGGGAGCCGGCATCTGTCCTGTGCGCGGTCACTCCAACGTGCAGGGCCAGCGCACCGTCGGAATTTCGGAAAAGCCGGAGCTGGTGCCTCTCGACAAGCTCAAGGAGCAATACGGATTCGAGCCGCCGCGCTGGAAAGGAATGATGACGGTCGAGGCGTGCGAGGGCATCATCAAGAACGAGGTGAAAGCCTTCGTCGCGCTCGGAGGCAATTTCGTGCGGGCGGCTCCTGAGACGGCGGCGCTGGAGGAGGCCTGGACAAGCCTGCGCCTCTCCGTGCAGATCTCGACCAAGCTCAATCGCAACCATCTGATCCCCGGCGAGATCACTTACATCCTGCCTTGCCTCGGCCGCATCGAGATAGACGAACAGGCGAGCGGTCCCCAGGCTGTGGCCGTCGAGGATTCGACCGCCTGCATCCACGGCTCCAAGGGCGTGGCGAAACCCGCAAGTCCCGATCTTCTGTCGGAGCCGCGCATCGTCGCGGAACTCGCCAAGGCGACTCTGCAGCCCAACCCCAACGTTCCCTGGGACGAGTGGGTCGCCGATTATTCCCGCATTCGCGACGCGATCGAGGAAACCTATCCGGATGATTTTCGCGGCTTCAACGACCGCATGTGGCAGCCTGGCGGCTTCCATCGCCCGATCGCGGCGCGCGAGCGGCAATGGAAGACGAGGACGGGCAAGGCCAACTTCATCGTGCCCAAGAGCCTGGAAGCGGATCTCGGCATTGCAGAGAATGATCCGAATGTCTTCAAGCTCATGACCGTTCGCTCCAACGATCAGTTCAACACGACCGTCTACGGCTATCACGACCGATTTAGAGGCGTGAAAGGCACGCGCATGGTGCTGTTCATGAATCGCAATGACATCGCCCGCCTGAAGCTGGAGGAGGGCGATCTGGTTATGCTGACGACCGCCGTCGACGACGGCATCAAGCGTCAGGTGAGCGGATTGCGTGTCACACCTTACGCGATCCCCGAAGGCTGCTGCGCGTCCTATTACCCGGAGTGCAACCCGTTGATCCCCGTCTGGCATCACGCAGACGAGAGCAAGGTACCTGCCGCGAAATCCATTCCGATCCGCATTTCGCCCACGTCGCAGACACAGCCCGAAATCGCGGAATGAGCCTAGAAAGGCTCTGAGGGAACGAAGCGGCGCTGAACCGATTGTGTCAACAGCGAAGCTTCGCTCAGACGGGATCTGAGCCAACGGATGGTGCGCGACACTGGCGATGGCGCAACTTTTCTCACCGGCGGCCGCCACTCTGTTTCGCGTGGCGATCGTGCTCGCGTGCCTGGGTATCCTGTCGGGCGCGGCGCTGGCCTATGTCTGGGCGCGGTCCGGCAGCACCTGGAATGTGGGCAAGCCGGCGCCGCAGCCTGTCCCGTTCCGGCATGATCTCCACAGTGGATCGCTCGGCATCGACTGCCGATACTGCCATTCCACCGTCGAGCGCGCGGCCGATGCGGGCATGCCCTCGGCCCAGACCTGCATGACGTGCCATTCCCAGGTGTGGGTGGGTGCGAGCGTGTTAGAGCCGATCCGTTCGAGCTTCCTGCTCGGACAGCCCATCGAATGGGCGTCCGTCCACCGCCTGCCGGACTACGCCTATTTCAATCACGCCGTCCACGTTACGAAGGGCGTGGCTTGCGAGACCTGCCACGGGCGGGTGGACCGGATGTCGAAGACCGTGAAGACGCAGACCATGTCGATGGGGTGGTGCCTCGACTGCCACCGCGATCCCGTCCCGCAGCTGCGGCCGCAGGATGCCGTGTTCACCATGGGCTACGAACCGCACGGCAAGAACCTGCCGGACGACCTGCGCGAATTCTACCGGGAGGCCTCCCGGCGCCTCACCAGCTGCAACACGTGCCACCGGTAGAGCCAATGAGCGAAGGCGCGCCATTCGATCTCGAAGCCATGAGAGCCCGCCTCGCCAATGAGGATGGACCAAGACTCTGGCGCAGCCTCGAGGAACTGGCGGATCTGCCGGAGGTGCGCCGCTATGTGGAGGCCGAGTTTCCGGACATCGTGCAGGCCGCGAGGATCGACCGGCGTACCCTGCTGCGGCTCATGAGTGCCTCGCTGGCGCTCGGAGGCCTTGCCGCCTGTGACGGTGGTAGTGCCGGCAAGAACGCTCCGCTCCTGTCGCAAAGCCACACTATGCCCGGCCATGTTCCAGGCGTGCCGCTCACCGTCGCTACGTCTCTGCCGCTGAACGGTTTTGGCCGCGGCGTCCTCGTGAAGGTGCAGGAAGGACGCCCGATCAAGATCGAGGGCAACCCGCTTCATCCTGCGAGCCTCGGCGCCACGGATGTCTTTGCCCAGGCCGAAATCCTGTCCCTTTACGATCCCGACCGATCCGACGCACCGCTTCAGAATGGAGTGGAGCGCACGTGGCAGGAACTGACGGGTTTCATCCGCCCGGTGCGCAACGAACTCGTCGTTGCCGAGGGAAAGGGATTGCACATCCTGATGCCGCCCACCTCGTCGCCGACCCTGCTGCGGCTCGTGGCACAGGCGCGGCAGCTCTTTCCACTTGCGAGGTGGCACAGCTTCTCACCAATCGACGACGACAACCGGCGCGCCGCCGGCATGACCGTGTTCGGCCGCGACGTCGACCTCGTATACGACCTGGCCCAGGCTGACACGATCGTCACTCTCGGCGGCGATCTCTTCGCCGAGGAGCCGGGACATTTGCGCTACGCCGCCGATCATCAGGCGCGACGAAGATTGCGGGAACGCGAGCTGCCGCGCCTCTTTGCCGTCGAGACGCGTCCGAGCCTTGTCGGTACCCGCGCGGACGAGCGCATTCCGCTTCGGCCGCGGGATGTCGAAGCCTTCGTGGAGTCGCTTGCCGCGACACTCGAAACCGGCTCCGCTCCTGTCGGAAGCCATCCTTCGATAACCCGGATCGCCGATGCCCTGCGTAAGGCCGGTTCGCGGAGCCTCGTCGCGGCGGGGCGGGAGCAGGGGAGTGCCGTCCACGCTCTCGTGCATGCGATCAACGCGCGCCTTGGCGCCTTCGGCACGACCGTTCGCGCCATCGAGCCGGTGCGGCCGCTCGCTAGCGATGTCGGGACGCTCGCCGATCTGGCGCAAGCCATCGCGGCCGGGCAGGCATCTCATCTTGTGGTTCTCGGCGGCAATCCAGCCTATACGGCTCCGGCGGATATCGATCTCGCCAGCCTCATCCGCCGCGTTCCGCTGTCGCTGCATCTGGGCCAGCATCGCGACGAGACGGCTGCGGTCTGCCATTGGCATGTTCCGGAGAGCCATCCGCTCGAAAGCTGGGGCGATCTGAGCGCTTTCGACGGAACGGTGGGTCTGCGGCAGCCGGTGACCATGCCGTTGAAGCCTGGATTGAGCGCCGACGAGTTTCTCGGCCTGATGGCGGGCCAGGCACTCGACGGTCGCGGGCTGGTCCAGGGTACTTGGCGCGAGGCCTGGGGCGAGGGCTTCGAGGAGCGCTGGGTGCGCTCGCTTGAAGACGGAATCGTGGACAATTCCGCATCGCCGCCCGTCGACGTTGCTCTGCGCCCCGACTGGAAGCCAGAACCTGCCGCCCTGGCGCCATCGGCCGGCATCGACGTGACGTTCACGCCCGATCCTTCCGTCTGGGACGGCACCTATGCCAACAATGGCTGGCTGCAGGAATTGCCGAAGCCGCTGACGAAACAGGTCTGGGGCAATGCGGCCCTGATCGCTCCCGAGACGGCGGCGATCTTCGGCCTGTCCTCGGGCGATGCCATCGACCTGAATGTCGACGGCCGAACCTTACGAGCGCCGGTCTGGATCCTGCCCGGCCACGCGACGGGAGCCGTGACTCTCACCCTCGGCTATGGGCGCCGGCAAGCCGGACGCGTCGGCAACGGGATCGGGTTCGACGCCTACGCCATCCGGTCCTCGCAAAGGCCGTGGGTCGCAACGGGCGAGATCAAAGCTGCCGGTGTGCGGATCCCTGTGATCTCGACGCAGCAGCACCATTCGATGCAGGGACGCGACATCGTGCGCGTCGTGGCGCCAGACCAGAACCTCTTACCCGACAAGGCAAACCCGTCGCTTTATCCGGACTGGCCTTACGAAGGCCATGCCTGGGGCATGGCGATCGATCTCGACGCCTGCATCGGCTGCAACGCCTGCGTCATCGCCTGTCAGGCCGAGAACAACATCGCCATCGTGGGGCCGGAGGAGGTGGCGAAGGGCAGGGAGATGCACTGGCTCCGCGTCGACCGCTATTACGGCGGCGATCCGGCCAGTCCCGACACCTATTTCCAGCCCGTTCCCTGCATGCATTGCGAGAAGGCGCCGTGCGAGGTGGTCTGTCCGGTCAATGCGACGGTGCATTCGTCGGAGGGTCTCAACGACATGGTCTATAACCGCTGCGTCGGCACCCGGACCTGCTCGAACAACTGCCCCTACAAGGTGCGCCGCTTCAACTTCCTCGACTATCAGGGCACCGACGTCTCGGCGCCGTCCGATCTCACGAATCCGCAGGTAACGGTGCGCGATCGCGGCGTGATGGAGAAATGCACCTATTGCATCCAGCGCATCGGAACGGCCCGCGCCGATGCGCGCATCGAAGATCGCCCCCTGCGCGATGGTGAGGTGGTAACAGCCTGCCAGCAGGCCTGTCCGACGAAAGCCATCGTGTTCGGCGACGTGAACGATCCCGAAAGCACCGTGAGCCGGCTCAAGCAGAGCCCGCGCAACTATGCGCTGCTCGGCGCCCTGAACACGCGGCCGCGCACCACCTATCTCGCCCGCATCGAACAACCCCGCGAGGACGGATAGGCGATGAGCAGCGAGGCCATAGCCGTCACGACCCCGGTCGCGGAAGTCCCGCTCTCCCGCCGCTTCGGCCGGGTCTGGTGGTGCGCGCTCGTGGTCTCGGGCGGGTTGGTCCTGCTCCTCGGCTATACGCTGGTCTCGGTCACGATCCTGGGCGTCGGAATCTGGGGCGTGAACATCCCCTTCGTCTGGGGCTTCGACCTCATCAACTATGCCTGGTGGATCGGCATCGCCAACGGCGCAAGTCTTTTCGCGGCGATCCTGGTGCTGCGCCGGCACGATCTGCGCACGGCCGTCAACCGTTTCGCCGAGGGCGTGGCGTTCTTCGCGGTGATCTGCGCCGGGATCTTCCCGATCTTCCATCTCGGGCGGCCGTGGCTGTTCTACTGGACATTTCCCTATCCGGCGACTTTCGAGGTCTGGCCGCAATTCCGCAGCACGCTCACCTGGGATTTCTGGGCGATCAGCACACATGCCATCGTCACCAGCCTTTTATGGTATGTCGGCCTGATCCCCGATCTCGCGACCCTGCGCGACCGCGCCCGACGCAAATCGGTGCAGCGGATCTACGGCATCTTCGCGCTGGGCTGGCGCGGTTCCGTGCGCCATTGGGCCTATCACCAGCGCGCCTACAGGCTCGTCGCGATCCTGGTTCTGCCGCTGATCCTGATCATGCAGAGCACGGTCGCGTTCGAGTTCGCGGTGACGCTGGTGCCCGACTGGCACGAGACCCGCCAGCCTCTTCATTTCGTGGCCACCGGCCTGGCGCAGGGGCTTTCCATCGTGCTTCTCGTTGCCGTTCTGCTGCGCTCAGGCCTGAGGCTCGGTCGCTACATCGACGAGGAGGATATCGACCTTCTCGGAAAGCTCGTTCTCGCGAGCGCTATCGTATCCGGCTATCTTTTTCTCGACGAGGTCATCGCGGCCCTGCTGGCGGAGCGGATGGCCCAGGAAGCCATGCTCAACCGCATGACCGGCGACTATGCCGGCTTGTACTGGACAGCCATCGTCTACAGCGTGCTGATCCCACAGCTGCTCTGGTTCAAGGCCGCGCGCAACAGCACCATTGCCGGCGTCTTCGTCGGCCTCTCCATCGGCGTCGGCATCTGGTTCGACCGCTTTTCAATCATCGTCGGCGGTCTCCAGACCGACTACCTTCCTTCGATCTCTCGAAACTATCAGCCGACGCTGGCCGAGACCGGCCTGTTCCTAGGCACCATTGGGCTGTTCGCAGCGCTTCTGCTGCTTTTCGTCCGCTTCCTGCCGGTCGTATCGATGTTCGAGACCCGTCATGACGAGCATCTGGAGAAATCGTCATGACGCCGCTCCCCTATGGCATCATGGCGGAGTTCCGCCGGGCTGAAGACCTCGTCGAAGCGGTCAGGACAGCGAGGCGGGCCGGCTATACGAAGCTCGATGCTTTCAGCCCTTTCCCACTGACTGATCTCGCGCATGAGCTCGGCGTCCGTACGACGATCATTCCCTGGATCGCCTTTCTGGCGGCCCTGGTGGGAGCCGGTCTTCAATACGGATCGCAGTATTGGATGAACGTCGTCGACTATCCGCTGAATGTCGGCGGCCGGCCCCTCAACAGCTGGCCCGCCTTCATTCCCTCCACCCTGATCGTCGCGATTCTCTGGGCGGGCGCCGCGACCCTGATCGGCCTGCTCGTGATCCTGCGTCTGCCCCGTCTGCATCATCCGGTCTTCGCCGTGCACGATTTCCGTCGCGCCTCCGAGGACCGTTTCTTCCTCTGCATTCTGGCCGAGGACCCGATCTTCATGATGCAGGAGGCCAGGGCGTTCCTGGAAACGCTTTCGCCGCTTGCGGTTCGGGAGGTCCCGGCGTGCGATTAGCGCTCGGCTTCATAGGCCTCTCGTTGCTGGCGGCCTGCGATTCCGGAACCGAGCCGCGGGACGCGGTGGCGTCGACCCGCGCCGTTCAAAGAGCCTATGTGCCGCTTCCTCCCGGCACCATCGCCAGAGGATCGGCCGCACGGCAGGCGGCCCTTGCGCCCCCGGGACCCGCGGTGACGCCGGAGCTCCTGGCGCGGGGTGCGGACAGGTTCCAGGTGTTCTGCGCCCCATGCCATGGCATAAGCGGGCGAGGGGACGGCATCGTCGTGTCCCGCGGCCTTCCCGCGCCGCCGTCCTATCACGACGAGCGGTTGCGCGCGTATTCTCCCGAGCAGATCGTCGGCGTGATCACGCAGGGACGGGGACGGATGTTTCCTTATGCCGACCGGGTCTCGCCGGAAGAAAGGTGGGCCATCGCTCACCATGTGAAGCGGTTGCAGGCTGAAGGTGGGGCCGATCCATGAGCGCTATGGAGGCCCTCTATCTCGTCTTCGTTTCGCTGTCGGGATTGGCGATGGGCAGCCTTGCCGTGCTGATGCTCGGCCATCTCATGGCCGAGCACTGGCTTGCGCCCGTGCGGGCCGAACTCGAGGCGGCGGCATTGACCCTGCCTGTGCTGATCCTGATCGGGATTCCGCTCGCCTTCGGCCTCGATCAGCTCTTTCCCTGGATGAGCCAGAGAGCCGATCTGCCGCCGTTGCGCGCCGCTTTCCTGAGCCCAGGCTTCTATCTTGTGAGAAGCGCCTTCTACCTTCTCGCCTGCGCCGGACTGGCATTCTGGCTCGTCCGCAACCGACAGGTCCGCAGGGCGAGCGCCATCGGCCTTGCCCTGATGACGCCGATCATGAGCTTTGCGGCCTATGATTGGGTTCTGTCGCGCGATCCGCATTGGTGGTCGACGCTTTTCGGCTTCGCCTATGGGCTCAATCAGACTCTTGCGGCGCTCGCATGCGCAATCCTGGTGACGCTGCTCGGCGCAGAACACGCTTCGCCGACACGTATGAAGAGCCTTGAACGGGCGCTGCTGACGCTCGCACTGTTGACCGTCTGGACGTGGTTCTCGCAATTCCTGATCGTGTGGCTTGCCAACCTACCTGCCGGGGCAGGATGGTATCTGGAGCGCTCCGATCAACAGAACCTGCGGCTGCTGACGGTGTCCCATCTGCTGATGTTGATTGCCATCGTGGTGCTGGTGCCGTCGGGCGTGAGCCGCCTCGGTATGATCGTCGGGAGCGCGCTGGCGCTCCTGTATCATGGCACGCACATGCTCTGGATCCTGCAGCCTAAGGGGCATCCCTCATGGCCGGCGCTCGCCGTCATTCTCGGAGCGACGGCATTGTGGATCGCCGCCTATGCATTCGTGATGCGGACGCGTCCGACCTATGCGGAGGAGGCTCTGGCGGAGCCTGAGTGACGTCGGTAGGTCCTTTGAGGCTTGCACATCGCGTTCACCTCTCCCGGAGGGAGAGGTCGGACCTTTAGGTCCGGGTGAGGGGTTACGCCCTATCCGGATAAACCTTTACCCCCTCACCCTCGCTGCGCTCGACCTCTCCCCACCGGGGAGAGGTATGGCAGCGCCAGACTCTCAGCTCCCTGACGGCGCGGTTGAGGGTTGATCAGGCACGATGCGACGGGTGCGCGGTGTCGTCCCCGTGACCGGGGCTGCGCGCGGTGGCAGCTCGACCGCGAACTCCTCTCCGCGCAGCGGGAGCGGAGGATCGGGCGGATAGACCCGGACCCCAGCATCGCCGAGGGTATAGAGATAGGCCGCGATGTGCCGCGCCTCTTCCCCGGTCACACCCTGGGACGGCATGCCCGTCTGCGGCTTGAGCGCCACCGGATCCATCAGCCATGCGATCAGGTTGCTCGGCGTGTTTGGCAGGAACCCGGCGAGAAGGTGTTGCTGCGCAAAGTCTTCGAGGCGCGGGCCGACCTGGCCGCGCGCACCCCTGACGCCCTCGATGGCATGGCAGGTGCCGCAGCCATAGGACTGGATGAGCGCATGGCCGCGATCGGGATCGCCGCCTGAGATCGTCAGGATCGAGGCTTGATTCTGCTCGTCGCTGCAGGCGGACAAACCTGCCAGGAGCGGGACGATCAGAAAGCGGACGAGGGCGGGCGGAATCATGGGCTCTGCTTCAGGAGGCTCGACGGGGCAACCGGCAGGCGTCCGCTCCGTTCCCCGAGCGGCGTCAGGAGGCGAAAAGCCATGGCGAGGCCGGTCAGGAGATAGATCCCGCACATGGGAAGCGACATGATAGCTCCTGCCAATTGCTGATCTTCCAGGGCTGTCAGCCCCCAATTTGCCGTATCCGGTGTGTGATACAGCGCCTCGCGCGCAAAGCTGAGAAGGGCGCTCAGGAGGCCGCTCTGCAACAGCGTGATGAAGCAGGCGATGAGCGCTCCCGCCGCGGCCTCGCGTCCCGAGCGGGCCTTGATCACCCCGCGCCAGAACAGGAGCGCGGTGCCGAAGAACAGCACATGCTCCAGCCAATGGACGAGATCGGATGCCAGGGCGGCATCGAACAGCGCCGGGCTGTGCCAGATCCACAAGGTCGCCATGTGGATCAGCGCCGCGGGCACAGGTCTCGCGCACGGTGCGAGGAAGGCCAGCACCGACCTCATTCGCCTTTGGCGCGCGAGGCTGCGCCGCCAGGATTCGGGAAGCGCCCAAAGCCACGCCACTTCGGGTTTTCCGAGGACGAGGAGCGGGGGCGCGACCGCGATCAGCAGGATGTGCTGCACCATATGCGCTGAAAGAAGCGGCTTCGAGAGCCCTTCCAGTGGCGACAGAAGGGCGACGATCAGCAGCGCGATCCCTGAGGAGAAACAGAGGATCTGCGGCACGCCGAAGCCGGGCGGGAAACGCCCCAGATCCGACCTCAACCGTCGCACGCCTGCGGCAAAGAGCAGGCTCGAGACGAGGAGCGGAATCGTGATGAGCGGATCGAATTGCCAGGAATGCCAGAGGTCCTCCGGCCCATGGGGCGCGGTGCCGTGGGCGAGGGCCGGCTCTTCCATCAGGATTGTTGGAATGGCGGCGAGGCCGAGTGCCGCCTTATGCCGGGGGTAGAACTTTTCCAGGGAACCAACTCTCACGGCCAAGCTTATCCGTTCGATGCATGCAAGACCGATGTAGGGCGGATGGAGTGTGAGGCGACCCGGCATTGCCCGCGATGGCGGCTGCGCACCTGGGCAAGGCACGGGGGCGTGCTTTCCTGTGCGCTAGCGCTCGCGAGTTGCAGCGGCGTCCAATCGGCCCTCGATCCGGCCGGCGGCGATGCCCTGCGGATCTACTGGCTCGCCGTGATCATGACGGTGGGCGCGACCCTGATCTTCTTCGCCGTCACCGGGCTTCTGCTTTACGCCATCTTCGCTCCGCCCGAGCGCCGGGCCTGGCTCGGCGGGCGCAACACCATCGTCTATGGCGGTCTCGCCTTCCCGATCGTCGTGCTGTCGATGCTTTTGCCCTACGGCCTGATCGTCATGCGCGACACCGACGTGCGGATGCCCGGCGCGCTCCCCATCGAGGTGGTCGGCGAGCAGTACTGGTGGCGGGTGCGCTATCCGGGTGAGGACGAAAGGCCTGCCTTTTCCACCGCCAACGAGATCGTCATCCCGGTCGGCCGGCCCATCGCCGTGTCGGTGACGGCGGCGGATGTGATCCACAGCTTCTGGATCCCGAATTTCGGCGGCAAGATCGACATGATCCCGGGGCGCGTCAACAGCCTCAATTTCACCGCCGAGAGGCCGGGCATCTATCGCGGGGTCTGCGCCGAGTTCTGCGGCGACCAGCATGCACGCATGGCCTTCGACGTGGTCGCGCTCGAACCCTCGGCCTTCGAGGCATGGCGGACGAACCAGGCCAAGCCCGCACCGGAGCCCGACCTTCCGCAGCTGGTGCGCGGGCGCGAGCTTTTTCGCACCGGAGGATGCGGCTCGTGCCATGTGGTGCGCGGCACGGAGGCCAATGGGCTTTTCGGGCCCGATCTCACCCATGTGGGCAGCCGCCGCACCATCGGCGCGGGGCAGTTCCCCAACAATGTCGGCACGCTGGCCGGCTGGATCGCCAACACGCAGCACATCAAGCCGGGCGTGCGCATGCCCTCCTACGGGTCGTTCACCGGTGAGGACCTTCGAGCGCTCGCCGGCTATCTGGAGAGCCTGAAATGAACGCGCCCGAGCGTCCCGAATCCTTCGAGCGCCGGGAGCCCGAGCTGCCGAATGCCCTGCCGCGACCTGCCGGAGAGTTCGAGGCGCTCAAGCGGGCCTGGAAGTCGCCGAGGGGCTTAAGCTTCATCACCGACGTCAACAACACCTATGTCGGCATCTGGTACGTCGGCACGGCCTTCCTGTTCTTCATCCTGGCCGGGATCCTGGCGCTGATCATGCGCGCCCAGCTCGCCGTGCCGGAGAGCGACCTCGTCGGGCACGATCTCTACAACCAGCTCTTCACCATGCACGGCACGGTGATGATGTTCCTCTTCGCCGTGCCGGCGGTGGAGGCAGCGAGCGTCTACCTTCTTCCCAACATGCAGGCGGCGCGCGACCTTCCGTTTCCGCGCCTCTCGGCCTATGCCTTCTGGGCCTATTTCGTCGGCGGGCTGGTGTTCTTCGGCACGATCTTCTTCGGCCTTGCCCCCAATGGCGGCTGGTTCATGTATCCGCCGCTCACGGGCACCAAATATTCACCCGCCGACAATGCGGATTGGTGGCTTCTCGGCATCGGCTTCATCGAGATCTCGGCCATCGCCGGCGCCATCGAGATCATCGTCGGCGTCATGAAGACCCGCGCGGTCGGCATGAGCCTCGACAAGCTGCCGGTCTATTCGTGGGCCATGCTGGTCTTCGCCGTCATGATCGTCATCGGCTTTCCCGCGATCATTCTCGGCACCCTGCTGCTCGAGATGGAGCGCGCCTTCGACTGGCCTTTCTTCATCGCCGAGAGGGGCGGGGATCCGCTGCTGTGGCAGCACCTGTTCTGGTTCTTCGGCCACCCGGAGGTCTATATCATCTTCCTGCCGGCCACCGGCATGGTCTCGATGATCGTGCCCGCCATGGCGCAGACGCCGCTCGTCGGCTACCGGCTGATCGTGCTGGCCTTGATCGCCACAGGCTTCCTGTCCTTCGGCCTGTGGGTGCACCACATGTTCGCGACCGGCCTGCCGAAGATGTCCTTGAGCTTCTTCTCGGCGGCGAGCACGGCGGTGGCGGTGCCGAGCGGCATCCAGGTCTTCGCCTGGATCGCCACCATCGCCTCGGGCCGGATGAAGCTCACAACCCCGTCGCTCTTCGTGATCGGCTTCCTGTTCATCTTCACGCTCGGCGGCCTCACCGGCGTCATGGTCGCCATGGCGCCCTTCGACTGGCAGGCGCACGACACCTATTTCGTGGTGGCGCATCTGCACTACGTGCTCATCGGCGGCATGGTGTTCCCGCTCTTCGCGGCCTTCTATTACTGGATACCCGTGGCGAGCAAGCACGCCCTGTCCGAGCGCCTCGGGCGCTGGGTGTTCGGCCTCATGTTCCTCGGGGTCAACGTCACCTTCCTGCCGATGCACATCACCGGCCTCATCGGCATGCCCCGGCGGGTCTATACCTATCCGGTGGACATGGGGTGGGACGCGCTCAACCTCGTCTCCACCATCGGCTCGTTCATGATCGCCGCGGGCGTTGCGATCTTCATCTACGACCTTGCCCGCAAATTTCGGTTCGCGAGCGAGGACAACGCGGGCAATGTCTGGAATGCGGGCACCCTCGAATGGCTGCCGAACGGCCAGTATGCGACCCGCAGCATTCCGGCCGTCGTCAGCCGCGAACCGCTCTGGGACCAGCCGAACCTGTCGAAGGACGTGGAGGAGGGGCGCTATTATCTCCCCGGCACGGCGACGGGCGGGCGCGAGGCTCTGGTGACGAGCCCGTTCGATGCGCGCCCGCAATATATCCTGCAGATCCCGGGTGCCGGGTGGCAGCCGCTGCTGGCGGCTGTTTTCACAGCCGCCTTCTTCCTGCTGCTGACCGTCAAGCTGGTGCTTCCTTCGGTCGTCTGCGGCGTGATCGCAATCGGCTGCGTGATCTGGTGGCTGTGGGAGACCGATCCCGGCCCGACCCGTCCGCCCGCCGATATCGGCGGCGGGATCGTGGTTCCGGTCTATGTCACCGGACCGATGAACCATTCCTGGTGGGCCATGATCGTCCTCATGGTGGTCGCAGGCATGGTCTTCACCTGCATGATCTTTTCCTACCTGTTCCTGTGGCTGGTCAATCCAAGCGCCTGGCCGGCGCAAGGCTTCGTGCCGCCACACTGGATCTGGGCCGCCATCGCAGCCGCGCTCTATATCGCTAGCGCCATCCTGATCGACCGTGCGAGCGGGAATCTGCGGGGCGAGGATCGTCGCAGCCCGCGGTCGGTGCCGGTTCTCATCGGCATCGCCCTCGTGCTGGTGTCGGCCGCCTCCGCCGTCGATCTCGCGGCGCAATGGCGTGCGGGGCTGAGTCCTTCCGCCCATGCCTATGGCGCCGCCGTCTATGCCCTCGTCTCGTATCAGATCTTCTTCGTGCTCACGACGCTGGTCATGGGCCTCTACACCATCGCGCGCTGGCTCACCGGCAAACTCGACAGCGTGCGCCGGACCACCTTCGATAACACCATGCTGTTCTGGTACTACACGGCGGCTCAAGGACTTGTCGGCATCGTCGTGGTTCACGGCTTCCCGCGCCTGACTGGAGGCATCTGACGATGACGGCGCTCCGGACAGGGCAGGTACTTCTGATGCTCGCGGGCCTCATTGCGTGGGCGCTGCAGTTCTTGCTGATCTACGGGGCGACATCGACCCTGTGCGGCCGGGAGTGGGCCGATGCGACGTTCCTCGGCTTGGGCGTCGTCCAGGCGAGCATCCTGATCGCGACCGTCACGGCGCTCGCCGCGACGGCTGCCGCGTTCGCCTGGTCGCTCAGAGGGTACCGATCGGCGGAAGCACGGCCGGTCTCCGCAGCAGACCGGTTCATGGTCCAGTCGGCGGCGCTCGTGAACGGCTTCTCGCTCATCGTTATCCTGTGGCAGGGCATCCCCGCCTTCATCCTTCCAGCCTGCGCCTGAGGCGCCAGAGAACGAGGTCCGACCATGATCGACTGGCATCAGGTGTTCGTCCCCACCACCTCGATCCCCGAGATCATCCTGCGCGGCACATTTACCTACATCATGCTGTTCCTGATCCTCCGGTTTCTGCTCAAACGGCAGACCGGGGTGATCGGCGTCGCCGACCTTCTGGTGATCGTCCTGATTGCCGACGCGACCCAGAACGCCATGGCGAGCGAATACAAATCGGTCACGGAAGGAACGGTCCTCGTCCTCACGATCGTGTTCTGGAACTTCGCCATCGACTGGCTCGGGTACCATTTCCCCGCCTTCCAGCGGCTGACCCGGCCGCCGCCGCTGCCCCTGATCGAAAACGGCCGGATGCTCAGGCGCAACATGCAGAAGGAGATGATCACGATCGAGGAGCTGACCAGCCAGCTTCGCCAGCAGGGAGTGGAACATCCCTCCGAGGTGAAGAAGGCCTTCATCGAGGGTGACGGGTCGATCAGCATCATCCGCAAAGACAAGGAGGAGACGGGGAAGAAAACCGGGTCGGTGAAAGAGATCGTTTGATCGGTCCCGCCTGATGGTCGGAACCTTGGCCGCATGACGCGCATCCTCCCGCCATATGAATGGCGCCAGGAACATCGGCAGATTTGAACCGTTAAAAAACTTTCGTCGCGTATCGCCCGGATGCCCGCCCTGTCCCGTTTGCAGCGGCCCGGCGCGTTCCTTCCTATTTCTCACATCAAGGGGGACTCAGCGTGAGTGCCAGCCAGACGAGCGCGACTCTGCCCGAGAAGATTTCCGTGGCCATCACCGTCAATGGCGAGCGGCGGCAGGCGGATGTGCTGCCCTGGACCGTGCTGCTCGATTTCCTGCGCGACCATCTCGGGCTGACCGGCACGAAGAAGGGCTGCGATCATGGGCAATGCGGTGCCTGCACGGTTATCGTCGACGGAAAGCGCGTCAATTCCTGCCTGGCCTTCACTGTCATGAAGGACGGGGCGTCCGTCACCACCGTCGAAGGCCTTGCCTCCAACGGATCGCTGCACCCCCTGCAGCAGGCCTTCATCGACCACGATGCCTTCCAGTGCGGTTATTGCACGCCCGGTCAGATCTGCTCGGGTGTCGCGCTGATCCAGGAGGGCAGGGCGAAATCGCGGGACGAGATCCGCGAGCTGATGAGCGGGAATCTCTGCCGCTGCGGCGCCTATACCAACATCGTGGATGCCGTCGAGGAGGTTCTCGGAGCGAAGGGGGAGGCCAGGCGATGAACCGTTTCTCGTACATGCGCGCCGCAAGCGTGGAGGAAGCCGTCCGGGAGGTGGCCGGAGATCCGACGGCGCGCTTCATTGCGGGCGGCACCAACCTGATCGACCTGATGAAATACGATGTCGAGCGGCCTGACCGCCTTATCGACATCACTCACCTGCCGCTGAAAGGCATCGAGGAAACCGAGGGCGGCGGGCTGAGGATCGGTGCCCTCGTGTCCAACGACGAGGTCGCCTACGATTCCCGTGTTCAAGACCGGTACCCGCTTCTCTCCAGCGCGATCCGCGCGGGAGCGTCGCCCCAGCTGCGCAACGCGGCCACCACCGGCGGCAACCTGCTGCAGCGGACCCGCTGCTACTATTTTTACGACACCGGTACCCCCTGCAACAAGCGCGAGCCCGGCTCAGGCTGTCCCGCCGCTTTCGGGCGTAACCGCATCCACGCGATCCTCGGCACGAGCGAGCACTGCATCGCCACCCACCCGTCCGATATGGCGGTCGCCATGGCGGCGCTCGAAGCGCTCGTGCACGTAGCGGGCCCGAATGGGGAGAGGGTCATTCCCATCGCCGAGTTCCATCGCCTGCCGGGCGACAGGCCGGAGATCGACAACACCCTGGAGCGCGGGGAGATCATCACCGCAGTGGAGCTCCCGGCGCAGGATTTCAGCCGGAATCATACCTATCTCAAGGTGCGCGATCGCCTTTCCTACGCCTTCGCCCTGGTATCGGTGGCAGCCGCCCTGCGCCTCGACGCCGGCAAGGTCACCGATGCGAGGCTTGCCCTCGGAGGCGTCGCGCACAAGCCGTGGCGCGTTCCGGAGGCCGAGGCGATGCTGAGCGGAAAGGCGCCTTCGAGCGATCTCTTCGGCAAGGTTGCCGACCGGATTCTCGATGGCGCGAAGGGCTACGAGGACAACGCTTTCAAGATCGATCTCGCCAGGCGAACGATCGTGAGGGCGCTGTCGCAGGCGGCCGAGGGCAAGCCCCAATCGCAGACGGACAAACGGATCCAGTGAGGACGATGCCCATGCAGCTATCGAAGGGCCTCATCGGCACACCCCAGAACCGTGTCGACGGACGGGCGAAAGTCACCGGGCAGGCGCAATATGCGGCCGAGTTCGACACGCCCGACCTCGCTTTTGGCGTCGTCATCTCGAGCAGCATCGCCAAGGGCCGCATTGCCTCCATCGAGGCGGAGGCGGCGCTTGCCGTACCGGGCGTGCTCGATGTGATCACGCACAAGAACCGTCCGCGGACCGCATGGCTCGACCGCAGCTTCCGCGACGAGGTCGCGCCTCCAGGCTCGCCCTTCCGGCCGCTCTATGACGAGGAGATCAAGTATAGCGGGCAGCCGGTTGCGCTCGTGGTCGCGGAAGATTTCGAGACCGCCGTCTATGCCGCCTCCCTCGTGGACATCGCATATGAGGTCGAGACCCATATGACGGACCTCGACATCGCCCGCCGAGAGGCCTATGTGCCGCCGAAAAAACGCGGCGGCGTCAAGCCGCCGCCGAGCCCGACCGGCGATGCCGAGGGGGCCTTCGCGCAAGCGCCGGTGAAGGTGCACGGCGAATACCGCATCGCCGTCGAGCATCACAATCCGATGGAAATGCAGGCATCCACCGTCGTCTACGGGCAGGACGGGACGCTGACCATCCACGACAAGACGCAAGGGGCGCAGAACAGCCAGGGCTATGTCGCGAACGTCTTCGGCCTTTCCAAGGATAAGGTCCGTGTGATCTCGCCCTTCGTCGGCGGCGCGTTCGGCTTATGCCTGCGCCCGCAATATCAGCTCTTTCTCGCCGTCCTGGCCGCACTCGAGCTCAGGCGATCGGTGCGGGTGGTGCTGACCCGCGACCAGATGTTCACCGTCGGCTACAGGCCGATGGCGATCCAGACCATCTCGCTCGGCGCCAATCCTGACGGCAAGCTTCAGTCGATCGTGCACGATGCGGTGCAGACGACTTCGATGTTCGAGGATTACCAGGAGGCGATCGTCAACTGGTCGAACCTTCTCTACCATTGCGACAACGTCAAGCTGACCTACCAGCTTGCGCAGGTCGATACCTATACGCCGTGCGACATGCGGGCTCCCGGCGCCGCCACCGGCGTCACCGCCCTCGAGACGGCCATGGACGAGCTGGCCTATGCGGTCGGCATCGACCCCATCGAGCTGCGGTTGAGGAACTACACGGAGACCGACGAGACGGAAGGCAAGAGCTATACCAGCAAGGAGCTGAGGGCCTGCTATCAGCTTGGTGCGGAGCGCTTCGGCTGGAGCAAGCGCAACCCCGAGCCGCGCTCCATGCGCGAAGGCCGCGAGCTCGTGGGCTGGGGCATGGCGACCGGCGTCTGGGAGGCCATGCTGGCGAAGACGGCCGCGCGGGCCATGCTGACCCTGGACGGACGGCTCGAGGTATCCTGCGCGACCGCCGATATCGGCACCGGCACCTACACGATCCTGACCCAGATCGCAGCCGAGACCATGGGTCTGCGCATGGAGGACGTGACCGCGAAGATCGGCGATTCGAGCCTTCCGCGATCCCCGGTCGAGGGCGGGTCCTGGACGGCGGCGTCCGCCGGGACCGCGGTGCAGAAAGCGTGCCAGTCGGTGCGCGAGCAATTGTTCAAGTTCGCCCGGCAGATGGATTCCTCGCCGCTGGCCAATGCCAGCATCGAGCAGGTCGCCTTCGCCGAGGGTGAGATCCGCCTGCTGAACGATTCAACCGCCCGCGTGACCTTCGCCGCAGCCATGCAGGCGGGCGGCGTCGAGCGGGTCGAGGCGGAGGAGAAGTCGAGCCCGAGCTTCCTCGATGCCGCGCGCTATTCCGGCTATACCCACTCGGCAATCTTCGCCGAAGTGAAGGTGGACGAGGAGCTTGGAGTCGTCCGCGTGACGCGTATCGTGAATGCGGTCGCCGCCGGCACGATCCTCAATCCCAAGACGGCGCGCAGCCAGGTCATGGGCGGCGTCGTGTTCGGGATCGGCATGGCGCTGGCGGAGGAATCCATGCTCGACCACAATCTCGGGCGCTTCATGAATCACAATTTCGGCGAGTATCACGTGCCTGTTAACGCCGATATCTACGACATCGACGTGATCTTCGTGTCCGAGCACGAGGACAAGCTCAATCCGATGGGGATCAAAGGCTTGGGCGAGATCGGCATCGTCGGCACGGCGGCCGCCATCGGCAATGCGATCTATCACGCCACGGGCAAGCGAGTGCGAGAATTCCCGATCACTCTCGACAAGCTGCTCGAATAAACGCGTCAGGGCGTGATATCGCCCTGACGATCGTCGATGCGCATTCAGCGGAACGTTGCGTCGATCCGCTCGCGCAGGATCGTCAGCTCGTGGATGAACGGCGCCCGCATGTCGCGATGCTGCTGCCGGAGCCTCGCGATCATGGCGTCCTTTTCCGCGTCGCAGGCATCGCCCTGCCTGACGCGATCGAGGCTCTTCTCGTGCGCGAAGTCGATGTCCGCCAGGGCCGAGAGCGTGGTTTGGAGCAGGGGAAGAATGTCCGGCGCGTAGAAACTCGTCGCATTCGTTACGCTGTGAACGGGCGCATGTCCGACAGAAAATGCCATAGCGTCCTCCGCTTGGATTCCGGCCTGCGCGATGTTGGTCACCGCGTTCGAGGATGTGCGCGAGTTAATAGCCTCACTTTGGTCAGGATAGGGCAGCTTGGCGGCGTGTCAGCGTGGCCGCAGGCGCTCGATCGCCTCTTTGTGAGCGGCGGGATCTACGTCGTACTCCGCAGCAAGGCGCTCGATCTCGGCCCGCCTGTCCTCGGCGCTCAGCTTGGGATTGAGACTTGCCACGGCCGCCAGGAAGGAGGCGCCCGCAAAAACCGGATCGCGGCGTCGCGCCGTCTGGTCGCGCTCCTTCTTCAGGTCTGCCTGCCTCTGTTTGTAAGTCTCAAGAGGGCCGAAGGCGCGCTGCGCACGGTTGCGCAATGCCTGAAGGGGAAGGCCATGTTCCTCGGCGAGGTCCGGCAGGACCTGTTCCGGGTCCTCTCCCGCGAGCAGGGATTCTGCCAGTTCTTCAAGCGCGGAAACGAACGGATCCATTTTTGCCCTTTCATCGTCGGTTTCATTTCAACGGATGGCGATCCGTTGGGTTCGAAGGGAGTGTTGCCGTAGGCCCCGCATGACCAATAATCCCTGTCACCGATTCTCGCCCGACCGCAATCACGAATCTGAACGGACCGACGCCATGGACGAACGGCTGCCCGACCTTCCCGATCCCTATCTGTGGCTCGAGGAGGTCGATGGAAAAGAGGCGCTCGACTGGGTGAGGGCCCAGAACGAGATCACCAGGAATGCTCTCTGCGATGCCGCCTTCGACGCCGACAAGCGAGCGCTCTATGAAATCTCGACCCGGCCCGACAACATTCCCTTCATCACGCGGCGGCGCGGCCAGCTCTACAATTTCTGGCAGGATGCGGAGCATGTGCGTGGGCTCTGGCGTCGCACGTCGATGGACGAGTATCGCAAGGCGGAACCCTCCTGGGAGACCGTGCTCGACATCGACGCTCTGGCCGGTGCCGAAGGCGAGGACTGGGTCTGGAAGGGCTGCGGCACGCTGCAGCCCGAGCAGCGCTACGGTCTCGTGAGCCTGTCACGCGGCGGAGCCGACGCGGTCGTGATGCGGGAGTTCGACCTCGTCGAGAAGCGTTTTGTGGATGAAGGGTTCGCTTTGCCCGAGGCCAAGGGCGGGGCCACCTGGCTCGATAGGGATCGCCTGCTCGTCTCGACGACGCTGGGCGAGAATTCCGCTACGGCCTCCGGCTATCCGCGCACCGTGCGCCTCTGGCATCGGGACTCCGACATCCTGCAGGCCCCGGTGCTCTTTGAGGGCGAGGCCAGCGACATCTACATCTCGGCCTCCGTCGATCTGGAGCCCGGCTTCGAGCGCACCTTCTATCGCCGGCAGATCACCTTCGAGGAGGGAATCAGCTTTCTCGCGCGGGAGAACGACGATCCGCTCCGCATCGACTTGCCGCTCGATTGCCATTTCGACGTGGAGAAGGACTGGCTGGTCGTGAAGCTCAAGAGCGACTGGACCCTGCCGGATCGCACCTATGGGGCCGATGCTTTGCTCGCTATCGGCTTCTCGCGCTTCCTGGCCGGCGACCGAGATTTCGAGGTGCTGTTCGAGCCCGGCCCGCGGCGCGTTCTGTCAGGGTTCTGGTGGACGAGATCCCGGCTCGTGCTGAGTGTGCTCGACAATCTCGCGAGCCAGATCTGGCTCGCGACGCCGGGGACGTCATGGACCTTGGAGCGCCTGGAAGGGCTGCCCGACACAGCCGCCGTCTATGCCATGTCGCTCGATGCGAGCCAGCTCGAGCGCACGGACGAGTTCCTTGTCTCGATCTCGAGCTTCATCGAGCCGACGAAGCTGGCTCTCGTGACCGAGGACAGGCGGTTCGAGGTTCTCAAGGATTCCCCGGCCGCCTTCAATGCATCGGGTCTCGAAGTGACACGACATTAGGCTGTTTCCGTCGATGGCGAGCGCATCCCCTATTACCGGATCGGGCCGAAGGGGCAGGACATTCCGCGCCCGACGGTGCTCTACGGCTATGGCGGGTTCTCCGTGTCGATGACCCCGGGCTATCTCGGCGGCATCGGCAAGACATGGCTGGAACGTGGCAATGTCTGGGTGGTCGCCAATATCCGCGGCGGCGGCGAGTTCGGGGCCGCATGGCACAAGGCGGGCATGCGGGAGGGCAAGCGCCTGTCGCATGACGATTTCGCGGCCATCGCCCGCGACCTCGCCGAGCACGGCATCACCACGCCGGCGCAGCTTGCCGCTTATGGCGGCTCGAACGGCGGCCTCCTCGTCGGCAACATGCTGACCCGGTACCCTGAGCTTTTCGGGGCGATCTGGTGCGCTGTGCCGCTCCTCGACATGCGCCGCTACACGCGACTGCTGGCCGGGCCGAGCTGGGTGGCGGAATACGGCGATCCCGACAGGCCGGAGGATTGGGCCTATATGGCTGGGTTCTCGGCCTACCAGAACCTGGAGGAGGGACAGATCTATCCGCCCGTGCTGCTCGTAACCTCCAGGCGGGACGACCGGGTCCATCCGGGCCACGCCCGCAAGATGGCGGCGCGGCTCGAAGCGCTAAAGCAGACGGTCTTCTTCTACGAACCGGATGATGGCGGTCACGGCACGGCGAACAAGGAGCAGGCGGCTTTTCTGACGGCCCTGGGCCTGTCCTTCCTGAAGAGGACGCTGGCTCGTCAATCGTCATAAGGCGCAGGGGCCTTCTCCCTCCCCCTTGTGGGAGGGTCGGGTGGGGGTGTGAGCGCTAGCCTTTCTAGGTGAGGCGCGGATTCACCTCTCCTTGAGGGAGAGGTCGCGCCGGAGGCGCGGGTGAGGGGTTGCGCCCTCTCCGGATAGACCTGTCCCCCCTCACCCTCGCTGCGCTCGACCTCTCCCCACCGGGGAGAGGTGGGACAGCGCCATACGGGGATAGCTATCGCTCACACCCCCACCTCCAACTCCTCCCCACTGCAAGGCGGGTGTTCCCGACTTGCAGCAGGCGAAGACCAAGTCTCGGGCAAGCCCGAGGCTTGTGGGGGAGAAGAGTAAGTCGCGCTTTAGGAGCCAGACCTTAAGAGGAGCCTGGGCGGCGACCGCATGGCTTGATATTGCACTCTGCCGGCAACACATAGGTAGAGAAAGAACCGACCGATCAAAGCCTTAAGCCTCGATCTAAGCCCTTAGCGGGCAGTGCCCGACGGCGGCGAGCATCGTCACCCGCAAACATCTGCGCCCTTTCCGCGTTGAGCCCGGCATAAGGCCGAGGCGGCGGCAAGGCTCGCCCCGGCTCATGAAAGTCCGAATGGCTAAGAAGTCGAAAAATCTCGTCACCCTCAACCACCTGCCGGGGATCCTGCTCGCCAGCGAGGCCGAGTGCGAGCGCTGGGTCGAGGCCGGGCTGATCCCGGTGGCGGAGCGAAGAACCTTCCAGAAGCGCGGCCGCAAGTTCGACGCACCGATGTTCGACCCGGACGTCGTCGCGGAGCTGGCATCGCAGGTCTCCGGCTGGCGGGCGCAGGAGGGTGGGATTTCCGAGACCACGGCTGCCCGACCGCGCAAAGACGGCGACGAGCCTCATGATGATGCCGCCCATCGGCGCCGGCAGAGCATCCTCGCGCCGGTTCGCCGGAATACCGGAATCTACATTGCCGAGGACATCCGCAAGATCGAGAGCGGCCGCTGGAAGCCGGAGCGCATCTTCGCCGGCTATCGCGCGGTCTTCAGCGTGCCGATGCAGATCCTCCCGGACAGCGCGCCCATCGATATTGCCATCGAATACGCTTTCGCGGAACCGCCGGAGGTGGCCGCCGTCGCTCTGTCGCCGGCCCGTGTGGCCCATGCCGAGCTCGCATCGGCCTCCGAGGTGCTCGAGGCGAAGGTAGCCGACCTGCGGGATGCCGCCTTCGCCGCCTGCGAGCAGGAGCTTGCGGGCTGGCGCGACGAGCTCGAGACCTATCTCGATGCCTTCGAGGACGTGGAGGAGCGGCAGGCGATTCTCGGTGGCATCCGTGTGGCCCTCGACAAGCTCGACCGGATCCATGCCTCCGACAAGGGCGGCCCCGAAGGCGCCGGGCGCAAGCTGCGCCAGAAGCTCGACGAATACCGCTCCAAGGCGGCGGCACGACGCCTTCGCCACCTGCGCGAGGCGCAGATCCGCGAGGCCTCCGGCTACGAGCGCTACGCGGCGATCTTCCCCGTCGCCCGTTCGCTCGACCGCCGCTTCCTGTTCCTTGCCGGGCCGACCAATTCAGGCAAGACCTACGAGGCGTTGAAGCTCGCGCGCGAGGCCGAGACCGCCGAGATGCTCTCGCCCCTGCGCCTGCTCGCGCTCGAGCATTACGAGCGAATGAGCGAGGAGGGCATTGCCGCCGGCATGGTCACCGGCGAGGAGCGCGTGCTGCCGGAAGGCGCGACCCATATCGCCCGCACCATCGAGACGCTCGATCTGCACAGGGTCGTCGATGTCTGCGTCATTGACGAGGTTCAGATGCTCGGCGATCCGAGCCGCGGCTGGGCCTGGACCCAGGCGATGATCGGCGCCCCCGCCAAACTCGTGGTTCTCACGGGCGCACCCGAGGCGATCCCGCTCGTCGAGCATCTGCTCGCCATGACCGGCGAGCCCCTGGAAGTGAAGATCCTCAAGCGCAAGGGCAGGCTGCGCGTGGAGGGCGTGCCGGTCAATCTCAGCAAGCTGGTTCGTGGCGACGCGGTCGTCGCCTTCACTCGCCGCGATGTGCACGATCTGCGCACGCGCCTTGTGCAGGCCGGGCGCACGGTCGCGACCGTCTATGGCGCGCTGGGTCCCGAGGTGCGCCGTGCCGAGGCGGCGCGCTTCCGCAACGGTGAGGCCGAAATCCTGGTGGCGACCGACGCCATCGGCATGGGTCTGAACATCGGGCCGCTGCGGCGGGTCGTGTTCTCGACCCTGCGCAAGTACGACGGCATCCGTGATCGCCAGCTCTCGGCCATGGAGATCAAGCAGATCGCCGGCCGGGCAGGGCGCTTCGGCCATCACGACGAAGGGCTCGTGACGGCGCTGCAGGATGTCGGCACCTATGCCCAGATCGAGACCGTCATCCGCAACGCGCTCAACGGCGATGCGGCGAAGCTGCGCGGCAAGGCCTATGTCCGCCCGAACCAGGAGACGGTGCTCTCGGCGAGCGAGGTGCTGCAGACCGACCGTCTCGGCCGCGTGCTGCGCCACCTCCACGACACGCTCGTCGCCGGCCACCCGGATCTTCGCATGGCCGACATGGACGAGATGATCGAGCTTGCAAACCTGCTCGACACCGTCGACCTGCCCATCCTCGACCGCCTGTCCTATGCGATGGCGCCGGTCGACGGGCGCGAGAAGCTCGCCGTCGAACTGCTCCTCGACTGGGCCCGGCAGCATGCGCGGTTCGGGCATGTTCGGGCTCCGGATTTCAACGCGAACACCGACCTTCTGAAGCTCGAAGCCCGCGTGAAGATCGCCACCTCATGGCTCTGGCTCGCGCAGCGCTATCCGCAGGTCTTCGAGGATGTGGAAGAGGTCGTCGCGCTGCGCGCGAGCCTCAACGCGAAAATCGAGGAAAAGCTCGTCGCGACCTCCGTCTCGCACCGCCGTAAGCCGGACGAGAAGTCGCGGCGCGAGCGAAGCGGGAAGCCGCAGAGGCAGAGGAAGAACCGACGCGAACGGGTCGAGGCGGAAGCGGGTGATGCGGAGCCTTACCGTGTCAGAGGGCGGTAGGCTTAGAAGCAGACAAGTAAAGCGCGTTCATCACCTCTCCCCGGTGGGGAGAGGTCGAGCGGAGCGAGGGTGAGGGGGCACAGGTTTATCCGGAAAGGGCGTAACCCCTTGTAACTTCCCTGCTGCCGGATCGGGTATA
>NZ_JAERQD010000064.1 GCF_016735695.1 Microvirga zambiensis WSM3693 | reverse complement strand
GGGCATGAACAGGTTGGGCAGCTTCACGCCCCCGGCATGGCCCAGATACATGAACTCGTCGGCGGTCACTTCCGTCTCCAGCGGCCGGTCGGGATCGGAGCGCCACTCGGGCAGCAGGCCGTCGAGGCCGATCGGGTCGATCACCGCGCCGGACAGGATATGGGCGCCGACCTCGGAGCCCTTCTCGACCACGACCACCGAGATGTCGGACCCTGCCTGGGCCGCCTTCTGCTTGAGGCGGATGGCGGTGGCGAGACCGGCTGGACCCGCGCCCACGACGACGACGTCGAACTCCATCGATTCACGGGCGGGCAGATTCGTCATAGCGTACCCCACTCGGTATTGCGCTGCGTACGCATTTACTTCAAGGCCAGAGCGTTCGCGGGAGAGCCCACCCCTCCCACAAGGTTCAATGGTTTTGCGGTGACCATAAACTCATAGATTCCATCAGCCGCGCAATCCTTGGCCAATTCGTCCAACTTCCACAGCTCTCCGAGGCACACGCCTAATAGGGCGATCAATTCAGGATGCATCATTCGCCCAACATTATTAGCAAACGGGGACGACTGAACGCTGGGCATTACTTCAACCGCGACCGTATCGCTCGCAACTACGGAGAAATGGTTGTCCCATATCCACGCGAGCATCTCGGAGGACTGTTCAAGGCCGCAGAACGTCCGATCCTTGATGATCTGAGCGCGCTCCTCATCGCTCAGGTCGAGCAAGAAATGTCTTGCCCAGCCTGTGTGGAGCAGAACGATATCTCCGCGCTTGAAGTGTATCCCCTGCTTTCGAGCAGTCCCAGTAAGGTCATCCAGGGTGATTGGATCCGCAGTTCGGAGATTTAACGCGCGTCCTTGCTTCCAGCGATAGTCATAGACGTCAAGCAGGACACCACGGCCAACGATACCTTTACGAGCAATATGTTGCACCCCTAGTGCCGGCAATCCAGATCCTACTGCATCATCGCTCACGTCGCTGTAGAAACCATAGGTTCTGTGGCGATGGTGTCTGAGACCATCGATGTGCGAGCTTCCTTGAGGGAAGAAGTCGTTCACATAATCGTCGCGAACTTGTCCCTCATGGCGGCACACCGCGAAGTGCTGCAGCATCTTTCGGTATGGCGACACCGGAGGCGCGAATGCACTAAGCTCATAATCTAAACCGAAACTTGCACCCCGTCGCACCAGAGATGCAGCTTCGAGGGCATTGTCAGCGCCAAGTAGATTGATCGTTCCAATCTGGTCGTCGGCGCCAAAGAGTCCCCAAGCTGATCCGGGTGGGCCATCGGTTCGGGCAACGAGATCCGCATAGGTCGGAAGATTGCTTCCCTGAGGTATTTTGGATTTCATGTCGTTTTGTGGCATGGTCCCACCGTTGCGATTTCTTCAAGCCAATACAACCGTGATAACAGCTCTCGATTGCGCTCCGGAACACCGAGCAGCACGATATTCTGAATATTTCCACCGCTCCCACCATATCGACCGTATCGCTGAAGCTCCTCAATCTCGGTGGGCCCTGGGATAAATCCAAGCTTAACAACGATGTCAGAGGCACTCTTGGTATCTCGTAGGCAGGGCGAAAGCCGGCTTCCAGCTGTCGCTATTCCAACTAGGTATGGTGCCCCATAGAGAGCGCCGATGATGATCAGACCGAGAAACACACGGATGGCCGCGTTTCGTGTGCTCATTGGGCACCTCCCCTCGAGGCATCAGTGATCGTACCCCACCGCACAACCGTACGAGCTGCAATCCACGAAACGAGAAGGTACTCGAGAATGACACCAAGTACTGCAATTGTAATGCAGCCCGCAAGGATCCGGTCAGATCGTTGCAAAGTGGCGGATTGATTGATCCATTGCCCAAGACCTTGCGGCGCCCCTAAGAGTTCGGCAGCGATAAGGCTTCGCCAAGCGAAACTCAGACCGACACGCAAACCAGTCAGGATATCAGGCGCCGCGCCTGGTAGGATGACACTCCGGATGATATCCCATCTGCCTCCACCGAGTGTGAGTACCGACTCAGCCAAACTTGGCTGCACCCGCGACACGCCCAGTGCTGTGTTGGCGAATACAACGAAGAACATGCCATTCCAGATGACGAAAGTGGACATCCCGAGTCCGGTGCCGAACCATGCGAGAGCGAGCGGAATCCATGCAATGCCCGCGATGCCGGACATAGCGTTGATCACAGGTTCAACCGCTACACGCGCAGTCGGGCTCAAGCCCACAATGAACCCAAACAAGATCCCCGTTGAAATTCCGACAGCAGCGCCGAGTAGGAGGCGCTGAACGCTGATCAGAATGTCTATGAACAGCCTCCCAGAGGAAGCCGCATCCCACCACGCCTCCCCGACCGCGAAAGGGCCAGGAATAACATAGCTTGGGACTCCGATTGGGCTCGCTATGATAAGCCACGCCAGCAACATCGCCAGGAGTGATAGAGCGGTCATGTGCCACGACACGAGCCTGAAACGGCCCATACTTGAGTTGGATGCACTCACTTGTGTCTCCTACAGCGCTTTCCACCGGCTTGAAATGACCTGATCCCACGGATTCAGGAGGAGGCGGTCTATCACGAGGAAAAGCAGACAAATGACGATCATAACCGCGATGATTTGATCTACTTGATTGGAGGCACGCGCTTGAGCAAGCAGCCGCCCCAATCCGTTGCTTCCGACAATCAGCTCACCGGCTATGACGGCACGCCATCCGTAACTGAGCGTAAGTCTGATACCTACCACGATGCCCGGGATAGCTCCTGGCAAATAGACATCTCGGATGATGCGACTCGTGCTAGCACCGAGCGGCCGCAGACTGCTTGCATACACGGGCGGAATTTTCTGCACACCTGTAAGGACCGAGAAGAATAAAGGAATAGCAGCAGTATACAGGAGGGTTGCGTAAACAGCCTTCTGGTTGAAACCGAACCATACAATGAACAGAGGTATCAGTGCGATTGCAGGAACCGAACTTATAAACCGAACCATGGGCTGGATGAATGCCGCGGTGCGGCGACTTAAAGCAAGAAGCATGGCTACCGGAATAACGACAATGATACAAATTCCGCTGCCGATCAGAAGTGTTGAGAAGCTCGCCTGTGCCGCCCATATCAGCGTACCGCGTGCGATCAGAGTTCCGATCGCATTGATGCACGCTAGTGGGCTCGGGAGCACCGACGGGTTGTTCATCAACTTCGAGGCGACGCCCCAAGCTGCCACGAGCGCGACCAGGGTACCGAGCTGCAGCAACCATACGGGAAGCTTGAACATTGCAGCGCTCCGAGTCCTTCGCGCTAGGGCAGGCCGTCGCGACTGGGAGGATAACCTCGCTGCCGGACCTCCACTTTGGGCTTGCACGGTAGTCATCGGCGTCAATGTCCCTCATTGCGAGCTGTCGGTGCTTTCCGGCCACGGACGAGTTCGAAGACGTGTGCGGAGATTGCTTCTATGCGCGGATCTTTGATCATATCTTCCCAAGTGCGCTCCGATCCCATTGGAGGAATGGGGACGATTTCCAGAACTCTGCCCGGCCTTGCTGTCATGGCAACGACGTAGTCTCCAAGAAAGACCGCTTCCTCGACACTATGTGTGATGAAGACCACTGTCCGGTTTGTCGCATGTGTCAGTCTGATTAACTCTTCCTGCAGAGTGATCCGGGTTATCGCATCGACCGCAGCGAATGGCTCGTCCATCAAGATGACGGGCGGCTTCGTTGCCCATGTTCGCGCCACCGCCACGCGCTGCCGCATCCCACCGGACAACTCCCTTGGATACTTGTCCTCAAACCCCTCAAGACCGATCAACGAAACCAACTCTGCTACACGGCGTGCTCGCTCAGCCTTTGGCGTGCCAGCAATCTCAAGTCCATGAGCTATATTACCGGCAACAGTCCTCCACGGTAAGATCGCCAACTCCTGAAAGACCATCCCACGTTCTTTGGAAGCACCTTGGATCAGCTTGCCGTCGTAGAGAGCTTGACCAGAAGATGGCATCGTCAGACCGGCAAAGATCCTCGCAAGCGTGGACTTCCCGCAGCCGCTTGGCCCGACAACTGTAACGAAATCCCCTTCATGGATAGTAAGGTTTACGTTGTCGAGAGCAACAACCTTCTCGCCCCTTGCCTCGTAGCCATGGCAGAGATCAACCGCCTGCAGCAGTACCTTTCTTGGCGATATAGCTGGCGATGCTCCGTCGTAAGCAGACTTGATTGCTTGTGCAGCCATCAACAAGTTCCTCACTGAATTGCGTTGGAGAGGCCGCCGCATTGTGCGGCCGTTTCAGGCAGCGGCTTTAGATCATTCAACAGCTCCGGGTGCTTCGTAAGCAAGCTCTGAATGAAGTCGGCCTGAACGATCGTCTCATACGGGAAGGGCGTTGCTATTTTCATTGCGTTGGCTGCAATGAGTGAATCCTGTTCTTGCATGACAGCAGCTTTCGTACAGGGCGAGATCCGAGGGTCGAACTCTGCTTGCATTGCCTGCAAACCGGACGTTGCATCGGCGTGGTTGAGGCCTTGAATATAGCGCTGCGCGATAGTTGCCGCGGCAGCCGGATTTTGGCGAGTGAACTGTACTCCCTTCCACGCGCCAGCGACGTAGCGTTCGACAAGATCGCGGTTCTGCGCGAAGTACTTGTCAGTTACCATGACGCCGACAACGCTCGAGCCATAAGGCCCTCCGCGGGAAACGACTGCGGCCTTATCGCCTTGCTCCCTAATAATCTGACTGACGTAAGGCTCCCATGGAACAACGGCATCGGCATTTCCCTGGGTCAAGGCGACTGACATATCTGGAACACTCAAGTTCACCAGCTTGACATCGCCCATCCCGACTCCTCTTGAGGCGAGATAGCTCTTTAGGTACGACTCGCTAGTGCTGCCCAGCGACGCCCCAATTGTCTTTCCTACAAGTGACTTCGCGTCTCCAGCCTTCACGCCGGATTTTGTGGAACCGATGACGGCCACCCGGGCGACCCCATTCACGACCATCGGGTTGTTATGATAGGGGCCCACGAACGTTAGCTGGTTGCCTGCCGCTCGCGACAATGGAATGCTCGAAGTGGCTGTACCGGCGCCGATATCGGCTGCCCCGCTAACCAGAGCTGTAGCAATTTGCGATCCGCTGTCGAGAACCTGAACGGTTACATCCAGCCCTTGTTCGCGCCAGTAACCATTCTCAGCGGCCACCATCATTGGTACATTATTCAGAGCGCCAGCAAATAGGACCTTGAGGGGCTTGCCTGCAGTAGCTGATTCAGTCTGCGTTGGCGCCACGGGCTCATTGCACCCGCTGAGGGTGATTCCGACGAGGGCGATCATTAACAGTCGGTTTGACCATGCATCTAGCATCCGTGAATCTCCTCCCCGAGAATGTTCATGTGCTTGCTGGGGATCATTGAACCGCCCCACTTTCTTACACTGGCTGATATCGATACTGTCCCGTATGGACGGACGCTGTCCCAGTGATATAGCACCGGCTTTTACGTACAGCAAGTACCGAATGTGACGAGTTTAACATCAAGATACCAAATGCTCGCCAAGCCTTTCGGCGACCGATGGGTGGGTAGACGAAAAGCTATGCTTCCGGTGAACTCCCTATCAACGCCTATACCAATCGCCCGCACCGCTTATTTGAATGATCGGGATCGGATCCACACTTTAGACAGGCCGGAGGATATGTACCGTGAAGCATTCAAACTATACACGGAAGGTGAGAAATGTTATTTCACACATAATTCATCGATGCCAAAATATGTTGAGCACGGCTTTAAGGACCAGAGAACGAGATGCGATGCCAAGAACCCCATAGGATCGATTAAATAAGATTCGTTGAGGCATGTGTGCCCGACGTGATTAAATGGCGAACTCTGGGTCAGCACACGAACGGACTCGATAAGCCGGCATGACTCCTCAAAATTTCGAAGGCGAGACGGTGAACCCGTGAATGACGACAAGATGAGAGCTACCGCTCAAGACCAAGACACTAACGATGAAGCAACCTCACAAGCTGGGGGGTTGGTGAGTTTGGTCCCCGATACTCTATTTGCGCTTACTGAACGCCCCCAAGGGTCAAGCATTCGCGCGATCGCACAGGCGACCAACAACAGTCGCAGTTCGACTCATCGTATTCTGCAAACCCTTGCGAAGGCTGGGTATGCCCAGCAGACGGATAACGGCGGCTACGTTGTCGGTTCAAAATTGCTGCTGCTCGCGGCGCGGGTGTTCGGCGCTGTTCCGGTCCTTGAACTAGCGCACTCCATCATGCGAAATCTCGTCGATGAAATCGGCGAGACCTGCTATCTCGCGACGTATTCACCGGCCGATGACTTCATTACCTACGTCCACCGAATTGAAAGCGACCACCTTGTTCGGTTCGTTCAGCCTCTTGGGGTAAAGCTTCCACTGCACGCTGGAGCGGTCGGCAAGGCGATACTCGCAGCTCTTCCAAAGGTCGACTTTTCGTCTCTTGATATGGTTGCCTATACCGCGCGCACACTAACTTCTGTCAAGGAATTGCAGGCAAACCTTAGTGTTGCCAAGAAACACGGCTATGCGACAAGTATCGAAGAGCGCGTGATTGGAGTTGCTGGCGTAGCGGCTGTCGTTCGTTCAGGAGACAAAGTGATTGGGGCACTCACGGTGTCCGTTCCATTGTCACGTATTCCTGCAAAAGGACTCGACATTCTCGGAGTGGCAGTTCGCAAGCATGCGGACGAACTGTCCTCGGCCCTAACGTCAATGGGCGTGGAACGCATTTAGCTAAAGCCCACTGTTCCATGGTTCGTGGCGTTGGCTTTCAAGTAGCCGTGGTTGCTGGCGGCAACCTGCCGAGCGCTTGCCGAAGGAAAGCAAACGCGGGGCCTGTGATGGACGGCGAGGAAAAATTACGAGCATCTGTGTCGGCCGGCTGCCGAAAATCGGCCGACACTGTCACGGCAGCCTCCGGTCTGCGCCGGTCGACCTCTAGAGCATCGGCTCCGACCGTGGATTTACCTCTTGAATGCCCTATTCTTGAACGAGCGCATCGCTGTGCGCAGAAAGCTGGAGCCACCTTTTCGGACAACGCAAGCCCCGCCAACTGCGACCCGAAAAACGTCGTTGAGCTCCCGCTGTTATAGAATTCTTCCAGAGCTAATGCTTGGCTCTAATAAGACTGGCTTCGAGTCTCAGAAGGCGGCTGGGGCACGTCGAAAAGGGGCTCTCAAGCTCAACGAGACGATCGTGAAGCACTTGGCCGATCTCGTGGGGGAAATGACATCAAGGCTTGCGTCATCGCCGCCGCTCTCGGACGCGCCATCGCCTTTCGGATATCGCCCGGTCAGGCGCACGAACCGCCGCAAGCGGTCCCGTTGCTGGACAGCCTGCCCAGCATACCAATGTGGGTGGTTGGAGATCGCCGCTACACCAGCCATGCCTTTCACGAGCATGTCTGGAGCCTGAGTGCCCGACCGGCGATCCCACCACAGCACCACGAGGCGCCGGTCGCCTGTCCAGACTGGATCTATAACAACCGCAATGTGGCCGAGCGACTCTGGGCGAGGCTTAAGGAGTGGCGGGCTGTTGCAACCCGCTACGAGAAGACGGCCTCATCGTTCATGGGCATACTTTGCCTCGCCGTCGCCCTCGACTGGCTCAAGACCTAACAGGCCCTAGTCTTTGGGAAAGGTTGCTGAGTACCTGTGCCCCTATAGGGCAGAGTTACAGATCCAGGCGATACCCGAATTAACCCAGCCGCCTCGTGTCCCACTTGACAAGACAGCGTCCCAGGTTCACCATGCGCCGCATAAGCGACCAATGGCAGGGACAGTTAGGCTTGCGCGGGAGAACTGAGAATGTGAGGCATGCGCCTATATCGATGTCTTTAAGCGTGCGTCCGCCTCAAAAAGGTCCCGCATGGCCAAACTTGAAAGAAGTGTCAACTACCGCGTGGACGCGACACCTGCACACTGTCACCTTAAGCTCGACAGGGAGAGGGAAAGTTGTCGGATGTAACAAACATAGCCATAGGCTTGAGACAAAGGGTCGCCCCGCGAATCAGTTCTGCTGTCAAGCGCCGGCAGAGTTCAAGGAGGGACATGCTGAGGTTGCCCACGCTCATTAGAACTTGGGCAACAAGGTGGTTTAGGCACGTCCGGCGATTAGCGACGAAAGCAGTGACAGAACTGCTGAAGATACAGTTGGTCTGCGATCACCCGACGCCTATTCCTTGGGATTACGCAGCCAGATGCCCGTTTCCCGATGAGATCAACGGGAGCGGCAATAAAGGCTGCAATATCGAACGCCGACACAAGGCACCATTCAACTAGAAGCCGGCTCCGCGGATTTGGCGGATGCCACGATAGATGATGCCCCAGTGCTCTAAAGCGAGGTTAAGGTGAATATTGAGTCAGCGCTCACTTCGGTTGTCGGCTCCAGCAACGTTTTAACTAACGACGATGCCGCTCCGTATCTCACGGACTGGCGGGGATACTATCATGGATCGGCGCACTGCGTGGTACGCCCATCTACGACCGACCAAGTTGCCCAGATCGTGAAGCTCTGTGCCGAACATCGCACCGCAATTGTCCCGCAAGGCGGTAACACTGGGCTCGTCGGTGGGGCCACGCCCGACGCAAGCGGTATGGCTGTTGTCTTACTTACCACTCGATTGAATCAGATTCGGGACCTTGACTTGGCTAACAACACCGTGACAGTCGAGGCAGGATGTATTCTCGAAAGCCTGCAAAAATATTGCAAAGACCATGATCGCCTCTTCCCACTTTCACTTGCAGCCGAAGGGAGCTGCACGATAGGTGGAAATCTTGCTTCAAATGCAGGTGGCTCGCAAGTTCTCCGCTATGGAGCCATTCGCGACCTAACGCTGGGTCTGGAGGTCGTGACATCGGATGGGCAGATCTGGAAAGGTCTGAACGGCCTGCGGAAAAATAACACGGGATATGACCTCAAGTCTCTGTTCGTCGGCAGCGAAGGTACGCTAGGCATCATTACCGCCGCCACTCTTAAGGTCTTTCCAATGCCTCGTGTTCGGCATACTGCGCTGGTCGCAGTTGAAGGCATTGAGCATTGCCTCGCGCTTCTTGAACGCGCCAGAGCCGCATTCGAGGCGAACTTAACGGCCTTCGAGGTAATGGCAGATGTCTGCCTACGGCTCGTCACCGAACACTTTCCAGACCAGCATCTTCCCTTTCACGAGCTATCGCCACACGCTCGCTGGTACGTGTTGCTTGAGATCGCCGATAGCAACATAGAGGACCATGTGCGGACCAGCTTCGAAACGATGCTGGGCGACGCATACGGGGCGGCCGAGATCGTGAATGCCGTCGTCGCGAACAGCATCGATCAGAGCCGTTCGATGTGGCATCTACGAGAAAGCATCACACTGGCGCAGGCGAAATCGGGGAAAAGCATAAAGCACGACATCGCGCTCCCTATTTCGCGGATCCCTCAGTTCGTTGACCAGATGGGTCAACATCTATCGAAGGAATTCCCCGGTCTCACGATCATGCCATTTGGACACTTGGGCGACGGAAATCTTCATTACAACGTCGCCAGCTCCGATGACTTTAACCCGGAGAAGCTACTACAAAGTCAGGATGAAATTTATTTGGCCGTCCATGACACCGTTCATGCGTATGGAGGATCAATTAGCGCAGAACACGGCGTTGGACAGCTGAAGCGTCGAGAGTTGAAGCGATACAAGACGTCGCACGAACTCAATATGATGCAAGCAATCAAATCGGCACTTGACCCCCTGAACATTCTCAATCCGGGGAAGCTCCTTTGAGCTATAGAATTCAAATCCCTTTGCGATTCACAATGGTCGCTCGAATGGAGACAAAATGAAGTACGTGAGCTTTGCACTTTCAGGCCAAGCATCTTGGGGATACCTTGAGGGTGAGAACGTCGTGGCGGTCGGGCTTGGCGATGGAGCTCCCGTGACGCTCCGAGACGCGATCGCAAGCGGGATGGATCTGTCAGCGTCATCACGGCAGGCACCTCGCTTGCGACTATCTGAGGTCGAGTTGCTACCAGTCATTCCTAATCCTGGTAAGATTATCTGTGTAGGGTTGAACTACGAGGATCATCGAAAGGAGTCGGGGCGAGCGCAAGTAGGACATCCGACGCTCTTCGCACGTTTTGCAAACTCTCAAGTCGGGCACAATCATCCATTAGTGCGCCCGAAAGAGTCGACCGAATTTGATTACGAGGGCGAGCTTGCCCTTGTGGTGAGCAGGCGCGGGAGGTTCATCCCCTCTGACGAGGCATTCGAGTATGTTGCCGGTTACGCTTGCTACAACGACGCTTCGATCCGTGACTGGCAACGGCATACGTCACAGTTCCTTCCTGGCAAGAACTTTATTGCGACAGGCGCATTCGGACCGTCTCTAGTAACCCCAGATGATGTCGGACCGCTCGACGACCTTCGGATCAGGACACGACTCAATGGCGAAATGGTTCAAGAGTCCACCCTTGGACATATGATCTTCGACATTCCTACGATCATTTCGTATTGCTCGACGTTTACCGAGCTGGAGCCGGGTGACGTCATCGTAACGGGGACTCCCGGAGGTGTCGGAATGAAGCGGACCCCTCCCCTCTGGATGAAAGACGGAGATGTTGTCGAGGTTGAAATCGATCGTGTCGGACTTCTCCGGAATTCTGTCATCGACGCCCGGTGAACCAGTGTCGACAGAGACTTGCCGACGCTTCAGAACATCGGTCCGATGCTGGAAACAATTCACTATCACTGCCTCAGTACAGAGGAATTTTCTTGTCGAGGCATATCACTACTCTGCACTGAACGAAAACAACTGATGAATTAGTCCGAAGGTAATGAGAGATGAATGTGAAGGCACAAGAGGCTCCCCGAAGCGCACAAGCCCCTCAGATAGAGACTATGCTTGAGGTTGTTGAACGATTCCAACCTGGCGTGCGTGCTCGCTTCGCATTGCGCTGCACCGCCGACCCAGCTTTTGCGGAGGCTGCGCTCACCTATGCTGCGAGCGTCTTCTCACGCCCTTCATTAGATTCGAGAACCCGGCTTCTGGTCATGACGGGTCAATTCACAATGGCCCGCAGGCACGCTCGGCTTCGTGAAACGATAGTCGCTGCCTGTAACCACAAGCTTGATCTCAATGAGGTCCTCGAGGTCATTCTCCAGTGCTCCATTTATGGCGGAGAGTCGATTGTCGATGAGCCGATGGACATATTCCTTGAGGAAGTCTCCGCCCGCGGGCTTTTGGACCAAGTGAAGACAAGGGCGCTTCGTCCGGGCCAACGCAAGTCTGAGCGGTCCCTGCATGAGGAGCGCCGGACGTGGCATCCCGAGGATGCCGCTGATCCGAGAGCCGACCAGTTGATGGACAAATATGGTTGGCATGGGATCAGCATGGCTCTCGTCCTGCGCCCTCGTCACACATTGGACAACGCTCAGTTCCTTGGATCACTCGACGAAGAGTTCACCCGGGCTTTTTATGAGTTCGGCTATAGCGAGATGTACGGGCGGCAGATTTTGGATCACCGGACCCGCCTGCTCTGTATGGTCGGCAATACCCTGGCAATCGGAGAGATCGTGCAGACGCGGCACCACATGCGGACTGCGATTCGACAAGGTGCTTCAGCCCGTGAGGTTCTGGAGGTTCTATTCCAGTCTGTCGTGACGATTGGTCATCCAAACATTGTCCCGGAGCGTTTCAAGGACTTGGTCCAGATCGTCGAGTCCGAGCCTGGGGCCAGTTTATAGTCTATGCGAGACGGTTTAAAGCGAGGATAACAATGAGCGAGCGCACGATCCTGGTTGTTGGTGCAACCGGCCTGGTCGGAACAGCAGCGACCGAACACTTCTCGGCGCTGCAAGGTTGGAATGTCGTGACCCTTTCGCGTCGGCCGCCTAAGAACAGGAAGGTGGAGCACCACATTGCAGTCGATCTGACGGACGCTGACGCATGTCGCGCGGCGTTTCAACAGGCACCGAAAATCTCCCATATTTTGTACGCCGCTCTTTATGAGGAGGAGGATCTGGAGGCAGGCTGGCGTAGCCAGTCGCAGGCAGGAATCAATCTTCGGATGCTGCAAAACGTTGTCGAAAGTGTTGAGGCAAAATCGGCGCTTAAGCATCTTACAATTCTCCAGGGCGGGAAGGCCTACGGCTCCCATCTTGGACGGGTCCCTGTGCCAGCCAAGGAACGTTGGCCCCGGATGCCTCACCATATCTTCTACTGGCAGCAGGAGGACTACCTTCGGGCACGGTCAGCGGAACGTGCTTGGACCTTCTCAATCCTTCGTCCACAGCTCATACTAGGTGATGCCCTCGGGAGCCCGATGAATATCATCGCGGCTATCGGTGTATACGCCAGCGTCCTTCGAGACATGGGGCGCCCGCTGACCTTTCCAGGCGGTGGAACCTACGTAACGGCGTGCGCGGATAGCCGTCTCATTGCCCGGGCGGTAGAATTCTGTGCCACGCAACCGGATGCTGCCGGAGAAACGTTTAATGTCGTGAATGGAGATGGCGTCGTCTGGCGCGATTTGTGGCCTTCGATAGCTGCACACTTCAGTATGCAGTCGGGCGGGGACGAGCCGTTGCGACTTAGCGAGCAAATGCCATTGCTCTCGGATCGATGGAGCAAAGTCGTGGCGGACCATGGCCTAAAAGAACTGACAATGGAGGCTATTGTGGGCGCATCTTGGCAGACGGCGGACCTGACGCTTGGTTACGGTCGAGAGCGCCCTTTCGACAGGCTCATGAGCCCAATCAAATTGCGTAAGGCAGGCTTTGGGGACTGTATGGATACCGAGGATGCAATCTTGTATTGGCTGAGCCGCATGCAAGATCGCCAAATTCTGCCTCGTTAGCCTGACAGCGGCGGTTCCCGAGGTCCGGATTCAGGATCTTTATGGCGCCCTCGCGACTACTCCAAAACGGAGATCTAGCCGAGGATCAATGCTTTCGGCTGTCTCGTTTGTCTCTGTCGCCTTCCCAGTTTGGAGAGGCAGCATCTGCCTGTGTCTCGTCAGGCCACTTCTCAGGAGCGAAATCTGCAAAAAGATAGTTGTCCCGGACGAACTGGAAGAATCTCTCCATTTGCTTGTTCACCAGGTGTAGCAACTCTCGGAGGTGAGTGCGCATCACAGATTCTCCCGGACAATCTTTGCCATGACGAACTCGCCTGATCGACCCCGAATCCGCCGTTGCACGTGTCTACCTCGCCAACAGTTTTCTGTATCGCCGGCAGTATGCATTCACCAAGGCATTGATGGCAATGCATCAAAGGTAGACAATTTGCCTGAGGCCTCTCCGGAGTGATTGCTTCAGCCAAGGTACAACTTAGATCGACGCTGAAGTGGCCAAGGACAGGCAAATCTTGCCCCACCATAGGGTAGCCTGGCGAAGTCCCTATTGGAGCATCGAACGCAAAAGTGGGGACCGGTTTTGCGTGTAAAGATGCGAGAAACAAAGAATGAGAGCATCGGACGTGAATTCGAACTCACGTCCGACGCTCTAGGATAGGCTTAGCCCTGCCTCACCCAGATCTTGGATGTCCTTTGGCAAAGTATTTCGCGTGCTGTCGAGCTCGCTGTTCAGCGGCTCCAGTAGGCTTCCCGCCATGCTCAGACCCACTCCTATGGCGCAGATGGTACTCTCGCTGCAGGCTCTCTCCAATGCTCACCCACCTTCCGCGCGACTTGAGACTTCTCCAGCCACTCTGGGCGCTCTTTCCGACACACAGATCGCAGTTTTCGAGCCTAAATCGTCTGTCCCTATTGACGGGACCATGTCCCAGTAATAGCCTTAAGGCACCACATCGGGTGGACACCCTCAGAAGCGAGGCTTAGATGGACAAGCTAATCATCACCGTAACCTGTGACAGTGACTCGGCATTCCCGGGCAACCCACATAATCCCACGCCCAAAGGCATGGATACAGTAGTGACAGAGTATATTCGCGGCATTGATGCTGGCGCTGCTATCAGTCACATCCATGGGCCGCGCAAACTTGACGACGCTCCGCAGCCTGACGGTTCAAGGCTGTCTACATTGCAGATACCTGGCTGGGGTGAGATGCAGCAAGCGATTGAAAGCCAGCGCGACACGGTCATGCAATTCGGAATTGCCGGCGGCCGATTCAATCAGCGCAAGGAGCTTATTCGCACCTATCCGCCCGAGATGCTCTCTGTGGCCTTCGTGCCCCATGATGAGTGCTTCGACTACGATCCATCTCGGGTGCCGAAGGAGATTTACGGAATCCATTCACGCACCGAGCTTGAGGAGTATTGCACGCTCTGCAACGAACTCGGGGTCAAGATTGAGGTTGAAGCGTTTCACACTGGTGGCTTCTGGAACGCCCAGAGAATGATGGATAAGGGACTTCTTTCTGGACCGGCCTGGATCACGTGCTTCTTCGGCTGGCGCGGAGGCTCTTGGACGCCACCTACGGCGGACGCCGTCCTTTACATGAAAAAGCACCTTCCGAAGGGAACGAACTGGAATGCAAGCGTCATGGATCCCGAGGAGCATTGGAAGGTGCTGACGTCGGTCATTATGGAAGGCGGCCACGTTCGCGTCGGGATGGAGGACAATCCGTTTATTCGTCCGGGCGAGTATGCCCGCACTAATGGAGAACTCGTTGACAAAATCGTTCGCATCGCTCGCGAGGTAGGCCGTGAAATTGCTTCACCGCACGAGGCGCGCGAAATCATTGGACTGAAGCCTAAAGTGAAGCGCGAGGGGCAAAGTCAGGTTCTCGAGCACGCTTGAGATCACTGACGTTTGGTCGCAAACTGCGGTGTAGATCGCCAGATCTACACCGCTCTCCTCTTTACAGCTAGCATCAGGCAATCTGCGCTCCATCCATTGAAGGGCGGAGCGGAGTCATTCTCGGTCGGACAACTTTTGGCACGTCGATTCGCCGGACCAATTCTCTCGATTGCGCTACACTGACTGCGTTGGTTTGATCGATCAAACCGCCCCTCTCCAGATTGCATCAGTCGATGGCACCTCACGAGCTGGGAACATTAGTTAGGAGCCGAGGCGACCGATAGAACTAAGGTCATGGGGTTAACTGAGGCGTTTGCTTGAATTCCTTCTCCTGTAACCACCCGTTGGATGTCGTGAAAAGGAGCGCCCCCCACGCGAAGGCAGTAGACGGCGTCTCGTCTTTGTCCCGTGCCCTCTGACGAACGTATGATAAATACGCGCTGCGTGAGCAGTGGCGGCTTCTGGTGCATTTCGATTTCGCGGAACGGAAAAGGCACGGACGCCTCATTCGGTGTAACAACCATCGCCCCGAGGTGGATGCGTTTGAATCACCCAAAATCAGGTTGGCCAGTTCGGGTAGCACAACGTAAGGGCTTCAGCCATGTCTGCGCTCGCGTGGGTGAGTCTATTTCGGCAAACTCCACCACTCACCATGCGTCCTCAAGTCAGAGGGCTTTATCGACCAGCCACGCTCGGTATCGTGCCATGCCGCCGGAGCGGCTCGAAGCACCTCAATTCTACCCTCCCGCGTCGTCGGCTATTCGGAGCATTTAGCCTGAGGGAGCGTCGCCACCTGATCTAGGCCGTCTGCACGGCCCTTAATCCAGGCGCCATCTCTCTCTGGATTATCGCGGGTCGATATGCTTCCCTGGGCTGCGCAATCCGACACCGCTACCCTCATACGCCCGTGGCGCCCAGTTGGCACCTTCAGGAGCGCCAATCACTCTACCAGTCAGTCTTACGAGTGAACTCTGTTTCGGCATAGCTAAAGGTAGGCTAGTGCTATCAGATCGGATGCCGTTTATGGTCAATTTACAGGATGCCGGCGCGGTCACCCGGCATTGGACAGCAAATCGCATTAGATCGACGCAGTTGGAGGGCGGCTGGTCTACAACGGACCAGCCGCCCTCCAATTCGCTCACCTCCTCCGGCGAGCCGTGGACCCGCTCAGTTGTATTGCGCCGCTTTGTCCATGATCGACTTCACAGCTTCCACGACTTTTGCTCGGTCTGGAAGAAGTGCAGCCTCTAGGCGCGGATCGAATGGATGATGTACGTCAGGGAACGTTACTCTCCGAAAGCCCTGCAGCGGGCACGGCGCTTCTTCCAGGGCACGGACAATGATTTCCGCCGCGGTGCCCCCTGTGCGTGGGCCCTCGTCAACGACAACGAGCCGACCGGTCTGGGCCAGTGACTCATGGATGAGATGATGATTCATTGGCTTTACGGTAACGGGATCGATCACCTCAGCCGAGATTCCGATATCAGCAAGCTCTCTCGCTGCGTCCCGAGCCACGCGCTGCATAGCTCCCCATGCAACGATGGTGACATCGTCGCCTGGCACCGCGATGTGCCCGCGCAATACGTTGCCCGATGCCGCTTCTCCGAGGGCGCCCTCGTCCTCTGGAAGATCGTAGAGAGATCGATGCTCTAGAAAAATCACGGGGTCTCCGATTTCGACTGCCTCGATCAGAGCTTTCCGGGCCGCGCCCGGAGTGCTCGGGACGACTATTCGAAGGCCAGGAACGTTGTTGAATATTGCTTCAATTGATTGCGTATGCTCCGGACCTGCCCACTTGGCAGAAGAGCCTGCCGGCATTCTTAGTACGAGATGTAACGGCGCTTTCCATTGATGCTGGTATCGCCATTTTGCGATGTCATTCACGACCTCACTTCCAGCGCATACAAGAAAATCGGCTGAGTAAACCTCAGCTATGACCCTAAGGCCGGATACGGCCGCTCCAAGGGCCATACCGACAAGTGCATTTTCCGAAATAGGCGTCTCGATCACGCGATCGCCGCCATATCTCTGCAGGAATCCATACGTGATCTCACTTGCGCCCCCGCGCGTGTCGAGCGCTTCACCAAGCATGATCGCATCGGTGTGAGACGTCATAACGTCGTGCAGGCCCGCAGTAATTGCTTTTCGCATCGTCGCACTCATTGCAGCGCCTTTCTTGAGTCGAAATATGTATGAGCAAAGACCGCATCGAGCGAGGCCGGTGGTCCATCTAACATGGCGTCAAAGGCGTGACCAACCTTTGCTACTGCAGCGGCTTCTTCGCGCTCGAGCTCTGCGGTCGAAAGCCCCAATTCGAGAAGGCGGGCGCGAGCCCGGGGCATCGGGTCGAGTTTCCAAGCATCATCGAGCATATTCGAGTCGCGGTAGCGAGACTGATCATCATGCAAATGATGGGGATCGAGCCGCACTGTGACGCATTCAACAAATGCTGGCCCTCCTCCATCGCGTGCTCGCTCAACGAGACGCTCTGTTTCAGTTCCAACCTGCTCAACATCGTTTCCGTCAAGCTTGAGAACCGGCATAGGAAAGCCTGCCATCATGCCCGACATGTCGCCGGTGCTGTATAACAGGCTAGTTGGCGCCGCGACCGCATAACCATTGTTCTCTGCGATGAAAACGATCGGAAGCTGGCGCAGGGCCGCAATGTTCAGTGCTTCATACAGCCCGCCCCGATTTCCTTCCGCCTCGCCGAACATACAGACAACAGCAGCCTTGCGGCGTTGGAGGACAAGCGCTTGGGCGAGACCTAGCGCGATACCGAATTTGCTACCGAAGACGCCGTTTCGGCCAGGGATCCCTCGTTCTGGGGCCGTCACGTGCATGATCCCTCCGTGACCGCGTGACGTTCCATTGGCATTCATGAGCAAATCAGCAACAAGTTCCTCTAATTTTACGCCTTTAGCTAATAATGTAGCGAATGCTCGATAGTTGTAGAGTAACTGATCATCGATTTGCAGTGATAACCCAACCCCAGCATAGAGAGCCTCTTGACCTCGAGCGCCATGATAATTTGGCACGGCCACCCCTTCAAAAGCGATCTCAGTGCATTTCTCGTCAATCGCGCGGCTCAGCAACATGAGGCGGTAAGCCTCTGTAAGTTTATCTCGGTCCATTGTGCGATTCCCTCGCCCTAACGCACCGCACTGTTGTTGATGTGAGAGATCAACAATGCGGCCAATCCGGATGGTCAGCTCGCAAGGCAGAGGGATGAGGTCATGTCCTCTGCCTTGCGCACCTGTCATGCGATCTTTAGCTTCTCGACCGGGACCTGCCCCTTCAACACAGCACCGCCTGTCACTTTCCGCAGGATACGCGTGCAGTCGAAAAGGATACGGTTACCAGAGCCGACAAAGGTAACCTCAATGGCCTCCATGAGGGCTTCGACCGGAGCTCCCATCAGCAGCGCACGGCGGATGTGGAACTCCACCAGTTCCGTTCGACCTTGGAAAGCATAAATGCCAAGGATCATGAGTTCGCGCCTGATCGGATCCAGGAAACAGGGTTTCGCTTGGTAGACGCCCCACGCCAGTCGGCAATAGCGTGACCAAAACTCCGGATCTATGCGCGAAGCATAGATAAGATCATCGGCGATCTGACTTGCTCCGAGTTCCGCAGAATAATAGCGACGGATGTTGTCCTCGAGTTGCTCCGCGGACAACGGCATCGGGAGTTCGACCATGGGATCAACGACGACGCCCGGACGATAGTCAAACTGCACCCAATGGCCGTTCCACGGCCCCTCCTGGCAACCCGGTACCAGACCTTCCTTCTGCATTCGCAGGATTGCCTCGAAGCCATGATGCAGCGTCAGACCGCCGCCGGCCGTATGTGCAGCCTCGAGTGCCTCGACCATCTGCTCATAGGTTGCGCCCATCATCACGCCCTTCCGACCCTGATGGAAGCAGCCCGTCGAGCGCCGGTACGCCAGATAGGTGAAGATGATCATGTTGCGAGTGATGTGGTCGAGGTAGCGGGGCTGGTCCTTAAAGAACCCCCAGCCCATGTCGAGACGAGCCTCAAAGAAATCGGGGTCAAGCTCGATGCCAACGTGCGTGAACTTATAGGTTTCTTCTATCGACCGCGGGTCCATATTGCGGTCGCGAATATGGCGTTCAATCAAGCGATCAATCTGTTGCTGTCTGGTTTCGGTGCGAACTGCTGCGGTTGTTGCTACCATTTTGATCGTTCCTTCCATAATGCGACTGGACTTTTGGCGTTTACCCAAACGCGACCGGACTTGGAGCGGTGAGAGAACCGCGTTGCGCCTCCAACTTCATTGCGCAGTCTAGGCATGTCCCTGTAAGCAGGACAACGTCCCGGTATGGCTAACATTGAACGTTCAAAGGGTCAAGCGGCCCCGAATGCCCATTCAGGCGTTGAATTTCTAGTATTCACCTAGCAATCGCGGCGAACTTGCGAATTTGTTCCTGCGGATGATCGATGTGACGGACGTGTTGACAGCATCGAGAGACCGATTAATACTGAGACGTTGTCCTAGCTAACGGGACAGACGGGTGTTGACCCCCGATCCCCGCGCGAGATGCGCGATATCCGAATGAAAGGTCTGGACATGCCGCAGAACATCAAGGGAGCGAAACTTAATCTTGGGTATCCCAGCCGTCGCTCCGGACTGGCGCTGCTATCGCTTGTTGCTCTAGGGTTGGCCGGGCTTCCAGCGCCGGCGACCGCTCAAAGCCGCAATGCCACAGATGATCCTGTTGCTGCCGTTGCCCAGTACTCAGGCGCTGACCGGCAAGCTTTTCTTGAAACCGGCGCCCGTCGCGAAGGACGGCTAGTGGTGTTCTCCTCAACAGGAGATCCGGCAATCACTCAAATCGTGACTGCGTTTAAGGCCAAGTACCCGTTCCTTGAGGTGTCCGTGCCTTGCTGCCTGAACAGCCCAACGGATGTGACTACGCGTGCAATGGCAGAGATGAGGTCGGGACGTAGCTCTATTGGAGTGATTGAGACTTTTGTGTCGGGCCTCAATGCCTTGCGCCAGCTCAAGTTTCTGACGACATATTCAACGCCAAACTCGAAGTTGCAAATTCCCGAAGCGACAGACCGAGACGGGTACTATATCGCGTCCCGAAGTAATATGCGCGGCTTAGCAATCAACACGAAGGCGGTCTCCCCAACAGAGGCGCCAAAATCGTGGCAGGACCTTCTCGATCCCAAATGGCGTGGCCGAATCACGATTGCAGGTGGCGAGGCCGCTACGGGCTTGATTGCGTATCTGCAGGACAATCAGGGGAAGGATTACCTGGAAAAATTCGCAGCTCAAAAGCCTCGCCTCGTGCAAGTCACGGCTCGTGCCTTGGCCGAAATGCTACTCAGTGGAGAAGTCGAGATCTCTCCAACGATTACCCGGGCTCATATTGCGGGAGCAATCGAAAAAGGGGCGCCGGTTGCATTTGTCCCGATTTCACCTGTGGTGTCTATCAGCACTGCGCTTGCACTACCTGCAAAGTCACCGTCCCCTCACGCCGCCATGCTGTTTATTGACTTCGTAACTTCACAAGAGGGGCAACAGATCTACGTTAAGAGCGGTTTTGAATCCCTGAGCCCTGCATTCATGAAGCAAGAGGATGCACAGCTGAAATTTGTCTTTCCCGAGTCAGATCCCGGATATCCAAGACGTTCCAATGATCTAGCAGATCTCGCCACCCGCCTGTTCCACTCGCAGTGAGGCTTAACATGTCGCTTCAGACGGACAACACGATCGGCTTAAATCCCGAGCGAATTGCTGCTGACATCGAGGCGATCACACGGCTCTCGGATTCTACTCTGAGAGCCGCGGTGACCCGTACGTGGATCGCGGCATTAGAGAAGGGCGGGTATGCAAGTTTCGACGGTATCCCGGTTAGCACCGGGCTTCGGAACCGTTCTTTGCTCCAGCACGTGAACGACGTCAATTCACTCGCGCTATATCTCCTTCAACTCTCCCAGACCAGCTTCGGCCTTGATCCAGACTGGGATACAACCTTGGCCGCTGCCATTCTTCACGACGTTGACAAAGCCTTCATTCAACGCCGAACAGACTCTGGTTCGGTCGCGTATGTCGATGGATATACGATGCGAGACCATGGGCCCGCAGGCGCGGCGCTGGCCCAGGCCTACGGCATACCGGAGGCCGTCTGCGAACTCGTCCGAAATCACGCGCCGTTCAACTATGACGGTCACCTACCTCCTACCATCGAGGGTACCATCATACACTATGCGGACCTGACAGCATTCGATCTTGCGGCCAATCAATCTGGTGCGCCTCCGATCCATGCTCGTTCCATCTTACTGAAGAAAGACCACCCTCTCCTTCGTCAGGTACGTGAGATTGAAGCGTACTAGCTGAAACGAACGTGGTGAGCCGCGTCTCCAAGGCCTGAGGCCGTTGACAGCGCCCGAGGAAACAATATGTCACATTCTTCTGTTCAACCAGTTCAAGTTAAGGGACTACTCATCGACCGGCAAAGACCACGCCACCGGCTGTTCTCGCGTGTTCAGCCAGTAGAGTTGGTTCTATTTGGCATTCTGCTTGCCTTCTTCGTTTGGCTGGTGTTTCCGCCGGTTGCATCTTTGGTCGTAAAGGCTTTTACCGACGGGGATACAAACGAGCTTACTTTTGATCACTTCGTAACGATTCTGCCGACGCTTGTTCATGCAGGAGTGATCTCTAATACATTGATCTTCGCCGTTTCAGCGTCAGTTATTTCCTTTGCTTACGGCTCCGTTCTAGCTTGGCTCGCGGAGCGCACGAATGCGCCATTCAGGCGTCTAGTCTATGTGTCCGCATTTCTCTCATTCGCGCTTCCGACAGTCATCCAGGTGCTTGGTTGGGTGTTCTTGCTCGGGCGGCGGCAGGGATTCATCAACTCGATCCTCGTGACGCAACTCGGCATCCTCTCAGAGCCGTTGGATGTGCAGAGTATGGGTGGGATGATCTTCGTCGAGGCTATTCTTTGGACAGCCGTTGTCTTTCTCCTCATGGTTGTCCCTTTCAGGTCTATGGATGCAAGCTTGGAGGAGGCCGGTCGTGTCGCGCGGGGCACAAGCGCCGAAGTCTTCCTCCGCATCACACTCCGTCTCGCGATGCCGGCTGGGTTTGCCGTCTTCTTTATTAGCCTCGTTCGAAATCTCGAGTCATTCGAGGTCCCGGCTATTCTTGGACTCCCGGGTGGCGTGAACGTACTGGCGACACAGATTTTCGTGCGGTTGCATGCAACTGTATTGCCTAACTACGGCCAGGTATCTGCCTACTCGATCCTGCTTGTGTTGATTGTATTGCCGCTCCTATATGCCTATCACAGGGCTACAAAGGGCCAGGGGCATTATGCAACAATTACCGGAAAAGGACTAAGAACAGCCCGCTTGGATCTTGGACGCTATCGGTGGGCAGCCGGGATCTTCATGCTCACGCTTCCGCTCGTGATCCTTCTTCCGCTTTTTATGTTGGTATGGGTTTCCCTCATGCCCTTCTACCGGATTCCGTCTTGGGAAGCGCTGGGCTCTGCTTCACTCAATAATTACTACGCGTTGGTCGACTCAGGATCGCGAGTTCTAGACTCACTCGCAGCGACGGCGCTTGTTGCAGGCGGAAGTGCCACAATCCTAGTGTTTGCGACTGCAGCAGCGTGCTGGCTCGTTATTCGCACAAGGGTACCAGGCAGGTCCGCGTTGGAATTTGTCTCAGTGATTCCGTTGGCGATTCCGAGCATTGTCCTCGGTGCAGGCGTCCTTTGGGCCTATGTGGGGCTGCCAGTTCCGATTTACGGGACGGCGGCAATCCTTGTCTTGGCCTACATGGCCCGCTCTCTTCCCTTCACGATGCGCTCAAACTTTTCGGGAGTGCTGTCGATCAGCAAGGAATTGGAAGAGAGCGCATTCGTTGCCGGAGCAAACCACCGTGAATTGTTTCAACGCGTTCTGATTCCGCTCCTCCTGCCGGCGCTGCTGACCGGATGGCAGTATGCCTTCCTACAGACCGCTCGTGAGCTGCCCATCGCCTTGCTGCTGCAGAGCGAGGGAAATCAGATGATCTCGGTGCGGATTTGGAATCTCTGGGAAGTAGGACAGGTGACGAATGCTGCAGCTTTGAGCGTTGTCGTTGCCATTCTTCTTGGGATCCTAGGCTTTGTCTTAGAGGGGCTCAGTCGCCGGTATGGCATTGTCGCCGCTGAGGCTTCGGGGCGCCGGTAAATGACTATGATGGAAATACGGGAGGATCAAATGACACGTACGGGCGAATCCACACTCGTCGTTCGAGCCTTGAACAAGCACTATGGAGCATTCCATGCAGTTCGTGGTGTGAATTTCGACATCCGCGAGGGCGAGTTATACACGTTGCTAGGCCCTTCCGGTTGCGGCAAGAGTACGACGTTACGGTGCGTTGCGGGGTTGGAACACATCGACGGGGGCGACATCGCGATCGCCGGCACGGTGGTCGACTCGTCCGCGCCGCCGGTGTTCATGCCGCCCAACAAGCGCGATATTGGCATGGTATTTCAAAACTACGGCATCTGGCCGCATATGAGCGTATTCGACAATGTCGCCTTTCCGATTACGGTTTGGCGCAGCAAGGTTAGCAGGCGTGAAGTCGTTCGTCGCACTGAGGAGGCCCTGGCTGCCGTTAAGCTCGACCACTTGAGTGGCCGACGCGGCACAGAACTATCTGGCGGGCAGCAGCAGCGCGTTGCACTCGCTCGAGCTCTGGTTGCGAGGCCAAAGCTTCTTCTCTTAGACGAACCGCTTTCCAACCTGGACGCAACCCTCCGCGAATCCATGCGAATGGAACTTCGACGACTACAAAAAAATGTCGGTATCACGACGTTGTTTGTGACACATGATCAGACCGAGGCTCTAAGTATGTCGGATCGCGTCGCGGTCATGCGTGAGGGTGTCATTATTCAAGAGGATGCGCCGCAGGAAATTTATTCGAAGCCGTCAGATCTCTATGTCGCTGGCTTCCTCGGGCGGGTGAATTGTTTCGCAGCCAAAGTGAATACGGTTCACCGCGACTACGTCAGCGTTCAAGTCGGGTCAGGAACCCTCCACGCTCGGAGCCAACGGGCAATGCACGAAGGGGCTAGAGTAGTCCTTGCAGTTCGACCGGAGAAGATGTCCCTGCGCCAAGGTGAGAGCTCCGCCGTCAATAGCCTTCCGGGTGTCGTCGCTGAAGTTTCGTTTATTGGTGAGGCCGTCGACTACCGGCTTCTTGTCGATGGGACCTCGGTCATTGTACGCGAGAACGCGCGTGTTATTTTCCCCGTCGGGACATCCGTGCGGATTGAATTTGATGTCGATGATGGTCTTCTCTATGAAGACGAGGTTGCAGCGGCGAAGGTTAGCCAGGTGAGTGCCGTGGATCCGGCCGACGGGAAACTCGAAACACCCCGTACGACAGACACTCCGACAACTACACCGATGCGGAATCAGCAGTTTTCATTGCGCAAGACGGCCACGATAGGACAGTCGACGTAAAGTCTCGCGCATCTTGCGACATAGCTAACTGGTGCAAATGCTGTCATGAACAAGATTGTTGTTGCCGGAGCAACCGGAATAGCCGGTACCGCTGCAATTCGCCACTTTCGATCGCTACCGGACTGGGATGTAATTGCACTTTCGAGACGTCGGCCGGCGGATCCCGCTGTGTATCATATGCCGGTCGACCTCCTTGACGCCGAGGAATCAAGGAGGTCGCTTCAGAGCCTGGAGGGCGTTACCCACTTGGCCTATATGGCGCTGTTCGAGCAGGACGATCTTTTGGCTGGCTGGCGCGAGCAGTCCCAAATGGAAGCCAACCTGGCGATGCTTCAAAACGTAGTTGACGGCTTAGAGCAGTCGTCATCTGCACTACAGCATATTACTATCCTGCAGGGCAGTAAGGCTTATGGTTCCCACCTGAAGCCGGTTCCGGTACCTGCGAAGGAACGCTGGCCGAGAGGGGCGCACAAGATTTTCTATTGGCAGCAGGAGGATTTCCTTCGGGAGCGCCAGCGTAATGCGGCCTGGAACTTCACGATCTTGCGTCCAATGATGATTCTGGGTGAATCTATCGGCAGCCCCATGAGCATCATTGCGGCGATTGGGGTCTATGCGAGTGTAATGCGGCAGCTAGGAGAGCCCCTGCACTATCCGGGTGGTGGTCGGTACGTGATTTCTTGTACTGACAGTCGACTGATTGCACAGGCTGTCGAGTTTGCTGGAACCCACCGGCTTGCGCCTGGCGATACCTTTAATGTCGTCAATGGCGATGTGATCGTCTGGCACGATCTTTGGCCGAGCGTGGCAAAGCACTTTGGAATGGCTGTTGGTGATCATCGGCCAATGCGGCTCGCGGAAGAAATGCCGAAATTTGCAGCCGTGTGGGATGCAATTGCCGCTGAGCACGGCTTGCATTCAACCTCGATGAACGATCTGGTGGGCGGTGCCTGGCAATTTGCTGACTACAATTTTGCATATGGTCAGGATAATCCGCCTGAGAGGATCATCATGAGTCCCATTAAGTTCCGTCAGGCGGGTTTCACGCCTTGCTATGACACGGAAGATTCAATTCTGTACTGGCTGACGCGCATGCAGGAAGCGTCGATCCTGCCGCGGTAATTAACCCGACGAACCAGACGTCTCTGTAATGGCGCTGTGATCTCGAGGAGCATCGCGCTCAGTCACAAGGCCGCACCCTTCTGGCAAACAGCCTCTGACTGCGGCATTCAAGTTAGTGGATAAACGAGCTTGCTTCAACCGGGTTACCGCCTCTGCATCGGTGCAGCCGAGTGAAAGGTGTACTGGCGCCGTACGACCATAAGAACCCAGCGCCAGTTGAGGTATCAAGCTTTACGAAACTGCAAGTGCGTACTCCAGTTGGCTTACTCTAGCTGGGCACCGGACGCCTTAACGACAGGTGCCCACTTGATGAGCTCTGCCTTCACATGTTCCTCCAACTGCTCCGGGGTCGAACCCACCATCGTGGCTCCGAGCGCTCGAAGTCGATCTGCCGTCGAAGGATCAGCCAACGCTCCGTTTACAGCTTGATTAAGCTGGGCGATTACAGCCTCGGGCGTGTTCGGTGGCGCGAAAAGCCCCTGCCACGCGTAGGTCTCATAACCGACGAGCCCGGCTTCAATCATAGTTGGCACGGTGGGCAGTGTTGGCGATCTATCCTTTGTGGTGACGGCGAGTGCTCTCACTGTTCCAGCTTCGATATGTGGCGTTGCCGATGCCAGTGTATCGAACATGACCGGGACATGCCCTGCAACAACATCGTTCATGGCAGGGCCAGCGCCTCGATATGGCACATGCCTAATGTCGGTACCGCTCATCATTCGGAACAACTCTCCGGACAGATGCAGTGGAGTGCCGTTTCCGGATGAAGCATAGGAGTACTTGCCCGGGTTCGCCTTCAGCAGCGCGATGAACTCGCCAATATCCTTCGCCGGAACATTCGAGTTTACCAGCAGGACATTAGGCAATGTTACAAGGAGTGATACCGGCGAGAAGTCCCGAACGGGATCGTACTTAAGTGATTGAGTAAGAGCGGGATTGATCGCATGCGTTGCAATGGATCCCCAGAGAAGCGTCAATCCGTCAGCATTTGCCCTGGCGACGGCCGTTGCTGCCAAAGTGCCTCCCGCGCCTCCTCGATTCTCAAACACGACATTTACGCCGAGAAGCCCCGCCATCCTTTGGCATATGATTCGTGCCATGACGTCCGCCGAGCCACCGGCAGCGAATGGTACGACAATCGTAATGAGCGCGCCTTTGCGAAGCTCCTGTCCGAACGATACCTTTGAGTTCGCCAGCACAATAGACGAACTTAGCCCGAGCATTACACTTCGGCGGGAGAGTGCGATCGCCTTAAGGGGCCCTAAGGTATTTCTAAAGGCGCAGTCCCGGGGAAGTTTCATGTTACGCCAGCGTGCATAGCGAGATCGATGAGGGAGCATGTTTCCTCCTGTGTCGAGCAGAATTGGGGCCCGCAGAATGTCCACCTGCTACCACCCCGTAGCCTCACTTTAGCATGCGGGACACTGTCCTACCATATGGGACTGTTCTGAAAACAGAGTATTTTGAGTGTGTTTGGCTTTCCCTTCGGCGGGTCCTCATTTGAGGCTGTGGACGGCTCCCACCCAGCGGTGAGGTAGCATGGCTGTTGTCAGCAGCCAGCGGCACAGGAGCAGCCCATGAGCACGGTGGACTTGCTCCGAAAAAATGGAGAGCTTTTGATGAAGCAGGAGGATCTCCATGCGAAGACCCGTTTTACGAGAGAGTTTCAGGATGAGGCCGTCCGCCTCGTTTTAACGAGTGGACGCTCCCAGCGCGCGATCGCCGACGATCTTGGGGTGAACCGTTCGACGCTCGGGCGCTGGATGGCCGAGCACCAGGACACACGGCCTTCGTCGGCCATGCCGCCCAGTGAGGATGTCATGGACGAGGTCAAGCGGCTGCGTCGCGAGAACGAGGTGCTGCGGCAAGAGCGCGACATCCTCAAGAAGGCCACGGTGGGTTCAACCGGTCAGTGCACCATGATTGATTTCGTTGCGCTTCGGGAGAACTACTCATGGCACGCATGGGT
>NZ_JAERQD010000063.1 GCF_016735695.1 Microvirga zambiensis WSM3693 | reverse complement strand
GCCGGCCATGATGGTCATCCCATCCTTGACCGCACCAGCCAGCGCCACGCGCGCATCGCTGTATACCTTGTCCATCACCCTGCCTTTCTTAAGAGAGATCCATCCTCGAGCGAACGCTCCGCAGCAGAAGCTGCGTGGAACTCACCAGCCATCACCCCGTTCTTCAACGCGGACCTGATATGCAAACGGTCAGGCCGTCTGGATGCCTTGAACGGGCTTGATCCCGAGAAGCGCACGGGCCTCACCGGCGGTGGCGATATGCCGGCCGTGGCGGCGTACCGCATCAGCCGCCAAGGATACCAGTTCCGCGTTTGACGCGGCCAAACGGTCTTTGGCGATCCGGACATTGTCTTCGAGTCCGGCGCGGATTGCATCGGCCCCACGCATCAACGCCCATTCCATGACCTGCGCTTGATGGCGACCGATGCCTGCGGCCGTCCAGGTGCAGGCTGGAAAAAGCCTCCTGGCTTCCTTCAGCAGGATGTCGAGCAGGCCTTCCTCGGCCGGCAGGGCATTCTGCACGCCCATGACGAACTGGATGTGCGGGCGCTCGTCGAGCAGACCTCTGTCAGCCAACCGCCGTGCCCCGTGCAGATGCGAGAGATCGAAGATCTCGATCTCGGGCCTGACACCGAACTCCTTCATCTTGCCGGCCATCTCCTCCACCAGAATCGTATGGTTCTCGTAAACGATGGTCGGGAAGTTGACCGAGCCTGTGGACAGCGAAGCCATGTCAGGCCGCAGGTAGAGCGCAGAGCTGCGGAGCGACGGGTCACGTCCGCGCCCGCCGGTGGAGAACTGCACGATCATCCCCGGGCAGAGACGGTTCACTCCCTCCTGCACCTGCCGGAACCGCTCCGGATCGGACGAGGATGTCTCGTCATCGTTGCGGACATGAATGTGCACGAGCGTCGCTCCGGCCTCGTAAGCCTCCCGCGTGCTCTCGACCTGCTCGGGCGGCAGGATCGGAACGGCTGGATTGTCCTTCTTGCGCGGCACCGAGCCGGTGATGGCGACGGCGATGACGACAGGCTTCATCGTAGAGGTCCTGGTCTAGAGATCAAATATCGAAGAAGACGGTTTCGTTCTCGCCCTAGAGGCGAATGTCGAAGGTGTAGGTGGGCATGCCGTTCTCCTCGCTGCGCGCGGCGATCAGGGTCGGCAGCCGGAACTTGTGCTCGATGCGCGCCAGCACCGGGCACTCCGCGTTGGCCGCCTCCTCGTCGCCGAAATACAGCCGCGTGTGCAGGCCGATATTGATGCCGCGCGCCACGATCCACACCGTGATGTGCGGCGCCATCAGGCGGCCGTCCTTGTAGGGCACACGGCCCGGCTTGATCGTCTCGAAGCGGTACTCGCCCGTCGTGCCGTCGGTCGGCTGGCGGCCCCAGCCGACGAAATTCGGATCGGCCTTGCCGCGCTTCTCCTCCGGGCTGTTGTAGAGCCCGTCCGCATCGGCCTGCCAGATCTCGATGAGCGCATCCTTGATCACGTTGCCGGAGCCGTCGAAGACGCGGCCCTTGACGATGATGCGCTCGCCCTTGGTCTCGGGGCCGACGAGGACGAGGCCGAGATCCTCGTCCCAAACGCCGGTGATCTCGACCCAGTTCGGGGTTGCGCCGATATGGACGTAAGGCCCCGCGGTCTGCGAGGGCGACTCTTTGAGCGTCGTGAGTGTCTGAACCATCAGTTCCCCTCCATCCGGTTCTCGAACATGGTCGAGCGCCGCCCGCGCAGCACGATGTCGAACTTGTAGGCGAGCGCGTCCATCGGCAGCGTGGCGTTGCGGTCGAGCACGGCGGTCAGCTGGTCGATCGCCGCCTTGTCGGCAATCGTCGAGACGATCGGGCATTGCCAGATCATCGGGTCGCCCTCGAAATACATCTGGGTGATCAGGCGCTGGGCGAAGGCATGGCCGAAGAGCGAGAAGTGGATATGGGCCGGGCGCCAGTCGTTGACGCCGTTCGGCCACGGATAGGCGCCGGGCTTGATGGTGCGGAACCAGTAGCGCCCCTCTGCGTCGGTGATGGCCCTCCCGCAGCCGCCGAAATTCGGGTCGATGGCGGCAAGATAGGTTTCCTTCTTGTGGCGGTAGCGGCCGCCCGCATTGGCCTGCCAGAACTCGACCAGCGCGCCGGGCACGGGCCGTGCGTTCTCATCGAGCACGCGGCCATAGACGATGATGCGCTGGCCGATGGCATCACCGGTCTTGGCGAAGTTGCGGATCAGGTCGTTGTCGAGCGGGCCGATCGTGCCGTGGCCGAAGCGCGGCCCGGTCATTTCGGAAATTGTGTTCTCGAGCGCGAGAAGCGGATATTGCGGCGAGCGCAGCACCGAGGTCTTGTATTGCGGCGTCAGCGCAGCCGGATGCCAGCTCCGGTCCCGCTGATAGAAGCCGCCTTCCAGGCCCGTCATCTGCTCCTGACGGGGCCCGCTCACTTCGCTCAGGATGGCTTTTCGCTGCATGGGAATCCCTCCAACTCGTCAGAACTGAGGCGGTGCCGCGGAGAGCGCCAGACGCGTTTGCGCGGCAAGGCGGATCGGAGCATTCACGGCGCCGAAGCCCTCGTATCCGCGACGCTCGACAATCTCAAAGAAGAACCCATTCTCCAGCGTCTTCGTGTAGACTTGGAAGAACTCGGCGGAACCCTCCCGATCATAGAGAATGTTGCCAGCCCGCAGCCGCTCGATTTCGTCGTCTGAAAGATCAGTGCGCGTCTCGAGGTCTTCGTAGTAGTTTTCGGGTATCGGAAGCAGCTCGACGCCGCTCGCCTTCAGCCGTTCGACCGTCGCGGAAATGTCCGCAGTCGCGAGTGCGATATGCTGAACTCCCGACCCGTACATGTCGGTCAGAAAGCGGGACGATTGTGTCTGACGACTTTGAGAGGCATTGAGAATGAGGCGTACTGCGCCGTCTTCGGTCGCCACGACCTGACTTTGCACCACACCGCCCGGGTCGATCACGTTCTGGACCGGTGTCTTCTGCACATCGAGCAGGGAAATGTAGAAGAGAAGCCAGGTCAGCATCTCCTCATAAAACATCGACTGGGATACATGATCGACAGTTGTGAGCCCTGCGCCTGTAAATTCGCTGGCGCCGTCGACCGTGGACTCGAAATCCGTATCCCACAGGCGGTCGAGGCCGGTTTTGTGATCGACGAAGTAGATCAGGCTCCCTCCCAAACCTCGCACCGCCGGGATGTCCAACTCACCTGGACCCACCGGCTGTGCAAACGGCTGATCCAGGAGCTGCACCGCCCGCTCGATCGTCGCGGGAGCATCATCGACCCGCAACGCGATGGCACATACTGAGGGCCCATGGGTGATGTTGAAGGAATGGGCGAAGCCCTCTTTGTCGCTGTTCACGACAATATTGATGTCGCCCTGACGCCAATGGGTGACGTCCTTGGAGCGATGCTTGCCCGCCTTGACAAAGCCGAGCCCCGTCAAAACCTGCTTGAATGGCTCGGCACTTCTCTCGTCCATGGCGAACTCGACGAACTCGATCTCGTGGCAAGCGGCACGAGGAGGAAGCTTGGGTAGGTCCGGGACCGGAACACCTGTGCGTCGCTGAAGCTGATCCAGCGTGACGAGCAGCGAGCGTTGACCGTCGAGCGCGACGCTGCGCGCTGAGCCGGCCCGGAAGCGATCGTTGAAGATCTCGAGCGAAAGCAGGCCGTCGAAGCCGGTCGCCTGGAGAGCATCCATAAAGGAATCGATCGGAAGATCCCCCTGCCCCGGGAAGCAGCGGTAATGGCGGCTCCAGGACAGATAATCCATGTCGAGCTTCGGCGCATCCGCCATCTGAACGAGGAAGATCTTTTCCTTCGGGATGGAGCGGATTGCCGCCAGATCCGTCCCGCGCGCGAGAATGTGGAAGGAATCGAGGACGAGACCGACTGCTGGGTGATTGGCCCGGCGAACAATCTCCCAGGCATCGCGGTAATCGTTGACGTGGCGCCCCCAAGCCAGCGCTTCGAATGCCACCCGCATACCGCGCTTGGCCGCCCGCTCCCCGAGCTCGTAGAAGTCCGCGGCAGCCCGATCTATGCCGCCAAGGCTGTCGGGCGAGACATTGCTGCACACCATCAGGAAGTCGCAGCCAAGTTCCTGCATGACGTCGAACTTGCGCTCGGCGCGCGAGAATACTTTGGCACGCTTCGGCTCCGGCATGCCTTCAAAGTCGCGGAAGGGTTGGAAGACCGCATTGACGAGGCCAAGTCCCTCGACCATATGGCGCACATCCGTCGGCGTTCCGTTGAACGACAACAGATCGTTCTCGAAGATCTCGACCCCCTTGAACTGGGCTGCCGCGATAGCTTGGAGCTTCTCGTCCAATGTACCGCTGAGACAAACGGTGGCGATGGCGGTTTGCACGGCGTTACTACCTTCATCCTGCGAGATGCTGACGATTTCGATGGCTGCGCTGGCGGCGTTCATCCGCCAGCACGAATATTCATTGAGCGGGAGACTCAGCGCGTCGCGCGGGCCTTCTCGATCTCCGCAAAGAGTTCCTTAGAAGCGGCCTCGCTCGCTTCCTTCGCGAATTTCTCGGTGACCGGCTTCACCTTGTCCCGCAGCCTCGTAACCTCCTCCGGCGACAGCTCGGTCAGCTGCATGCCTTGAGCCTTGAGCTGCTCGATCGCCTTGGTCTCGGCATCGCGGGATACCTGGCGCTGATAGGCCTTCGCCTCCGCCGCAGCCTCTTCGACGAGCTTCTTCTCTTCAGCGTCATAGCGATCCCAAACGCGCTTGCTGAAGATCACGATCTGCGGATTGTACACGTGCCGGGTGAACGTGAGATACTTCTGCACTTCGGCGAACTTCGATGTCTGAATCACCGTCGCAGGGTTTTCCTGGCCGTCGACCGTCTTCTGCTCCAGGGCTGTATAGAGTTCCGGGAAGGGCAGCGGGACTGCGTTGGCTCCGAGCGTGTTGAACAGATCGATGTAGAGCGGCGACTGCACGACGCGAACCTTGAGGCCCTGAATCTCTTCGAGCTTCGTCACGGGACGGCGGCTGTTCGTGAGATTACGGAAGCCCAGGTCCCAATAGCCGAGACCGACAAGGTTCTTGGGAACGAGCGTCTCCGAAAGCTTCTGGCCGAAGGGACCGTCAACGACCGCGTCCGCCTGCTTCGCGCTGTCAAAGAGGAACGGCAGATCGAAGAGGCCGAACTCCTTGACCTGGCCGACGAGAAGGCCGGCATTCAGGACCGTCATATCAAGGGTACCGCCCTGGATCGACGAGACGGTTTGCAGGTCGCCTCCCAGCTGGCCGCTCGGGAACAGACGAACCTTGATCTTGCCGCCGCTCTTCTGCTCGACCAGCTCCGCGAATTTCTTGGCACCCTGCCCTTGCGGATGCTCCTGCGCGTTCTGGAACGCAAATCGAATGGTGCGCTCTTTGATCTCGGCGTTTGCCGATCCTGGCAGGAGGAACACGCTGCTCAGCAATGCACTGCCGATGACCTTTCCGAAATGCTTCATGACTCTGATCTCCCTAACGTTTTTTCAGGATGGTTTGTCCGGTGCTCGGCACCGTGGTAGTGAATTGTCGCCTGCTATCCTCCGATCAATTTGGCGGGCCACATGACGAGCTGCGGGAACAGCACCATGAGGAACAGCACGACCAGCTGCGCCAGCAGGAAGGGCCAAACACCCTTCATCAGGTCTTCCATGCTGATGCGCGAGACGCCGGCCACCACGTTCAGCACGGTGCCGACCGGTGGCGTGATCAGGCCTATCGAGTTGTTGACGATGAACAGCACGCCGAAATAGACCGGGTCGATGCCAGCCGCTTTGACCACCGGCATCAGGATCGGCGTCAGGATCAGGATCGTCGGAGTCATATCCATGGCCGTTCCGACAATGACCACGAGCACCATGATGGCGATCAGGAGCAGCGTCTGGTTGCCCATGAACGGCTCGAGCAGGTCGACCACGGAGGTGGCAATCTCCGATACGGTGATCAGCCAGGCCGAGACCAGAGCCGCGGCCACCAGCAGCATGACGACGGCGGTTGTCTGAGCCGATGTCACGAAGACGGCAAACAGCTCCGAGATCTTGAGTTCGCGGTAGACGAACACCGCCACAATCAGCGAGTAGACAGCCGCCACCACCGCCGCTTCGGTCGGGGTGAAGACGCCGAACTTCAGGCCGAAGATGATGATGAAGGGCAGGATCAAAGCCCAGACACCCTCGCGCAGAGCCTGCATGAGCTCACGGGCGGACTTCCTGGGCGGGCTGACGATGTTCTCCTTACGCACCTCCCACCACCAGGCGAAGGCGAGCCCAAGGCCGATCAGGATCCCGGGCACCAGGCCGGCCAGGAACAGCTTGGTGATCGACACACCACCCACGACGCCGAACACCACAAAGCCGATGCTGGGCGGGATCACCGGTCCGATCACGCCGGAGGCGGCGATGAGCCCGCCGGAGAGCGACTTGCTGTGGCCGGCTTTGACCATCATGGGCACGAGCAGGGCCGAGAGAGCCGCAGCATCGGCCACGGCCGAGCCGGACAAGGCCGAGAGAATGCATGCGGCCAGAATGGCCACGTAGCCGAGGCCGCCCTTCACGTGGCCGACCAGCGCCAAGGCAACGTCGACGATGCGCTTGGACAGGCCGCCCGTGTTCATGATCTCGCCGGCCAGCATGAAGAACGGCACCGCCAGGAGAGGGAAGCTGTCAGCGCCGTTGATGACGTTCTGGGCGATGATCTGAGCGTCGAACAGATCCATATAGTACATCAGGGCGATGCCGCTGATGAGCAGGGCGTAGGCGATAGGCATTCCGATCGCCATGGTACCGAGAAGGGAGCCGACAAAGATCGCGATGGTCATGACTGCACCTTCCGGGGTGTGGGTGCGGGGGTGGCAAGTTCGCTTTCGCGGCGGTCGCGCTCGGCGATTTCCTGCTTGAGCGCCTCGAACTCCTCCTGCTCTTCCGACTCCTTGACCATGACAAGCTCCTCGTCAGAAACCTTGCCGGTGACCGTGCGGTAGAGATCGGCAATCAGGATCAGGCCGGTTGAGATGCCGAAGACGATGCCGACACCATAGAACCAGCCGGTCGAGAGGCCGGAGGCCGGCGCCGCCACATCCCAGTTGATCAGGGTCTGCTCCCAGCTGCCCTGGAGCAGCAGCCAGGTGGCGTAGAGCATGAGGATCTGTGTGACGATCAGGCAGGCGCGCTTGCCTGCATTCGGCAGGCGCCGGACCAGGGCATCGACACCGAGATGGCCATGCTGGCGCAGGGCCACGATGGCGCCCAGGAAGGTCAGCCAGACGAAGAGCCAGCGCGAGACCTCCTCCGAGACGGTGATGCCGGAGTTGAAGGCGTAGCGCAGCACTACGTTGCCGAAAACGAGAACGACCATGATTGCCAGAAAGAGCGCAATCAGAACCTTCAGCAGCTTGAAATAGCCTTCCACGAGCATGTGCATCGGCGTTTCCTCTGACTGGCGTCCTTGTTGTTGTTTTTGGAGCGGACGCGTTACATCGATTGAAAGTGTTGCCTCATTCGTTCGGGGTCCGGTTCAACTCCGGTGAACAGATGGAAGGCTCCAACGGCTTGGAAGACGGCCATTCCGCCGCCGCCCATGGTGCGGCAGCCGAGGCCACGCGCTGTCCGCAGCAGTTCGGTCTCAAGGGGAAAGTAAATGATGTCGGCAACCCAGAGAGAGGGATGCAAAAGCTGCGCGGACAACGGCATCCCGGGATACTTCGCCATGCCGACCGGCGTGGTATTGACCACTCCGTCCGCCCCCGACAGGGCCTGTTGGAGATTGGCTTCCGGGATCGCGCGCTCCGAACCGAAGCGTGCACATAATTCAGTCGCAAGCCACTCGGCGCGGCTTGCATCCGTATCGACGATGCGGAGCTGACCTGCTCCGAGAGTCAGCAAGGCGTGAGCCACGGCGGCACCGGCACCGCCGGCCCCGAACTGGATGACCCGATCGCGGGCGACGTCTGCCAATTCACGCTTGAAGCTCTCGGCAAAGCCCCACCAATCGGTGTTGCAGCCAATGCTGCGTCCGTCGCGGAACACAACGGTGTTGACCGCCCCGAGCGCCTGGGCGTCGGGCGTCAGCTCATCGAGCAGAGGAATAACCGCCTGTTTGCAGGGATAGGTGATGTTCAACCCGGCGAAGCCCATCCGCCGAGCGGCGGTGACGAGCTCGGGCAGAGCGTCCGGTCCGATCCGAAGCTCGTCGAGATCGATCAGTCTATAAATGTACCTGAGGCCCTGCTCTGCCCCCTCGCGCTCATGCATGGCCGGCGTGCGGGAGGCCTGGATGCCAGATCCGATCAGACCGACGAGGACGGACTTGGCGTCGGCGTATTTCGCTGCACCGCTCAGACCGGCAGCCCCGGCGCTAGGAGCCTCTGCAGGCTGGAAACAGACACCGCCTGCGTGAAGCAAGGAGTCAGCGTGTCGGATGCCTTCAGCGGGCATGACCATGACGTCCCTCTCGGTAATCCGACGCGCAGTCGGAGCGGTTTCCTATTGTTGCCCGGCATCGAGGCATTTCTCTGCTCGATCGCTTGCATCCGGCGGGCAGCGACATTAATGTACGAACTAGTTCGTATAGTCAACAGGGGTGGTTTGTGTTTTTTAACTGCGCCTCTACGCCTTTAGGCGAGCAAAGCTTGCGCTCCCTGTTGAATGAGCACCCGGGAGCTTTCACGTTGACGTCTGATCCGCCTTGCTCACGAAGCGGGTTCGTGCTGAGCCATTGCTCGGAGAAGATTCAGGTAATGAGAGGCTTGCTATGACTGGATGTGAAGGATGTCCCCGCTATGCATGACGTTAAACCCTCCCGAAACGTCACCAAGCGGTCGACTTCCGGCCGTGGCGGTTACGATCCTGAACTGACCCGGCAGAACATCCTGGCGGTTGCAACCAGGGAATTCGCTGAGAAAGGTTATAGCGGAGCACGGGTGGATGAGATCGCCGCCCAGACGAACACCAGCAAGCGGATGATCTATTATTACTTCGAGGATAAAGAGGGATTGTTCGTTGCGGTGCTCGAAGAGGCCTACCGGCGCATCAGGCAGATCGAGGCGACGCTAGATCTGGCCGATCTGGAGCCGGAGGCCGCAATCCGGGCCCTTGTGGGCTTCACATTCGATTATCAGAACTCGAATGAAGACTTCATTCGCCTCGTGATGGTCGAGAATATTCACCAAGGGGTTCATCTTGCACGCTCGAGAGCGATCCAGGACTTGAACGTCTCCGTGATCAACACATTGCGCGAGATCTACGAGCGAGGCGTTTCGGATGGCGTCTTCCGGGAGGGTATTGATGAAATCGATCTGCACATGACGATCAGCGCCTTGTGCTTCTTCAATGTCTCCAATCGTGCAACTTTCTCTCAGATCTTCAAGACGGATATGTCGTCCCAGGAGATGCTGGCCAAACGGCGGGAAACCGTAATTGATACGGTTATCCGCTATTTGAAGAAGTGATGCTGACGCGAGACAGAAGCGCTGCGTATCGTTGGCGGCGAGCTGTGCGACGCGCTTCGAGCGCTTCGTCAACAACCTTAGACATTCCAGCCGCAAGCTGAACGAATAACTGAAGCCATGAACGTGCGCGGGTTGCCGTGCTGTCGCGGGGTAGGTCTTCGGTATGGAAATGAACATCGGCCATGAGTCGATCTTTCTCGGAGAGAACGTGACCTCAGGCGTTTCCTTCTTTGTATTTCTGCAAAATATGGGCCGCCTCGTCTCTGCGCACCAGGGGAAACGCGACATAGTTCACCCGCAGTATACGCATATCAAAGACAGACGGGGCTTCATCACATGCACCGAGCGCAATCTGCTGGGAGACCTGCGCTGGGATGTATTCCTCCGACGGAGGCCTCGCGCTATCGGAGGTGATCAGGACAACTGTCGAGAGCAGACTGGCGAGCCGGCGTTCTCGGCGGAAGGGAAAACCTGAAACGGACTCACGCAACAGCAACAGGAAAGTCATTATGAGCCGCACCGTCTACGTCCTGAATGGCCCCAACCTCAACCTTCTCGGGAAGCGCCAACCTGCAATCTATGGGTATGAAACCTTAGCGGATGTGGAGGCGGATTGCCGCCGCGTTGGCGATGAACTTAAGCTCGAGATCGAGTTTTACCAAAGCAACGCTGAGCATCAGATCATTGATTGGATCCACGAAGCACGGGAGCGAGCCGGTGGCATCGTGATCAACCCGGCGGCATTCACCCATACGTCTGTCGCGATCCTCGATGCTCTGAATGCCTGCGAGTTCCCGATCATTGAGGTGCATATCTCGAATGTGCACAAGCGCGAGGCCTTCCGGCATCATTCCTACGTCTCAACCGTTGCCTCCGGGGTGATCGCTGGCTTTGGCACCCAGGGTTATCAATTGGCTCTTCAACGGCTTGCACGCCTCATCGATGAGAGCCAGCAATAGCTTCAGCTCCAATGACGTCTGCGAGGGTGCGATCAATGCCGGCGTTGGTCAGCAGGAATTAGGCAGACTTGGCGCGGTAATGGAATTGTGCCTTCGAGGCGCCGACAATGAACGCCGGCGCCTCGATTGACAGTCGGAGACGATAGAAACGTCATGACTACTGTTTGGTCGAGCGAATTCTCTCCAACTCCGACATCATCTCTGCCGCGCCGGCTGCCCAAATTCGACGGTGAACTTCTCCCGCACGGCCTTGGTCTTCTCCCTCAGCTTTGCCACTTCAGCATCGGGCAATGTCGAGAATTCCACCCCCCTTGGATTTGAGCTCGTCGAGAGCAGTCAGTTCAAACGCCCGAATGATCTTACGCTCAAAGTCCTGGGCTTCCTTAGCAGCTTCGGTGATGAGTGCCTGCTCGTCCGGTGTGAGCCGATCCCAGAAGCGCTTGCTCAAAAGGAAAGCCCAAACACTGTAGATGTGGTTGGACTGAACTGCGTATTTCTGCACCTCGTAGAATTTCGATGCGAGAATGGTGGCGAGCGGATTCTCCTGACCATCGATGGTCTTGGTCTCAAGAGCAGTGTAAACCTCCGCGAACGGCATCGGCACCGCATTGGCTCCGAGTTCCCGGAATGTGTCGATGAACAGCGGGTTTTGAATGACTCGTAGCTTGAGGCCTGCAAAATCCTCAGCTTTGGTGATCGGCCTTCGGCTGTTGGTGACCTGGCGAAAGCCATTCTCCCAGAACCCGAACCCGATCAAAGCCTTATCGGGAAGCTTGGCCATGAGCTTCTGTCCAAACGGGCCTCCAAGAGGGCATCGGCACCCTCGCCTTCAACAGCATGAGCGGCGTCGGCCGGGGCGGCACCGACACGCTCACGGGCGTGAAGGATGCCGATTACACGCCGCCGTTCCCATTGACCGCCAAGCTGGAGAGACCGACGATCAAGGTGACCGGCCCAAGCTATCTGCGGAGGACATCAAGAAGCGCGAGAGTGCTGAGGCAACGGCGGTGGATGGCAAGCTGCTGACGCGAGTGCAAGCCGGGCCACAATAGAGAGGCCCGCCATTCCGAAGCTCATTGATGCCCGAGCATGACGGTCAAGACGACTCCGCCGCTGATCAGGGCATGTCGGCCTGACTCTTCGCTGACCGCCAGCCGTACGCAGCTTGGCGCCAGAGCCGTTCCAGAACCAATGCAAAGCCCACTTCCGCCGACGGCAGATCTCTTTGGACAGAGTGCTTCTCAGGCCGCCCTGTTCTTGAGCGCACCGATGAGGGCGGTCAGGATGGCGCCACCGGCACCGCCGCTGATGAGGTTGGCGACAACTCCGCCGACGCTGAAGTTCCCGCTGGCAAGCGATGCGCCGATCGCCGGCATGGCAAGGGTTACGATCTGTCCGAGAACGCCACCGCCGACAGCACCGGCGATGAGGTTTCCTGCAGTACCCATGTCGAAGGTCGGTGATGCCTTCCCAGCCGCTCCGCCGCCCACCGCGCCTGCGAATAGATTGATCAGAATCTGTTCCATTTGCGCCTCCTGCGAGCCATCAACGTCTCGCCGATTGATTGACGGCCTGGCCGTCGAGCAACCCGTAGGTGCGTTCGAGGAGTGACATTCTGGTTTTGGTGCGATCAGCTCATCGTACCGATAGATGCCCATCGCAGGAATACCGGCATGTTCATTACGCTTACCGAAGACTGGTAGCCCGTGCTGCCGAATGTCCGATCACCATCCGTGATGTCGTACTGCCTTGGCCTCGAACCGTCATCAACCTGAAACGACACTACAATGACCAAGCTTTGCTTGCTTGACCGCTTGAGACAGTGATTTATCACTTTGAGGCGGAAAGTGGCGGCAGAACAAACAGCTCAGGTCGCTCAGCGACAGGTACGACGCCGTCGAGACCGATTAAACGCCGATGGCGGCCTTCACCTTCTCGGCTCGGAAGGGAATGTCGTAGAGCCGCCGTCCCGTCGCGTGCCGGATGGCATTTGCGATGGCCGCCGGTGTCGGTCCCTGCGCTGCCTCGCCCGTTCCGAGGAACGGCTCGCCCGGCCGCTCCATGACCCGCACATCGATGCTTGCGGGCACGGAGCCGAACCGCATGATCGGATAGCTCGACCAATCCGTGCTGGTGATCCCGGATTCATCGAACGTGACTGTCTCGTAGAGGGTCCAACTCGCGGCTTGGATAATACCGCCTTCCGTCTGGTTGCGGATGCCGTCCGGATTGACGATCTCGCCGCTGTCGATGGCGGCCACGACGCGAAGGATGCGGCAGCGCCCTGTCTCACGCTCCACCTCGATCTCGAGGGCCATGGCGAGATAGGCGGCTAGGTTCTTGTAACGGGCGAACGCGAAGCCTCTTCCGCGATCGTCAGGCAACCGGTCCCGGGACCAGCCGAAACCATCAGCAGCCGCCTCGATGACCGCCCGCCCCCTCGGATCGTCCATATGACGAAGGCGGAACTCGACCGGATCGGCATTCGCCGTAAGCGCAAGTTCGTCCATCGCGCTCTCGATGGCAAACACATTGGCGTAGGCGCCGAGCGCCCTCAAGGCCGATACCCGCAGCGGCATCTCCGGCAGGAAGTGCCAGATCACGCGCATGTTGGGGATCGTGTAGAGCGGCACCGCATTGCGGTCGCCGTTCCCTGACGGACTGATGCTGAGTTTCGCCGGGGGAGCCTTGAACGCCGCCGGCAGCGATTGCGCCGCGATGAGCGAGCCGGCGGGACCAGGGCGCGTGCTGTGCGTGTTGCTCCACAGGTCGTAGTTCCACTCGGCGATCCTGCCCGATTGATCAAGCGAGGCGCGCACCTCGGTCAGCATGGCAGGCCCATAGGGCTCCCAGACATGCTCCTGCTCCCGCATCCATTGCAGGCGCACGGGACGGCCGGGCACCGCCTGAGCGATGAGCGCCGCATCCGCCGCCGCATCGTCGGCTCCGTTATGGCCGTAGCATCCCGACCCTTCCACATGCACCACGTGTACTTGCTCCGCGGGGACGCCGAGCATTTCCGCGATCGCCGCGCGATCCGGAAAGACACCCTGCGTGTGGCTCCAGATCCTGGTAGTGCCGCTCTCAAGAAGCGCCACTGCGCAGGAGGGTCCGATGGAGCCGTGGATCTGATAGGGACGTGTGAAGGTGGCCTGGAACGACTGGGCCGATGCAGCACCGGGTTGGCCGCGCTCGGCGACCACGCCCTGCTGTGCCGGTCGGGTCTTCAGAGATTGGATGAACTCGGAAGGGTTCGGAAATTTCATCCCCTCCGACCATTGCGCTGCGGTCTCCAGCAAGCGCATTGCCTGGATCGCCTGGAATTCGCGCTCGGCCACCACGGCCAGAAAGCTGCCGTTGCGCACCACGGCGACGACGCCTGGGAACCGCTCGACGGCGGACGGATCCAAGGCGGTAAGCGTCGCGCCGGGACGTGGCGGACGCACGACGCGGGCGTGAACCATGCCTGGCAGACGCATGTCCTGAACATAGATCGGAGTGCCCGTGACCTTGGCGGGAATGTCGACCCGCTTCATAGGCTTGCCCATGATGCGGAAGCTGCCCGGCGTCTTGAGGCGCGATTGCGGCCTGGCCTCCACATGCATGATCTCTGTCGATACCAGAGAGCCGTAATCGAGCGTCTGGCCATCGGAACGGATCACCTTTCCGTTCTCGGCCCGAAGCTGATCGGCGGGAATCTGCCATTGGGCCGCGGCTTGGCCGATCAGGAGTTCGCGCACCTGCGCGGCCGCATGGCGGATCGCGGTGCCGCTATTCTGGATCGACTGGCTTCCGGCCGTATAGCCCTCGTTCGGTGTCTGCCCCGTATCCGCCGTGACCAGGCGGATGGCCGTCGGATCGACTTCCAGTTCCTCCGCTGCGATCTGGAGGATCGCGGTCTTGACGCCCTGGCCGAGTTCCGCCTTGCCGGTGAACACGGAGATCGCGCCATCGGCATCAATCCGGATCCATGCGTCGAGCCAAGGATCGTCGGCCAGGCTCCCCGGCAGCTTCGGCTTCGGCTGGGGTGGCGCGGCGCCCTGCACCTCGCCTTCCTGCGCAAATGCCTGCGACAGGAGAGCGAAGCTGACGACGATGGATCCTCCTCCGGCGATCACGCTGCGGCGTGTGGGCCTCTTCCGATCAGGACGGGTCATCATGAGGCACCTCCGCTCTGGGGATTCTGGCGCATGATTTCGCCGGCCCGCATCACAGCCTTGATGATGCGCATATGCGTGCCGCAACGGCAGAGATTGGGCTCAAGATGCGCGCGGATCGCGGCCTCGTTGGCCGAGGGATCAGCCTGCAGCAGCGCCTGCGCACGCATCATCATGCCGGGGATACAATAGCCGCATTGAGCGGCCTGCTCCTCGATGAAAGCCTGCTGCATCGGGCCCGGCTTTTCGAGCGTTCCCAAGCCCTCGACGGTCGTGACGCGGCGTCCCTCCAGCAGCAGGACCGGCGTGACGCAGGACAGCACGGCCTCGCCATCCACCATCACCGTGCACGAGCCGCATTGCCCGATGCCGCAGCCGTATTTTGCTCCGTTCAGCTCCAGGTGATCGCGCAGAACGTAGAGCAGCGGAGTTTCGGGATCGGCTTCGACCTGCTGGGTCCTTCCATTGACGGTGAGGGTCACGGCCATGGTGCTGTCCTCATGCTGGTTTCCGGCGGAGCATGCGTCGTGCCGTCCATACGGTAGACGGGCACCTTGCGTTCGCCCCTCAGGGTCGATGACACCCGCTCCCGCGTGTCGGTCCAGGCGGGCTGCCTGCTGAAGCGCTCGCGCATGTAATCAAGCAATGCCACAAGCTGGTTCTCGTTGAGAACACCACGATAGGCCGGCATCATCGCGCTCGGCTCGCCTCTGGCCGCGGGCAGGCCGTAGAGGGTGACATTGATGATGTTCTGAGCGTTCGGAGCGTTGACGGCTGTGCTGAGATGGAGGTTGAGCCCACCGAAGGGCGGCGGCCGACGGCCGTCGTGGCAACCCTGGCAGGCGCTGACGAAGATCGCCTCTCCTGCGCCGTTGCCCGTCTCGCCGGTTCTCCTCAATGGCGCCGCCTCGCGTTCCTGACGGGCGGCTGCGAGTGCGGCCTCGCCCTGCGCTAGGCGCTCCTTACTCGGACGGCCCATCACCTCGGCCACATAGGCTGCGATGGCCTTCACATCGGCCTCCGAAGCCGCACCGAGATTGGCGGTCACCGGCGCCATCGGGCCACGCGAGACGCCGTGCCGATCATGCCAGCCGTGGCGCAGATAGAATGCAAGGCTCTCCGCATCCCAAGGCAGAGGTGCCGGCGAGCCTGAATCGATGGCATAGGCCGTCCAATTCTCGATCTCGGCACCGGCGAAATGCTGGTCCGAGATTTCCGCTCCCAGCCGATTGCGCGGCGTATGGCAGGCCCCGCAATGGCCGAGGCCCTCCGCGAGGTAGCGCCCGCGGTTCCACTCCGCAGGCCGGCCGGGTTCGGGCAGATAAGGCCCCTCGCGGAAAAACAGCGCCTTCCAGCCTGCCAGGAGCATTCTCACATTGAAGGGGAAAGGCAGCTGATTTGCAGGCGATTTCGCCGATACGGATTTTCGGGTCATTAGGAAGGCATAGAGAGCTCGGTTATCCTCATCCGAAACAAGCGTGAAGTGGTCGTAAGGAAAGGCCGGGTAGAGATGCCGTCCCTCCCGGTCGACGCCCTTGCGCATGGCGCGGGAAAACGCCTCCTCCGACCAGCGCCCGATCCCGGTCTCGGGATCGGGCGTGATGTTGGTCGAATAGATCGTGCCGAAGGGCGTCGGGATGCCAAGCCCGCCGGCGAATGCTTCGCCGTTCGGAGCCGTATGGCAGACATTGCAATTGCCGATCGCGGCAAGCTCCGCGCCGCGGGCCAAGAGTTTGGCATCCAAACTGGCCTTGGCCGGAGGATCGATGGGATCGAGCCTGGAATGCCAAGCGTAGCCGATGAAAGCTGCCGTCCCTATGGCCAGGATGACGACCAGCCCCAAGACGATACGCAACAGCGTCACCGACGCCGTCTCCTGGTCATGGAACTGGCCTGCCTGACCATATCGCAATGAGCATCCTGGCCCTTCATCACCGTCTCCCTGTTTAGAGCCGATACGATCTCACAAGGCATTGGTTCCGACAGTTGCGTTGTTTTGCAAAAAACTGCCGACGCCGATTGGCCAGAGCATTTTTCGGCGAAGTGGATCCGGTTCGCCATAAAAAATGCGGCAAAGCAAAGAAGAGAGCTGATTCCACGGAAGTGGAACCGGCTCTAGCTGTTTATCTCTTCGCAGCCGAGACGAGCCAAAGTAGTGTCGATCCAGGACCGGTCGGGCTGCCCTGCTTCGATAGCAGCCATGGCAGCAATCTCGCTTTGAAACTTCGCTTGCGCGGCAGCGAGTACGGCTGGAGCGTCAGAAGCCGGAATTGTCACGAGGCCGTCCCAATCCCCGAGGATGAGGTCGCCGGGTCCCACGGACATACCGCCGATGACGATGCCGAAACCGATCTCGCCGGGACCATCCTTGTACGGACCGCGATGGGTGATGCCAGCCGCAAAGACGGGAAGATCCTGGGACTGAATGGCTTTGATGTCGCGCACGGCTCCATCTATGACGAAGCCCCCCAGTCCGCGCTTCGTTGCATGCGCGAGCATCAGCTCGCCGAAGAGCGCGTTGGTAAGATCCCCGCCTCCGTCGACCACGATGACGTCGCCCGGTTCGGCCATGTCGATCGCCTTGTGAATCATCAAGTTGTCACCCGGCTTGCAACGCACAGTCAGGGCTGGTCCCGCAAGCGATCCCTGCCGATGCATGGGGCGGAGGGTGGGACCGGCTGCCGTCAGCCGCGCCATGCAGTCACTTACATTCGCGACCGGCAGTTCTCGGAAAGCATCGACGAGCTGCTGCGAGACCCGGGTAACCGTTTTCCGATATCTGAATCCGACTGCCATGATGTCACCACTATGCCGCATTGGCGGCCGCGCGATAGCGCGACAGGAGCCCGCCCATCTTGACCGATCCGGGCAGGGGATGGCCTACGATGCGCTCTGCAAGTTCGGCGGCGGCCACGAGACGCTCGAGATCGAGGCCCGTGTCGATGCCCATCTCCTCGCACATGAAGGCAAAGTCCTCGGTGCAGAGATTGCCGGCTGCTCCTTTGTGAGCTGCAAAGGGACAACCGCCGAGCCCGCCAATCGAGGCATCGAAGTCGTCGACCCCCATCTGCAGTCCCGCAAGAGCATTGGCGAGCGCGAGCCCGCGGGTGTCATGCAGGTGAAGAGAGATTCGAACATCGGGATAGCGTGACCGAATGGCGCCGACAGCGGAGCGGATTGCCTTCGGCGTTGCCCAGGCCATGGTATCGGACAGGCCGAGCGTCTCGATCCTGACACCGAGCTCATCCGCAAGGTCGAAAACGTCTCGAACGGTCGCCATCAGGCGTTCGAGCGGGATCTCTCCCTCGAAATTGCAACCGAATGCGGCGTTGACCCCGCCTGCATCGACAGGAATGCCCTCGGACTGAAGCAGACGGACCATATCGCAGCGAGCTTGGCGCTGGCCGTCCGGCGTGGCATTCTGGTTGCGGGCGAGGAATGCTGCCGATGCGGTCAGGCTGATGCTCCCGCGAATGTGAAGGCGCCCCGTGGCAAGTGCGCGCCGCAGTCCCTGCTCGTTGAGGAAAAGGCCGGTGTAACGGACGTCCGACCGCATGCGCACGAGCCGTACGACCTCCTCGGCATCCGCCATGCTCGGCACGCGTTTGGGATGCACGAAGGATGTGACCTGAATTTCCTTCAGCCCCGTTTCGGAGAGGGCATCGACGAGCTCGACCTTTTGGCCGGTCGCGATTGTGGCACTCTCGATCTGAAAGCCTTCGCGCGGCCCATCCTCGTTGATCGTCACTCGGCTCGGCAAGTCGCTCATGGCTATCTCCTCAACGCCCCGTCCAGCGCGGTTGGCGCTTCTCCACAAAGGCTCGGACCCCCTCCTCCCGGTCTGCACTGAGATAAGGATTGGGGCCGACATCCAGGCGAAGGGCCGATGCGATCGGCATGTCCCATCCCTTGACGGAGACATGCTTGTAGCGGCGCAGGGTCAGCGGCGCGTTGCAAACGATTCTGTTGATCAGCGCGTCAGCGCGAGCGGCGAGCTCGTCCTTCGGGACGACGGCGTTGACCAGTCCCCAGCGTGCCGCCTCATCCGCGGTAATCGGGTCGCCCGTGTAAAGCATCTCCATGGCGATCGCGCGGGGCAGGATGCGGGGTAGCAGCGTCGATCCGAAATTGGCACCCATGCCTCGCTTCGCTTCGGGCAGACCGAGCTTCACATGGCTTGCTGCGATACGAAGATCGCAGGCCATAGCCAGTTCGAACCCACCGCCGTAGGCGCCACCGTTCAGGATTGCGATTGTCGGCTTGTAGGTCTCAAGGACTGTCTCATAAAGGTTTCTGTAAGCGCCGGTCATCGGCACGACGATGGACTTGTTCGCCCTTGCCGTCTCATCCTTCTCCTTAAGATCGCCTCCGGCGCAGAATGCCTGATCGCCCGTGCCGGTGAGAGTGACGAGCCAGACATCGTCGTTGACCGCAGCATCGGCGAAGGCCTCGATCAAACCACGCCGCACATCCCGTCCGATGGCGTTACGCCTGTCGGGGCGATCGATGGTGATGCGTGCCACGTGATCCTTGATTTCGTATCGGACGAAGGGATTATCCTGCGACGCAGGAGCTGGCTTGGTAGTATCGAGCATGGGAGGCCTCAGGAATGGTGGGATTCGGCAGCGGATTCAAACACGCAGAGGGCATCGAGCGGCCAAACGCCTCCCCCGCGCGGCAGTATCTTGACTGGATTGAGATCGAGTTCCTGGATGGCGTCGCCGAACCGCTCTACGGCACCGGCCGCATCGACGACGAACTGCTCAAATGCCTCACGATCGAGAGGCGGGCCGCCGCGAAACCCCTCGACCAAGGAGCCGAGCGGGCCGCTGTCGATGGCCCGCGCCACGGCTTCACGGGTCACGGGCAGGATCAGGTGGCGGACCGCTGCCGGTCCAAAGAGTTCGGCCATAGCACCGCCTGGTCCCAAGATGGCGACCGGCCCGAACTCTGCATCCCTGGTGAAGCCGACGATCGCCTCGACGCCTCCGGCAACGAAGGATCCGACGAGGAAGCCGTCCAGCTCGATGCCGGACAGATTTGCCAACCGCGCCTGCAGTCTCTCCCAAGCTGCTGAAAGCTCCTCTTGATTGCCAAGTGCGACCTCGACGAGACCAAGTTCGCTCTTATGCCAGATCCCATGGCCCGATGCCTTGAACACGACCGGGTACCCAATCTCGGCAGCTGCCGCCCGCGCCTCGGCGAGCGTCGAAACGAGATGCTCAGAAGGAAAGTTCAATCCCATCTCGGAGAGCAGGCGCTTGCTGCGGTATTCGGATTGAGTTCCCTCAGGAACAGCTATGGGACCGGCATGCGAACTCACCTTCGCTTCATCGGCTGGCGTTTCGACCGGCATCATGGCGCGTGCCACAGCGACCGCATCGAGTGTGGACGAGCAGATCGGAACGCCATTCGACTCCAGGATCAATCGCTCATCGTCGAACAGCGGCGCAGGCGACAGATAGATCACCGGGAGGTCCGGCTGAGCCCGGGTTGCGCCGACCACGGCGTCAGCCAGCTGGGCACGCTTTGCCGGGGTCGACATCGGTGTTCCGAAGACGACCAGTACCGCTGCCGACGGATCGGCCGCAAGCGCGGCGACATTGGCGATGTAGTGGTCGCGGCCACCAAGCCCGAGATCAAAAGGGTTGAGAATCTGTGCCGCGCCGAAGCGGAGCTGTCCGCTGATCGTGGACACGGTCTCATCGGCCAGGCGCGGCACTTCGATCCCTGCCGCATCGCTGAGGAGATCAGCCAGAATGATGGCTCCGCCACCCGACGTGCTCGACGCAACGACGCCTCCCCTGCCGCGAACACGCCCCTTCGAGATCAAGGCGCAGGTCAAGGCCATGCATTCGACGGTGGGTGCGCTGCGTATGCCCGAGGCGGCAAAGACGGCGTCATAGACCTGCCGCTTTCCCGAAAGGTGAGACGAGTGCGCGAGCGTCGCCTCGCTGCCAAGGGCGGAGTTGCCAAGCTTCAGCGCGACGATCTGCTTACCCGCCCGGCGGGCCTCCCCGACCGCATCGAGGAACGCGCGCCCGTCACCGACATGGTCCAGGATCAGCGCGATCACCGAGGTCTCCGGATCGCCAGCAAGATAGCGGATGAAATCCGAGAGGCCGAGATCGAGTTCGCTGCCTGCCGAAACATATCGACTGAGGCCGCAACCGGAGGCTTCGAGCATCGAAACGAATGGGGCGACCAATGCCCCGCTGTGAGAGACCAGCGCGACGCTTCCGGGCTTCAGGCGGCGCCCGTGGATCGCATTATAACCCAGGGCGAGCGAGTTGGGCGTACTGTAGGTGCCATTGCAGACGGGTCCTACGATACGCACGCCCGTCCGCCGGCTGGCCGCAAGCAGCTCATGGGAAAGCTTGCGGCCGGCCTCGGTCCCGAGCTCAGCGAAGCCGCCCACCGCCATGACGGCAACCTTCGCTCCCTTTGCCGCAACCTCGTCGACAACCTGCGGACACTGAGCCGCAGGGATCGTGACGAAGGCAACATCGATCTCGCCGGGAATCTCCGCGACGCTGCGATAGACCGGTGCATCGCCGACGGCTTCGCCACGACGATTGACAGCGATGATCTGGCCTGAATAGCCGACTTTCGACACGTTGCGGATCGGCTGTCCGGAGCTCTTCTCCGGATCGGCGCTCGCACCGACGAATGCGATCGTCGAGGGTTCCATCAATGCTTCGATGGCATCGATGGCGGATCGCCCGCGAAGAAATTGCTGCACTGAAGAATCCATGTTCGGTAGCTACCCCTGAGTTGTATGTGGGATCGGCAAGCAGCCGAGATCGCTAAGCGACTCGCATGCGATCAGCCAAGCCGATAGGCCGCCTTCCAGCGGGCGATGAATTCCTTATACCCGCTGGTCAGCTTCGGATCGTAATCGACGAGCGCGACGTTGGAGGGGCCGATCTCCTGCGAGACCGAGGCGAATGTTCGCGTGCCACCGACATCCTCAGGCTGGATGGAATTGCGGAAAGGTCCAACGCCACCTTTACCCCAGCCGATCTGCCCTTCCCGGTTCATCACCGAATCGATGAGCAACCTTGCACTCATCGGACTCTTCGTTGCCTTCATCGCGGCAACGCCGCGAAGCATGACGGGATTGCCGTCGCTGATGAGGCTTGCACCCAGCAGGCGCGCTCGCGCCGGATCACGCATTGCCTCGGCAGTCGACGTGGGAGCGCAGAAGAACGAGATTGCATACTCACCGGTCGTGACCTTCTCCACCATGGGACCCGAGCCACGCTCCACCCGCGTGATCGGCCCCAACTCATCGAACCACGCCCAAGCCTTCTCGCCATGATGCTTCACGAATGCGAAATTGATCCCGTATCCATATGAGCCCGTGGCTGCGCTATAGGTCGTCATCCGATTCCGGAAGATCGCAGGATTCGCTTTGGCCTTCGCCACAAGGTCGGCAAACGAGGTCGGTACCAGTTCGGCCGGCAGGACCGCCTTGTTCCACAGAAAGAGCAACGGATCGCAGCCGAAGGTATGAAGACCCTGAATCGGACTGGAGCCGGACGGGAAAGCTGCGAGTTCCGGCGAGGAATAGGGAAGGATCTCGTTGCGATCATGCAAGGTCAGCCAGCCGTCGGGCGTATGTGCGATAATGTCGGCGGTGCGGCTGCCGCTCGAGCGCTCTGCAATGTAGCGCTCTGTGATCTCGCTGCTGCCAAGTTCCAGTGTCTCGACCTTGATCCACGGATACCGGCGCGTGAAGTCCGCGAGCGCGCCGTTCCATACTTGTTGGCTCAGTCCGGAATAGATCAGCAGGCCCGGCTCACCGCGTGAGCCCTCAATCGCCTGCTGCAGCGGGATTTCGTTGCTCGCACCTTGTGCCGGCCTTGCGGATAACAGCGCGAGACCCGCCGCGCCGGTCAGAAATGTCCTTCTGTCCATCTTGCTACCTCCCACCAATGACTTCAATGCCGCACCGCCGACCGTGGACGAGACGCGCCCCGCTCGAACACCAGACAGCTGGATGCGGGAACCCAGACATGAACCTCAGACTGCTCCAGCACATACGGACCATCGATCCGCAGCAGCGTCTGCGCGATTGAGATCTCGTGCTGATACCGCCCGCCGAGATAGCTTCGTGACACGACCCGCCCATGAAGGGCCGTGCCTGCCTCGTCCGGCGCAGGAGCGCCGGACGCGAGAATCGACAGGCGATCCGGCCGTATCGCAACCGTCACCGGAGCACCCACAGGGATCCGAGTGGTGCCGGCGACCGCAATCTCGCTGTCGCCTGCAATTCTCACCCGTCCTGTCGCACCGCCGGACGTCAGCTCTCCGTCGAAGAAGCTTGAGGTCCCGATGAAGTCCGCGACGAACGGATTGGCCGGCGCTTCATAGATTTCCTTCGGTGTGCCGATCTGCATCACACGGCCGCCATCCATCAGGACGATGCGGTCGCTCAGCGACATCGCCTCCACCTGATCGTGGGTCACATAGATCGTCGTCAGCCTCAGTTGCTCCTTCAACTGAAGAAGCCAGCTTCGGGCACGATCTCGCAATTTGGCGTCAAGGTTCGACAGAGGTTCGTCGAGAAGCAGCACCGCCGGTCGGTAGACGAGCGTGCGAGCCAGAGCGACGCGCTGCTGTTGACCGCCCGACAGCTGGTGCGGATATCGATCGGCGAGATGTGTCATCTCCACGAGGGCCAGCACTTCATCGACCCGGCGCTTCCGCTCCTTGCGCTCCAGCTTGCGCAGCTTCAGAGGGAAATCGACGTTCTGCGCCACCGTCATGTGCGGCCACAGGGCATAGGATTGGAACACCAAGCCGCAATTGCGTGCCTCCGGTTCGACGAAACGGCTGCTTTCTCCGTCGAAGAAGATGTTCTGCCCAGCCCGAATCAGGCCTGCCGTCGGCATGTCCAATCCGGCAATGGCAGCGAGAGTCGTCGACTTGCCGCAGCCGGACGGGCCGAGCAGGGAAACGAACTCGCCGTCGGCCACCGTGAAGCTGACGCCGTCGATTGCGCGAACGGCGCCGAATTCCTTGGTCAATCTGGAGACTACGAGTTCAGCCATAGATCTTCACTCCCAGAAGTTTGCGGATGCCGTAGATGAAGGCGACGGTGACAGCGATCTGGATCGTGGAAAGAGCCGCCACACGGCCCATGTCGCCGGCAACCCAGAACTGCAGCAACGTGGTGCCGATGACCTCGCTGCCGGGTGCGAACAGAAACACGGCAGCCGAGTATTCCTTGAAGAAATGAATGAACATGAGGGCGAAGGATGAGAACAGGGCAGGACGTATCAGCGGAAGAATGACCAACCGAACCGTCGTCCACCAATCCGCACCGGTGGTCCGGGCGCTCCTGTCCATATCCGTGGAAATCTGCACCAGTGCAGGTGAGATCGCCCCATAGCCGGTCGGGATGTAACGCATCGTATAGGCGACCATGAGCACGAAGATCGTGTTTCGCAGCCAGCCCAGCGGCGGCAGGAGAACCAACGCGTAGAAGAAACCGATGCCAACAACCAAGCCTGGAATCGAGCGCGGTATCATCGCTACGTATTCCAGCTTGTCAGCGGCAGGAAACTTCGAGCGCCGCGCGACGAGTGCTATCATCGCCACGAAGAAGGTTGCGCCGAAACCGCCTACCACGGAGATGATGATCGTATTGACGATCGAACGGACATAGGCCGGGAACGAGATGATGTCGTGGAAGTGGCTGAGGGTGAACAACGTCCAGAAGGGGACGAATGGCGATAGGAACGACACGCCTGCCCGCAGGAAGAGGACGGCGGTCGGCAGGATCACGAACAGGACGACATAGACGCTTACGAAGGCAAGAGCCCAGAGCCGCCAGCGACCGAGCGCCAAGGTCTTGGGACGGCTCGCCTTGCCGCCGACGGTAACGTATCGCTGCGAATTGCGGAGCAGCCTGTTCTGCAGAAACACCAGCAGCATGACGATCGCGAGAAGGATCAGCGCTCCAGCTGCTACGAGTCCGTAATTCGGCTTCGGGGTCGAGATGCCCTGGGTGTAGAGGAGCGTCGTGAAAAAACCGATGCGCGCAGGCTCGCCGAAAATCAGTGGAATCGACAGCATCTCGAGCGCGATCGTGAAATTGAGCAGGCTGCTATAGAGGATGGAAGGCATCAGGAGCGGAAGGGTCACACTTCGTAACGTCCGCCATGGGCCGGCGCCGCAGCTACGTGCGGCATCCTCGAGCTGGGGATTGGAAAGCGCCGTCGAGCCGAGGCCGTAGAGCATGGCCAACGGCATCTGGGAAATTCCCGCGACGATCGACATTCCCGTGATGGAGTAGAGCGTCCACGGCGCTTCGCCGAACTGGCTCTGCACCCACAAAGTAACGAAGCCTGAGGGCCCATAGACCATGAACCAGCCAAAGCCGAGCACAAGGCTCGAAATATAAAGAGGCCAGATCAGGAGTTCGGCGAAGAACGACTTGAACGGCAAGTCGGTTCGGCCGATGAGAATCGCAAAGGTCGTCCCAAGAACCTGCGCGATGATTGTTGTCGCAGCTGCAAAGACGAGCGTGTTCTGCGCAACACTCCAGAAGTTCGGACTTTGCAGAAGATCCGTCAGATTGGCGAGGGTGAATTGCTGACCGTCGTCGTAGAGCGGCCGGTCGATCAGAGCCTGATAGAAAATCGGCAGAATGGGGGCAAAGACAAGGATTACGGTCGCGGCGACAACCGCAGACTGAATTGCCGTGCTACGTGTGATGTAGCGTGAAACACCTGTACTCTCTCGGGCAAGTGTGGGAAGCGCATCAGCTTCGGTTCGCATCATGTCGGGGATCCTCAATGGAAAATGGCCCCGGGCAGTTGTGAATGCCCGGGTCAGCGGCTGGCATCAGCCAATGCCATAAGCTTTTCTCCAGCGAGCGATGAAGCTGTTGTAATTGGTCTCCACCCCGGCATCGTATCCGACCGGAATGATGTTCGCTTCGCCGACTTGCTTCACGACCTCGGTATAGGTGTATGCGCCACCGACATCGGCTGCGCTCACGTCGGGGCGAACGGGCGTGCGTTGTCCCTTTGCAAGCCCCTTCTGCCCTTCCAGGGAGCACATCACGTCAACCATGAGGCGAGCGGCGTTGGGGTTTGAGGCACCTTTCATGACACCGACACTGCGTGTCATCATCGGCGTCCCATCGGCGATGAAGCTCCAACCGATGACCTTCGCGCGAGCGGGGTCGCGTAAGGCATTCCACGGAGATCCGGAGCCGCTGAGATAAGCCATGGCGTATTCGCCCGTCGTCACTTTCTCGAACATCGGCCCGGAGGATCTCTCAAGGCGGGTCATAGGACCGATTTCCTCGTACCAGCGCCAGGCCTTCTCACCATGATGCTTGGCGAAGGCATAGTTCATCGTATAACCATAGGCCCCGGTGTCGGCTCCGTAAGTGGTGATGCGCTTGTTGAAGACCTGAGGGTTGGCCTTCACCTTGGCGACGAAGTCCTCGAAGCTCTTGGGCACCAAGTTTTCGGGCAGCACCGCCTTGTTCCAGACGAAGAGGACAGGGTCGATCGCGAAGGTGTAGAGCCCCGGCGATGGAAGCGACCAGGGCGCCAGATGTGCGCGCTCGGGTGAGGCGTAATCGACAAGTTCGCCGCGACGCTGGGGTTCGATGAAGCCTTCGGGACCTGTTGCGAGCAGATCGGCCGTCGCAGAGTTGCTGCCGCGCTCTGCGAGATAGCGCTCCGTAATCTCGGAAGTGCCTAGATCCAACGTCTCTACACGGATGGTCGGATAAAGCTCCCGGAAGCGCGCAACGACGCCCGACCACTGGTCTGTCGTCATGCTGGAATAGATGAGGAGACGCCCCTCTTTCTTGGCAGCCTCGACGATCTTTGCGTAGTCGGCCGGATAGTAGCCGGGAAAAGCCGCGTTTTGCGCCCGAGCGGAACCTGCAGCGAGAATTGCTGCCCCGGTTCCAAGCATGAAAGCCCTGCGATCCATCTCTTTTCCTCCTTGATCGTTTCGTTTCCCTGATATATTCCATTATTTGGATTTTTATCCATTATATGGATTATGATGGCTTGACGACGACGCGTCAAGCGTTCAGCTAGGCTTTCGGTAGAAACTTGCGGGCGAGCATTTCGCGCCGTGAGAGCGGTGTTTGTTAGAGGGAACCATGGGAGACCATCGTCAGACGGGCGTCGGAGTGCTTGACAAGGTGATGGCCGTGCTCGCCACGTTCGAAGCCGACAAGGCTCTACAAACACCGAAGGATATTGCTGAGGCGCTCGATCTCCCCGTCCCGACCGCCTATCGCCTGATGCAGGCGATGGCGCATCACAAACTCCTCGAACCTGAAGGCCGCGCCTTCCGCCTGGGTGTGCGGCTTGCAACGCTGGGGCTGCGCGCGACGCGCGAGCTCGACATCGTCAAGCTCGCCCTTCCTCATCTCAGGGAACTGGCCGATCAAACGGGTGAGAACAGCCATCTCAACGTCCGTCGCGATATCGTCCGTGTCGTTGTCGCCTTTGTCGCGGGGTCGCGCAATGTGCGCCCCTTCTCTGCGGTCGGCGAAGTCCTTCCCTTGGGCATCGGTGCGTCGGGTCAGGTCCTGCTTGCGTGGTTGGAGCCGGCGGAAGCACGGCGGATCGCAATCGAAAGCTTCGCCCGTTTCCACATCGACCGCTCCACTGACGATCTTGCCGACAGGCTTCGCCTGGTGCGAGATGCCGGCGTTGCGATCAGTCGCGGCGACAGGCATCCCGATGTGGCCGCCATAGCCGCACCCGTTCGCAACGCCGACGGCGAGGTGGTCGGATCGCTGTCGTCCGTCGCGCCGCGCTCACGCTATGGTCAGTCTCAGATTAGGGACGCGACATTGCTCGTGCTGGAGGCCGCCGCGAAAGTGTCCGCGAAGCTCGGTTTCGCTGCAGGGCGCGAGCATCACGCCTCGATACACGGTCATATGCGATGACGTGCGCAGCATCGCCCCCTCCCTACGATCCCGCCGCAGACGGATGGATCCGCCATGTCGACGATGGGTTTATAGAATGGGTCGGGCCGATCTGGGAGAAACGTGACGAAAGCGGACTGCGATTCGGCTTCCTTGCCGATGCGAGACACCGCAACCGGAGCGGGGTCGTCCAAGGCGGCATGCTCGCCACGCTTGCCGACAGAGCGATGGGCGTCACGGCTCGCGGTGGAGAAGACCATCGACAGGCAACAATCCAATTGAGCCTTGCCTATGTGGCATCTGCGGCCATTGGCGAATTCGTCGAGGCGCGGTGCGAAATCATACGAAGAACGAGATCCGTCATTTTCATGAGCGCAACACTCGCCTCCAATGGAAGGATTGTCGCCACGGCGAGTGGCGTTTGGAAAATCAAAGGACGCTAGCAGCAGCTGGGACGAGCAATTAGGGCACTGGGTCTGCCAAACGCTCTGACGACGTGATCGACACCGGGGGGTCCACAACTTCGCCTTTGGGTCACCGCAGCTGAAATGAAGGTCTGTCAACTATCTCGCAGACCGCGCCGCTTGAACGGTGCATGCCAGACAAAGCCTCCTCCAGGGTAGGAGGAGGCTTTGCCCTTCTTAAGCCGCCATCGCCTTCTTGAGGTTCTCGTCGATCTTGTCGAGGAAGCCGGTGGTGGAGAGCCACTTCTGCTC
>NZ_JAERQD010000062.1 GCF_016735695.1 Microvirga zambiensis WSM3693 | reverse complement strand
AAGACCGGCTTCGAGGAGCAGATCGGCGTCATCGCCCGCGACTGGTCGCTCGCCTACGGGCTCGCCACCGCCGCCATTGCCCTCCTCTGCGGCTGGATCGCCAGCGCCATCTTCCGACGGGATTGAGGCACGATCCGTCTCCGCTGTCATTCCGGGGCGCCGCAGGCGAGCCCGGAATCCATAGCCGTTGACAGTGCCGAAAGAGACGAAACGCGGCTCGCCCTTCCTTCTGACGTCGTGCTTAGGGATTCCGGGCTCCGCTTAAGCGGCCCCGGAATGACAATGGAGTTTTCGCTTACCGCTCCGTCGCGAGCGTGAAGAGAGCGTGCGTGAGGTGGGACGCGACCGGATCGAAGCCGGGCTCGTCGGCGGTCAGGCGGAAGGTACTCATCACCATCTTGCCTTTGCCGAAGGGACGTTCTCCGATCAGGGCGGCGGGCTTGTGGCCCCAGCCGACGAAGACACCGGCGTGAACGCGCGCTTCGTACTCCCAGGGGCGGAACCCGGTCAGCACGTGATGCGGCACCACCCGTTCGAACGAGAGGTCGAGCAGCGGTCCACCCGGGAACGTGGCAAAGGCCCTGTGTCGACGCAGCCAGTTGAAGCTCGTGATCCAGTCGCCACGCCACATGGTTCCGTTGCGCTGCTGAATGCCGATGGTCGGAAAGCGACGGTCGATATCGGAAAGTCCCGTGCCCGATGCGCGGCGGCGCGTGCGGTTCACGCTGCCGCCGTCGGCGACCGGATCGGCCTCATCGCGGAAGTAGGGCGGATGCGCCGGCGGTTCGTCGCGGCGGAGGTATTTCTGATCGGGATCGTCCCCGGCCAGCATCAGGTAGCGGGCACCCTGGCGGATCGCCTCGACATCCTCCGCGTCGACGGACCGCACGACCACGACATCCGCACTCTCGCGATCCGAGGCGCCTGCATAGCCGAGCGCCTTGAAGCGCTGCAGAAGATCCTCATGCGGAGACCAGACAAGCACCGGGCGATCAAACGACAATCTCGGATAGACCGAAACATCGAGAGTGTTGCGCGCCAGCTCGACGTCGGAGCCATCGCGCAGGCTGAAGAGGATGCGCATCTGCGTTGGTGCCGAGACCGCTGGAAGCGGGATCTCAATGGAATCCAGCGCTTGCACTGCCATTGCACCGGCGGCGGAGACGGCGATGCATCCCCGCTCATCCCGGCCTTCGACCGACCATTCCAGCGTCGCGCCCGAGGCGAGGCTCGCCATGCCCAGCGCGACCGACGGGGTAATGTTGATCGTCTCGCCGCTCCAATACGCCCACCTGTCGACTTTCGGAATGATGACGATGTCGGCGTTGATCTCCGCAAAACGCTCATGAAAGACGCGCAGATTGCGGCGCATGTCCATGAGTCCGTTCGCCTCCCAATGCACATCGGTGAACTCGGTGAGCACGTAGCCGCTGATGGAGCCATGCGAGCGCATGGATTCGATCTGATACTTCAGGTTGGCGAACTGGTGCCATTGCGTGGCATCGATGAAGCGCTCGAAGGTGCCGAAGACGCGGTCGAACCGCAGCACGGCGAAGCGCTGCCTCAACCCGTGCGGATAGGCCGATCCGTCGCCCCAGATCTGGCCCGTCTCCATCCACCAAGGCTCGGAGCCGTCCTCGTTCGTCAGCTTGTCCGGATGCGGCAGGCCCCAGACGCCGAACTCGGAGACGACGAGCGGTTCCTCGCCCGTCTGTTCGCTGTCGCCATGCGGGCTGTAGGTCCAGGCGGCAGCGCCGGCGAATTCCCTCGTCAGCGCGTCCCATTCTGCGCGGCGCTCGGGCAGGCAGCGGTAATAATGGTAGTCGTTGATGTCGCTCCTGACATGGAAGTTCGGTTGGCAAGGCGAGTTGTCGACCACGAGGCGGGTCGGATCGAGCGCTTTCATCCAGCTGTACATATCGGAGAGCCAACGCCGGTGATCCCTGTCCTCAAGCAGCTCCGTGCCCCAATCCTCGTTGATGATCGTCCACGCGATGATCGAGGGATGGTTGAAGTCTCGGGCGAGAATGCCTTCGAGCGTCTCCCTCGCGCGACGTTCGGCAGCGGGTGTGAAATAAGCGAAGTTCGGAAGCTCGGTCCAGATCAGCATGCCGAGGCGATCGGCAACCTCGTAATAGCGCGGATCGGGCACCTTGATATGCACGCGAAGGCAGTTGAGCCCAAGCTGCTTTGCCTTCAGCAGCTGATCTTCGAGAAACTCCAGCGAGGGCGGCGTGCAGATGCCGTCAGGGTAGTAATCCTGGTCGAGAGCGCCGCGAAGATAGAGCGGGTGGCCGTTGAGAAGCAGGCGACCGTGCTTCGTCTCGATCGACCGGAAGCCGAAGGTGTCCGTCCATTGATCGACCGTCACGCCGTCGCGCACGAGACGCAGATTCAGTCGATAGAGGTTGGGCTCGTCGGGCGACCACAGGTCCGGGTCGTCGACGCGAAGGGCAATTTCGGTCGGATCCGGTCCGCTCGGCGCGGCGACCTGCTCGGCGATGACGGCGCCGGAAGGCGCTTCGATCTCGGCGACGATTCGGTCCGCCGCCTCGGCGGACATCCGGACAAGGCCGTGCACGATGCCGGTTCTCGGATCGGCGGTGATGCGGCAGCCCTGGATATGCTGCGCGGCGCGGGCTTCCAGCCGAACCGACTGCCAGATGCCGCCGATCGGACCATACCAGCTCTGCTTGCCGTGCGGGACTTCGTGAAAGGGCGCATCCGGATAGATGTTGGCCTCGCTCGACGGCAGGACGACCCGGATTGTGAGTTCATGCTCGCCGGCGAGACCGGAACCGAGATCGAACTCGAACGGCAGATAGCCTCCCTCGTGCGTGCCGACGAAGCGGTTATCGCAATGCACCTCGGCGAGATGATTGACGGCACCGAAGCACAGAAAGAGGTTGCTGGAAGCCCAGTCTGCCGGAACCGAGAAGCGTTTGCGGTAAATCACTGTTCCGCTTGAATGCCTGAGATCGTCGAAGAGGGCCTGCCAGGGGGCCGGTACGCGAGCAATGCGCCAGTTGCCTTCGCCTTCGACTTGGAAGTCCCAGGCGCCATCGAGAGACAGGTGAGGACGCCGTCCCGTAGTGGCGTCATCGGCCCCGCGGGCCAGAAATTGGTCTTTGGCGAGAGTCATGGTGAATTCCGTTTCGCGTGTGAGATGACGATCGGCGCAGCTACCAGGGCGCCCGCCGCAGGGGCAGAGGATCGACCGTCCAGGCCATCCGGTCGCAAAGCTTCTGCAGCATGTAGAGCTTCACCGAGGCAGAGCGTTCGTCGTTCCAGAGATTGATCGTTTCGCCGGGATCCGCTTCCAGGTCGTAGAGCTCTCCGAGCGGCTCGCCGTGGAACGCGACCAGCTTGTAGCGCTCCGTCCGAACCATCGTTGCCTGCGGTGCGGGTCCCTTGTGCCAGGGCATGGCGTTGTAATACTCGCAATAGACGTCGTCTCGCGGTCCAAGCGGACCCGGCGATGCGTTGCGGCGCGCGATGAGCGGCCAGAGCGTGCGCCCCTGCATGCCGGGATGGCGTTCGATGCCTGCCGCATCCAGGAGCGTGCCTGCGATGTCGGTCAGCTCCGTGAGCGTCGCGACGCGCTCTCCTTGGCGAATGAGGTCTTTCGATCCGGCGATGATGAGCGGGACATGGACCGCAGGCTCGTAGAAATACGGTCCTTTCAGGTAAATGCCGTGATCTCCCAGCATCTCACCATGATCGGACATGAAGATCACGATCGTGTTGTCGAGCTGGCCCGTGCGCTCGAGCGCATCGATCAGTCGTCCGACCTGGTCGTCGATCAGATCGCACATCGCCCAGTAGGCGGCGGTGACGAGCCTGTGGTCCTTGTCCTTCATCTGGTCGAAGGGGTAGCCGGCATGGCCGCCATAGGCTTTCTCGTGATCGATGGTCTGGTAGACCGGCTTTCCGTCGAGCTCGCCCGGCACATAGGCAGGCACGGGAATCTCGTCGAGTCGGTCGAGATAGCGCTGCAGATAGTCGAGCGGCGGATCGAAGGGATGATGCGGATCGTAGAAATTGACGGAGAAGAGCCAGGGGCGCTTTCCGCCGGCATTGGCCTCGATGAAGGTTTCAGCCTTCTCGGCGCACCAGGTCGTGTGATGATGCTCAACAGGTGGGCCGATCTCCACATGTCCGGATTCGCCGAACGGTTTGGGATCGTATTCGGTGCCCTGTTCCAGCAGCCAGAGGTTATACTCGTTGGTCGGCCAGTTGTGGTTCGTCTTCTGCTTCGCATAGGCGATCGCCGGATGGTGCGACCAATGGAATTCCGCATAGCCGTCGTCGATGCGGCGCTCCATGCCCGGCGTCACGCTGGGATGGCAGGCGGAGAGATGCAGCTTTCCCGCCAAACCGCAGATGTAGCCGGCATCGGCCAGAAGCTTGGTGACGAGCACCTCGTCTTCCGGAATATCCTGTCCGTTCTGGCGCGTGCGCGTGGTGCGGGGATAACGGCCGGTCAGGATGCTGGCGCGGCTCGGCGTGCAGACGGGGCTCTGGCAGAAGGCCTGTTCGAACAGGACGCCGCGGTCCGCGAGCCTGTCCAGGTTCGGCGTGCGCACAAAGGAATTGCCGTAGCAGCCGAGTGTGTCCCAGCGCTGTTGATCGGTGCAGATCCAGAGGATGTTCGGTCGTGTCATCGTCATGTCCAGGCGTTTGTCAGGATTTCACCGCGCCGGCGAAGCCCTCGACGAGATAGCGTTGAGCGAAGAAGAACAGGATCACCACCGGCAGGAGGGAGAGCGTTGCCGCCGCGGCCATGCCGGGCCAGTCGGTCTCGTTGGTGCCGACGAAAGCGAGCATTCCCACGGCCAGGGTCCGCAGTTCCGGCGAGCCGAAGGTGAAGACCAGGGGGATGAGGAAGCTGTTCCAGGCAAACAGGAATGTCAGCACGGAGACCGTTGCCGTGACGGGGCCCGCGAGAGGCAGCATGATCTTGAAGAAGACGGTGAAGAAGCTTGCGCCATCGATCACCGCGGCTTCCTCGAGTTCCTTCGGGATGCGTTGGAAATAACCGGCATAGAGCAGGATGCCAGCCGCCTGCCCGCTGCCGGCAAGGGCCAGGATGATGCCCCAGCGGCTGGAGAGCAGACCGAGATCCTGCGTGAGATCGACGATGGGGATGATCGTCATTCCCGCTGGAATGACGAAGGTCGCGCCGAGAATGCCGATGATGAGACGTCTGCCATAGAAGTCGTAGCGACCGAGAACATAGCCGGACAGGGCGCAATGAAGCACGACGAGCAGGACGGTCCCGGCCGTCACCAGGATGGTGTTGAGCATGTATTGCGCGAATCCAGCGGTGGACCAGGCCCGTGCATAATTCTCCCACTGAGCCTTATCCGGAATCAGGTTCAGCCCCTTGCTGAAGATCTCGAGCGGTTCCTTGAGCGAAGCCGAGAGCAGCCAGAGAAACGGGTAGACCCAGAGCAGGCAGAGCAGAGCCAGCAGCGCGGCGATCAGGAGTGTGCCCCAGCGCAGGCGGATAGTTTTACGTTCCGACGCCATCATCGCGCTTCTCCCGCCCTGCGACGCAGCTGCCATCTGACGGCCATTTGCAGAGCGGCCAGGAGAACGATGCAGGCGCCGAAGAACAGGGCCGCGGCGGAGGCGTATCCCAGTCGCGGAATGTTGGCGGCGAAGGCCTGCCGGTAGACGAAGATGTCGATCACCTCGGTGGCGTAGAACGGCCCACCCCCGGTGAGGGTCAGCAGGAGATCGAACACGTTCGTCGCTTCGACCGCCGTGAGCAGCGTGATGATGATCAGGAACGGCACCAGCAGTGGGACCGTCACATACCGGAACTGCTCGACATGCCCGGCGCCGTCGATGCTGGCGGCCTCATAGAGATCCTTCGGGATCGTCTGCAGGGCGGCAAGCCAGTAGATGAGCGTGACGCCGAGCCACTTCCACACCCAGATCGCGACGGCGCTGTAGAGCGCGAGGCTTGCCTGGCCTAGGAAATTGACCGGACGCTCGAGAAGTCCGGAATCGAGGAGTGCCACGTTGATCGGTCCGCCGGTCGGATCGAGAACGAAGCGCATCACGACGCCGACGATGGCGCCCGTGGTCACGACGGGGAGGAACAAAGCCGTCCGCATGACCCGCACGAAGGGCAGGCGTGGATCGTTCAGCGCCACCGCCAGCACCAGCGCCAGTCCGACGCGCAAAGGCACCGCAAGGACGAGAAACATCAGCGTGTTGCCAAAAGCGTTCCAGAACTGCGGATCGCTCGCGAGCTCGCTGTAATTGGCGAGGCCGATGAAGACGCCATCGCTGTCGAAGCCGTTCCAGTCGAGAAGCGAATAGCGGATGCTCGCGACGATCGGCCAGATCGTATAGGCGGAATAGAGAATGACGGTCGGCAGGAGAAAGACATAGAGCCAGCGGCTCTGCCAGACTTGCCTGGCTATCTCCTCCGCTGAGCCGTCTTTCCGAGCCCCGGCCGAGGCCGGGGCTGCGCCTTGTCCCATGGCCATCGGATGGCCTCAAGTCTTGTAGTGGCTGGCCGTGTAGTCTTCCCCCTGCTTCCAGTTGGGGAAAACCCAATCGTCGAGGCTGACCTGGACGCCCTTGTCCTTGACCACCTTGATGGCGCGGTCCCGTTCCGCAGTCAGCTTGTCCGCATATTGCTGCAGCGTTGCCTTCACGTTGGAGACCGCCCCGCCCATAGCGCCCTGGACGATCTCGCCGACGCCCGGCGTCACCGGCTTCATCTCGGCATAGACCTGGGCCACGTTCGGATTCTTGATCAGTGGCTCTGGTGCAAGGCGAACGACTTTCTTGAAGCCTTCCACCACCGTCTTGTAGGTCGGGTGCACATTGGCGCGGTCGACCGCGCTCAGGTCGAGCGGCGGCTGGTCCATGCGCTCGGCGAGGCCGACATAGTAAGCGTCGGTCGTGAAGAGCTGCAGGATCTTGGTGGCGATGGCCGGATCCTCGCACTGGCTCGAGATCCAGAACTCGCCGCTTGGCGGTGTATGATAGGTGAAAGCGGGCTGGCCGGACGAAGGCAGCGGGATCGATGCGGCGCCCAGCGTATCGAGCACTTGGGCGAAGCTGCCTTTGACCACGCCGCTGTTCCACGGACCGTCGAAGAACATGCCTGCTTCTCCGGCAGCCCAGCGGGCACGGCCCTGCCTGGCGTCGAGGGAGGACGAGGCCGGATGCAGGCTGCCGTCGCGTTGGAAGGAGAGGAGGAACTCGACCGCCTGGACGAACGGCTCCGAGCCGAAGGGATAGGCACCGGTCCGCCAGTCGAAGCGGCCGGGTGCGCCTGCAACCTGCGCCAGATCAAGCACGTGATTTGCCATGCGGTTGGTAAATTGCAGCGGCAGAATGAGGCCGTATGTCCGCCCCTTCGTCATGGCCTGAGCAGCCTTGCGCATCTCGTCCCAGGTCTTCGGACCCGCGGCCGGATCGATGCCGGCCTGCTCCATGAAGGGCTTCGTCCACCACAGGCTGGTCTCATGCTGGCGGAAGCTGAAGATTGGAAAGCTGTAGGCCTTACCGTTGAAGACGGTCATGCCCTCGAGCAGAGCCTCCTTGAGAAACGGCGTATCCGCGTTGAAGCTGGCATCGAGCGGCGAAAACCATCCTGCCTTCGAAAGCTGGTTGGTGACGCTCAGATCGGAGGTCAGGATGGAGTGGATGTCGGGCGCGCGCTTGCTGCGGAAGGCAAGCTGCAGGGCCTGCATCATGTCGGCCGGATTCATCTGGGTGTAGGCGATCTTCACACCCGGGTTCTTGGCGGAGAACTCCTCCCAGATCTTTTGATGCAGCGGCACGAGCGGGGCGAACTGATCCCACCATTCGATGGTCTTGGCGGCCTGTGCGAAGGCCGGGCCTCCTGCCGCGCCGACGGCTCCGGCCGCGACAGTTCCGTAGAGGAATGCGCGGCGGGTGAGGTCCGGCCCGAGAGCGGCCGGTGAAACTGGCTTCAGGTCTTCGGTCATCGGCGTTCCTCCAATTGCGGTTCCCTGATCGGGCCGCTAATGTGTTTTAGTTATTTTTTTAGCAGAATATGTGTGGTGGTCAGACCTGGCAAGGGCGAAAGTGAATATTGTTAAGGTGGTGGGGACGGATGGCGCGCCGGACGGATAAAACGCTGAAGGTGGACAGGCGCCCGACCATGGCGGATGTGGCGAAGTCGGCCGGCGTCTCGCAGGCGACCGTCTCTCTCGTCATGAACGGCGTAGGGGATGTCCGCATATCCGCCGCTACACGGCTTCGTGTGCTCGCCGCAGCGGATGAGCTCGGTTACCGTATCGGCAGGCGCGTTGTCTCGGGCAGTTCGCTGCGGTCGATCATCATGCTCCTCGACGAAGTATCGACGAACCCGCTGGCTGCCGCCGACATTCTCGGCGCACGCGAGGTCGCCTGGCAGAACGAGTGCATTCTCACCGTCATCACCACGCGTGGGGATCCCGCAATCGAGGAGGCTGCGCTCGACCTCCTGCTCGCTCAGCCAACGGCGGGGGTCATCTATGCGGCGACCGCGACGCGGCAGGTCAATCCGCCCGAACGCCTGCGCGCCATTCCGACGGTTCTCCTGAACTGCCGCACGGCGGACGGGCGAATGCCGGCCGTGCTGCCGGGCCATGCCGATGGCGCACGCACGGCGACCGAGGCGCTGCTCGAGGCAGGGCATCGACGCATCGCCTTCATCAACGGCGAGGCCTATATGCTGGCGGCCCGCGAACGCTTGCGCGGCTATCGCGAGGCCCTCGTGGCCTGGAACGTGCCGTTCGATGCCACGCTTGTCAGGCCGGGCAATTGGCTGCTCAGCGATGCCTACGACCAGACGCGGGCGCTCATGGCGCTCGATCAGCCGCCGACCGCGATCTTCTGCGCGAGCGACCGCATGGCGCTCGGCGCCTACGAGGCTTTAAGGGAAATCGGCCTGCGCATCCCCGAGGATGTTTCCGTCGTCGGATTCGACGACGATTCCTTCGCGCGCTATCTGCCGCCGCCGCTCACCACCGTTCTCGTCCCGCACGAGGAAATGGGCCGCTGGGCCGTCGAGCACCTGCTGTCTCTCACCGAGGCAAGCGCTCCGGGGAAGAAGCACAGGCCCGTCACGCTCGAATGCCCGCTCGTGGAACGCAACTCCATCGGAACGATCCAGGTCTGACGCAACAGCATCGTGCCGCCGCAGGGCGGCGGCACGTGATTGCTTAGAGATAGGCGATCGACAAAGCCGGGATCATGGCGATGACGAGAAGGCCGACGAAGAGTGCGCCGATATAGGGCCAGATCGCGCCCATGGCCTCGTCCGGCGAGACGTTGCCGATCTTGCACGCAATGTAGAAGCCAATGCCGATGGGCGGTGCCATCAGGCCCACATTCATGGCGGTGACGACCACCATGGAATAATGGATGTCGTTGATGCCGAGATTCTTGGCGATCGGGAACATGATCGGCGCCATCAGCACGATGGCAGGAAGTCCTTCGAGCACGCAGCCGAGTACCATGAAGACTGCGGTCGTCACCAGCATGTAGGTGACCCAGCCGCCCGGAAGGTCGGTGACCAGCGCCGCCATCTTGAAGGCGAAGCCGGTCTGCGTCAGCGCCCAGGCCATGGCCGAAGCCGTGCCAAGGATGACGAGGATCGCACCCGAGAGGGCCGCCGTCTCGACGAGCATGTCGTAGATCTTAGCCGGCCGGATGCCGCCATAGAGCACCATGCCGATGATCATGGCGTAGAGCACGGCGATGGTGGACACTTCCGTCGCCGTCGCGACGCCGCCGCCGACCGCGCTGCGGATCAGGAAGGGCAGCACGAGCGCCGGGGCTGCGACCGCCAGCGCCTTGCCGACAGCACTCAAGGGGGCCCGCCGGATCCCGTCCATCACCTCGCGGCGCGCCTTCCAGCGCGCGAGGATGGCGAGGCCGACGAGCAGCACCATGGCGATGACGAAACCGGAGGTGAACAGGCCCGCGATGGAGACGCCGGCGACCGAGCCTAGCACGATCAGCACGATGGAGGGTGGCACCGTATCCGCCATGGCGGCGCCGGTCGCCAGCAGCGCGATCATCTCCTTCGGCTTATGGCCGCGCCGCTTCATTTCCGGAAAGAGTGCCGGTGCGACGGTCGCCATGTCCGACACCTTGGAGCCGGAAATGCCCGAGACGAGGAAGAGCGAGCCGAGAAGCACATAGGACATGCCCGCCTTCACGTGACCGAGCAGCGAAGCGAGAAACTCGACGATGGCCCTGCCCATACCTGTGGCGTCGAGAATGCAGCCGAGCAGAACGAAGATCGGAACCGAGAGCAGGATGAGGCTCGACATGCCCTCGTCGATGCGCCCGATCATCACCATGGTCGGAACGGAGCTGGTGAAGGTGAGGAAGGTGAGTGCGCCGAGGCCGAAGCAGAAGGCGATTGGCACGCCGATGGCGAGGAAGAACGCAACGAAGCCGACGAGGAAGATCAGGATGTTGATATGTCCGAGGGAGGGCAGGGAAGGAGAGACAAGCCATAGCAGCGCGCCAGCCGCAGCGATCACGACCGTCGCTGCGACGATTTCCGTGGGCTTGGCGGCACGCGCCGTCTCCCTGAGCGCCAGAAGCGCCATCAGGCCGATACCGACCGGAAGCGCGGCGACGCGCCAGCTCATGGGAATATTGAGCGCAGCCGAGGTGATGTAGGATTCCTCGATCACGTAATCGATGGCTGGCCACAGCATGCCGAGCAGAAAGACCGCGACGAGAAGCGGTCCCAATGCAGCAAAGAAGCCGCGCAGTTTTTTCGGAAACATGTGCAGGAACAGGGTCAGGCGAAGATGTTCGTTGCGGTCGATGGCGATGACGGCGCCGAGCATGGCGAGCCAGAGGAAGCAGAAGGCGGCCGCCTCATCGATCCACACGATTGGAAGTGAGAGAACATAGCGCGACGTTACGCCCATCAGGAGCAGGCCGATGATCGCCACCAGGATGGCGGAGGCAATCATCTCGATGGGCTTGAGGAACGACGACCCGCTCTTGAGGCCGGTCGGCATGTCCTCGATTTCGCCGACGGCGATGCTCTCTGTTGCCATGGTCATTGTCTCCTCCGTCTCCAGAATGTCTCTGCAATTTTGTTCTTCGTTGATGTGAATATGCGCCGTCAGGGCAGATTTTCCCGGAAGACGACTTCGACCCGCATGGGGTCGGGCGGGCTGAACTTGTGCCCTTCGCGCAGGTCGCGGAACAGGGCTGCGCATTTCGCGATGGTGTCTTCCGCGCTCTGGGTGATGACGGCATCCATCGTACCGTCGAGAAGGAACTCGCGAGTGTCGCTCGTCAGCCCGTGGCCGACGAAGACCACATTTTTCTCGCGTCGCGCATCTTTCAGCGCGCGGCCGATACCGGAGGCTCCGCCGCCGATATTGTAGATGCCGTCGAGATCGGGATGGTGGGAGAGGAGCGCTCGCATCTGGCGGTAGTTGAGCCCCTCGTCGTCATGTCCCTCGCGCAGGCCGACTACCTCGATGTCGGGGTAAAGCTCCTGCAGGATGTCGAGAAAGCCCATCTCGCGCTCGCCATGGGCGCGGTAGCTGAGGCTGCCTGCAATCATCGCAACCTTCGCGGGACGTCTGCTGATGAAGCGTGCGAGAAGATAGCCCGCCATGCGCCCGGCGGCGCGGTTGTCGAGACCGAAATAGGCGGTGCGCGTCGGACTCGCCACATCGGAGATCAGCGTCACGACCGGCGTGCCTGCGGCCGTGATGCGGTTTACGGCCTCGCGCACCATGGGGTGCTCGATGGCCATGAAGGCAATGCCGTCCGCATGCTTGGCGTGACGGTGCAGCGTCTTCGCGAGCAGGTCGGGATTGAAGCTGGCGATATACTCGACATTGGGCTTGATCGAGAAGCGCTCGAGCTGCGGCGCCATCTCGTTGATCATGCGGCCGAGCATGGTGATGTAGCGGTTGGTGCCTTGGGGAAGGATGAACGAGATCTGCGCGAGCGGGCGCACGTCCCGGATCCGCTCGTCACTCTCGTCCACATAGCCGAGTTCCGCCGCGGCCTTCATGACCCGCTTGACCGTCGCTGCCTTCACGCCCTGCCGGCCATTGAGAACACGGTCGACGGTGGCGGTCGAGACATCGGCGAGCCGCGCGATGTCCACGATGGTGGCGCGTCGGTTGAGGGTAGCGTTGTCGAAGAGAATGCTCATGTTGTTACATCAAAATCCATCAAAATTTTGATTTGACCGCATCATTGATATGACTGATTTTTCCATTCGGAAAGAGCAAAACCATCTTTTCGGGAGAAATTACGCCATGACCATCAGCCGCAGGACGCTTCTCAAAGGCATCGGAGCTGCTCCGGCCGCCGTCAGCCTCTTTTCGATCCCGCGCTACGCTCACGCTGCCGAGATCACGCTGCGGTACGGCAACAACCTGCCGCTGAGCCATCCGCTCAACATTCGCGCCAAGGAGGCCGCCGACCGGATCGCGAAGGAGACGAACGGCCGCGTCGAGATGCTGATCTTCCCCGCCAATCAGCTCGGCGGCGACACGGATATGCTCTCCCAGGTGCGTAACGGTGCGCTCACCTTCTTCACGCCCTCGGCGCTGGTGATCGCGACCCTGGTGCCCGTCGCCGCGATCAACGCGGTCGGCTTCGCGTTCAAGGACTATAACCAAGTCTGGGCCGCCATGGATGGTCCGGTCGGCGCCTTCGTGCGCAAGGCGATCGCCGATTCCCGGCTGCATGCGCTCGAGACCATGTGGGACAACGGCTTCCGCCAGATGACGACGAGCGGCGCGCCGATCAAGAGCGCGGACTCGATGAAGGGCCTGAAGATCCGCGTTCCGGTGAGCCCGATCAGCATCTCCATGTTCTCCGGCCTCGGCGCCGCGCCGGCGAGCCTGCAGTTCAGCGAGGTCTACACCGCCCTGCAGACCAAGGTGGTCGATGCGCAGGAAAACCCGCTGCCGATCATCCAGGTGGCGAAGCTCTACGAGGTGCAGGCCTCCTGCGCGCTCACGAACCATATCTGGGACGGCTACTGGTTCATCGCCAACGGCCGTCAATGGTCCGGCATGCCGGCGGATGTGCAGGAGATCGTCTCCCGCGCCATCAACGAGGCGGGCTTGAAGCAGCGCGAGGACATCAAGACGCTCAACGATTCCGTGCAGGCAGATCTTCAGAGCAAGGGACTGGCCTTCAACCAATGCGACACGGACAGCTTCCGTGGGAAGCTGCGCGAGGCCGGCTTCTACAAGGAATGGAAGCAGAAGTTCGGCCCCGAAGCTTGGGGCCATCTCGAGAGCGTGGTCGGCACGCTCGCCTGATGAATGTCGCGGGATCCGGCGAATCGCACCGGATCCCTTCTTTCCCCAGGCGCGGTTCAGGACGCCGCGCCTTCATCAAAGCTGCAGGTAGGATATGAGCCGGTTTCTCGGAGAGATCAGGCAGGCGGGCTACGTTGTCGACGACATCGAGGCCGCCATGGATTATTGGTCACGCGTTCTCGGCGTCGGCCCGTTCTTCTACAAGGAGCAGGTGCCGATCGTGAACTACACCTATCGGGGCGAGAGCTACCGGCCGCATAACTCAGTGGCGCTCGCCAATTCTGGTCCACTGCAGATCGAGCTGATTCAAACCCGCAACGATGCGCCTTCCATGTATCGCGACTTCAAGCAGGCCGGCCATCGCGGCCTGCAGCATGTCGCCTACTGGACCGAGACTTACGATGCGGATCTCGAACGGTTGATGAAGCAGGGCTTCGTCCCCGTGATGAGCGGCGAGGTCGGCGAGCGCGGCCGCTTCGTCTATTTCGATACAGAGTACCATCCTGGCACCGTGATCGAGCTCTCCGAGGTGGCGGGGCCGAAAGGCAAGATGTTCCAGCTCATCAGGGAGGCCTCGGAAGGCTGGGACGGGCGCGATCCCGTCCGCCCGTTCCCTGATCTCTCCCAGCTCTGAGACCCGTCATGTCGGATGCGCATTACGAGGCGACCTACCTGATCGAAACGCCTCTGCCGCTGGAAAACGTGGCCGAGGTCATGGCTGGCGAGCAATCCTGCGGAACCTTCACCCGCGTCGAGGGCGAAACAGACGAGTTGCGCGAGCGGGCGCGCGCGAAGGTCGTCGCAATCAGGGACCTGGGTGAGGTCGCGCAGCCCTCGATCCGCAGCGCTTGGCTCGACCGCAAGGAGGTGTCCGCTCCCTCTCGCCGCGGCGAGGTGGTGGTGCGCTTTCCGGTAGTGAATGTCGGCGTCAATCTCGCGACGCTCGCGGCGACCGTGGCCGGCAATCTTTTTGACCTCGGCGAAGTGACCGGCCTTCGACTCGAGGCCCTTAAGCTGCCCGGCTCCTACCGGAAGGCTTACGCATTGCCCAGGCAGGGCATTGCGGGAACGCGCCGCCTGACCGGTGTGGCTCACGGCGCGCTCGTCGGCTCGATCATCAAGCCGAATGTCGGCCTGCGTGCCGACGAGATCGCGTCTTTGGTCGAGCGCCTCTGCGTCGCCGGGCTCGATTTCATCAAGGATGACGAGATCGCCGCCAACCCAGTCCATGCGCCCCTGTCGGCTCGCATCCCCGCCGTCATGGCTGCGGTGCGCCGACATCGGGATCGGACCGGCAAGCATGTCATGGTCGCTTTCAACATCACCGACGAGACGGATGCCATGCGCAGGCATGCGGATCTGGTGGCGAAGGAGGGCGGAAGCTGTGTCATGGCGAGCTTGAACTGGTGCGGCTTCTCCGCCATCGAGACCCTCCGGCGCAGCACCGATCTCGTGATCCACGGCCATCGCAACGGTTACGGCGCATTCTCGCGTCATCCCGCGCTCGGCATCGGCTTCCAGGCCTATCAGACACTCTGGCGTCTGGCAGGCGTCGACCACATGCATGTGCACGGCCTTAGCGGAAAGTTCGCGCAGGCGGACGAAGAAGTGGTGGACAGCGCGAAGGATTGCCTGACGGCGCTTTGCGATGCGGATGACCGCGTCATGCCTGCGTTTTCGTCGGGCCAGTGGGCCGGAACCGTGGAGCAGACTTTTTGCGCGGTGAACACGTCCGATCTTCTCTTCATGGCGGGCGGCGGCATCATGGCTCATCCCGGCGGGCCGAGCGAGGGCGTTGCCAGCATCCGCGAGGCTTGGCGGGCCGTTGAGGCCGGTAAGAGCATCGACGATGCCCGCCTGCGCAGCCGCGCGCTCGCTGACGCCTTCGCCTTCTTCGCGAAGCCTTAGCAACAGGGAGGCCGCCGTGACGCCGCCCTATGGCTGGTACGGAGACGATTTCACGGGTGCGACGGATACGCTCGCAACCCTGGCGCGGCGCGGCCGCCGTGCCTTTCTCTTCCTGCGCGTGCCGGAACCGCAGCAGCTGGCGCAGGTCGGAGAACTGGAGGCCGTAGGCATTGCAGGCGCGGCACGTGCGATGTCGCCTGACGAGATGCGGGAAGAACTCTTGCCGGTCGGCGAATTCTTCCGCGATCTCGGCGTCCGCCTCCTGCATTACAAATGCTGCTCGACCTTCGACAGCGCGCCGGAGCGCGGAAACATCGCGATGGCGGCCGCAACCTTGCGTGACTATGTGGCGCATGAAACCATTGCCATCGTCGGCGGTCAGCCCTCGCTCGGCCGGTATTGCGCCTTTTCCAATCTCTTCGCGACCTTCGGCACAGATGGCGATGTCTTCCGTCTCGATCGTCACCCGACCATGAGCAGGCATCCGGCAACGCCGATGAGCGAGGCCGACCTGCGGCGCCATCTCGCCGCTCTTGGAATGCAGGATGTCGGATCGATTCACTGGCCTCTGCTGGCCGGTGATCCGGAGGCCGTTGCCTCGGAATGGCGGCGCTTGTCGACAACGCCGTCCGCAGTGCTGCTCGACGCGCTCGATCCGCAGCATGTGGATGCGATCGGCTGCCTGCTCCGGAACGAGAGCCAGCAACGATCCCTGCTCGCGATCGGGCCGAGCAGCGTCGCGCAGGCCTTCTTCGAGGAGCAAGAACCGGTAGCGAGCCCGTCACCGGATGCGGTGGATGGGCCTGTCCTCGCCTTCGTAGGAAGCCTTTCGCCGACGACGAGGGCGCAGATCGAGGCGGCGCGATCCTACAAACGCCTTTCCGTAAATGCTACTAGCCTCCTGGCGAGCGCCGATGCACGTGAGCGGATCGTTGCGATGGCGGCCGCTATGCTGGCCGAGGGCGAGCACGTCATGGTCTCGACAGTTCCCGAGACGGGCGGTGCCCCTCATGCCGCGGCGGCCAATCTCGCTGAGGTGAGTGCTGCACTCGTCGATGCCATCCTGCGGCGGCATCCGGTGCGGCGATTGGCGATTGCCGGCGGCGATACCTCGAGCCGGATCGTCAGCCATCTCGGCTATTGGGGGCTCGGTTATCACAGTCAGATCAGCAACGGCGTCGCCGTCAGCTTGGCGCGCAGCGACGATCCATCGAGGGATGGCATGCTCGTGATGCTCAAAGGCGGACAGATGGGCCAAGAGCGGCTGTTCGAGACCTTTCTGGAGACCGGCGCGCTGCAATGAGTGGGCTTTAGCACCAGACGTTGCTTTAGGTGCTCCGCCGCTCGATCAGGACATGCCCCGTGTCGATGATGCGCGCGTCACCCTCGGGCCGCTCGCCGTGGATGCTGCTGAGAATCAGCCGGGCAACCTCCTTCCCGATCAGATCGCCCGAGGGACGGATGGTCGTCAGCGAAGGAATGCATGAGGCGCTGAAGTCAAGATCACCGAAACCGACCAGTGCGATGTCGTCCGGGACCGTGATGCCTTGGCGCTGGCATTCGAAGAGGGCGCCCAGGGCGATCAGATCGTTCGAGCAGGCGATGCCATCGAGCTTGGGGATCTGCTGAAGAGCGCGGTTCAGCAGGAGAGAACCAGCCTCGACCGTCGCGGCGCCGGGATGATTGATGACTTCGCATGACAGGATCTCGCCCGCGCGCGCCGTCTCGGCAAAGCCGCTGGCGCGTTTCGCAGCACGGTGATCCTCCTGCATGCGCGCGCCGATGAAGGTGAGCGAACGGCGGTTCTTCGACAGAAGATGCCGGGCGGCGGATGCGCCGACCTGCGGGTGCGAAAAACCGACCGCCATGTCGATCGGCCTTGCGCCGAGCTCCCACATCTCGACGACGGGCACGCCGCTCGCCTGCAGGAGCTTGCGAGTCTCGGTGCTGTGCGACAGCCCTGTCAGCACGACGGCAGCGGGAGCCCAGGACAGGGCCGTGCGGACCAGGGCCTCCTCCTGATCCTCGCCGTATTCGCTGTGGCCGAGAAGCACCTGGAGGCCTTCGGTCGCGAGTTCGGACTGGAGGGTCGAGACGGTTTCGGCGAAGAAGGCGTTTCGGATCGAGGGCACGATGATGCTGACGACCTTTGAGGACGCCGCCGCCAATCCTCCTGCAACCAGATTCGGAACATAGCCCAGTGTCGAGATGGCGCGGGCGATCTCCTGCCCCGCCGCAGGGGAGACGGCCGCAGGCTTGCGCAGGTAGAGCGACACCGTGGATGGGGACACCGCGGCAAGCTTGGCCACATCCATCATCGTGACGCGCTGCATCTTGCGCCGCTTCCGGGTGCCACGAGGCTGCAGGCTGCTATCGGCGTCCATCAGTATTTCCTCAATTTAATAGCGCTACGATAGGTGGTGCTTTTCACCATAGGACAGCTACTGCTGCCACGAAAGCAAAAAAAGCCAATAATTCAGTCTATTTTCCTTCCGTAACGGCCATTCTAGCCCCTAAGAGCGGGAACTTGCCAAACTTTAGAAATGCTCTTGCATGCGGATCATCGTAGCGCTATGATGGGCCATCAAGTCAAATTTACCTGGGGCCACTCAGGAAGCATCAGCGCAGGTGCGCGAAGGCTCGGGCGCGCCGCAAAGCACAGGGAGGGAGCATGTCGTCAGTCAGCTTCCGTAAGCTTGAGAAGAATTATGGTGCGCTTCGGATCGTGAAGGGCATCGACCTGGAAATCGCGGACCGGGAATTCGTCGTGCTGGTCGGACCCTCCGGCTGCGGCAAGTCGACGACCCTGCGCATGCTGGCCGGGCTGGAGAGCATCAGCGACGGTGAGATCCGTATCGGCGAGAGGGTAGTGAACAAGCTGCCGCCGCGCGAGCGCGACATAGCCATGGTGTTCCAGGATTACGCTCTCTATCCGCACAAGACCGTCTACGACAACATGGCTTTCAGCCTGAAGGTGCGCGGTGTCCCCGCTCCCGAGATCAAGACCCGCATCGCCCAGGCGGCGGATATGCTGGGGATCGGGCAGCTTCTGGAGCGCAAGCCGAGCCAGCTTTCCGGCGGTCAGCGCCAGCGCGTCGCCATGGGCCGCGCCATTGTGCGCCGTCCCCAGGTCTTCCTCTTCGACGAGCCGCTCTCCAACCTCGATGCCAAGCTGCGCGGCCAGGTGCGCACCGAGATCAAGCGTCTGCATCAGGCCATCGGCACGACGATCATCTACGTGACCCACGATCAGGTTGAGGCGATGACCCTCGCCGACCGCATCGTGATCCTCAAGGGCGGCGAGATCGAGCAGGTCGGGGCCCCGGACGAGGTCTACAACAACCCGGCCAGCGTTTTCGTCGGCGGCTTCATCGGCTCGCCGGCCATGAACTTCGCGAAGGGCACGATCCGCAACGGGGCGGTGGTGTTCGAGGGCGGCAACAGCATCCCGCTTCAGGGCCATTCCGCCGGACGCAACCTCGGCCAGGACGGTCGCGATGTGATCGTCGGCATCCGCCCCGAGCATTTCGTGCCGGCGGGCGAGGGGCATGCTCTTTCCGGTCGCGTGCAGGTCGTCGAGCCGCTGGGCTCGGACACGCTCATCCATTTCGCGCTCGGCTCGGCCACGCTGACGGCGCGTGTGTCGCCGGATATGCGTCCGAGCCCCGGCGAAACCTTGTCCATCGGTGTCGATCCTTCCCGGGTCCACCTGTTCGATGCGGCAACGGAACGGGCTCTCGCTTGAGGGCCTGATCAACAAGGGATGCTGGCAAGGAACCGGCATCGCCAAGTCTCACGGAGGAAACGATGACCTTGAACAAGACCATGAAGCTGCTTCTGGCCGGTGTGGCCGTCACCCTGTCGACATCCGCCGCCATGGCGCAGACGAACCTTCGCGTGTTCGTCTCCAGCCAGCATCGTCCGGATGTCTGGCGCAAGGCCTTCGACATGTACGAGGCCAAGAACCCCAATGTGAAGGTGACCATCGAGACCGGCGGCAACACGTCCGAGGCACAGGCGCAATATCTCAACACCGTCATGACGGCGAAGGATTCCTCCCTCGATGTCATGATCCTCGACGTGATCCGCCCGGCGCAATATGCAGCGGCCGGCTGGACGGTACCGTTCAATGACGTGCTCGGCGATGCCAATGCCGCTATGAAGCGTTACCTTCCGGCCTATGCCGAGGCGAACACCGTCGACGGCAAGGTCGTGGCGCTGCCGGCCTTCGCCGATGCCATGTTCCTCTACTATCGCAAGGACCTGCTTGAGAAGCACGGCGTTCAGCCGCCGCAGACCTGGGACGAGCTTGCCGCCGCCGCCAAGAAGGTGACAGCGGCCGAGAAGGATGCGAACCTGCAGGGCCTCTCCTTCCAGGGCAAGGCGATCGAGGGCGCGGTCTGCACGTTCCTGCTGCCCTATTGGAGCATGGGCAAGCAGCTCGTTTCCGACGGCAAGCTGTCCTTCGACAAGGATGCGGCGGTGAAGTCGCTCAAGCTGTGGAAAGACTTCGTCGATCAGGGCGTCGCGAAGAAGAACATCGCGGAAGTCGCCACCGACGACACGCGTAAGGAATTCCAGGCCGGCAACGTGCTCTTCGCCGTCAACTGGTCCTATGCCTGGGGGCAGTTCCAGGGTGGTGAATCCGCCGTGAAGGACAAGGTCGGCGTCGTGAAGCTTCCAGCCGTGCAGGGCGGCCAGCCGGCCTCCTGCCTCGGCGGCTGGGAATGGGGCGTGTCGGCCTATTCCAACAACAAGACCGAGGCGCAGAAGCTCGTGCAGTACCTGTCGAGCCCAGAGACCTCGGAGTTCATGGCGATCAATGCGTCCCTGCTTCCGCAATTCCCGGATGTCTACACGGACCAGGATGTGACCAAGGCCGTGCCGTGGTTCGCCAGCGCCCGCCCGGTGGTGGAGACCGCGAAGGCGCGGCCGGTGACGCCACGCTACAACGAGGTGAGCGACATCATCCGCACGACGGTCAACGCGGTCCTGGCCGGCCAGTCGACGCCTGAGGAAGGCGCCACGCAGATGGAAGGTCGCCTGCGCCGCGTTCTGCGCTAACCGCACTACGAAACGACGGGATGGGCGCGCTCATGCGTCCATCTCCCAACATTGCAACGGGCAGGATCATGACGATGGCGACCGCCAGCGAAACGACCTTGGTGAGGGCGCATAACGAGAGCGCTACGAAATGGTGGACGCGGTTCCTCGATCCGAGCGAACGCACCCTGGCCGTGCTGCTGCTTCTGCCCACAGCCTTGCTGCTGTCGCTCATCATCGTCTATCCGGTCTGCCGTCTGGTCTGGACCAGCTTCCAGAATCTCTCTCTGACTTCGGGTGCGCCTGCGACCTTCGCCGGGATTGAGAACTACGCCCTCATGCTGGAGGATCCGGTATTCTGGGAAACGACCTGGAATACGGTTCTCATCACGCTCATCACGGTTCCGGGCGCGTTGCTCGTCGGCATGGCGCTCGCATTGATGGCGAACCTGCCGTTCAAGAGGAAGTGGCCCGTGCGCCTCTCGCTTCTGATTCCATGGGCTCTGCCTCTGGCATTTGCGGGCCTGATCTTCGCGTGGTTCTTCCATTCCGAATACGGTGTCGTGAACGACGTGCTGCGCCGTCTCGGCTTCGAGGGCGTGATCTGGTTCAACTCGGCCAAATGGGCCTTTGCTGCGATCTGCCTGACGATCATCTGGAAGACGTCGTCCTTCATGGCGCTGATCATCCTTGCCGGCCTCCAGACCATCCCGCGCTCGCTCTATGAGGCGGCGGAGGTGGACGGGGCAGGGCGCCTCCGGCAGTTCTTCGAGATCACGCTGCCGTTGCTCAAGCCCTCTATCGTCGTCGCGCTGATCTTTCGCACCATCACGGCGCTGCAGACCTTCGACATTCCCTTCACCATGACACGCGGCGGTCCGGGCACTTCCACCGCGACTCTTGCCATGTACATCCACCAGAACACCGTCGACTTCCTCGATCTCGGCTACGGCTCGGCGCTCGCCGTGGTCATGTTCGCTCTCTCCATGGGTGTGACGGCGGTCTATCTGCGCATGATCCGGGCCAAGGGGTGACAGCCATGAGCCATGAAACGACCACCAACCGCTCGCTGCTCTCCGGCAAGCCACTGCGCATCCTCATCGGCTTCATCCTGGTTGTGAACGGGATGTTCCCGGCCTTGTGGATCCTGTTCACGTCGCTTAAGACGGAGGCCGAGCTGACGGCAAAGCCGATCACCTGGCTGCCGCACGCGCCGACGATGGCGAATTATCTGCGCGCCTTCACCGACCAGCCCCTGCTGCTGTTCCTGTTCAACAGCTTCATGGTCGCGATCCTGTCCACCGCGCTGACGCTTTTCATATCCGTCCTGGCGGCCTATGCACTGGCACGGCTCCAGATCCGCGGGCGTGACCTGATCCTGTCGGCAATCATCGCAGTGTCTACCTTTCCGCTGGTCACCCTGCTCGTGCCGCTCTTCGAGATCATGCGCGCGCTCGGGCTGCTCAACACCTGGATTGCGCTGATCCTGCCCTATACGGTTCTGAGCCTTCCAGTCTGCACGCTGATCCTGGTCTCGTTCTTCGAGGGCATTCCGCGCGATCTCGAGAATTCGGCCATGATCGACGGCTGCACGCGCCTAGGGGCTCTGTTCAAGGTCGTGGTGCCGCTGGCGGCGCCGGGCGTCTTCACGGCGGGCATCCTTGCCTTCGTCAACTCCTGGGACGAGTTCCTGCTCGCGCTTTCGTTCAACTCCAACCCGATGCTGCGCACGCTTCCCGTCGGCATCACGCTCTACCAGGGCGAGTTCGCGTTCCCCTGGCCCGTGATTTCGGCAGCGCTTGTCGTCGGCATCGTGCCCGTCGCCGTCCTGATCGTGATCTTCCAGGAGCGCGTCGTGTCCGGCCTGACCTCCGGCGGCATCAAGGGATAGAGGATTTTTGAGATGACACGCCGAACGATCGGTGAGCTGCGGAGCCAGCGCTGGTACGCCTCCGACGACATGCGCGGCTTTGCGCATCGCCAACGCACCCAGCAGATGGGCCTTCGCCGGGAAGAGTTTCTCGAAAAGCCGGTCGTCGCCATCATCAACACCTGGAGTGACCTGAGTCCCTGCCACTCGCATCTGCGCGACCGCGCGGAGGCGGTGAAGCGCGGCGTCTGGCAGGCTGGCGGCTACCCGGTGGAACTACCGGCCCTCTCGGTCGGCGAGGTGATGGTGAAGCCCACCACGATGCTCTACCGCAATTTCCTCGCGATGGAGGTGGAGGAACTCCTGCGCTCGCATCCCATCGACGGGGCGGTGCTGCTCGGAGGCTGCGACAAGTCCACGCCCGGACTGCTGATGGGCGCGATCAGCATGGATATCCCGGTGATCTATTGCCCGGCCGGCCCCATGTCGAACGGCCAGTGGCGCGGCCAGAAGACGGGAGCGGGCACGCATACCAAGAAATACTGGGACGAGCTTCGCGCCGGCAATATCACGCAAGCCGACTGGGTCGATCTGGAAAGCCGGATGACCCGCTCCATCGGCACCTGCAACACCATGGGCACGGCCTCGACCATGACGTCGATTGTCGATGCCATGGGCCTGACACTTCCCGGCGCATCGTCGATCCCGGCGGCCGACAGCGGCCATCCGCGCATGGCCTCGGCCTGCGGCGAGCGCATCGTGAAGATGATCTGGGAGGATTGGAAGCCATCCCGCTTCCTCGATGCAAGCAGCTTCCGCAACGGTCTTGTTGCCTACATGGCGCTCGGCGGCTCGACCAATGCGGCGGTGCATCTCATCGCCATGGCGCGTCGCGCCGGCATCGATCTGACCCTCGACGACATGTCGGACATGGCGGGCAAGGTGCCGGTCTGCGCCAATCTCTTCCCCTCCGGCGAATACCTGATGGAAGATTTCTACTTCGCGGGCGGATTGCCGGCCTTGCTCAAGAAGCTGAAGCGGCATCTCGATCCGGAAGCGATGACCGTGAACGGGAAGACGCTGGGCGAGAACATCGCCGGGGCGGAATGCTGGAACGACGAGGTCATCCGGGGTGAAGACAATCCTGTCGTGCCGCTTTCGCGCGGCAAGACCCTGGCTGTCCTTCGTGGCAACCTCGCTCCCAACGGCGCCGTCATGAAATCCTCGGCGGCCAATCTGAAGTTTCTCAAGCATGTCGGGCCGGCGCTCGTCTTCGACAGCCCGGCCGAGATGAACAAGACCATCGACGATCCCGATCTCGACATCGCCGAGGATACGGTGATCGTTCTCCGCAATGCTGGCCCGGTCGGCGCGCCGGGCATGCCGGAATGGGGCAACCTGCCGATCCCGAAGAAGCTTCTCAAGCAGGGCGTGCGCGACATGGTCCGCATCTGCGACGGACGCATGAGCGGGACCCATTACGGTACGTGCATTCTGCACGTTGCGCCCGAGGCCGCTGTGGGCGGTCCCCTCGGTCTCCTCAAGACTGGAGATCTCGTGGAGCTCGACGTGGCGGCCGGACGCCTCGACATGAGGGTCGACGAGGCCGAGCTGGAGCGCCGCCGCGCCGCATGGAAGCCGACAGCGCATATCTACGGGCGCTCCTTCGCCGCGCTCTACCAGCGCCATGTCTCGCAGGCTGACGAGGGCTGCGACTTCGATTTCCTGAGCACGCCCGACCCGGTGGTCGAGCCGTCAATTTTCTAAGGGCACGCCATGATCGACATCGAGAACCGCTTCAAGAGCTGGCTGAACGGCGAGGGGCCGCGCTCACCGCTTGGAACATGGCTCATGGCAGCAGCTCCAGCGACGGCAGAGGCGATGGGGTACAGCGGCTTCGACTTCCTGGTCGTCGATATGGAGCATGTGCCGATCGAGGTATCGGATCTCGCCCACATCCTGCGCGCCATCGGCTGCACGCCGGCGGACGCGGTCGTCCGCCTCGCCTGGAACGACCAGGTGCTCGTGAAGCGTGTGCTAGACGCCGGCGCCCAGACGATCATGGTGCCCTTCGTCCAGACGGCGGAGGAGGCCCGGCAGGCGGTCTCCTTCGCGAAGTATCCACCGGAGGGTGTGCGCGGCGTCGCCGCCGTTCATCGCGGCTCCCGTTTCGGGCGAGCGGCGGATTATCTCAAGCGCGCCAATGATCAGGTGGCGGTGATCGTCCAGCTCGAGACGCCGGAGGCGATCGAGCGTCTGCCGGAGATCGCGGCGGTTCCCGGCGTCGATGCGCTGTTCGTGGGGCCGGGCGATCTCGCCGCCGCCATGGGGCATATCGGCAATATCGCGCATCCCGATGTCCAGGCGCTGATCGAGAAGGCGGCCGGGATGGCGCACGACGCCGGCAAGCCGGTCGGCATCGTCGGCCCCAATCCGGACATGGTGCGTCGCTTCATCGGCTACGGCTACAGCTATGTGGCGGTGGCGTCCGATATCGCCATGATGACGAGCCGCGCGTCGGAATGGCTCGGCGCCCTGCGCGATCAGCCCGTTCCCGTGAGTGCTCCGGCTGCGGCCTATTGAGATGTCGCTGACCGTCGCCCTCGATGTCCGTGCTGAGCTCGGCGAATGCCCGATCTGGGATGCCGACGAGCAGGTGCTTTGTTTCGTCGACATCAAGGGCAAGGCGCTTCATCGCTACCGGCCGGCGACAGGGGAGCACGTCGTCACGGCGATGCCCGAAGAGATCGGCTGCATCGGATTCCGGAAAGGCGGCGGCTTCATTGCAGGTTTCCGCTCGGGCCTTTGGCTGCTTGATGCGCAAGGCAATCGCGAGACGAAGCTCGCGGACAACCCCGAGGACCAGCGCAGCAGCCGTTTCAACGACGGACGCGTCGATCCGGCAGGCCGCTTCCTGGCAGGTACCATCGACGAGCCGAAAGATGGCGGCAAGGCGCATCTCTACCGCTACGACCGACGTGGCCTCGCAACGCTCGCGGGCGGTCTTCTTACATCGAACGGAGTCGCCTTCTCGCCCGACGGGCGCAAGCTCTATCATTCCGATACGCCGACCTTCACGGTGTGGCGCTACGCCTATGATCCTGCCAGCGGCAAGGCGATGGACAAGACGCTTTTCGTGCGTCTCGAACCGACCGACACCGACCGCGGGCGCCCAGACGGGGCGGCGGTGGATGCTGAAGGCTGCTACTGGACGGCCTTGTTCGAAGGCGGACGCATTCAGCGCTATGCACCGGATGGCACTCTGCTGGCGGAATTTGCCGTGCCGGCCCGATGCCCGACCATGGTCTGCTTCGGCGGGCCCGACCGGAAGACGCTGTACGTAACTTCCGCCCGCACGGGCCGTTCCGAAAACGAGCTTGCGGCCTTGCCCCATTCGGGCAGCCTGTTCGCGATGCCCGTCGATGTGCCCGGCCTGCCCGAAACCTCTTTCGATCCATCCGTTTAAGGCCTTATCGCCATGTCCGACTACACAAGCGTTCGATACCGGTCTCTCGAGAACCGATCCGTCGCGATCACGGGCGGTGCATCCGGAATCGGCGAGGAGATGGTGAAGGCTTTTGTGGCTCAGGGCGCGCGGGTTTCCTTCATCGATATCGCAATGGATGCCGGGCTTGCTCTGGCGAGCACAACCGGTGCCGCGTTCCACGCCTGCGATGTCACCGATATTCCCGCGCTCCGTGCGGTGCTGGCGAAGATCGAGGCTGAACACGGCGGCGTGGACATTCTCGTCAACAATGCCGGCAAGGACGACCGGCACGACATGAGCGAGGTGGAGCCAGATTACTGGCACCGCGCACTCGCTCTCAATCTCGATCACCAGTTCTTCGCGACGCAGGCCGTGGTCAAGGGCATGGCGGAACGGGGTGCCGGATCGGTGATCATGCTCGGCTCGATCTCCTGGATGCGCGGCCGTCCCGGCATGGTCGGATACACGACCGCGAAGGCCGCGATCAACGGCATGACCCGCACGCTCGCCCGCGAGCTCGGGTCCTCGGGCATCCGGGTGAACTGCATCGTGCCCGGTGCGATTCTGACGGAGCGCCAGCAGAAGCTTTGGCTCACCCCGGAATTGAACCAGCAGTTCCTCGATCTGCAGGCGCTGAAGTTCCGGCTCGACTCCAGCCATGTTGCCAGGATGGCCCTCTTCGTTGGATCGGACGAGAGCGGGGGCTGCACGGGTGCGAATTTCATGGTCGATGCCGGCCTGACCCAGAACTGAGAGAAATCCATGCCGATCCAGACCACAGCCAACGGCTTCGATCTCGTTCTCGACGGGAAGATCCTCCTGCGCCACCGCAGCGATGCGCCATGCCTCTTCGTCGGGCAGGGCGACGCGCGCATGGACATGTATCGCGGCAATTTCGACATCGAAGATTACGTCGTCGAGCGCACGCCGCTCGCCCATGCGGTCGTGTCCGGCTCCGACATCGCCTTTTCCTCAGCTCCGGGGCAACCGGTCCGGCTGATCCTTCAGGTATCGGGAGGTGACAGCGACGTCGCTATTGCCTTCCGGGCAGAGGATGCGTCCCTCAACCGGATCTGGCTTCGCGTGCCTGCCGAGCAGGGCGAGCATGTCTGGGGCGGCGGCGAGCAGATGTCGTATTTCGATATGCGCGGCCGCCGCTTCCCGCTCTGGACCTCGGAGCCGGGTGTCGGCCGCGACAAGACGACGGAGATCACCTTCAAGTCGGATGTCACCGGCAAGTCGGGTGGCGATTACTGGAACACCAATTATCCGCAGCCGACCTATCTCTCCTCGCGGCGCTATGCATTGCATGTGGAGACCACAGCCTATTCGGCCTTCGATTTCCGGAAAGGCGACTTCCACGAAGTGGAGATCTGGGCCGTCCCGGAGCGTATCGATTTCACGTCGCGACCGACCTTCATCGCTCTCGTCGAGGCTATGTCCGAGCGCTTCGGGCGCCAGCCGCCGCTGCCTGACTGGGTTTACAATGGTGCAATCATCGGTCTGAAGGACGGGGCGACGTCGTTCGACCGCCTTGAGACAATTTTGGCCGCAGGCACGAAGGTCTCGGGCCTCTGGTGCGAGGATTGGGTGGGCCTGCGCCACACCTCTTTCGGAGCGCGCCTGTTTTGGGACTGGAAGGCGAACGATGATCGCTATCCCGGCCTGCGCCAGCGCATCGCGGAACTGGAGGATCGCGGCATCCGCTTCCTCGGCTACGTCAATCCCTATCTCGCCGTCGACGGCTCGCTTTTTCCGGAAGCCGACGCAGCCGGCTATTTCGCGAAAGACGAGAAGGGTAACACGGCGCTCGTCGATTTCGGCGAATTCGATTGCGGTGTCGTCGATTTCACCAATCCGGATGCCGCGGCCTGGTTCGCCGAACGGGTGATCGGCCAGAACATGCTGGACTTCGGCCTCTCCGGCTGGATGGCCGATTTCGGAGAATACCTGCCGATCGACGTCAAGCTTGCCATTGGCATCGATGCAAAGTTGATGCACAACGCATGGCCGACGCTCTGGGCCGAGGTGAACGCACGCGCGGTGGAAAGCCGGGGCAAGACCGGCGAGGCGTTGTTCTTCATGCGGGCCGGCTTCACCGGCGTTCAGAAGCATTGCCCCCTGCTGTGGGGCGGAGACCAGTCGGTCGATTTTACTCGCCACGACGGGCTCGTGACGGTGATCTCGGGTGCACTGTCGTCGGGCCTTCTCGGCAACGCCTATCACCATTCGGACATCGGCGGCTATACCAGCCTCTTCGGCAATGTCCGCACGGCGGAACTGATCATGCGCTGGGCCGAGATGGGAGCATTCACGCCCGTCATGCGAACCCATGAGGGCAACCGGCCGCGCGAGAACCTACAGATCGATCAGGACCCTCAGGTGCTTGCGCATTTCGCACGGATGACGCAAATCTACGTGCATCTCGCGCCCTACCTGAAATCTCTCGTGGCAGAAGCTTCCACGCGGGGGATCCCGGTGCAGCGGCCTTTGTTCCTTCATTTCGAGGACGATGCCCGAACCTATGCCATTCAGGATGCCTATCTCTACGGTCCCGATCTGCTCGTCGCTCCCGTCTGGCAGGCCGGAAAGACGGAATGGACGACCTATCTTCCGGAAGGCGCAAACTGGATCCATGTGTGGTCGGCCGAGACATTTTCCGGCGGGCGTGAGGTAACGGTGCCTGCACCATTCGGCCAGCCGCCGGTCTTCTATCGCGAGGGCTCGAAATTCGCCGAGCTGCTTGCAGGCCTGAGGCACCTATAGGCAATGTCGTCCGCTGAACTCATCGGCTTTCTCTTGCTGGCAGGTGCGGCTGCCTATGCGCAGACCTTAACAGGCTTCGCCTTCGGCCTGATCACTATGGGCGGTGTCGGCTTGATCGGCCTGCTGCCGCTTCCGGATGCCGCGATGATCGTGAGCGTGCTGACGCTGACGAATGCGGCGCAGATGCTCCTGAAGGGCTGGCGTGATGTGGCCTGGCGCGAATTCGCTTTTGTGATGGCCGCGAGCATTCCGATGGTGTTCGTCGGATACTGGCTGCTCGAATGGCTTGCCGGCACGCAGGCCGATCTCCTGCGGCTGATCCTCGGGCTCGTGATCATCATCTCGAGCCTGCAGCTGCTCCGAAGGCCCGAACCGCTGGCGAAGCAATCGAGCGACGGTTCTTTTGTCGCCGTCGGTGCCATCGCCGGGCTGATGGGAGGAATGTTCTCGACTGCCGGTCCGCCGCTCGTCTACCATTTCTATCGCCAGCCGATGGCCATGGCGACGGTGCGCGAAACGCTCGTCACCGTCTTCGCACTGAATGCGGTCTTCCGCATCGGGCTTGTGGTGCTGTCCGGAAATCTGCCGTCCGGATCGACGCTGACGGGCCTTTTCGCGATTCTGGTCGTCCTCGGCATGACTTATGCCGCGCGCCGCTGGCCGCCTCCGATCGCGGCAACCACCATGCGGCGCATCGTCTTCGTCCTTCTCTTCCTGTCGGGCGTGTCCCTTGGAGCACCCGCCGTCGCACATCTATTTGGAGGTTTATCATGACCGCGCAGTTGCAGCCTGTTGAGCGCCGCGTTGTTGATCTGCGGGATCCGTCGCTGCTGGTGGAGAAGGCCT
>NZ_JAERQD010000061.1 GCF_016735695.1 Microvirga zambiensis WSM3693 | reverse complement strand
GCCTTGCGCCCGCCGGGCTCGGCGGTCTTGAGCACCTTGAGGCGCGGGCTCACGTCGACGCCCAGCGTCTCGGGGGAGGTCTCGTCGAGGGGCTTCTTCTTGGCCTTCATGATGTTGGGCAGAGAGGCATAGCGCGGCTCGTTGAGGCGCAAATCCGTGGTGACGATGGCCGGCAGCTTCAGGCCGACCGTCTGCAGGCCGCCATCGACCTCGCGAGTCACGTCGATGGAACCCTCGCCCACATTCACCTTGAAGGCGAAGGTCCCCTGCGGCCAGCCGAGCAGGGCCGCGAGCATCTGGCCGGTCTGGTTGGCATCGTCGTCGATGGCCTGCTTGCCCATGATGACGAGATCGGGCTTTTCCTGCTCGACCACCTTGGCCAGGAGCTTGGCGACGGCGAGCGGCTCGACGGCGGCGTCGGTCTTGACCAGGATGCCGCGGTCAGCGCCCATGGCGAGCGCGGTGCGGATGGTCTCTCCCGCCTGTTGCGGGCCGATCGAGACGGCGACGATCTCGGTGGCCTTGCCCTGTTCTTTCAGGCGCACCGCCTCCTCGACGGCGATCTCGTCGAACGGGTTCATCGACATCTTGACGTTGGCCAGTTCCACCCCCGACCCGTCGCCCTTCACGCGGATCTTCACGTTGTAGTCCACAACCCGCTTCACACACACAAGAAGCTTCATTATTTGCATCCCTGTAAATCTATCATTTCCTGTACTTGGAAGGTCTGTGTGAATAGATCGACCCGCACATCCCGGAGTAGTGGCACCGTCGGTCGTCTCTACATCCGGTGATTGACGGTGACCGCAGCGGATACGACCTCTCGAAGAGGCTTTTCTGTTTAGCCACAGGCCTCGCCTCGCTTGAGGGCTCCCCAGGCTGGATCATCCAGAACTTCTTCCGAATGCTCGCCGAGGCGCGGCGACGGCCGCGCCGCCGCCATCGGCTGCCCATCCATGACGATGGGCGAGCGAACGGACGGGATCGCCCCGCCCTTGGCGGCCTCCGACGCAAGCGCGATCTTCATGCCACGGGCGATGACCTGCGGATCGGCGAAGACATCCGCCACCGTATTGATCGGACCTGCCGGGACACCCTGCTTTTCCAGGGCCGCTAGGAGATCCTCGCGGGTGAAGTTCAGGGTCAGCCCGGTCAGCAGCGGCGCGAGCTCGGCCCGGTGCCCGACCCGGCCGGCATTGGTGCGGAAGCGCTCGTCCTGCGCCAGTTCGGGCCGGCCGAGAACGGCCACGAAGCGGGCGAACTGCCCGTCATTGCCGACCGCCACGATCACATGGCCGTCGGCGACCGGAAACACCTGGTAGGGCACGATATTGGGATGGGCGTTGCCCATGCGCCGGGGCGCCTTGCCGGAGGCGAGATAATTCATGGCCTGGTTGGCGAGCACGCTCGTCTGCACGTCGAGGAGCGCCATGTCGAGATGCGCGCCCTCGCCCGTGGCGTCGCGCCGACGAAGGGCGGCGAGGATGCCGACCACGGAATAGACGCCGGTAAAGATGTCCACATAGGCCACGCCGATCTTCTGCGGCTCGCCCTCCGGATCGCCGGTCAGGTCCATGATGCCGCCCATGCCCTGGATCATGAAGTCGTAGCCGGCCCGGGACGCATAGGGTCCGTCCTGGCCGAAGCCCGTGATCGAGCAATAGACGAGACGCGGATTGACCTGTTTCAGGCTCTCGTAGTCGAGCCTGTATTTCTTCAGGCCGCCGACCTTGAAGTTCTCGATCACCACATCCGCATGGGCGGCAAGCCTGCGCACGAGCTCCTGCCCCTCGGGCGTCTCGAAATCCGCCGCAATGGAACGCTTGCCGCGGTTGCAGGCATGGAAATAGGCCGCGGAGAGATCGCCGCCGTCCGCCGCTTCGACGAAGGGAGGTCCCCAGCCGCGCGTGTCGTCGCCCGCGCCCGGCCGCTCGACCTTGACCACGTCGGCGCCGAGATCGGCGAGCAGCTGGCCGACCCAGGGGCCGGCGAGGATGCGCGCCAGTTCGAGGACTTTCAGGCCTTCGAGCGGCTTTGTCATGATGCAAGTCCGCTCTTTCTCAGAAGAACGCCTGAAGGCCGGTCTGCGCGCGGCCCAGGATGAGAGCGTGCACGTCGTGCGTGCCCTCATAGGTATTCACGGTTTCGAGGTTCTGCGCATGGCGCATGACATGATATTCCTCCTGGATGCCATTTCCGCCATGCATGTCGCGGGCCTGGCGGGCGATATCGAGCGCCTTGCCGCAATTGTTGCGCTTGACCAGCGAGATCATCTCCGGAGCCACGCGGCCCTCGTCGAACAGGCGCCCGACGCGCAGGGATGCGTGGAGTCCGAGGGTGATCTCGGTCATCATGTCGGCGAGCTTCTTCTGCACGAGCTGGGTCGCGGCGAGCGGCCGGTCGAACTGCTTGCGGTCGAGGGTGTATTGCCGCGCCCGGTGCCAACAATCCTCGGCAGCGCCCATGGAGCCCCAGGAGATGCCGTAGCGCGCCCGGTTGAGGCAGCCGAACGGCCCTTTCAGGCCGGACACGTTGGGAAGCAGCGCATCCTCGCCGACCTCGACGCCGTCCATGACGATCTCGCCGGTGATGGAGGCGCGCAGCGAAAGCTTGCCGCCGATCTTCGGGGCGGACAGGCCCTTCATGCCCTTGTCGAGCACGAAGCCGCGGATCTGGTTGTCGTGGGCCTCGGACTTGGCCCAGACCACGAAGACATCGGCGATGGGCGAGTTCGAGATCCACGTCTTGGAGCCGGTGAGGCGATAGCCGCCGTCGGTCTTCACGGCGCGGGTCTTCATGCCGGCCGGATCGGAGCCGGCATCCGGCTCGGTCAGGCCGAAGCAGCCGACGAATTCGCCGGAGGCGAGCTTGGGCAGATATTTCCGGCGCTGCTCCTCGGAGCCATAGGCGTAGATCGGATACATGACGAGGGAGGATTGCACGCTCATCATGGAGCGGTACCCGGAATCGACCCGCTCGACCTCGCGCGCCACGAGGCCGTAGGCGACGTAGGATGCGCCGGCGCAGCCGTATTCCTCCGGCAGGGTCACGCCGAGAAGGCCGAGCTCGCCCATCTCGTTGAAGATGGCACGGTCGGTCTTTTCCTCACGATAGGCCTCGATGACGCGCGGCAGGAGCTTGTCCTGGGCGTAGGCCCGGGCCGTATCCCGGATCATGCGCTCGTCGTCGGTGAGGAGGTCGTCGAGAAGAAGCGGATCCTCCCACTTGAGCCGCTCGAATTGTGTCTGGTTGATGGTTGCCATGGCAGTTTCCTCGTGGCGTAAGCAGCCATCACGCCTGCGTTCAAATCGGGACTGTTTTGTTGCTCCAGTGACGTGAACGGCTGCCAGCTAGGCAGTTGCGTCCGCATTCGGCTTGGGCAGAGGCATAATTTTATCGCTGGGTTCCGGGACAACATCGTTACGCAAAACGCCGATGCCCGGGATCTCAATCTCAACGGTATCGCCGACTTGGATTGGACCCACGCCGGAAGGGGTCCCGGTCATGATCACATCGCCAGGCAGTAGCGTCATATAACGGCTCAGATACGCAATGATCGAACGTACGGAGAACAACAGGTTAGCCGTACTACCATCCTGGCGGACCGCACCGTTAACTCGAGTCACAATGCTCAGATTGGCTGGATCAAGCCCAGTTGCGATAACAGGGCCGATGGGGGCGAATGTGTCATACCCCTTGCCAGCCAATAGACAGCCGAATGAACTCTCACGACGTTGAACAACACGGTCACTGACGTCGTTGCCACAGGTGTAGCCAAGCACATAGTCGAGCGCATCGTCTTCAGAGACGTACCGTGCCTGCTTACCGATGATGACGACCAATTCGCCCTCAAAGTGGACAATTTCGCCCCCAACTGGATACTGAATCGAGTCTTCCGGGCCGACAACAGAGGTGCTTGGCTTCATGAAAAGCACCGGGATATCTGGGACTACTTTCCCGGATTCGCGAGTGTGATCATTATAATTGTAGGCCACTCCGAAAATCCGGGGCTGATCCACCGGGGCCAAGATACGTGCCGACTGCAAGGGATCGGTATCACCACTGCGTTCCAAACTCTCGAATGGAGGATGCCGGAGGCGCGCGATTGTCCCGCCCTCTTCAATGATTCCGTAGTGGATGTCCCCGTTCAGAGCGTACCGAACGATATGCATGGGCGGTCTCCGACTTCACATGGCTGGTGATGATTAATGCTAACGTTAGCAGGAGACCTGTCGCAGGTCAACTGGATCCGACGCCTACTTCATCACAGCAGCACGGGTTTTCAGGGAAAAGGACTGCAAACTGGGTTGACAAACGACCAAGTGGCCTGTCAGTCTTCGTGCAAACGTTAGCACGGGAGGCGCCAATGAAACCCAGCCAATCGGTCCTGCGCAGGCAGACCTGCACTATCGCAGGCGCTGACCCGCACCCCATCAATCAAACCACGAGCGAGGGGATGCTATGAGCTTCACCCTACTCACACAGTCAGCCGTTGGGGGGCTCCTGCTAGGCGGCATTTATGGGCTCTTGGCCCTGGGTCTCAGCTTAAGCTGGGGGCTGTTGCGCCTGGTCAATCTTAGCCATTTTGCCTTGGCTTTCCTGGGCGCTTACCTGATTTACCATCTCGGAACAAACTATGGCGTCCCAGCGTGGCTGTCAGCTCTGATTATCCTGCCGGCATTCTTTCTCGTTGGGCTGGCATTGCACGCCCTCTTCGTCCACTTCAAGGTCAGCGAATTTGCCTCAATGCTGGTCACCTTTGGTCTGACGATCTTAATTGAATCGCTCATCCAATGGATCTGGTCAGCTGACTTTCTCAAGTACGAGACGAGCTATGCTCAAGAGTCGCTTCGGATAGGCCCTCTATACGTCCCGATCCTCGAACTCCTCACTCTTGTCGCAGCTGCCGTGCTTGCAGCTGCGGCGTGGTTCGGGCTCAATCGGACAACGCTGGGAAAAGCGCTTCGGGCAGCAGCTCACGATGGCCCAATCGCCGCAGCGTTCGGTATTAACGCCAAACGCTTGTCTTATGTGCTCGCGGGCTTATGCGCAGCATCAGCCGGCGTGGCCGGCCTCTTCATCGCGCTTACCTCGACGCTTGCACCGTCACAGATCGAATCCTGGATAGGTGTAGTCTTTGCAGTCGTGATCATCGGCGGCCTCGCTAATCCGGTTGGCGCATTGGCGGCTGGCATGCTCATCGGCGTTTCAGAAGCCCTCACAATGGCAGTGGTCAACCCTGCCTGGGCGCCGCTGGTCGCTTTCTCCATTCTGATCATTCTCTTGCTGTGGAGACCGAAATGGCTCTGAATCGAAACCTCATCCCTGGGGTGGCCGCGGCTGCTGTCTTGGCCCTCGTGGCGCTGCCCTTCACCGGCGTCGCCGATTTCTATCTCTCCTATCTCTATGTAATTTTCTTCTGGATTGCGCTTGCAACGAGCTGGGGTATTCTCAGCGGGTACACCGGATACTGGAGCTTCGGTCACGCCGCGTTCTTTGGTGCCGGTGTTTACACAACGGCAACGCTGGCCGGAAAGCTGGAGATTCCATTCCTCCTGACTATCCCGGCAGCCGCAGCAATCGCTGCCGTTCTTGCGGTTGGTATCGGCTTCGTCGTTTTTCGCATTCGGACCCTCCGAGGCGAGTTTTTTGCCTTGCTGACACTATCAGTCACCTATGTCCTAGCTGCGATCATTTCCAACACGTGGATCGACGGTGGCGCGGGTGTCTACCTAAGCGCCGTTGAAATCCCGCAGTTCGGCACGTCCGTTCCTGGCGCGATCTACCTACTCGGATTGACTCTCGCGGTTGCCGCGCTCGCGATTTCGCGAACCGTGCTCCGAACCCGGTTCGGTGAAGGCCTGCTTGCGATCCATGACGATGAAGACGTCGCCGAAGTCAAGGGCGTCCCGACCTTCCGCTATAAACTGATCGCCTTCGCCGTCTCCTCGGCCATTGCAGGCGCGGCAGGCGCAATCCAGGCAGTGTATGTGGGTTACGTCACTGTAGGCGAAACCTTCTCCATTACGGTGCCATTGTATGTCGTCTTAATGAGCATTCTGGGCGGTGCCCGTCACTGGGCCGGGCCTGCCATCGGCGCAACGCTAATCACAGTCGCCCAAAGCCTCTTCATCAGCGGCGGCCAAGCCGAACTTGGGCGTGCCGGCGTTGCACTCGCCCTCATTATTGTAATCCTTATCGTTCCAACTGGCATCGCGCCAAAACTCTTCCAACGATTCCAGCGGAAGGCAGAGGCTCCTGGTCCGACTGGGAAGCCAACACTGGCGCTTGTACCAAATGACTCAACTGTGGCGCCAGTCCTCAAGGACAGCATTCTCCTAGAATGCCACGACGTCACCAAATCGTTTGGCGGAATTCGTGCGCTGCGGGGCGTCACGCTTCAAGTCGAAGAAGGCGAGATCCTCGCGCTTGTGGGCCCCAATGGATCCGGCAAGTCGACGCTAATCAACATGATCAGCGGGCACTTTCAGCTTACGTCAGGAACCATTGATTACGAGGGCGCGAAGATTTCTGGACTGCCACCACACGAAATTGCTCAACGAGGCATTGCGCGGACTTACCAGATTCCGCGCCTTTTCGACAATCTCACAGTGATGGAAAACGTCCAATTATGCGCTGCATTCGGACGTGAGAGCGATAGCGGCGAAACATCCGAAGAGTCCGCCCGGCGGTGGCTTGCCTTTACCGGTCTTTTGGAGAAAGCGGATCTTCTTCCGCCTGCGCTCAACCTCCATGAACGCAAATTCGTTGAGTTCGCCCGTGCGCTCGCAGCCCGCCCGCGCCTTCTTCTGCTTGACGAAGTTCTGTGTGGCCTGACACCAACAGAGGTCGATCAGGCGGTCGCTCTCATCCAGCGGATCAGGGCAGGCGGCACCACCATCATCTTCGTCGAGCATCTCATGCGAGCTGTGGTCGCCTTGGCCGATCGTGTGGCGGTGCTTGATCAAGGCAAGCTGCTCGCGCTCGGCTCACCTCGGGAAACAATGCAGAACCCAGAGGTCATCGAAGTCTATTTGGGACAAGCTCATGCTTCTTGAAGTTCGAAACCTTCATGTCGCCTATGGCGACGCCCCTGCCCTGTGGGAAGCGGCCCTGGACATCGGCGCAGGCCAAATCGTCTCGGTCGTAGGCCCGAACGGCGCCGGGAAAAGCACACTGATCAACGCAATCGCGGGAATCCTGCGTCCGACGCACGGCGAAATCCGGATCGACGGGGCTGAAATCGCAAGGATTCCCGGCTACCGCGTGTGTGACCACGGCATTGCAATCGTCCCCGAGGGACGAAGATTGTTCACGCATATGACGGTCCTCGAAAACCTTGAGCTCGGTAGCTACCGTGGGGCTGCACGTGCGGTCCGCGACGAAGGGATCGAAGAGGTCTTCTCGCTATTTCCGATCTTAAGAGAGCGGCAGAACCAAATATCTGGTTCCATGTCGGGCGGTCAGCAACAGATGGTTGCAATTGGTCGAGCGCTTATGGCTCGTCCGCGGGTTCTCTTGATGGATGAGCCGTCGCTTGGTCTCTCGCCAGCGGTTGTCGAAGACATGTTCAAAATCATTCGCATGATCAACGAGCGTGGAGTTGCCGTCCTACTCGTCGAACAGAATATCAACAAGGCTCTGGAAATTGCCCATCACGCGTATGTCATCGAGCAAGGGCGGATCGTGACCTCTGGGCAACCCAGTACTCTGCTTAGCAACCCTCGCATCCGGGAGGCCTATCTTGGCATCTGAATCCAACAAAGGCGTGCCACTCGCCATCCGTCGTGTCGTAACAGGGCACGACCGTGACAGGTCTGCTGCGATCGCTCTCGACGCCCCGCCGCCGCGGACAGATGCATTCCAACATATTCCGGGAATGATCTCACGGCTGGTCTGGGCAACTCCATCGGTTCCTGCACATCCTCCGTCCAGCGATGATCCGACTCTATCAGTTACAAGTTTCGTTCCGGGGCCAGGCGAGACGCGGTTCCTCGTGATCACATTTCCCCCGGACAGTGTCTTCTTTGATCCGAATTTCAATCCGAACGCTGCCGCTGCAGAAAACCTGGCGGTTAGCCCAGGGCTGGCCGAGCTCTTTGAACCTGACGGCAAGCATGTAACACCAACTGTTGATTACGGAATTGTACTCGACGGTGAAATTTGGCTTGAGCTGGAGCGAGGTCAGGAGACTCTCCTACGTCCCTTCGATGTATTCGTGCAGAACGGTACGCGACATGCTTGGCGCAATAAGAGTGATCGTCCAGCAACTCTCGCGGTTGTTCTCATAGGCGCGCAGTCTGGGACGTAATCTCGCGAGATCGGCCGTCTCAACGATAAATCCATAGTCGCCCTGCTTTGTCGACATAGAAAGATCCGGCCCTCAAACCCGGGCTGAACACAGGAATATGCCATGACTGACACAACAATTGCTCAAGTTCTCGGCAGACGGGTCTGGGACTCGCGCGGCCGGCCGACTGTCGAGGCGGAGGTCACCCTGTCATGCGGCGCAATTGGCCGCGCAATCGCTCCTGCGGGAGCCTCCACGGGCAGCGGAGAGGCGCTCGATCTTCGCGACGGCGGGACGTCACTCGGCGGGATGAATGTAGCGCGAGCGCTTGGAGGGCTAAACGGCGAGGTCGCCCAGGCTCTGGCGGGAGCAGATGCCCGTGACCAATCTGCCGTCGACGAACGCTTGATTGCACTCGATGGCACGGCAAACCGCAGTCGTCTTGGTGGTAACGCAATCGTCGCAACGTCCATGGCAGTATTGCATGCCGCCGCAGCTGCGGCGGAGCAGCCGCTTTGGAGCTATCTTGCCAACGGACGTCCAGTCCGGTTGCCGCTGCCTGAAATCCAGATCTTTGGCGGAGGGGCCCACGCGGCGCGCCGGGTGGACGTCCAGGATTTTATGATCATGTGCCCGTCCGCGAGCAGCTTTGGTGACGCACTGGAGTGGACTGCGGAGGTGTACCGTGCCGCCGGCGCGCTCATGAAGAAAAAGGGCAAGTTGCAAGGGGTGGCCGACGAAGGTGGGTATTGGCCAGCCTTCAATTCGAATGAAGAAGCTCTTGATGCTTTGATGCAGTCCATTACCGATGCGGGTCTCCGCCCTGGCGATGACGTGGTCATTTCGCTCGATATCGCAGCGTCCGAATTTGGGAAAGAAGGGCGTTATACTCTTGCGCTTGACGGGCGCAGCCTTGATACCGAGGGCTTGATCGGGATGCTAGGAGGCTGGATCAACAATTATCCAATTCTCTCGATCGAGGATCCTGTCGGTGAGGACGATCCTGAAGGCTTCCGTCGCTTCACCGAGGCCTATGGTGCAGCGTGCCAGATCATCGGCGACGACTTTTTGGTGACAAACGCTGACCGCGTGGCCTCGGCCGCGACGGAACGTTTCGTCAATGCAGTGTTGATTAAGCCAAACCAGGCCGGAACTATTAGCGAGACTCATGCTGCACTGACTGCCGGCAAAAATGCTGGATTTGGAACGATTGTGTCCGCTCGATCTGGCGAAACTGAAGACGTGACGATCGCCCATCTCTCGGTCGGGTGGGATGCTGGTCAGCTCAAGGTTGGTTCATTCTCTCGATCGGAGCGCATGGCGAAGTGGAACGAAGTCCTCCGTATTGAGGAATCGCTTGGCCGCGATGCGACGTTTGCGGGCTGGGCAGCTCTCCCGCTTAAAGCTCGGCCGCGCTGGCTGACGTAGGCGGAAGTAAGCTGGCGTGGCCTCATGAGTCACCAGGGAGAAACTGGAGCCACCTCAGGAAAAGAACTTTGGATGGGTCGTGTGCGAACGTTCGCAAGGATGTATCTGGAGATGGTGCTCAAGTCGGGAGACAATCTCAACCTTCGCCATGGGGAAAGGCGCTTGGCTGTAAGGCCTTCTGCCCCTTGTTCAGCGCTCCCCCATCTCGGAAACAGGGTTTTGACCCGAACTCGCATGAGGTAGAGCGCACTTTGTCAAACTGGGCCCGTGATATTCGCGGAAGTCTTGACAAGCCGTCCGTCCAAGCGTAGTCAATGCTAACGTTCGCATAGATTTGGAATGAAGCGCCGTCGCACGATCCATCAGCCCTGAGGTCCCTATGCTGCCCGCTGTCAACCTTCGACCACCCTTCAACATCACGCGTACGAGCCATATTGTGCTCACAGTGTCTGACTTGGCCAAAAGCCGCGACTTCTATGTCAACATTGCGGGGCTGGTCGTAACCGAGGAGGATAGCGAAGTCTGCTACCTTAGAGGCCTGGCTGAGGCTTGCCATCACAGCCTTGTCTTGGTCCAATCCAAGGGTGAAATTTGCTGCAAGCGTTTCGGTTTGCGGGTCTTCTTTGAAGAGGATCTCGACCAAGCCTATGAGTTCTTCAAGGGCCAAGGCTTGCCTGCGGAATGGGCTGATGTGGCCCATCAAGGCCGCACTCTCCATGTCGAGGACCCCAGTGGCACCAAGCTGGAGCTCTGCGCTCAGATGGAGACACGGCCACGCTTATACCTGGAGCATGAGATCCAGAAAGGCGCGCACGCGCTCATGCTGGACCACACACAGCTTCTCGTGCCCAACCCGGCTGCCCTTTGGGCATTCTACAGTGAGCTCGGCTTCCGCAACTCCGAATATATCGCTCATGGCGACAGCCTGGTGGGCGCTTTCATGTACCGCAAGGGCACGTGCCTGGACGTGGCGATCTTTGGAGGTGAAGGGCCACGTCTGCACCATTTTGCATACACCGTGCCAGAGCCTAGCCACATCTTCAAAGCATGTGATCTGGCTGGGAACTATGGTTACGCCGACGCGGTAGAGCGCGGCCCAGGTCGACATGGACCGGGCGGGATGCTGTTCGTCTACCTCAGAGATCCGGACGGACACAGGATTGAACTGTTTAACAGCCATTATCGAACAATCGACATTGAAATCGAGCCGGTGCGCTGGGAGGCGGCATCCTTGAGCACCAATGTGCATTGGGGCCTTCCTGCTCCGGCACGCTGGTACTTTGAAGCATCCCCGTTCGAAGGCACGCCGCTCGTTGCTCCGGCTCAAAAGCCGAATCCGGAAACCCTTGAGCGTTATACGCAAAAGCTGGCCGCCCAGACCTAAGCATCAACCAAGACCACATACCGAGAAGGACCAAGACCAATGGCAAGAGTCAAATATCTGCAACCGGACGAAATCGAGAAGAAGGACAAAGCGCTCTTTGACCGCCTTCAGCGCGAGCGGAAGGTCCCAACCGGCAACATCTTTCTCGCCCTTGCGAACGTTCCCCAAATGCTGGATGGCTTCCTGACGTACGCAAATTCACTGAGAGCCGGTGATCTCAGCCCAAAGCTCCGTGAAATGGCAGTCCTGACCGTAGGGCATTGTACCGCCTCCGAGTATGAAATTGCGCATCATCATTCGCACGGCCTAAAGGCTGGAATTACTGCGGAACAGCTTGAGGCCATTCCTAATTTCGAAACATCTTCGCTGTTCAACGATGAAGAGCGTGCGGTCATGAGCCTTGCGAAGGAGTCAACTCTCCGCGTCGATGTGACCGATCAAACCTGGAATCAAGCGACCAAGTTCCTGAGTGAGACGCAGATGGTCGAACTTGTACTCACGATTGCTTGGTACAATTCGGGGGTTCGCATCATGGGTGCTCTCGGCATTGACCTTGAGGATAGCTACCGCAACCCGCACTAACCCATTTCACTATCTGATCCGGACGACAGCAGAAACGAGGGAGGAAACTATGAAAATAAATGCGCTGCACCCGCATCGGCGTGCGTTCCTGGTAGGCACTAGCCTTCTGGCACTGTCTACAACTCTTCCAGCCCAAGCACAGGATGCAAGTGCTCCAATTCGTGTCGGCCAGACGCTGCCGCTCACGGGCCCCCTCGCTTCGGTCGGCACGATCCATAAACTGGCCGCCGAAGTCTTTGTAGAGGCTTTGAACAAGCGCGGCGGCCTTCTAGGGCGCAAGGTTGAGCTGGTGCTGCTCGACGATCAATCGCAGCCCGGGAACACGCGCACGTCGTATGAACGCCTTATTACCTCCGACAAAGTCGATCTTCTGATGGGGCCTTATGGCACGAGTTCGATTATCGCTGCCATGGGCGTTGCACAGCGCTATAGCAAGTTGTTTATCCAGAGCAGCCTTGGCGACCCAAGCCTTGCTCCTTACGACATGCAGTTCCCCGCTCTTCCGCTCGGCCCGGACCCACGCATCGCTGATACCGAAATCCTGCTCGACGCCTTTGCAAGTACACCCAACCCGCCTAAGTCGATCGCGATTGTCACCAGCAAGTTCCCATCCGCTCTCGATCTCGCCAACGGCGCTGAGGAGGTCGCAACAAAGCGTGGCCTGAAGGTCGTGCTTTCGCTTCAATATGAATTTGGCACCCGAGATTTCGGTGGCATCGCCGCCCGTATCAAGGATGCAAACCCAGATCTTCTGTGGTCTGGAGCGGTCGGGCTCGAGGCGAGCCAACTGCTCGATGCCATGAAGCGCATTGACTATAAGCCCCAGCGCCAATTCTATCTGTTCCCCGCACCGGGACCGACGGTGACTAATCCTAATGCGGACGGTTTGACCAGTCTAACTTGGTTTGAGAACCAAGAACCGTTCACGAAGAACAAAGGCGCGGCTGAATTCGTTTCACTTTACAATGAGCGGGCAAAGGCAGCCAACCTTCCCTGGCCTCAAGTCGATTACCAGGCCGCATCGGAGTACGCGGCCTGGCAAATCCTTGAGGCAGCCGCCTCCGGAGTCGGCAAGATCGATGACAAGGCGATGGCTGCCTGGTTGAAAGCCAACACCGTTAACACCGTTCTCGGTACACATCGGTTCGATGGAAAGTTTAACAGTGGCTCAGCCGACACAAAGGTGAAGCAGGTTCAGGACGGAAAGTGGATCACCGTGTGGCCCGCCAATTACCGGGCGCCCGGCGTAACATTCATCGCGCCGTGAGCCGTCACATAACCATTCTTGATGTCGCTGCTCTGTTTAAGCTTAGGCCAGAGCATCTAATAAACTGAGGGAGGATTTCGATGGAAAGGACAATGGTTGCAGCGAGGCTGCACGCTCTCCACACCCCGATGACGCTGGATACCATCCCAGTTCCCAAACCGCGCCCAAATGACGTTTTGGTAAACGTTAAAGCCTGCGGGATTGTCCCGAACATGGGAAACGTCATCAACAATTGGATGACGTGGTTCCCGCATCAGCCCCTGCCGAAGTTCCCAGCAATCTTCGGCCTGGACCCGGCCGGCGTTGTGGAAGAGGTGGGTGAAGCCGTCATCAATGTGAAACCAGGTGATCGGGTTTACGTAAGCCCACTACGTTCCTGTGGTTCCTGTCAAGCCTGCAGATCTGGTCACCGCAGTTTGTGCCGCTACTACACCTTGAACGGCTATTTCAGCACGAGCCGAGACGGGCAGCGGATTTTTGATCTGCATCCCTATGGCGGCTTCAGTGAGTATATGACGGCACCTGAATACGCTCTGGTCAATATTCCGGACAACTTGAGTTTCGAGCAAGCTGGCAGGTTCGGGTATTTGGGAACCTCCTACGGGGCGTTGAAAAATGCAGGAGCAGGCCCTGGCCAAGTGGGTCTGATCGACGGCATCACCGGGACCCTCGGTGTAGCCTCGACAGTGCTGGGCTTGGCAATGGGCCTATCCCGCATCCTCGGCACTGGACGGGATGAGAACCTGCTCAAGCGCGTCAAGGCGCTCGCTCCCGATCGGATCGAGGTCATGAAGCTTGATGACGGATCGACTGGGGATTGGGCCAAATCGCTCACCGGCGGCGAAGGCGTAGACTTCGTCATCAGCGCGCTTGGTGCCAAAGCTCCTGCCGCGACTATGCAAGACTCCATGAAAGGTGTGCGCCGAGGCGGCAAGGTCGTGGTGGTCGGTGGAGTCGCAGAAGATCTGCCGGTCGACGTCAAGTGGCTGATGGATGAGCAGGTTCAATTGATCGGCTCAAACTGGTTCACAGCTGCGCAGGGCCAAGAGATGGCCGAGATGGTGCGCACCGGAACGATTGATCTATCGTATTTGGAACATAGAAGGTTCCCGCTGGCACAGGTTAACGAGGCTATCTCTGGCCTGAAGGACCGTGACGGCGGCTTCAGCAACTATGTCGTGATCCCGTAAACGGCCAGGTGCCAGCCAACTCTGAGGTGATCGACCGGCGCGATTCGCAGCTCCGGTTGATCGGGCATTGCAATCACTTCTCGAGGTGCAGTTTGAACCTCGAGTTTCCAGCGAGGCGTCGCGCCTCATCTTGGGTCGGGCCGGTGAGGCCCAGCGATAATGGAGTAGAGTCGTGGCACAGTCGTTTGATGTCGCTGTCGTGGTCGGAAGTCTGCGCAAGGAGTCGCTGAACCGAAAGGTCGCATTGGCTTTGGCGCAGCTTGCCCCCCCTGCTCTCAGGCTTGAACTCGTAGAGATCGGAGATCTCCCTCTCTACAATCAAGATTTGGAAGAGCACGACACACCGGCATCATGGACGAGGTTCCGTGATCGTATCAAAGCAGCCGATGCGGTTCTGTTTGTTACGCCAGAGTATAACCGTTCGGTTCCCAGCGCGATGAAGAACGCGCTTGACGTTGGTTCACGGCCATTCGGGAAGAATGCTTGGAACGGAAAGCCAGGCGCCGTAATCAGCGTATCGCCAGGGGCGCTCGGGGGGGTGGCTGCAAACCATCACCTTCGTCAATCTCTTGTCTCGCTGAACGTTGCCGTGCTTCCGCAGCCCGAGGTTTACTTGGGAGGCGCCGGTAACCTTTTTGATCCGGAGGGCCGGATCGCCAACGAGAGTACTCAAGCCTTCCTGCGCAGCTTCACAGAAGCATTCCTGATTTGGGTCCAGCGGAATGGCAGTGGCGCTTGAGGAATAACGGAGCCTCTAGGGACAATGAACCGGTTGGAACAGGCCAAGGAAGCCCCTCTCCGCAACGATATCCGGCTCTTGGGACGTATTCTCGGCGATACGATCCGAAATCAGGAGGGAGACGCGGTTTTCGACATCGTTGAGCGTGTTCGCACAACATCGATCCGGTTCCATCGTGATGAGGATGAGGCCGCCAGTAGGGAACTCGAAGCCACCCTTGACAGCCTTTCCGGTGACCGAGCAAACCAGATCATCCTCGCATTCAGCTATTTCTCGCATTTGGCTAACATCGCTGAGGACACCCACCACGTCCGCCGGTCCCGTGTCCATGCGATGGCAGCCGCCGACCCACGCGAGGGCACTGTCGCCCGGGCTCTCACGCAGGTGCAAGAAGAAGGTATAAGCCAGGAGGCGCTCCAAGCCTTTTTCCAATCTGCACTCATCTGCCCGGTCCTTACCGCACACCCCACGGAGGTTCGCCGCAAGAGCACGATTGATCGGGAGATGGAGATCTATCAAATCCTCTCCGCGCGGGACCGACAGCATCTGACGCCTGTCGAGGAGGCGGCAAGTGAGGAAGCTTTACGCCGCGCAATCCTGACCCTGTGGCAGACGAGCATCCTTCGGCGGACCCGATTGAAGGTCATAGATGAGGTCAATAATGGCCTCTCGTATTATGATTATACCTTCCTGAGAGAATTGCCTCAGATCTATGCTGCGATTGAGGATCGTTTGGCGCACGATGATCCTACCTGGGCCAGTCTCGAGTTGCCGTCCTTTTTCCAGATGGGCAGCTGGATCGGTGGCGATCGGGACGGAAACCCTTTCGTGACGGCGGACGTCCTCCGTCAAGCGCTAACCCTCCAGAGCCAGCGGGCGCTGGGCTTCTATCTGGAAGAGTTGCATTGCCTGGGAGCCGAGCTATCCCTCGACAGGCGCTATATTACGATCTCTCCTCAGGCTTACGAGCTCGCAAGTTGTTCGCCTGATCAATCACCGCACCGGCAGGACGAGCCTTACCGGCGTGCCATCTCCGGAATGTATTCTCGACTCTCTGCTACGGCCGCGGCTTTAGGGCTCCCTGAGATTGGACGTCAACCTGTCGGTGACGCTCCACCTTATCGGCATCCCGCAGAGCTTGCTGACGATCTGACGATCATCCATCGATCCCTTCAGTCCAACGGATCCGCGAGTTTGGCACGCGGTCGATTGCGTCACCTGCGCCGCGCCGTCAGCGTGTTCGGGTTCCATCTGGCCAGCCTCGACATGCGCCAGAATTCCGACGTTCATCAGCGCGTGGTCGCCGAGCTTTTCGAGAAAGCCGTTCCCGGAACCGCCTATGAAGGGCTGCCGGAAGACGAGCGCGTTGCCTTGCTTCTGAAAGAACTTCAGACGCCGCGCCTTCTCACGTCGCCCTACCTCGACTATTCGCCGGAGACCGCATCCGAACTGGCCATCGTTCACGAAGCGGCCGAGGCCCATCGGCGCTATGGCCGCGCGGCCGTGCCGAACTACGTCATCTCCAAGGCGAGCGATCCCTCCGACATCCTGGAGGTGGCTCTTCTCCTGAAGGAGGCCGGTCTCCTGCGACCGCGTGACGGCGAGATGGACGTGAACATCATCCCGCTCTTCGAGACCATCGCGGATCTGCAAAACTGCAGCGGCGTGATGGATGCGCTGTTCGCCCTGCCGGACTACATGCGCCTGCTGCGCAGCCGTGGACAGGCCCAGGAGGTGATGCTCGGCTATTCCGACAGCAACAAAGACGGCGGCTTCCTCACCTCCGGCTGGGAGCTCTACAAGGCGGAGATCGAGCTGATCGAGGTGTTCAGGCGCCACTGCGTGGCGCTTCGGCTCTTCCACGGCCGAGGCGGTTCCGTGGGCCGCGGCGGCGGGCCGAGCTATCAGGCGATCCTGGCGCAGCCGGGCGGGGCCGTGCAGGGCGCCATCCGGATCACCGAACAGGGCGAGGTGATTGCCGGCAAATACTCCAATCCGGATCTCGGGCGCCGCAATCTTGAAATCCTCGCCGCGGCCACGCTCGAGGCCTCTCTGCTGCATTCGGGCCAGTCCGCTCCGCGCGACGAGTACCTGAAGGCGATGGAGGAGCTTTCGAACAGCGCCTTCAAGGCGTATCGGGCGCTCGTCTATGAGACCGAAGGGTTCGAGCGCTATTTCTGGGAATCGACCGTCATCGGCGAGATCGCCAATCTGAATATCGGCAGCCGGCCGGCCTCGCGCACGAACTCGCGGCGCATCGAGGATCTGCGCGCCATCCCATGGGTGTTCGGCTGGGCGCAGTGCCGCCTCATGCTGCCGGGCTGGTACGGCTTCGGCTCCGCGGTGAACGAATGGCTCGAAAAGCGGCCCGATACGGGCTTGGCGCTGCTGCAGGAGATGTACCGCGACTGGCCGTTCTTCCAGGCGCTGCTCTCGAACATGGACATGGTCCTGGCGAAGAGCAACATCGCGATCGCCTCGCGTTATGCGAACCTCGTCGCGGACGACGCCTTGCGCGAGGCCATCTTCCCGCGCCTGCGCCGCGAATGGGAGGATTCGATCAGGCAGCTGCTTGCCATAACCGGCCAGACAAATCTGCTCGAGAAAAACCCATTCCTTGCGCGTTCGATCCGCAATCGATTTCCCTACCTCGATCCATTAAACCACCTACAGGTCGAACTTTTGAAGCGCCATCGCGCCGGCGACTTGGACGAGAAGGTTCTGGAGGGCATCCATCTTACCATCAACGGTATCGCCGCAGGACTGCGCAACAGCGGGTAAATCACGATCAATTTGCCTAACGGCGCGCGCTACGAGCTCAACGCCGAAAACTGCATCCATCGCGAGACCTGCGACATCAAGGATGCAAATCATGACACCAACTGGCCACGCTTAAGGGCGGGGTGCTGAACGACGCCAATATGTAGCCAAAGATCATTCACCAAGTCAGCAAGGAGCATGAGGAATGGATTGTACCCTCATCATTGACAACAAAGCTCTCGAACAGCCGGTCAAAGAAGGCACCATCGGCCCGAGCGTCATCGACATCTCGAAGCTCTACGGCCAGACCGGGATGTTCACCTACGATCCTGGCTTCACCTCGACGGCCAGCTGCGAGTCGAAGATCACCTATATCGACGGCGATGAGGGCATCCTGCTCTATCGCGGCTATCCGATCGATCAGCTCGCCGAGCACGGTGACTTTCTCGAGACCTGCTACCTGCTCCTTTACGGAGAGCTTCCGACCGCTGCTCAAAAGGCGGATTTCGATTATCGCGTCACGCGCCACACCATGGTGCACGACCAGATGAACCGGTTCTTCACCGGATTCCGCCGCGATGCGCACCCGATGGCGATCATGGTCGCTTCCGTCGGCGCGCTCTCGGCCTTCTATCACGACTCCACCGACATCTCGGATCCGCATCAGCGCATGATCGCGTCCATGCGAATGATCGCCAAGATGCCGACGTTGGCCGCCATGGCTTACAAGTACTCCATCGGCCAGCCTTTCGTGTATCCGCAGAACGACCTGGACTACACCTCCAACTTCCTACGCATGTGCTTCGCGGTTCCGGCCGAGGAATACAAGGTCAACCCGGTACTTTCGCGGGCGCTCGACCGGATCTTCATCCTACACGCCGATCACGAGCAGAACGCCTCGACCTCGACCGTGCGTCTCGCCGGCTCGTCGGGCGCGAACCCCTTTGCCTGCATCGCGGCCGGCATCGCCTGCCTTTGGGGCCCTGCCCATGGTGGCGCGAACGAAGCGGCCCTGAAGATGCTGGAGGAGATCGGCACGCCCGACCGCATCCCGGAATACATCGCCAAGGCGAAGGATAAGAACGATCCGTTCCGCCTCATGGGCTTCGGCCACCGGGTCTACAAGAACTACGATCCGCGCGCCCGCATCATGCAGAAGACCACCCACGAGGTGCTCAACGAGCTGGGCATCAAGGACGATCCGCTCCTCGATGTGGCCGTGGAACTCGAGCAGATCGCGCTCAAGGACGAGTACTTCGTCGAGAAGAAGCTCTACCCGAACATCGACTTCTATTCGGGCATCACCCTCAAGGCGATGGGCTTCCCCACCTCCATGTTCACGGTGCTGTTCGCGCTCGCCCGCACGGTTGGCTGGATCGCCCAGTGGAGCGAGATGATCGAGGATCCGTCGCAGCGCATCGGCCGTCCGCGTCAGCTCTATACAGGCGAGACGGAGCGCGACTACGTGACCGTCCCACAGCGCGGGTAGCGGAGCCGAGTCGATCCATTGCTGCCTTTACCACTTCGGCGTTGGATGTTGTCCCAGAGATGTGTAGCCGAGCCGTCGTCGCAGATGGCGGGTTCGCAGCAAACTGCTAGATGCGGTTCGCTAGAGCATAAGGAATCAGAGAAAATTGAAGATAAACGTCGCGAACGGGGCATCTTTTCAAGATGCAAACTTACGAGACGCTTGGATTACACGCTGCCTTCCCGCCCATATCCTGGAGGCATATAGAGCAATGGCGGCTCTGACGGAGCCAGGGTCTTGCCGCTATCCCTTTGCCCAAAAACAACTTCTCCTGGCAAATCACTGTCCGTTGTCGGGACCGTTGCTGTAGTTCTATTAGCTCCGCTTCGAAGCCGAACTCTACGGTAGGAAATCCGGCTATCTTTGAACTCCTCCGCCGTTTCTAACCCTACGTCTAAGTCTGACGTTTAAGGGGTATCGCCCCATGATCGACCGTTACCTGGCGGTCTGACGGAATAGCGCACGCAGGATGAGCGATAACTTTGGGCAAGAGCGCGCGATGCTCTCATGTGGAAGTCATGTACCCCCGCCATAGTTGCTTCCATCAGAAGGCCTACGCCTGCACCATTCAGTGCTCCTGGATCCGTACACCGGCCATGCCCCAAGATGCTCCGGCGTAGTCGCAACTAGGTTTGAAGTCACACTTGAGACCTGCACGAAAAAGTCGGAAAGCTCTAAAACAGATCCTTCGGGATGCTGCAGGAGTGGATCGTATTCAATCCGAAACCGTCCGACTCACGTTGGAACACCTCCGGGTGGAGGATGAAGATCCCGGTCGCGGCCAGATCCGTTCACTCTCGGTGTGGCACTTGGCAGCACGTTTGAGGGTACGTTCGACCCATGTAGTCTTGGCTCCGACTTGATGCCGCTTGTCAGGTCTTAGGGGTCCATAGACGAGTTGTTAGCGATCGCGTGGTTCCATTCCTGCGCAATCGGAACAAGGCGTTTCCCAGGCTCAAGCAACAGCGGAATCGTAAAGGTCCGGACCAACTCTTTGTGATGTTCCTGTGTTACATACTCCACAGGGGACTTTCCGTCGATCCGAGCCAGCAGTAGCGCAGGCAAGAGTTGCGCCCCGCGCTCCTCGAGTTCCTGACGCGGCTCCCAGTTGGCCTCCTCGAAATATGCTTCAACCAAGGCCTCAAAGGCGGCAAGCAATTCCCTGCCACGATCCGGGCGCGGCAGACATTTCAGCAGCATGTGGTTCAGGCAAAATGCCAGGTCAAAAGCTGGATCGCCAAACCACGCACACTCCGCATCGAGCAACACCGGCCCGCGAGGACCGACCAGAATATTCTTCGGGCTTACGTCGCCATGCACTAGTGCCTTACGTGTACCGGCCGTGCGCTCAACCAACGCCTGCAACTGCATCCCTACCTCAGGGTGGCGCTCCGACGTTGCGACAAGGTACGGGTCGAGTCGGAGCGCACGGAAGTTCGCTGTTGTATCGAACTTGGCCGCCAACTCGGTAGAACCCGCACTCGCTTGATGGAGACGCCCAATAAGCTGTCCGACTGCGGTTGCCGTGCGCAAGGACACTTCACCCGCCATCAGCTGTTGCTTCCAGACAGGATGCTCCTCGGGAGCAAGAAACGACATCGCAAAAAGGCCTGCCTGGGGATCGTGAGCAAGCGGACGTGGCACATTGTCGGGACAATGTTGTACCGCGAACTGTATCCAAGCCCACTCGTATGCATTACGTGTTACGGGAGCCTGCCAGTCGGCCGACACCTTTAACTTCGCCAGGGCACGCTTGACGCAGATGGTTCGCCCGGGCAACTCGACCCGCCAGATGTCAGAAGACACCCCGCCTGTCAGGGGCTCCCAGCGCGTCGGTTCATCGGCACGAGCAAGCCCTTGGTTGACCAGGAAGGCTTGGAGTTCCGGCTCAGGATTCATTTGATAATTCGCCATGAACGCAACTTTAATTCGTCTGAGCGGTCGGTGCTTGCGTGGCAGGAGCGGCAGGCTTGTTTCGGGGCTGCTTTGGCATCTGACCATTCAGCACCCGCACCACTTCCTCCGCTGCGCGCTTACGCAACTCGTAGAGAGACACATCTGATGAGAACGCCACGTGAGGCGTAATCATTGCTCCTGGATGGTCCCTAAGTTCAGCAGGAACTTCGGGTTCAGTCTCGAGAACATCCAAGCCAACTGCCGAAAGGTTCCCGGTATTCAAAGCCTCGATCACGGCGTTAGTGTCAACAACCCCTCCGCGGCTGACATTCACCAGAAGTCCGCCTGGCTTCATGACCGCGAGCCGTTCGCGATTAATCAAGTGGTGTGTTGTGTCGGTGAGAGGCGCATGAATGATCACGATGTCGCTTGACGACAGAAGGGTCTCCAGATCAACAGACTCCACGCCATCTTCATCAGCTGTGAAATATGGATCGTGGGCCAACAACCGACATCCCCATGCACTTAGCTTGCGGGCCGTCGCCCGACCGATCCGCCCAAAGCCGACAATACCGCATGTTAGATGAGCCAAGCGTTGTAATTTGGCACTCGCGGGATCCCAGCGGCCCGAACGGACTTGGCGGTCGAAGAACGCAATACCGCGGGTCCAAGCAAGAGCAAACCCAACCGCCTGATCAGAAACCTCCTCGACACAGTAATCTGGCACATTGGTTACCCAGATGCCTCGAGTTGTCGCGGCTTCAACATCGATATTGTCGAGCCCTACTCCTAGGCGGGCGACGATCTTAAGCGCGGGCGCAGCCACAATAGCTTGGGCCGAGACTTGTGCCCAGCATGTCATAATCGCTGATGGCTGGTGTTGGCGCACGAGCGCCTCGACTTCCTCGGCCGAAGAGGGCTCGGACGGCCCGCTGATCAAACGCATCCCAGCAGCTTCGATGGTGCTGCGCTCGATGGAGTCGTTGGGCCAAGCGTAGTCGGTGAGCAAAATTGTATGTGTCATGGTGCTCGCGGCTCAATTGACTAGAGTTAAAGTGCGCCCAGAAACAGTAGTTTCGGAGTATTTGCCCCGTTGGACACAGGATTTAGGACTCTTGCGAGGGCTCGTTCGTCTGTTCAATCATCGCGAATAGATGCGGATGAGCATCAATAAGTCCAAAGGACATGAGGCCATAGCTTCCACCAGACGAGAGTACCGACTTCGCAATCTGGATGATCGTGTCTCCCAACCATTGGGTATTCGGCGCGGGCGATAGGCCGCTTCGGTACATTTGCCAGGGGATTTGGCTCATGATCTTTTCGAACGCCCGTCTAATGTGAGTTGCTGTTGAGACATCCATGTCTGTTTCCCTCCCGGCATCGAGTTCCCCATCAGCCGGGCAGCCGGGCGATAAGGGAGATTGCTTCTTGAAACGGCGAGTTCGGAGCCTTGAGTACTCATGTCCTGATTGCCCCCCTTGTTCGCATCCACCGGTGCCCATCCAAGTTGGATTAGGAGGAGGCTGAAAGTAATCAAGCGCTCCATCGGTCCCGCGGTTCATTAGACAGGACGCAGTGGCGAGCGCAAGTTTCTCCCGAACGGCTGCTCTCCATGCTAACGTTAGCACGAAGGTAAGCGTTTCGCCGACGGAAGTCAACAGGGTCTCTAAGTAGAACCTAAGCCTTGTGTTTTTGTACAAGTGACAGAGTTTGCCGATAAGATGAGATGCCCGGAGAGCTTTGCCAGAGGTTCGGTTCTATGCTATCGTTTGTCCAAATCAATTTACCACTTGAATGTTGTCTTATAACATGGTCACAATTAAAGACATCGCTGCCCGCTTGGAAGTCTCGGCCTCCACCGTGGGGCGTGCCTTGGCGGACGACCCCCGCATTAGCGCTGCCATGAAGCAGAAGGTGGCCGAGGTCGCTGACGAAATGGGATACGTTGCCAATCGTGCGGCCCGTATGATGCGAGGCGTATCAAGTAACCTGATCGGCCTGGTGGTCCCCGATATCCGCAACAGCTTCTATTCCACCATTGCCCATGCTCTGTCGCAGTGCCTCGAAAGCGCAGACTACCAACTCACTCTATCTGAAACTGACGACGATCGTCAGGTGGAACTGCGCCAAATTCGAGAACTCACAAGTGCCAACGTCGCAGGCATCATTATCGTGCCGAGCGCCCGCCCGCACCCCGATGCTGTGCGGTTGCTCAAATTGACGCCGCATATTCAGCTGCTGCGCAAGCACTCTTCGATCGGAGAACAGTGGTTCGGCATTGATGATACGCAAGCAATTTATCAAGCTACGAAGCACGTTGTGAACCGTGGTCACCGGCGCATAGCTTATATCGGCGGCATTGCTGAGTTGCCGACTGGCGCAGGCCGCCTCAAAGGATTCCGCGATGCCTTACGCAGCAGCGAGGCGCCGAGTAATGCTGTTGAGGAATTGGGCCCTCCATCGTCGATGGACTTTGGCCGCGATGCCTTGCGTCGTGTTCTTGCATCGTCCCCTCGCCCAACGGCAGTTGTTACCGGATCAGTTCAGATCACCCAAGCTGTCCTTGAGGAGATTTGGGCTACCGGCGTCCATGTACCGGAGGAGTTGTCCGTCGTTGGCTTCGGAGATGAGTTGGGGTTCCGCTGGTGGGGACCGGGCCTGACTACAGTGAGCTTGCCAGTCTCGGACCTAGCAACAGCGTGCGGGCTTTGGTTCGTACATCAGCTTAAGCTGAAGACCGTTAGGACAAGCCCCTACAGTTCGATCTCACCTCCAACACTCATTGTTCGCGGTAGCTGCCGCGACCACGTGGAGACACAATCTCTAAGCTCCCCTAGCCGACGCGCTGTCGGTTAAAGACAGGAATGGGGTCAGTTCCTGATTGCGCGCTGTTCAAAAGCGATGGCGTGGCGTGCCAGATGCACCAATTTACCAAAGGCTGCTCGCTAATGCTGCTCGATCATGCGGAGCGAATGCAGGCGGTCCCAGTGATCCAGCCCTGCTAGAATGCGGAGTGAAGTGTTGTTGATGAAACAATGTTGCCAGTGTCATTACTGGCTACTCGGGAGCCAATCCAACGATTTCACACATTGAACTGTTGCTGGGCCCGCCAGCATCGCTCGAACTCGCTCGATCGAGGTCAGGAAGGAGCCACCTTTGTACAGACCAGAAATGCGCGAGCTTGTTGCTTTCGTTGAGGTTGCACGCCGACTCAACTTCACCCGAGCCGCCGCCAACCTCGGTGTCTCTGTTCCAACGTTTAGCCAAACCCTCCGCGGTTTGGAAGAAAAGATCGGGGTGCGTCTTCTGACACGGACGACCCGAAGTGTTTCTCTTACGGACGCCGGTATCGAGTTCCTAGCCTCCTTGGAGCCGCTGCTCGAGAACCTTGATATCGCTCTCGATGGACTTAATCGCTTTCGCAGTGAGACGGGAGGACGACTGCGAGTCCTCGGCTCCCGCGCCGCTTCAACCCTTATTGTGGGTCCGTTGATCGCGCGCTTCCTTTCCGAACATCCCGATATCGAGCTGGAGATGCTGGTCGACGACTTACACATCGACTTGGTCGAGCACCGAATTGATGCTGGCATTCAGATTGGCGAGCGGATCGACAAGGACATGCTTGCCATACGTCTTGTTGAGCCTTTCGAAGAGGTGCTTATGGCATCGCCTGACTATCTTCGGAATCGCGTTGCGCCGCATACGCCAGCGAACCTCGCGGAACATTGGTGCGTCAGATTGCGGTCCTCTTGGGATGGAACTCTTCGTCAGTGGACACTCACAAACGGCGAGGAAAAGGCTGAGCCTTCCACAGGGGCACACTTCGTTGCCAATGATTTGAGGGTCCTCGCCTCTGTTGTAAGAAGTGGAGGCGGCATAGGGCTGTTTCCTAAGGTCTTGGTTAGAGATGCACTTGCATCGGGAGAACTCGTTCAAGTTCTCGAAGGGTGGAGTTCCTGGGTGTCCGGCATCTACCTCTTTCATCCGAGCAAGCGGCAGATGCCCGCCGCTCTCGACGCATTCATCAGGTTCATGCGGAAGAACAAGCCAGGCCCTGACTCGCTGTCATCCGGCTGATCGGCTCGCTGCCGGACGCTTGTCCATGCTCACCGCGAAGCAGAATATGATTAGCGCGATGGCCGCCATGATGACCCCAACCAGCCCGGTTATTGCCAGGTTATCCTCAGCCGCGATTACTGCTCCGCCAAGTGCAGCACCGAGCGCTAAGGCCGTTAAGCCGACGAGGAAGACACTGACCGAAATCCCAGGCGAACGTTGGAGGCACGCTCAGAACACAACGAAAGCGACCAGGTGCATGGTGAGCAGAACGCTACTCGCACGCATCATGCCACCCTCCGCGGGCTATAGGCGAGGATGGTATGAACGTTGGTGTTACGGTGCGAGGGGCATCCAACCCATCAGATGCAATCAACAAACTGGCTGCCGCCCCTTTTTGATGTCGGCGAAAAGCCTATTTCAAAACTTAACATTCCCAGAGATTCCTCAAATAGGGCAATACATACAAGCTGTAATTGCGTTCTGCAGAAGCAGGATGAGTGTCAAAAATGACAACCGGAGTGTGTACCGCTAGCCGCAATACCGTTGACTTAGGGGGTGTTCTGGGCGGATCCTCGGGGTGGGGGCGTGCGAAGGAGGCCCCGATGGCCCGCACTGCGGCACGTCTGCCGGACGGCACCCGGATCAGCGACCACGTCACCCTGGGCGTGCTCACCACCACCGTGCCGGCCGCTCTGATCGATGCGGTGCTTGCCGAGACCGGTCGGCAGAGCCAGCGCTACCGCCGTCTGCCGGCGCGTCTGGTGGTCTACTACGTCATGGCCCTCGCCCTCTATGCCCAGGCCTCCTATGGCGAGGTGCTGCGCTGCCTTGTCGAGGGCGTGCGCTGGCTGCGCCTGTCCGGCACGAACCCCGCCCTGGCCGACAAGTCCGCCATCTGCCGGGCCCGCACCCGGCTCGGGCCCGCCCCGCTCAAGGCGCTGTATGCGCGCATTGCCGCGCCGTTTGCCACCCCCGACACGCCCGGCGCCTGGTATGGCGGGCGCCGGCTGGTCAGCCTGGACGGCACCACGATCGATCTGCCCGACACGCCCGAACTCGTGGAGCGCTTCGGCCGTCCGCCAGCCTCGCGCGGCCAGAGTGGCTTTCCACAGCTGCGCCTGTTGACCCTCGCCGAGACCGGCACGCATGCGCTGTTTGCGGTGGCGCTCGACCGCTACACCACCAGCGAGGTCGGGCTGGCGCCGCCGCTGCTCGCGCGCTTGCAGCCGGGCATGCTGTGCCTGGCCGACCGCGCCTTCGCAGGCTTTGAGCTGTGGCGCACGGCCGCCGCGTCCGGAGCCGATCTGTTGTGGCGGGTGCGTCGGAACCAGGTGCTGCCCTGCTGCGAGCGTCTGCCGGACGGCTCCTATCTGAGCCGGCTTTACGCCTCGCCCAAGCAGCGCCGGCACGATGAAGGTGGACAGGTCGTGCGCGTCATCGACTATCGCTTGGAGGGCATCGTGGACGCGGAACCGCTCTACCGACTGGTCACCACGCTGCTCGACCCGGTCGCCGCGCGGGCGCTGGAGTTGGCGGCGCTCTACCACGAGCGCTGGGAAAGCGAGAGTACGTTTGCCGAACTGAAGGTGACGTTGCCGGGGGAGCGCCTGATGCTGCGCTCGCGCCGGGCCGATCTTGTGGAGCAGGAGCTCTATGGCCTGCTGCTCGTGCACTTCGCGCTGCGGAGGCTGATGCACGAGGCCAGTCAGCGGGCCGGCTGCGATCCGGATCAGCTCTCCTTCGTGCATGCGGTGCGGATCGTGCGGCGGCATCTGCCGTTCCACGCCGCGTTTCCCCCCTCGGCAACGCCAGCGCATGACTGAGTGCGTGTTGATCGAGTTGATCGCGCTGCCGGCCGAGCAGAGCCGGGGGCGGCACAACCCACGCGTGGTCAAGCGCAAGATGAGCGGCTTTCCGACCAAAGCCCGCGCCGCACCGGCCGTCACAGGCCGGATCATCGCAGCCGACCACATCCGGATTGTCGCGCCACCGCCTGACCCCGTGCTCTTGCCCGCAGCCGTGCCTCTTGCGGCTGTGTCCAAAGCCGCCGCGACGCCTGCTCCGGCACCCAAGCCGGAGACGGTCTGGCGCGCCCACATTTGCTCTTGGCAGACGAGTGGGCTGTCACGACCCGCCTACTGCCAGAGCAAGGGTCTCGCGCTGCGCTCCTTTAACGCTTGGGTCGCCCGCCTGCGCAACATCCGCCGACGCTCCAGAACGGCAACTCAGACCTAAGTCAACGGTATTGCCGCTAGATGGGGTAACGGGCCGGCGCCGAGTCTGTCTTTTCAGGCAGGGTGGTCGTCCCTCACACTGATGGTGTTGAACCGGCGTCAGGCCTTCGCCTGCGCCAAGCCTCAGGAAGGGACGACCATGGACCAGTATGCCGGAATTGATGTCTCGTTGGAATCCTCCAGCATCTGCATCGTCGATGCTCAAGGCAAGATCATCAAGGAGGCCAAAGTGGCCAGCGAACCGGAGGCGCTGATCGCCTGGTTTGCCGCGCACGAGGGACCGGTCATCCGGATCGGCCTGGAAGCCGGTCCACTCTCGCAATGGCTCTATGCTGGCCTGAGAGCGGCAGGGTTTGCAGTGGAGTTGCTGGAGACCCGGCATGTCCGCGATGCTTTCAAGGCCATGCCGGTCAAGACCGACCGCAAGGATGCCCGCGGCATTGCCCAGCTCATGCGACTGGGCTGGTTCAGGCCCGTGCATTGCAAGTCGCTGCCGGCCCAGGAGGTGCGGGCGCTTCTGACCAGCCGCAAGCTCCTGCAGGGCAAGCGCCATGATGTCGAGATGAGCCTGCGCGGCGTGCTGCGGGGCTTCGGCCTGAAGGTCGGGCCGACCACCCCCAGGACCTTCGAGGCCCGGGTGCGTGAGCTGGTCGAGCATCATCCCACCCTCAGCTTGATTGCCGATGCGCTGTTGAAGGCGTGGGCGAGCCTGGCGCAGGAATTCCGGCGCATCGAGAAGAAGCTTCTGGCGCTGGCTCGTGCCGACACCCAGGTGCGCTGTCTGATGACGACCCCTGGGGTCGGAGCCCTGGTGGCGCTGACCTTCACCTCGGCCATTGATGATCCAGGACGCTTTCGCTCCTCCCGCGCCGTTGGGGCGCACTTTGGTTTGACCCCGAAGAAGTACCAGTCCGGCGAGACTGATGTCACTGGGCGGATCTCACGGATCGGCGATCATGGCGTGCGCACGGCCCTCTATGAGGCGGCTAACGTGATGCTGACACGGCCGGTCAAAGGCTCGGCCCTCAAGCGCTGGGCTCTGAGCCTGGCCAAGCGCGCTGGCATGCGCAAGGCGAAGGTGGCACTGGCCCGCAAACTGGCGGTCGTGCTGCATACGATGATGCGCCATGGCAAGCCGTTCAGCCTGGTGGGACAATTGGGAGCGGCGATGGCATAATGGTCAGCACAGGAGAATAGAGTTTACACAGTATCCAGTCGGGCTCAGACACCAGGCCCGGCTGGTGCGAGGTCCCATCGCCGGGACGATGGATCCGGTCAGGTCGCTAAGAACGGAGCAGCTCTCAGGATAACTGCGCGCCCTAGATTGGCCGACCGATCCTTATCAGACCCCATCAGGCAGCGGCCCTGGCGCCGACTGCGGACAGAAGCAAAACTCCGGCGACGGGATGAAGCACGCAAGGGATTGACAACCAAGGGCCCGTTACAGAAGCCGTTCTTATGCACGAGAGGAATGGAGAAGGGCTGGCGGATGTAGCTTAAGCCCCTGAAGCAGCGTAGGATTTGGTTGCTGACACCCGTCCTGCAACCCCTTCAAAGCTGCCACACCCGCCATGCCGGACGATACAACCCCGACGTTCCCGTTTCCAGCCTTCTCCCGCAAGAAGATCACCGCCGCTTTCGACAGTGGGCGCCTCTCCTCAGACGGTGGTGTCATGCTCTTGGCTCAGGCCGAGCGCCGCCTTGGCATCGCCGAGCGGCTGGCGCGCGTCATCCCGGATCGGCGCGATCCGACCCGCGTGACGCACGCGATCCCGGATATGATCCGCGCCCGCATCTTCGCGATTGCGTGCGGCTATGAGGATTGCAACGACTTCGGTCCGCCGCGCGCGGATCCGGCGTTCAAACTCGCCTGCGGGCGCCTGCCCGAGACGGGCACTGATCTGGCCTCGCAGCCGACGCTCTCGCGCCTGGAGAATGCCCCAACGATCCGGGATGCCATCCGCCTGAGCTACGCTCTGGTCGACCAGTGGATGGACAGCTATGCCACGCCACCCGACGGGGTGGTGCTGGACATCGACGACACCTGTGATGTCGTCCATGGCCATCAGCAACTCTCCTTGTTCATGTATGTTACTTGGAATCCGGCGGAGTTGGCCGGGCCGCGAGACTGGGGGCGACGATGCCATCCAAGTCGATCGAGGAGCGTTTTCCCGCGCTGGCCATGTGCCCGCCGGCACTGGCCTGGCTTCGTATGCGCGCCGACCTTGGGCTGGCGCCGCGCACGATCGATGCCTACGGTCGCGGCCTCGCCGAGTATCTGGCCTTCTGCGCCTCGCAATCGGTCAGCGTCGTCGATGCCGGACGTGACCATGTCGCGCGCTTCGTGCGCGAGCTGACCGATCGACCATCGCGCCGCCCCGAGCTTCTTCCTTCCGCGCCGTCGCCGCCCCGGCTCGCCAACGCCACGATCCAGCAACGGCTGACGGCGGTGCGGCTGTTCTACGACTATCTCGTCGAAGAGGGCTTGCGCGTCACGAGCCCGGTCGGCCGCGGCCGCTACACACCTGGCGCACGTCCAGGATCCGCCCGGCGCGGTCTCGTGCCCCGCTACGTGTCCCTGCCGTGGATCCCCAACGAGGACGGCTGGGCGGCGATCCTGGCGATTGCGGCCGCCGAGCCGATCCGCAATCGTACGATGCTCGCCTTTGCCTATGACGCAGGTCTCAGACGCGAGGAGCTCTGCGCCCTGCGGACCGACGACATCGATCCTGCACGCCGCATGCTGCGCGTGCGCGCCGA
>NZ_JAERQD010000060.1 GCF_016735695.1 Microvirga zambiensis WSM3693 | reverse complement strand
TGACCTCCATCGAATCTTCGCAAATCCGACGGAATCACAGGGGCTTGAGGCCACTCAACCTTTTTCAGTCAGCCTCTAAGACCAGGCCGATCGTGCGACCAAATGTTCGCCCTGCCCCGCTTGCGAATTGTATATCAATCCTTATATCAGGCTTACCCCAGCGGACAGTATTGTGGACTTCGATCGCGGCGGGCGTCACCGCCAGCGTCGATGTAGTCGTGTTAGGACGGATGTAATCCAATACGGCTTGATCCTGTGCTCGCCTGACGATGCGAGCGCCCGTCTGGTACCCTATCAGCCCAGGCCCGTAGCTGGCGCGGCAGGAGATGCAAGGCATTCCGCCCGTTGACCCCGGAGCCTAGGCTTTTCCATTGTCCCTCAGACGCCGTTCAGGCGCTGGTTAGGGCAGCCTGAACCCTACTGGCTTCCTCTGTGGATTGCAGCAACGAGCCGTTCGGCAGCGACCACTGCTCCGTCGCTGCGGATCGTCTTGGCGATGATGGCCGCTCGTTCGTGGGTCTCTGGCGCCAGCGCTGTTCTAAGCGGAGCCAAGAGCGTCCCGGTTTTCAGGATGGGACCATCGTGCGCCGCACCGATACCGAGTGCGCTGACCCGGCTGGCCCAATACGGCTGGTCGGCGACTTGGGGCACCACCACCTGAGCCGCGCCAGCGCGGGCAGCCGCCGTGGTTGTTCCGGCGCCGCCGTGGTGCACGACGGCGGCGACCCGTGTGAAGAGCGCCTGCTGGTTGACCTCAGCGACAGCAAAGCAGTCTTCCTGACCATCAATAAGGGCCAGATTGGCCCAGCCCTGGGCGATAATGACGCGCCGGCCCTGCGCGCGGACTGCCTCGATGGCGATGCGGGCAGGGTCTTCCGTGGCGTGCATGGCCATGCTACCGAAGCCGACATAAATCGGGGGATCGCCAGCATCCAGAAACGCCTCAAGCTCGGCCGGGAGCGGGCGCGTATCCGGCAGGATCCAGGCCCCGGTCTGGATCGCGGCGGTCAGGTCGGTTGGCTGCCATGGGCTCAAGGTCGGATCCGATGCCAGCCACGGGCGATGGGTGAAGACGTAATCGCGGACATTGTCGAGGGTCGGCAAGCCGATTGAGGCGCGGTGGGTGTTGATCGCCGCGCCGAAGAGCGCGTTCTTTGCCTGGGCGTTAAACTCCCAAAGGGCCAGGTTGTCGGTCACCTCCAGCGGGTGTGGCCAGCCCGGATATTCCATGGGCGGGTGGTGCGGTGACGGCACCATGAGCGGACAGAAGGCCGCCCAGCTAAAGTGGATCCCCAGCTTCTCAGCCACGGACTGAGCGGCCGCCACGGATGGGAACAGGCCGGTTGCGACGATGGCATCGCAGCCCTCGGCCGCCGCAGCGATCGCATCGAACTGGGCCGGAACCATCTTCGCCGCGAGCTCGGGCAGACGCAGACCTGATTGTTTCGCCTGCGCGATCCACAGGCGCACGGGCATGAAGGCCGGTGCCAGCGGCAGGCCCTCTCGCTTCAGGAGTTCGACGAACTCCGCATCGGCCGGGGCAGATACCAGCGGCTCGACACCCATCGACTGCAAGGCCCGGCCAAGTGCCCCCAGCGGCTGAACATCCCCACGCGATCCATAGGTCGACAACAGCACACGCATCGTCACGACTCCCTCATGTGTGATCGAGGGCAGCGTTTATGCGACATGTCTGGGGGCTTGCCACAAGCCGGGGGTCCGCTACAAAACAAGAATGAGAGGGGTGATCGCTCTTCCATCTCCGTTCAGGCTGTCAACGAACGCTCGCCAAGCAATGCTGCGATCGCGTGGAAAGTCGCCTATGGAGAACTAACGATCGGGCGCCTGAGACTGAAGAAGCTTCAATGTGCTCAGCGCATCACCAGTCGCAGCGAAAGCAGCCGTATTGTCGAAGATGCACCATGCTGCCCGTCCGGCGCTCGCATGGTCTTCAAGAGTCCTGGCGGTTTGCGCGATGCTCTCTTGCGAGTAAGCCGAGTAGTACATTCTCGGCGACCCATGCAGGCGGTAGTACACCAGCCCAGTCCAGCCGCCCGGAGTACCGGCACTCGGATGGGGCTTGGGATCGGCCGCCACCCGGGCGATCCGATACTCAATGAGGAAGGCATCGACATCGGCTATGAACCATGACGCATGCCGGGGCTCACAGACGACGTCCCCATTGAAGGACCTTCGGAGCCGCTCAACAAACGATCGCATGCCCTTGGGGTCGAACTTCAGGCTCGGGGGAAGTTGGATGAGAACTGGTCCAAGCTTGGATCCTAATCCGGCGATTTCTCCCAGGAAGCGCTGCAACGGCTCGTCGACATCGCGCAGACGGTATTCGTGGGTGATCGTCCTCGGCATCTTCACGGCAAAGCGGAAATGCTCCGGGACATCACCAGCCCAGCGCTGATAGGTCGACACGCGATGCGGGCGATAGAACGAGGAGTTGATTTCGACGCTGTCAAACCGGTTCGCGTACCGCACGAGATGGCTACCCTCGCTCGGGAAGGCATTGTCGTACTGCTTTGGGATCGCCCAGGCGGCGGTCCCAACATAGATGCGGTGCTCACTCATACCCGACATCAGGGCACCGGGCTGCCAAGATTAGCCTCGCTTGAGCTTCCCAGCCGCCGCATCGAGCTTCTCGCGACTGTTCCCGTGCTCTTTGATCAACTCCTCAGCCTGCGCAACACTGATGCCGTGCTTCCGCGCAAAGTAGCCTACTTCGTACCCTTCGCCGCCGGCGACCCGGCCCCGGTCCGCACCACCGCGATTGGCTTTGTCATCAGACATTCGATTACTCCATACACAACAACCCCGACTCCAAAATGCGCCACAATAGAGGGTAGTTTCATGGGGCATTAACCGCACCGGAGAGTCCTGTGGAGAACTCGGAACGAGTCATTTCAGGGCGACGTTCCTGACTCGTGAGGGTGCCGGTCAAGGTTGCCAGACTTGTCACACAGTAGCGTATCGTTGGGAGTTCTACCCATGGCTGAACGGACGGTTTGGAAAGGCCACATCAAGCTCTCTCTCGTGTCCTGCGCGGTCGGCCTGTACCCCTCGACATCGTCGGGCGGGAAGATCCGTTTCAACACCCTCAACCGCAAAACTGGGAACCGGGTGAAGCGCCAGTTTATCGACAGCGAGACCGAGGAAGTCGTCGAGAGTGAAGACCAGGTCAAAGGGTTCGCGGTCGGGAAGGGCAGCTACATCCAGGTCGAGGACGAAGAACTTGACGCCCTGAAGCTGGAAAGCACCCACACGATCGATATCGAGAGCTTCGTGCCACGAGAGGAGGTCGACGAGCGCTTCCTCGATACCGCCTACTACATCGCCCCGACCGATAAGGTGTCCAACGAGGCATTCTGCGTCATTCGCGATGCCATCCGCGACAAAGGCATGGCTGGCATTGCCCGCATTGTGCTGGCGCGGCGCGAGCGAATGATCCTGCTCGAGCCCTTGGATGAGGGGCTTGTCGGCACGACGCTGCACGCGGCCGACGAGGTTCGCGACGAGGATAAGGTCTTCGACGAAATCAGTGAGGTGAAGTATCCCAAGGAGATGAAGGATCTCGCCGCCCACATTATCGACAGCAAGGCAGCCCACTTCGATCCGAAACAATTCGATGATCGCTATGAGGAAGCGGTCGCGGAGTTGCTGAAGTCAAAGCAGGCTGGCAAGCCTGTGAAGGAGCAGGCGTCCGAGAAGCCTTCCAACGTCGTCAATCTGATGGATGCGCTCAAGCGCAGTGTTTCGGCGGAGAAAGCAGGATCTGCGGGCAAGAAGGTTGCTTCGACGAAGAAGCCTGCGTCGAAATCCAAATCGGCAAAAAAGCCCCCACCCAAGGCGAAGGTGCGCAAGGCTGGCTAGGCCCGCCGAGTTGTGTTGCCTAGGAGTGTGCCATGGCTGCGGGATCATCTAGTATGAAAGCCAGGAAAGCGCCGTCGCGAAGCCGAAGCGCCAAGAAAAGAGCCTCTGGTTCTCTCTCGACTTACCGGGCGAAACGCGACTTCTCCATCACGAGCGAACCCAAGGCGAAGAGAGTCAAGTCTCAGGGTAACCGCTTTGTGGTGCAGAAGCATGATGCGCGCCGCCTGCACTACGACCTGCGGCTGGAGCTCGACGGGGTTCTCAAAGGTTGGGCGGTGACGCGGGGCCCGAGCCTGGTTCCGAGCGAGAAACGCCTCTCAGTCCACACAGAAGACCATCCCCTGCAGTACATCGACTTCGAGGGCGTCATCCCGGCCGGTCAGTACGGCGGTGGGACCATGATCGTCTGGGATCAGGGCCGCTGGATTCCGGAAGGCGACCCACATGCCGATTATGCCCGTGGCCGTTTGACGTTCTCTCTCGAGGGCGAACGCCTCAAAGGCAAGTGGCATCTCGTGCGGACCCGCGGCAAGCCCGGCGACAAGAACGAGCAGTGGCTGTTGCTAAAGTCCGACGATGAGGCTGCCCGCACCTCGGAGGATCCCGACATCCTGGAGGAGGAGACGACGTCGCTCAAATCAGGCCGGACCATCGAGGAACTGGCCGCTCAAGGCGACATCCGTGTGGATCACGCTGCACGCGCAAAGGTGGCTAGATCCGGGTCGGAGAGATCGCGGCGTCCCTCGAAGGTCAAAGGTGCGAAGAACGGCATTCTACTACCCTTTGTCGAGCCAGCCTTGGCCCAACTGGTTGAGAATGCCCCAAGGGGCGGCAACAACTGGCTTCACGAGATCAAGCTCGATGGTTATCGTATGCAGGCCCGCATCGAAGGCGGCGATATCAAACTCCTGACACGAAAGGGGCTTGATTGGACTGCGAAGTTCAAGCCAATCGCAAATGCCCTCAAGGAAATGAAAATTCCATCGGCGTTGCTCGACGGCGAAATCGTCGTGGAGGACGAGGCAGGAGTTTCAAGCTTCTCGGCGCTGCAGAAGGAGCTCAAGGGTGGGAAAGGCAAGCGCTTCGTCTATTATGTCTTCGATCTGCTTTATCTCGACGGCGAGGACCTCAGGAAGGCGGCATTGGCGGGCCGCAACGCGGCCTTGCGGCTTCTGTTCGATGACCTGCCCCAGGTTGGCGCTATCCGCTTCAGCGACCATCTTGAGGAGGATGGTGCAACACTCGTCAGGCACGCCTGTCGAATGGGTCTGGAGGCGATCATCTCCAAGCGCGCCGATCAGCCCTACAGATCAGGCAGAGGCGACGATTGGGTCAAGTCGAAATGCACGCAACGCCAAGAACTGGTGATCGCAGGCTACCTCCCATCGACCGCGAGCAAGAAAGCAGTGGGCTCGCTGGTCATGGGAGTCTATGAAGCTGGCAAGCTTATTCCTGTCGGTCGTGTCGGCACAGGTTTCACATCGGAGGTAGCGGGCGCTCTCTACAAGACTCTCACCTCGATTGAGATGAAGGCCTCGCCCTTTGCTAGCAAGATCCCTGTGCTGCAAAGCACGAATGTCACGCTCACCTCGTCTTCAAAGAAAGCGTGAGGCCGCGTAATGAGTGGCGACGATTTTGGGGAAAGCAGCCACCGCTCACAGATAAAATAAACAGTCACGCTTCAAAAGTATGCCGTTAAGCTTATTTAGCTGTTGCAAAGGATAAATAAAATTCCTATTTGCCTGTCGTCGGCGAATTGAGCTTACGTTATTCTCAAGCTGCTTTCGAGCAGAATGCTTAACGTGGCCGTTCCTCAATCTGTTCTCTGGCGAAACTGGACGAGTTCATGCCTGCTGTTGCTACCTACAGCTTGACCGGCAACGCGTACATTGATGGTTTCCTGGGCAACCTGAAATGGGCGGTCAACAATCTCAATTACAGCTTTCCGGCCAGTGCCTCCTATTATGGCAGTGCATATGGAGACGGAGAGCCTCTCAGTAATTTCGAAGCCCTGAATGCCACGCAGCAGACCTCGACCCGGGCTGCCCTGAAGCTCTATGCCTCGGTTGCCAATCTCAGCTTCACCGAAGTGGCGGAAACAACGGCGCAGCATGCGGATCTGCGCTTTGCAATGTCGGACACGCCCATCACGGCCTGGGCCTATTTCCCGACGACGAATACCGCAGGCGGGGATGCATGGTTCAACAATTCGAGTGACGCTTATGACACCCCGCAGAAGGGCAACTACGCCAACCTGACCTTCATCCATGAGATCGGCCACGCGCTCGGGCTCGAGCATGCGCACCAGCACTTTGTCATGCCGCAGGATCGCGACTCGATGGAGTACACGGTCATGAGCTACCGTTCCTATGTGGGCGCCTCGACGACCATGGGCTACGTCAACGAGAACGCTGGCTATGCTCAGTCGCTCATGATGTATGATATTGCTGCTCTCCAGCACCTGTACGGCGCCAATTTTGCCACCAACGCTTCCAACACGACCTATGGCTGGAGTCCAACCACTGGCGAGATGTTCGTCAACGGCGTCGGCCAAGGCGCGGCCGGGGCAAACCGGATCTTTCAGACGGTCTGGGATGGCGGTGGCACTGACATCTACGATTTCTCGTCGTATACGAGCGGCCTCAAAGTCGATCTCCGGCCCGGCGAGTGGACGGTCGCATCGACAGCCCAGTTGGCCAGGCTCCATTACAACGGATCAAAGGTCGCTACCGGCAACATTGCCAATGCCTTGCTCTATAACAACGACACACGCTCCCTGATCGAGAATGCGACCGGCGGGTCCGGCAATGACACCCTGATCGGCAACCAGGCCGTCAACATCCTGAAGGGCGGCACCGGAGCCGACACTCTGTCTGGCAGCGTTGGAGACGACGTGTTGGATGGCGGCACTGGGAGCGATACTGCGCTGTTTAGCGGGGATCGCGCGCACTACAGCGTCACGCAGCTCACGGACGGATCGGCCCATATTGTCGACCATCGGTCGGGTGCGCCCGATGGCGAGGACATCGTCCGGGGGATTGAATGGTTTCAGTTTCTCGATGGGCGCTACTCCGTCGAGGAACTCTTGTCCGGAACGGCAGTGACGAGCCTCAGCCTGTTGACCGTCCCAGTCGAGCCGTCGATCACTTCGCCAGCTGAACCAACGGTCACGCCCTCGGCGTTTGTCACGCCGGATCTCACTGTGTCGGGCGGTGCCGGCAACGACCGGCTGAACGGCAACATCGGCAATGACACGCTCGTTGGCCGCGGCGGCAACGACGTCCTGCATGGGAGCGCCGGCGGCGACCGGCTCGATGGAGGAACCGGTAGCGACTATGCCAGCTATGCTGGCGCGGGTGCCGGAGTGAGGGTTGATCTTCTGACGCGCTCGCTCAACACCGGCGACGCGACAGGCGATATCTACGTGAGCATCGAGAACTTGGTCGGCAGCGCCCATGCCGACGCACTGCGCGGCACCAATGCCGCCAACGTCATCAGGGGCGGTGGAGGGAGTGACACGCTGACTGGGCGGGGCGGCCATGACACCCTGGAGGGCGGCGCCGGTGATGATGTCCTCGTCGGCGGAGGTGGACACGATATCCTCCGTGGTGGCACAGGGCGGGACAGCTTCATCTTCAAATCCGTTGCGGAGTCGCGGACCTCGAACATCGACACGATCAGGGATTTCGCTCGTGGTCAGGACCACATCGACCTGCGTGGCATCGACGCCAGCACCAAGGCAAGCGGCAACCAAGCCTTCAAGTTCATCGGCAAGGCCGCCTTCAGCGGGAAGGCGGGGGAGCTCGGGTTTTCAGGCGGTGTGCTGTCCGGCGACATCAATGGCGATAAGGCCGCAGACTTTCAAATCAAGGTCGCTGGGCTCACCACCCTCGACAAAGGCGATTTTTATCTTTGAGTTCGCGGCCATTCTCTGAATAGACGGATGCGCGGGATCGGTGAAGGCTCGTGGCGGACTGGTGCTTCCCCAAAATAGCCGGCATCTACCAAATTGATGCGCGCTGGGAGCGTTGATACATGGCGAAGTATTGCTCAGTCGCCTAGCAAGACAATTCCAAAGTCCAGTGGAACCGATTGCCGTTGACTGCGGTTCGCAGTCAGGAGACCACTGACGCAGCCCCCATGAACGAGCCGAGATACGGATTTTCATTGGCAGTTTTGGCACTTTTATTGATAGCCGTCTGAAACACCGCCTATTGGTTGCTTGGCGTCAAGTGGCGCTGCGCTGTTTCTTTGGGGAAGCGGCCACGCTGGGGACCATATTGGTTGTGCGGCATGCTCGCATGCCCGAGCTCAGATTGAGGTTGGGTCGCCGCCACTGCATCATCCTAATCTTGAGTGCCGGAGAAATTGGCTCGGTCGGCGGCCCTATCACGACGCGCTGGAAGGTCTTCGATTAAAATAAGGACGGCGGTGGCTGTTTCGCTGGTTCTGTCGCAAATCCGGAGCAGGGATGAGATGGTAGCAGGAGACTGTGATCCGCTCATGCGGCGAGTAGGTCAAACTGTTCGGCGAGCGACGGCTGCGGATCGCGGGCGTACTTCGCCTGTCCCTTGCGCATCATGTGAACCATCTCAATCCCACTTAGGATCAAACGGGCAGTGACCGCAGACTGGAAACCAAGCATAGGCCGAATGCGCCTCTTTATGACGCGGTGGTCCTGCTCAATGCGATTGTTCAGATAGGCACTTTGCCGGATGCGAATGGGTTTCAGTTCACGCCGCGATCCGTTCTCGAGCCGGTCTGCGGTATCGCAGGACAAGATCGCCTCGCGGTTGGTCTGGCTGCCGTCGATCACGATCCGCTTGGGACGGCCATGCCTCTTCAGTGCCTTGCTCAGCAACCGTTTGGCAGCAGCAAGGTTTCGTCGCTCACTGAACCAGAATTCGACTGTGTCTCCACTGCTGTCGATGGCGCGGTAGAGATACGTCCAACGCCCGCGCACCTTGATATATGTTTCGTCCACGTGCCACCTCCTGGTGACCGCCTGCTTGCGGCGATTGAAGCGCTCAAGCAGTTCGGGCGAGTACCGGACAACCCAGCGATGCACGGTCGCATGATCAACGGAGATGCCGCGCTCGGCCATCATCTCTTCCGAGTTCCGGAGGCTGAGATTGTAGGCAAGGTACCACCGCACACAGAGAAGGATCACCGAGCGATCGAAATGCCTGCCCTTGAACACGCCACCCTCCGTCCCTAAACCAAGGTGGCATTAGCTGAAACTTTGAAACAAAAAGTTTGCGACGGAGCCCTGGGAAGTCGTTGCCCGAGCCAAAGCTGTCGGATGCCCGCTCGATCAGGTGACGAACAACCGAGTTCTGGGTCAGCTGCTCCGCGCGGGCGGAAAGATCCTTCCACATCAGGTATTTGGCGAAGGAGAAGGTTCCGAGAACGACGTCTCCCGTCACTTCGAACCCGGGAACGTCACGAACAGCGCGAAGCACTATCGACGCACCAGGAACAGCAGCGTCAGGTGGCTGATGCGGGCCCGAAAGTGTTGGACGATCGGATCAAGAAGCTCTCTCCCCGCGAGGCTGACGTCCTTCGTGGCATCATGAACCGGGAGCCGAACAAAGTCATTGCCCGTCAGTTCGATGTCACCGAGTCAACGGTCAAGGTTCACGTGAAGTCGATCCTGCGCAAGATCGGGGCGGCCAACCGGACCCAGGCCGCTATGTGGGCGTCGGATCGTATGACGCCTGTCCCTCGTGCGCATCTGGATTCTTGAAAGCGACCTGACTGCCAAGAGGCCCTTCACGCACATCTCCAGTCATGGCGCCGTGGCATTCATAGACGACTACTTGAGCCACGTGCACAAACCGGACACGAAACGCCCAGGTCGAGCATTGCCTCTGCCTCGACCAGGGCGTCCAGCGGAGGGTAAGAACTCCGCATCGGTTCGGGCTGATACGCAACGCGCCCGGTCGGATCATTCTGATCGACATCGGTAATCGGTCTATTTCTCAACGGGCCTTTCGCTCGGCACCTTCTACGACCGCTGGCATCGGCTCCTAACGTTCCTCGGGCACTGTGGTCGCGGGCTGGCCGGTGAGCTCGGAGAGGCCGATGGTATCGTGGCATTCGGTCATATCGGCGTTTTGCGCGCGAGATGTGATTACTCCGTTTATTCGGACCGGTTAGCGGTTTCCGCTGCGTTCAAGTTCTGGTTCCGCTCCGTGTGGGCCGGCTTATCTGGCGCAAGCAGGTGAATTGAGGCCGCAGCGACCAGGGCAAACAAGCTCCCGACAAACGGGATACTGAGCAGCGCAATGGCCGCTCCATAGGGCCAAAGCAGAATGCAGCTGGTCAGACCGCCGATCAACGCTACCGCAGGATAAACAAGCACAACGCTACTGACCCAATTAGGGAATCCATTGACCGGATAGCCTAGAGTGACGCCATCTGACAAGCCTTCTTGGCGCAGTGCTGCGGAGCAGGTAATGTCTTGTCCTGACTGTGTCAGGCCAAGAGCCGTCCCAGATCTGACTGGCTACACTTCTTGTTGCGGGTCGTCATTAGGATGTACGGTCCTGCCACCTTCTCCTTCCCCTTTTCGAGTGCAGTTTTAGCGGCCCGACGACTGTAACCCGGTCGAACGCTCCGCCCTTGTTTTGGCGAAGATACATGTACGTGCCATCGCAGTAGGGTTCGTCCGCCTCTCATTGGCCCACCACATCCGGAGCCGATCGCCTTGCCGCTGTCCGGTCCAGATCGCCAGATGGACTGCCAGCGAAATGTGCTCCGGAGCCGATCGATAGAACTTCTCTTCGTGGTCGCGATACCAGATCAAATGCTACCGCTTCGATTCGTACATACGGCCTCCCTTTTCGCGGGGGCCCCCAACAAGTCCATGGTCTTTACCTACAGAGCATATCCGGGCTAACACCGTCCACGCATCATTCCCTTGGCGATCTGATCGTTGGTAGAAGGCATCACGCCACTTTTTGAAGATGCCACGGGTGCGTTTGCTATTCTCCCGCTTGAATGCATACAAAGGAAGGGTGTCGAATTCCTTTTGGATACTGGCTATGTGCTTGTTGTAGTCTGACCTTGTCCGGTCGCTGAGGCGAGTGAATTCCTTCGAGCCGATGTACTCCGAAATACTAGACTGAAACAAAGAGCGCGGACTTTCGACTGGGTTATGGGCAGCGAGTGCTGCATCGTGCTCTTTTATGCATGCAAGGGTGTTAATCCCTAAGAATGTAATTTCATCCACTATTTGCATTTACGAAGCTTGGCGACTGCGGTCCTTTGTATGTGCTCTTCAGTATCGAAGAGTAATGTGCAGAAGGTAAAAAAATGGCTACGTACAACGGAAGTAATGGGGACGACACGCTCGCCGGAAATATCGACTACGATCAGTACAATCTAGGCGAGGGCAACAACAACGTTAAGGACCTCATTGGCAGCAACACGTTCAACGCTGGATCGGGTAACGATTCGGTGGAATCTGGCGGCGGCAACGACACTTTCAACCTCGGCGAGGGTCGCAATATCATCAAGGATTCGGGTGGCAACAACAACGTCAATACTGGCTCGGGCGCTGACGATATCACCACGGGCGATGGCGACGATCAGGTCAATGCCGGTGAAGGCGCTAACGTCATCAACGCGGGTGCTGGCACGAATCGGGTCAACACCGGCTCGGGCGCGGACCGCATCACGACTGGCAACGGCAACGACGAAATCAATGCCGGTGAAGGAAACAACTGGATCGACGCCGGTGCAGGCGCCAATCGGGTAACCGCTGGCTCTGGTAACGACAATATCACCACGGGCGACGGCAACGACGACATCTTTGCTGGGGAGGGTAGCAATACCATCAATGCGGGTGGCGGTATTAACCACATCTACACGGGTAGCGGTACGGACAAGATCACGGTCGGAGTCGGAGACCACCAGATTTACTCTGGTGGAGGCGCTGACGATATCAGCATCAGCGGCGGCAAGGCCCTTGTCTATGCGGGCGAAGGCAACGACATTGTTCGCGTTGTGGCTGACGGTGTCTATAAGGAGCTTTGGGGTGAAGGTGGCTCCGATATACTTGAACTCACTTTGACGGCGGCACAGGCCAAAGACCCTAGCGTTATCGCTGACATCAACGGATTCAAAGCCAATAAGGATTGGACCTACACCTTCAAGAGCCTCAACATCACGGCGCGCCAGTTCGAGAAAATCGTCATCAAAGCCCCAGTCGAGGGGGCGGATGACAGCGCAACCACGGACGAGGACCACTCGGTCGTCATCAATGTGCTGTCAAACGACGTCGACCTTCTGGCGGATGGCAAGGCACTGCACGTCGCGGGTGTCACACAACCGGCTGGCGGCTCTGTGTCGGTCAGCCCAGACGGCAAAACCGTCTCCTTCGATCCCGGCTCTGCGTTCCAGCACCTCACGCTGGCGAGTACACAGATGTCACGTTTACCTACACGGTAGCAGACGATCAGGGCTTCTCTGACGTTCAGACCGTCACGGTTCGCGTCTGCGGCCTGAACGACAATGCGTTGATCTCGGGTGACAAGGCTGGTGCGGTGACTGAGGATGGCGTTCAGAAAGCGGAAGGTACGCTGACCGTATCGGATGTCGATGACGGACAGAACGCCTTTGCAGTCGTTCCAGTCTCGGCCCTGCATGCCACCTACGGTGACTTCACTTTTGACTCTGCCAGCGGCCAATGGGCCTTCGTCATTGACAACACCAAGGCGCAGGAACTGACTTCTGCCGACCACATCAATCAGACGCTCACGGTTCAGTCGGTTGATGGCACCGCTTCGGAGACGATCACGGTGGCGGTCAGCGGCGCGGATGATGCGGCTCAGATTCGTGGGACCAAATCTGGCGTCGTGACGGAAGACACCAACCCTTCCGCGAGCGGCACCCTGACGGTCTCCGACAAGGACTCTGGCCAGAGCAGCTTCCAGCCGCAGACCACACATAACGATCTCGGGACCTTCCATCTCGATACGGATGGTTCTTGGAACTTCGTGCTGGACAACTCGGCGGCGGTTCAGGGGCTAACAGCCAATGACCATCTCCTCCGGGAGTTCACGGTTCAATCGGCTGACGGAACTACGGAAACGGTTTCTGTGACCATAAACGGGTCGAACGACCTTGCCTCTATCTCCGGGACCAGCACAGGATCGGTGACGGAGGATGCCAACCCGCAGCCTCAGGTGGTAACTGGTAAGCTGAACGTAACGGATGTCGATACCGGTGAGGCGTACCTCTTGGCGCAGGAACTGGATACCGACTATGGCCACTTCCATCTTGCGGCGGATGGTGCATGGTCATTCACGCTCAACAACGCGGCGGCACAGCCGCTGACGGCAAGTGATCATATCCTCCAGACGATGACGGCTCATTCGGCGGACGGTACTGCGACTGCCGTGAATGTGACCGTGAACGGCGTGGACGAGGTTCAGGCCGCAAACTTGATCGTGAACTTCGAAGACCGTCCGGACTATGACTCACCAATTCCGGACGGATACAACGGTTTCAACTGGCATGCTGCCAATTACAATTTGTATGAAACGGACGGGAAGCAGAACTATCCGAGCAGCGGGTATGCCAAGCTTGATCCTGATGGCAACGTGGCGTTCACGCCATTTGCGGCTGACCCCGTTGAAATTACCCGAACCAACGGATCGGACTTCGTCTTCGACAAAGTGGACATGATGGCCGCTTGGGCAACGTCGATGATCGTGAAGGTCACCGGCTATAACAACGGGGTCGTGGTCGGGTCGCAGAGCGTTGTCATTGACAACAAGAATGCAACCACTTTCGACCCATCTTGGGGTTCCATCGACCAGCTTGAATTCGATGTCACACAGGTCAGTGGCACGTATAACGGCAACGGATCAGGCAATCACCTCGCGCTCGACAACTTTTACTTCATCGTTTGATTTGAATGGTCAGTGTGATGCAAGAGGGGACGGGCAACTGTCCCCTTTTCGTTTATCACGAGGAAGTGAGAAGCGACTGACCCGCCATATCCTGATCCAGCTTCGCGCCTTTGTAGGCTTGGAACTAATGGTGACTAAGCAGCCTCAGGAACCAACTCCTGGGGGATGGTGTCTCAGCAACTCATGCGGATGGCAGGCTAGAGGCCAGGCATCTGACTTGAAGGCCATAGGCGACCACAGAGGGACGCCTCAGGGGCAGTAGTAGCCCTGTGCACGGTCGGAAATGCATCGCGCTCCATTGGGGAGGATGATCCCGCCTGTTCCATCGTGCGGGACATAGACCCCGGTGGAGATCGTGAATCCACCATTGGGATCGGCAGGCACAGTCGAGCCGTCCGGCAAGGTGAACCTGCCATCCCTGTAAGTGATATGCCGGGTATATCCTGGCGGAAGGCCCGCCGGGATCGGGGCCGGGGGCACGGGAGGTGCGGCCTGTGTCGACCCAAGGTTGGCCGGTGGTACGGGCTGGGAGGCCGGCTCACTGGACGAAACGCACCCTGACAGGACAAGGCCCATCAGTATGATTGCTGACACTCGCATCGAACTCCTCCGGCTTAGGCATCTGTGATCCACACGGCCAAAGCAGCCATAAGGGCGCGCTCAAATTATGAGCATGGGATAACACCAAATTGACTTAATTTCACAAACTCATGTCACTATGCAGTATTGCTCCAGCGATATTCATGCGAAATTGGCTGAGATGGTGAAAGAATGACGTACAATCTTGATTTCAAACTCGATAGTGGCTGGGACACTGGCTTTACCGGCTCAATTTCCTTAAGTAATCCCAACCCAAGTTCAATCAACGGTTGGACTATCGAGTTTGATGCCCCGTTCGAGATCACCAATCTCTGGAACGGGCAGATCGTGAGCCATGTCGGCAATCACTACATCATACGCAACGCTGCCTGGAATGGTGCGCTCGGCCCGAACGGCACGGTCTCATTCGGGTTCCAGGCCAGCTATATCGGATCATCGCCGCAGCCCACCGGCTACATTGTCAATGGCCAGGCAGTCGGCGAAACCCCTGCGCTTCCGACACTGGCGATCGCTGATGCCAGTCTCGCTGAGGGGAATTCAGGGTCCAAGGACGCCCTGATCGCTGTTTCCCTGTCCAAGGCCTCGACCGAGGCCGTCACCGTCAACTATGCCACAGCGAATGGCACGGCTCAGGCGGGCACGGACTATGCCGCGAAGTCCGGCACTCTGACCTTTGCTCCCGGCGAGACCAGCAAGACGATCGCTATTTCGGTCACCGGTGACACGGCCGTCGAGACCAACGAGTCCTTCGTCGTGAACCTGTCATCCCCGACGAAGGCAACCATCGCCGACGGACAAAGCACGATCACGATCACCAATGACGATGTCGCCGCACCCAGCGCGTCCGTGAGCGTCTCCGACGTCAGCATTGCAGAGGGACACAGCGGTACGTCGAACGCGACTTTCACGGTGACCCTTTCGGCCGCAGCCACCGCGCCCGTCACCGTATCCTATGCCACTGCCGACGGAACCGCCCTTGCAGGCTCTGACTACGCGACGAAGGCTGGCACTCTCACCTTCGCTCCAGGCGAAACCACGAAGACTGTGGCCGTGTCGGTCCTCGGCGACATGCTTTCGGAGCAGAACGAAACCTTCAAGTTTCATCTGTCCGGAGCAGCGGGAGCGACGATCGCCAAGGGGCAGGGGACAGCGACCATCGTCAATGATGATCAGGCGGCTCCCACGCCATCCATCACAGTGGCGGACATTTCTGTCCAGGAGGGCAACCCGGTTACCGTGCCTGGCACTGGAACCGGTGTCGGACAGGGCTTCTTCCACACGCAAGGCAATCAGATTGTAGATTCTTCTGGCACTGGGGTGAAGCTTGCCGGCGTGAACTGGTTTGGCATGGAGTCGAACCGCTATGCGCCGGACGGCCTGCAGGTGCGCAACTACAAGGAGATGATGCACCAGATGGCGGATCTGGGCTTCAACACCATCCGTCTGCCCTTCTCCGACCAACTGTTTGACGCCGGCAGCACGCCCAACGGCATCGACTTCGGCAAGAACCCGGACCTGGCCGGGCTTACCGGGCTGCAGATCATGGACAAGATCGTGGCCTATGCCGGCCAGATCGGCCTGAAGATCATCCTCGATCACCATCGCTCCAGCGCGGGAGCCGGCGCCAATGCCAACGGGCTGTGGTACGAGGGCGCTTACACCGAGCAGAAGTGGATCGCCAACTGGATGATGCTGGCGGGGCACTATGCCGGCAATCCGACCGTGATTGGGGCCGATCTGCACAACGAGCCGCACGGGCCGGCGACCTGGGGCGGCAACGCCGCGACCGACTGGGCTGCGGCGGCCGAGCGGGCCGGCAACGCCGTGCTGGCCGCCAACCCGAACTGGCTGATCTTTGTTGAGGGCATCGAGGCCTATAACAACCAGTATTACTGGTGGGGTGGCAACCTCATGGGCGTGAAGGACCGGCCGATCGTGCTCGATGTTCCCGGGCGGCTAGTCTACTCGGCCCATGATTATCCGAACTCGATCTATGGCCAGCCCTGGTTCAACGATCCGGCGTTTCCCAACAACCTGCCGTCGAAGTTCGACCAGATGTGGGGCTACATCTACAAGCAGAACATCGCCCCGGTGTATCTGGGCGAGTTCGGCAGCAAGCTTACGGACCCGAAGGATCAGGCCTGGCTCGACAAGATCACGGCCTATCTGTCGGGTGACTTCGATGCCAATGGCACCAGCGACATTGCCGCGAACAAGCAGGGCGTGCACTGGACCTGGTGGTCGTGGAACCCGAACTCCGGCGACACCGGTGGCATTCTGCAGGACGACTGGACCTCCGTCCACCAGAACAAAATCACCGAACTCCAGCCAATCATGTTCGATTTCGACGCCGGGGACGGGGGCTCGACGGTCGATAGCGTCACGAACGCGGTCTTCACGGTGGAGCTGTCCTCCACGTCCGCCACGCCGGTGACCGTCGCTTACAAGACCGTTGCAGGATCCGCGACCGACGGCGACTTCACGCCTGTTGCAGGAACGCTGACCTTCGCCCCCGGAGAAACGAAGAAGATTGTCACCGTGAAGGTGGCCGGCGACGCGCTTCAGGAAGCGAACGAGACGTTCCAACTCGCCCTGTCCAGCCCGACAGGAGCAACCCTGAGCAAGCCGTCGGCGGCCGCCACAATTGTCAACGATGACGGTGGAACCACGATACCTCCGACAACGCCTCCCACGGCTCCTCCGTCAGCGTCGACGCTCAAGGCCACAACGACCATTACCAATGACTGGGGAAGCGGGTTTACGGCGAATGTTACCGTGAAGAATACCGGCCCAACCGCCGTTGATACCTGGGCGCTCAAACTCAAATCTCCCGTCGACATCTCAAACATCTGGAATGCCACGATCGTAAGCCGCAGTGACGATACTTACCTGCTCAATGATGCAGGATGGAACCGCACTATCGCACCCGGTCAGGAAGTGACCTTCGGCTTTCAGGCCAGTCCCGGTCACCCGTCCTCCACATCATTCGACTGGATCCTGTGAGCATCATCACCGGAGTGAGGTCCTCTTGCGAGGAGTGTGAACCGATATGGAACCATGGGCTGAAAAGCCCGATCAATCTTTGGGGTTACTCTCCACAATCGCCCTCAATACAGCTCCGGCACGGGGTTCTCATACCGGTGCAGCCAGGATAAGCTTTTGATTGAGCCTGGTAGAGCGCTCGATCTTCCCTTCAACCCGTTCGAGCCCTCAATAAGCCCGAGAATGGATAATGGCTGTCCTTACGTTTAGCGCCAGCATGCCGGAGGGACTGCGACTGCAGGCGCTATTCTCGGCTATCGTGGACAACGCCGTCATTTATGGCATCGAGGCAGGCGCTGACACCGGGCGTTTTCAGGTCACCATCTTTAACTCACCCGTTGACGTCCTCTATCGAGGCAGCGACGTCGCTCCGGCGCAGGGTGAGGTGTCCTCCTTGCAATTCGGCCCCAGCAACGCCCCGTGGCTCACCTACAGCCATCCGAATGATGGTATTGCTTTCGTCTACGACAACCTCCTGAGCTTCCATGCTCGCGGTGCCATATCGGCGGCTGTTGTGATGGCCGCAGATGACCAGCTCATAGGCTCCTGGCGAGGCGATTATCTCGAGGGCTATGGCGGCGACGACTGGATCGATGGGGGGACAGGCGCGGATACGATGGATGGAGGTGCCGGCAACGACACCTTCATCGTCGATCACAAGGATGATCGAATCTTCGAAGCCAATGGTGGTGGCTATGATGTTATCTGGAGCAGCGCGAGCTTCTCGATGGCTCCTGATGCCGAGATCGAGGAGCTGCGAGCGGCGTCCGGAGCCTATTCACTTGCATTGGGCGGCAACGGGTTTCGCAACCTGATCGTCGCAACCTCGGGCAACGACGAGATCGACGGCAAAGGCGGCGTTGATACCCTGATCGGCGGGGCAGGGGACGATCTTTACATCGTCGATGACGGTCTCGATGTGGTGTTGGAGAATGACGCGCAGGGATACGATACAGTTATCGCTGAAGCCTCTTATAGCTTGGGCGACCACATCGAAGTCCTGAAAGCTGTGGGAGGCTTGTCTCCCATCAATCTCCACGGCAATGCGCTCGCGAACGAAATCGTGGGCAATCTGGGCGCGAACTGGATTGAGGGATTCGACGGCGATGACCGGCTCTATGGCGACGGAGGCAACGACACCGTCATCGGCGGCGCTGGACAGGATATGGTCTTCGGAGGGATGGGCCGTGACCACCTCGATGGGGGAGAGGGCAACGATACGCTCTACGGCGATATCGAGAACGACGTTCTGCGGGGTTCGTCCGGCGACGACAGCCTTTACGGAGGATCCGGCAACGACGCTCTCGCGGGAGGCGATGGCGACGACCAGCTATACGGCGACGTCGGAAATGACACCATCGATGGCGGAACCGGAAATGATTGTCTGTACGGCGGCACCGGTAAGAACAAGCTGATCGGCGGGAGCGGGCACGACACCCTTTATGGCAGCATGCACAGCGAGACCCTCCAAGGGGGTAACGACAACGACAGGCTTTATGGCGATGCCGGCAACGATTTTCTCGAAGGAGGTGCTGGCAGGGACACGCTATCCGGAGGCTGGGGCAAGGACGCCTTCATCTTCAGGAGCTCGCTCAGCGCCAAGGCCAATGTCGATACGATCTCGGACTTCAACGTTCAGGACGACACGATCCGGCTCGACAATCTTGTCTTCAAGAAATTAGGCAGGGCGGGGAGCCTCAATCCGGAATTTTTCAACGTCGGTAACAGGCCGCAGGATGGCAATGACTATCTGACCTACACCAAGAGCAAGGGCTATTTGACCTACGATGCCGACGGTTCAGGCAACGGGTTCAAGCCTGTTCTCTTTGCCAAGCTCAAAGCAGGCTTGAATCTCACCAGCAAAGATTTTTACATCATCTGAGTTGAACGACAGGAGCCCACTCGAAGGCTCTTAAGGGATTATATTCAAGCGAACAACCGTGGAATCCCTGGTCGGGACCAATCAAAAGAAGTATTGCTGCGCTGCGGCAAACCTCCATAGTAGTACTGCCTCTGACAGCCAAATAAGCCAATATGAGGAATAGTTTCGAGGCCTGAATCCAGCGTAGCTTAAGGCATCTCGCACATGCGAGATCCCAAGATCTCTGGAGGGGGCCAATGCTGCGATCGCTTTCGCATGGACTATGCTTGCTGACTTCGCTAATGGCCCTAGTTTTGGTGCTTCAGCCGGTGGGAACGGATACCCAGTGGTCGATTGCCCTGATGTGCCTGGCTGTTATGCTTGGAATCAAATTGTTGAACCTCCAGGGCTACTGGCGCCATCTTTTCTTCGCTTTAGGCGCTCTCCTGGTTCTTCGATACGTCTATTGGCGCACGACTGCGACCATTCCCAATACGAACAACCTTTTCGACTTTGTTCCGGGCGTTATGATCTACGGCGCGGAAATGTTCTGCGTGGTGATGCTGGCACTCAGCCTTTTCGTTATCTCTCGCCCCATCCAACGTCCCAGTGCTCCGAGATTGTCCGACAAGGAAGCTCCGACCGTCGATGTCTTCGTTCCGTCCTACAATGAGGACGCCGCGCTGCTGGCGCTGACCCTGTCGGCTGCAAAAGCCATGATCTATCCGGAGGACAAGCTGACGGTTTATCTGCTTGATGACGGTGGTACCGACCAGAAGGTTCAATCTCCCAATCCCGCGGTCGCCGAAGCGGCCGTGAAGCGCCGGGAGGAATTGCAGAAGCTCTGCGGTGAACTCGGCGTGCAGTATCTGACCCGTGCGCGCAACCTGCACGCCAAGGCGGGCAATCTCTCGAATGGTCTGCTTCACTCGAAGGGCGAACTCGTGGTGGTCTTCGATGCCGACCACGCACCGGCGCGGGACTTCCTGACCGAGACTGTTGGCTTCTTCGCACGCGACCCGAAGCTGTTTCTCGTGCAGACGCCGCATTTCTTCATCAATCCTGATCCCGTCGAGAAAAATCTTTCGACCTTCGAGCGCATGCCGTCCGAGAACGAGATGTTCTATGGCATGATCCAGAAGGGGCTCGACAAGTGGAACGCATCCTTCTTCTGCGGCTCTGCCGCTCTGCTGCGCCGCAGTGCGCTTGAGCAGGCGGGCGGCTTTGCCGGCACCTCGATCACTGAGGATTGCGAGACCGCTCTCGAGCTTCACGCGACCGGCTGGAACAGCCTCTACGTTGATAAGCCCCTGATTGCAGGGCTGCAGCCGGAGACGTTCTCCGCTTTCATCGGACAGCGCACCCGCTGGTGCACGGGCATGATGCAGATCTTCCTGATGAAGAACCCGATGCTGAAGCGGGGGCTCACCCTCGCCCAGCGCGCCTGCTACCTCTCAAGCGCCATGTTCTGGTTCTTCCCGATCCCGCGGATGGTCTTTCTATTCGCGCCTTTGCTGTTCATCTTCTTCAATCTGAAGGTCTACAACGCCACTGTGAGCGAGTTCGGCGCCTACACTTGCGCCTATCTGGCAGCAGCGATCCTGTTGCAGAGCTACGCCTACGGCCGCTTCCGCTGGCCGTGGGTGTCAGAGCTGTATGAGTATGTCCAGTCGGTCTATCTCCTCCCGGCGATCGTCAGCGTCTTGAAGAACCCAAGCCGTCCGACCTTCAACGTGACCGCAAAGGGGGAGGCCGCCGGCGAGGATCGACTCTCTGCTCTTGCCTGGCCCTACTTTGCCATCTTCGCGATCCTCCTCGCCGGTGCTTTCACCGTGCTCTACCGGCTGCAGTATGAGCCTGAAGCGACAGGCATTCTGATGATCGCCGGCATCTGGAACCTGTTCAACCTGTTCTTGGCAGGCCTTGCGCTCGGCGTCGTGTCCGAGCGCCGGGAGCGGCGTGGCACACACCGGGTACCGACGCAGGGGCGCGGCCAGTTTCACATCGACGGCGCCGCAGTGTCAGCCCAGATCCTCGATGTGTCTCAGGGTGGCATGCTCATCCGGGTCTCTGGAACCCATCCGTTGCGCATGCAGTCCCAGGCTGGCTTGGCCGTGACGTCGCCCGAAGTGCAAGTCGCTGGCTCCGTTCTACCCGTGAAGGTCGTCAACACTCGCTTCGAGCGGAACAGCCAGTTGGTGGCCTTGACTTTCCATGAACTGCAGGCGGCTCATTACAGCACCATCTCCGCCCTGATGTTCGGCGATCTGAGGCTGCTGCGGGAGGCTCGCATGGCTCGGCAGCGCACCAGGAGTATCCTGGCGGGCACAATCGAAGTCATGGCATGGGCGCTCGGCCACACCCTCCGGGGAATGAGCTTTGCCCTGTTCCGCCGCACGGCAGGGGCCGAGTCTCCGAATTCAGGTTCCTAGCAACGAAGCACTCGCACTTTCCCGTTTCTCCTCTTTCCAGGAGTATCCCATGCGCCCTTTTTTGGCTCTCGCTACCCTTCTCATGTCGCTTGCTGCAAGCCGGGCGGAAGCGGTGGAAGCTCCCCGCAGCCAAGCGGGGGGAGGCCTTGCCTCCCTCACAACGGCACTTCCAGAGTGGAGACGGCCTTTTGCGATGATCGGCGAGGACAGTCGACTCGTCGGTGAGGCTGCAAGCCGCGAGTTCCCCATCTTTCTGACAGCCGGCGAAGCCGCTCGCACGGCGAAGATCCAGCTGGCCTATCGCAACGCGATCTCGGTCATGCCGGAAACCTTCAGGCTGATCGTCCGGGTCAACGATGTCGTCGTCGGTGAAACGGCTGTTCAGAATTCCAATCAATCGGAAGTTCTGAGCCTCGGCGTCCCGTTGGGCGTTCTGCAGGCCGGCTTCAATTCGGTCCGGGTCAGTATTCGCCAAACCCACCGCGTCGACTGCTCCGTCAACTCCACCTATGAACTCTGGACGCAGTTGCTGCCTGAGCAGAGTGCTCTGCTCCTTGCAGGTGCTTCCGGAGAGATCCGCACGCCGCAGGAGCTGGCCGTTGTCAATCCGGGACGGGACGGCACGACCTCGATCCGAGTCAGACAGTTCGGCACGAGCGAGCCTTCCGACCTCGACCAGGCATCTCGCGCGGTCCAGGCAGCGGTGATGTTTGGGAACTTCATCCACCCGAGCGTGGAGCTGACGCCGGAATCGAAAAACGAAAGTGGGCTTGATCTAGTTGTGGGGACCACCTCGGACATCATGTCCGCAACCGGTCTGAAAGTTCCAGGTATCGGACCCCGCCATCGGGTTCAGCACAACATCCAGACCGGCAATGTCACGCTGCTCGTCACCGGCGAAACGGCGACCGAGGTCGACGCTGCCTTGGACGCTTTGTTGCAGCAGGCGCAACAGGCTGCGCCGCAGGGCGCGCCCGCCGGCATCCGGGCACTCAGAAATGCAAGTGGATGGAAGGCTGAGGGTGGCCAGACCATGACGCTTGCCGATCTCGGTCTCGAGACCGAACCGTTCCGCGGCCGGTTCTACCGGCAGACCATTCGGCTTCAGATGCCGGCGGACCTTCTGGCTGCCGATTACGACCGTGTCACTGTCTCGGCCGATGCGGTCTATGCATCGGGGCTTCTGCCGACGAGCAAGATGATCATCCGCGTCAACGGCACTGCCATCGCGGATGCGCCCATGGGGAACACGGCTGGCGCTATCCTCAGCAAGCGGTCCTTCTTTCTTCCCGTCAGTACATTCAAGCCCGGGCTGAACACGATCGACTTCGAGGCTGAGACGCGCACCAGCGCGGATGAAAAGTGCACCCTCGAGGCCCTTGTCGATAACCGCGAGCGCTTCCTGCTGTCAGGAACGGGCGAGGTAACCATCCCGTCCCTGGGGCGCGTGGGCGTAGTGCCCAACATTTCGTCCGTCATTCCCGGTGGCTTGTCGAAGTTGTCGAAGGCAGGTGACCTGACAGTGTTTGTTCCGAAGGGCCGCCAAGAGGCCATAGAGACAGCATTGACGGCTCTGGCAAAAATGGCAACCATCTCACGTCACGAGACCAAGGCGCGCTTTGCCTTTGATGTGGTCCCGTCCGGCACGTCCCACGTGCTCGCGCTCGGCGCCTATGACGACATGCCCGAGGCAATCCTGCGGGAGGCCGGTCTTGATCTGGACAAGCTGCGCAGGGCCTGGCGTCAGCCAGCATCGCGGATGCCGGAGTCGATGGCTGCGCAGCAGCGGGTTCAGGTCGCTTCCGTCGGGAACGCCATTCCACTCTCCACGAACAACCCGAGTGCGCAGACGAGCGTGGACAATACTGGCAGCCTTCCCGTTGTGTCCTCTCCAGTGGCGGCGCCTCAGCCATCCGGAATGCTGAAAGTCTTTGACAGTGAAGGCTCTAACTGGCTGCACCACTACGTTCAGTCCGCGAAGGAAGCCATTTCCAAACTCATGTCCGGAACTATCAACCATGCGAGTCTTCGCGATGTGGGAAAGCGAGCTGACTTGCCGCTGAGCGAGGCAAGCACGCTGATCGTGGCACAGGGAGCGAAAACCGACGGAGTTTCAGGAAGCTGGCAAACCAGGCTGCTGCCGAATGTCACCTCTATGACAGTGTTTGTGGCGCCCAGCCCGGAACACCTGTCCCATGCCGTTACGGAGGTGCTGTCCGGATCGCTCTGGCAGCAATTCGTCGGCGATGCAGCGGTCTACAATGCTAAGGACGGTTCCATCAGCACCCGGGTGTCCGAGCAGATCCTCCTCGTGCCGACCGAGTCTTTGAGCCTTAAGAATATCCGTCTGATCGCCGCGGGCTGGTTGTCGCACAACGTTCTGGCCTACCTCGCGGTTCTGCTCGGCCTGTTCATCGTGATGACAGCCTTCATGCAATGGGCGCTTCGCTCCTCGGGGGTGCGAGAGTCATGATGGCAAGACAGATGGGAATGGTGCTTGTGATGTTGATCTCAGGGGCCGTTCTCCCTTTGTGTGCGGCAGCTGCGAGCTTGGGGGCAGAAACGACCCAGGCCGCAGGTGACCTTGCAGCCAACTGGCTGGAAACAGCCTGGGGCACCTACAAGAAGCGTTTCGTTCGGGCTGGGCGCGTGATTGATGACGTCAATCGCATCAGTCACAGCGAAGGGCAAGGTTATGCCATGCTGATCGCCGTCAAAGCCGGAGATCGCGCCGCCTTCGACGAAATCTGGCAATGGACAAAGCGCGAGCTCTATGTCGACCCAAGCGGGCTTGCGGCCTGGAAGTGGGATGACAGTACTGCGTCAAAAGTGACCGATAAGAACAACGCCTCCGATGGAGACATTCTCATCGCCTGGGCTTTGGCGGAGGCAGCGGAGCGTTGGGGGAGCATGAAGTACCGCGAAGCGGCTCGCGACATCATTCGCGCCGTTAGCAAGGAGAATATCGCGTCGAGTCCCATGGGAACCATCCTGATGCCGGGACGGATCGGCTTCTCACCCGAAAGTCATCCCGACGGTCAGGTCCTCAATCTGTCCTATTGGGTGTTCCCGGCGTTCGAGCGGTTCAAGACGCTGGATTCGGAAACCGATTGGGCGGCCGTTCAGGCGACTGGATTGAAGTTGCTTCGTGAGAGCCGTTTCGGACCCCTTCGGCTCCCGGCTGATTGGATCGCCATCGGTTCCGGCCAGCCGGCTCCCGCGAGGGCCTTTCCAGCAAAGTTCAGCTACAACGCGATCCGCATTCCCCTCTATCTCGCTTGGGCTCAGCTGAACCAACCCGATCTCCTCCGCCCCTTTGTCGGGCTCTGGAACAGCGAGCTCAATCTCGGGCCCTTCGAGGTCGATCTCTCGTCGGGCAGCGCGCAGCAGACATTGGGCGGCACCGGGTTCAAGGCGGTCATCGCCGCCGCGAAATGCGCGCTGCACAAGCAGAAGCTGCACGTTTCACTGCGCAAGGTCGAATCCGACGCCTACTACGCCACAACCCTCCACATTCTTGCGCTGTTGGCCCTTCAGGAAAGGTACCCGGAATGTCTATGAAATCGATGTCCCTTGTCCTCGGCTGCATCAGCACCACGGTTCTGAGCGCAGTCACCGCACATGCGGCTGATGGATCGGGGCTGCGTCCCGGTCTGCTCCTGAGCCAACTCGACAGTGCCGCGGTCAGCGCACCATTCGATCTCAAGGCTCCTCCACCGAGCAATGCCGGCAGCAAGCCGGCGCCGACAGGCGGTCCTTTGCTGATGAGCACGGACCGACAAGCTGCATCTCCAATCGCGCAGACGGCAGCGCGGCCCGTGCGTGAGGCCAATACCAAGGTCGATGAAAGTGCCCTGCGCTTCTATGCCTCTCAGAATGACTCGGCTCGTGTGGCCATGGAGATCAAGCGCATCAAGGTGCTGAACCCATCTTGGGAGCCCCCATCCGACTTGTTTGATGAGGCTGGCGATCCGGCTGTGGAGCAGAAGTTATGGGATCTGTTTGGTGAGGGTCGCTATGACGAGATCAGGGTTGCCGTCGAGAACATCCGGAAGGCTGATCCGAACTGGCGTCCGCCAGAAAAGCTCGTGCGGGAATTCGACAAGGCTCATGTCCGCGCGCAGCTGATTGCAGCCTCCGATGCCAAGGACGCTCATGGCGTTCTCGCGATTGCTGAATCTCAGCCTGACATGCTGGTCTGCGCCGATGTCGATTCCATGTGGAGAGTGGCGGAGGCTCTCATTCAGATGAGCCAGGAGGACAAGGCTCAGGAGCTTTATAAATACATTCTCACGCGCTGTCCCAATCCAGACGAGCGCCTCGCGACCATTCAGAAAGCAATGGATTTGCTGCCAGCGCAGGCCGTCAAGGCTCTTATGGCCGCAGCCCGCTACCGAAGCGACAATGGGAGCGCCCTGGAGACCGTGCAGCTGGATCTTATGCGGCGGCAAATTGGAGCCGTCGCATCCGACGCTTCGGCCCCTCCCGTGCCTCCGGCCGATCTGAAGCCCTTTGAGGCGTTGGTCAAGCAAAAGAAGACTTCGAACGATGCAGTCCTGTTGGGATGGCATTACTATGCCCTGAAATCCTGGCCAGCAGCCTCGGAATGGTTCAAGCTCGCCATGGATTGGGACAAGTTGCCAAAGGCAGCGGAGGGCTATTCGCTCGCGCTGCGCCAACAAGGCCAACTCGTAGAGGCGGAGGCGATCGCCTTCGAATGGCGCAATACTTCCCCGTTGATTGTCAAGCTCTTCGTCGAGATCGTGGCAACCGCTATCACGCAGGCGAATCCCACGTCTCTGGAGGAGGCGCGCTTGGCACGGATGGAGGATGTCGTTTCAACCACGAAGTCCGTGAACGGCAGCCAAGCTCTCGGCTGGTACCATTACAACAAAGGCAACTTTCCCAAGGCGCGTCAGTGGTTTGCAGCGTCAGTCAGCTGGGACGCTACTGAGACGAATGCTCTTGGGCTGGCTTTGGCGGCCCACCGTACTGGCGATAGAGCTCTGTTTCAGAAAACGATTGCTGATTACGGCAAGCAATATGCCGCCGTTGCGGCCCTTATGACCTATGACAAGCCTCCAGCGACGCCCGGTAAGGGCAGCAGGATCGCTCGGCGCGGCGCAGGCGGAGGCGGAGGCGGCTCGCCGCAGGCTGGCCAGTTGGCCAACGCGGCCGTCGAGCAGTTCAAGAATGGTCAGTATCGGGAAGCCCTGGCGACGCTTGACAAACGTTCGGGGGTTGCACGGGAGGACCATGGCCTGGGCGTTCTGCGCGGATGGGCACTCTATCATCTGAATCAGTACGACAAGGCTCGTGAGAAGTTCGTCGAGTTGGATAAAAAGCAATCCACACGCGATACCCAGTATGGCGTGTATTATGCGGGAGCCAAGTTGGATCCTCTTCATCGGGGCGACTGATGAACGCCATCAAGCTATCCTGCTCGGGGGGTGATACGTCACCGAGGCGTGAAACGCGATCTAGGTGACTTGCTATTCGACAACGGGCCTGATCAACGCCGGCGAAGGCAACTAGCATCCAATGAGGGCTATGTTGAAAGGAGAGGGAGCCGTGATTCTTCGGCACCTCTCAGTCATTGAGCTGTGTACGTGATCTCAAGGCGGTTTGTCAGTGAAACTAACGATGCCGGTGGCCAAGGGTGAAATTGGATAATTTCTATGAGCGTTGAATAGCTCTCACGACGCATTGCCTTGGCCGTGGAACGCCACGGTTATTCCCGCAGGAGCTCCCTATCGGCTTGTGCGGAGCAATCTCATCCAACGCCGGTTTGGAGCCTACTTTGATGACAGGCTATCTAAGTACGCAAGGCAATCAGATTGTAGATTCTTCTGGCACTGGGGTGTTGCTTGCCGGCGTGAACTGGTTTGGCATGGAGTCGAACCGCTATGCGCCGGACGGCCTGCAGGTGCGCAACTACAAGGAGATGATGCACCAGATGGCGGATCTGGGCTTCAACACCATCCGTCTGCCCTTCTCCGACCAACTGTTTGACGCCGGCAGCACGCCCAACGGCATCGACTTCGGCAAGAACCCGGACCTGGCCGGGCTTACCGGGCTGCAGATCATGGACAAGATCGTCGCCTATGCCGGGCAGATCGGCCTGAAGATCATCCTCGATCACCATCGCTCCAGCGCCGGGGCCGGCGCCAATGCCAACGGGCTGTGGTACGAGGGCGCTTACACCGAGCAGAAGTGGATCGCCAACTGGACGATGCTGGCGGGGCACTATGCCGACAATCCGACGGTGATCGGGGCCGATTTGCACAACGAGCCGCACGGGCCGGCGACCTGGGGTGGCAACGCCGCGACCGACTGGGCCGCGGCGGCCGAGCGGGCCGGCAATGCCGTGCTGGCCGCCAATCCGAACTGGCTGATCTTTGTTGAGGGCATCGAGGTCTACAACAACCAGTACTACTGGTGGGGTGGCAACCTCATGGGCGTGAAGGACCGGCCGATCGTGCTCGACGTCCCCGGGCGGTTGGTCTACTCGGCCCACGATTATCCGAACTCGATCTACGCCCAGCCCTGGTTCAACGATCCGGCGTTTCCCAACAACCTGCCGTCGAAGTTCGACCAGATGTGGGGCTACATCTACAAGCAGAACATCGCCCCGGTGTATCTGGGCGAGTTCGGCAGCAAGCTCACGGATCCGAAGGATCTGGCCTGGCTCGACAAGATCACGGCCTATCTGTCGGGTGACTTCGATGCCAATGGCACCAGCGACATTGCCGCGAACAAGCAGGGCGTCCATTGGACCTGGTGGTCGTGGAACCCGAACTCCGGCGACACCGGTGGCATCCTGCAGGACGACTGGACCTCCGTCCACCAGAACAAAATTACCGAACTCCAGCCAATCATGTGGCCCGGCCACTTTCCTCTGGTTTTCCTTGGCTCCGGTAATGCTGACCAGCTTTATGCTGGCGAGCGAGCCAGCATCCTCAGCGGGCTTCAAGGCGATGACTTTCTGCACGGAGGGGCGAGCGACGACACGTTGCAGGGCGGTTCCGGCAACGATGTCCTCAACGGTGGCGATGGCACAGACACGGCAGTATTCACTGGCAGGAGAGCCGACTATACAATCCGGGCGCGCAATGGCGGTGAGTTCCAGGTCACGGACCACCGTCCGAATGGCGACGGCATCGATGTCGTTACAGACATCGAGCAGCTTCAGTTTGCAGACGGTGTTATCCAGCTGACGCAAGCCTCGGTCATACTGGCCAATCCCATTGCCGACCAGATCAGTCTGGAAGACCAGATTTGGTCCTACCAAGTCCCAGCAAATACGTTTGTGGCCGGTCCCGGCGTTTCCTATGCAGCGGCTCTCAGCAACGGCGCACCTCTTCCGAACTGGATTGCATTCAATCCCTTCAAGCAATCATTTTCTGCGCAGCCACCTCGGGACTATTGGGGCTCACTGGGGCTGACTGTCATTGCCGCGGCGGGAGGTAAGACAGCCGCGGATTCATTCATTTTGACGTTTGCTGCCGTCAACGATGCTCCGGATCACCTGTCGCTTTCAAGTGCGGTTGTCGTTGAAAACAGTACGTTGGGCACCGCAATTGGAAGTTTGTCCGCATCCGACGTTGACGACGCGTCGCTGCACTATTCACTTCTCAACGATGCGGGCGGACGGTTTGCCATCAGCGGTGGAGAACTGGTCGTCGCCAATCGGACGAAGCTCGATTATGAACAGGCGACCTCCTACCAAGTCGTTATTCGGGCGAGTGACGATGCAGGTTTGTCGGTCGATAAACCCTTCTCCATCAGCATCGAGGATGTCATAGGAGAGCGGGTCATCGGTACTGCGGAAGCTGACCTCATCAAAGGGAACCTCGGCAATGACAGGCTCTTCGGTGGAGGAGGCAACGACAGCCTCTATGGAGGCTCCGGAAACGACATTCTTCGGGGTGATAGCGGCCGAGATACATTCGTCTTTGATACCAGGCTGGATAATAGCAAGAACTTCGATCGAATCCTGGATTTCAACGCCAAGGATGACAGCTTCTGGCTCGACAATAAGGTGTTCACCAAGCTTGGAGCGGGTAGCTCGGCCAAGCCAGGGAAGCTCAAGGCTGATATGTTTTTCAAGGGTAAGAGCGCGCAGGACAAGGACGATCGCATCATCTACGACACCAAACTGGGCATCCTCTACTACGACCCGGACGGTATCGGTGCTAAGGCACCGGTGAAATTCGCTACTTTGGCGAAAAACCTCAAGATGACGTATCACGACTTCTTCGTTATCTGATGTTTCAGGCCTTCGCACGTCGAACGTCAAAGGAATCGAGGTGGTCATCGTTATGATGGAGATGGGCTCTTTCGATGACGATGTGGCGTTATCGCCACTGCTTGGTTCCGAGAGCCAATTGGCCACGAGCAATCATCGCCCATAGAGCTCGCCATTTCGTCAACGGCAGCGCCAGTCGCGTCACCGCGCTGCTGCGAGACGGGGAAGCGCATCCAGACCACGCCCGAGCACCACGATCATGCGCTTGACTTCGCCCTTCAGGTAAGCCTGCAGAAATCGATCATGGTCCTTGATCGACACGCAGCCGTTCGAGTCTCCATTCGGTCCGAGCATGAAGGGGTGAGTCAAAATCCCGGCTCGCCCGAAAATAGCAGCGGAGCCGCCAATCGGCTTCATTCGAAGCGCCCGAACGCCGTGGAAGAGGGTCTCACGCTCACTGAGGACGTAAGTTCCAGGAGGTGTCGCGCCTTTCATCCGCACATGGACAAAGCGTGGGTCGTCCATCATGTCGCCAAGACCGGAGTGTGCCTCCAGCTTTTCGCCGCTTGGCATGACGACAACCTTTGCGCTGATGTCATAAATTGCTGTGGTCGCGTCAACCTTCAAGTTTGGGTATAGGCTCAGGCTGGCGTCTGGTGCGATGCTGCCGGTGGTGTTCCCGAGCGACGCATTCCTGAGATCGCTATCGGTCGGAGAGACTGGCGTTGCACCGAACAGCTTCTCGATAAGGGATCGTTTGTCTGCGGGCAGACTTGCAACAGCAGTATTCTCCACCAGTGCCGAGACAGAGGCGACTGATCTCTGGACCTTTGGCTGCGCCTCGACAGTTTGCAGGTCCGGAGGGCGAGGTACGGGGAGAGGCACTGGGTCCGGGGTCACTTCAGACGCCTTTACTGATCCGGCTTGGGTGAACTTGAACTATGCGGCATAGCGGAATGACGGATGCCCAAAGTAGCTGCGGATTCGG
>NZ_JAERQD010000005.1 GCF_016735695.1 Microvirga zambiensis WSM3693 | reverse complement strand
TTCGTTCAGGCCGGGCGCCCGGCTCGACGGCGATATCCTCTACGAGAGCGAGGCCTCGCATCAGGTCGACAACATGGAAGGACTGGCTGTCCACCGGGAGGGCGGCGAGACCGTCCTCTCCCTGATCTCGGACGACAATTTCAGCTCCCTGCAGAGAACCCTGTTGCTCGAATTCACGCTCCTCGACTGAGTCTCCGAAAGGCGCTGCCTTCCTGACGGGCAAGTGCCCGTTTTCTCATCATTCTTTGCCTGCCTCTATTCCTTCGTCTCGCTTGAAGCCCTAGGTTTTAGGCAACTAAGCTCTTGTCATGCGGGCCCGATGCCAATGGTTGCACCGGGTGTTCGCGCCGAGGAATGAGGAGATCCGGTGGCGGCGCAGGCGATCTTCGACGAGATGAACGGCCATGACGGCCGGAGCAGGGATGCCTACCGGATCCTGCAGGACTGGCTGAAATCGGCGCCGCCGCAATTGCTGGAACATCGCCGCGAAGAGGCGGAACTCTTCTTCCGCCGCGTCGGCATCACGTTTGCCGTCTATGGCAACACGGAAGCCGAAGAGCGCCTGATCCCCTTTGACATCATTCCGCGCATCCTCTCCGGACAGGAATGGGCCCGCCTGTCGCGGGGGCTGGAGCAGCGCGTGAAGGCGCTCAACATGTTCCTCAAGGACATCTACGGCCCGCGCGAGATCCTGCGCGCCGGGATCGTCCCGCCGGAACTGGTTTATCTCAATCCCTATTACCGGCCGCAGATGCAGGGTCTCTCCCTCAACAGCGGCATCTATGTGCAGGTGGCGGGCATCGACATCGTCCGGGTCGACGATGAGGATTTCTACGTCCTCGAGGATAACCTGCGCACGCCCTCCGGTGTCTCCTACATGCTGGAGAACCGCGAGGTGATGATGCGGCTCTTCCCCGAGCTGGTGGGCATGCAGCGCATTCGGCCGATCGAAAATTACGTCGACGAATTGCTCGGCACCCTCAAGTCCGTGGCGCCGGCGAGCAGCCCTTACGATCCCACCGTCGTCCTGCTCACGCCGGGCTCCCTGAACTCCGCCTATTACGAGCACAGCTTCCTCGCCGACCGCATGGGCGTGGAGCTGGTCGAGGGGCGTGATCTCTTCGTGCGCGACGAGATGGTCTACATGCGCACGACCGAGGGACCGAAGCGCGTCGACGTCATCTACAGCCGCATCGACGACGATTTCCTCGATCCGCTGGTCTTCCGGCCCGACTCGGCCCTGGGCGTGCCGGGCCTGATCGCGGCCTATCGCGCCGGCAACGTCGCCATCGCCAATGCGCCGGGAACGGGCGTTGCCGACGACAAGGCCATGTATTCTTACGTGCCCGACATCGTGCGCTTCTATATGGGCGAGGAGCCGATCCTGAAGAACGTGCCGACCTGGCGCTGCCGCGAGCGGGAATCTCTCTCCTATGTCGTCGACAATCTGCGCGAACTCGTCGTGAAGGAGGTCAACGGCTCGGGCGGCTACGGCATGCTGGTGGGCCCGCATGCGACGGCGGAGGCATGCGAGCATTTCAAGGCGCGGATCCTGGCCAATCCCGACAACTACATCGCGCAGCCGACACTGGCACTCTCGACGAGCCCGATCTTCACGGAGAAGGGTCTTGCGCCGCGTCACGTGGATCTGCGCCCCTTCGTGCTGACCGGTCGCGACGGCGTCAGGCTCGTGCCGGGCGGGCTGACCCGTGTGGCGCTGACGGAGGGCTCGCTGGTGGTCAATTCGAGCCAGGGCGGCGGGACCAAGGATACGTGGGTGCTGAGCGAATGAGCGGGAGCGTGATCAGTGCTGAGTCGTGACGCGGACAGTCTCTACTGGCTCTCCCGCTATGTGGAGCGGGCCGAGAATACGGCGCGCATTCTCGATGTCGCCTATCGCATGGCCTCGATGCCGATCTCCTATAACGGAGTCGAGACCAACGAGTGGGAATCCGCCCTCATCACCGCGGGCGGCGTCGATCAGTTCCGCGCCGTCTACGGCGATGCGACCCCAGAAAACGTCATCGAGTTCCTGGCCTTCTCCGAGGCGAACCCGTCGAGCATCCAGAACTGCTTCGACACCGCCCGGCAGAACGCCCGCTCCGTGCGCTCGGCCCTGACCTCCGAGATGTGGGAGGCGATCAATTCAGCCTGGCTCGATCTGCGCCGCTACAAGGCGAGAAGCATCAAGGTCGAGGATCTTCCCCGCTTCCTGAATCTCGTGAAGGAGGCCTCGCTCCGCTACGACGGCTCGGCGCTGCGCACCATGCTGCGCAACGATGCCTATTGGTTCTCGCGTCTCGGTCTCTACATCGAGCGCGCCGACAACACCGCGCGGGTGCTCGACGTGAAATACCACGTGCTCCTGCCGCAGGATGCGGCGGTGGGCGGCGGCATCGATTATTACCAGTGGGCCGCGATCCTGCGCTCAGTCTCGGCGCTGGTGAGCTATCAATGGGTCTATCACCAGAACCTGAGGCCCTGGCTCGTGGCGGATCTCCTGATCCTGCGCGAGGAGATGCCGCGCTCGCTCGCTGCCTGCTACGCGTTCCTGTCACGCCATCTCGACGACATCTCCCAGCGCTACGGGACGTCGGGCCTGGCGCAGCGCCAGGCACGGGCAACCCATGCACGCCTGACGAACCGCAGCATCGAGGATATCTTCCAGGACGGCCTGCACGAGTTCCTGCAGGACTTCCTTGCCGAGAACAATCGGCTCGGGCAAGCCATCTCGACTCAATATCTCGGCTGATCCATGCGCATCCGCATCACCCACGAGACGGTCTATCACTACAGCGAGCCGGCCAGGTCCGCGATCCAGCTTCTGCGGCTGACCCCGCGCGGGCATGACGGCCAGACGGTCCTGTCCTGGAACATCGACATGGAGGGCGAGGCCCGCCTGATGCGCCGGGAGGACTGGTACGGCAACATTATCCACAGCTTGTCCGTGCAGGGTCCGGTCAGCCAGATCACCCTGCATGTGACCGGCGAGATCGAGACCACGGACACGGCCGGAATCATTAGGGGCGGGGTCGAGCGCTTCCCGGACATTTTCTACCTGCGCGAAACGCCTCTCACCCGGCCCGACGCCGCCATCCGCGAATTCGCCGAAACGACGGCCGGACGCTTCGACAATGTGCTCGACCGCGCCCATGCCCTGCTGAACGCGATCCCCGAGCGCCTGCGCTTCGATACCGAGGCCACGAGTTCAGCGACGGCGGGTGCGGATGCCTTTGCGGCAGGGCACGGGGTCTGCCAGGATTTCAGCCATATCTTCCTGGCCGCCGCCCGCTTCCTGAACATCCCAGCACGCTATGTGTCGGGTTATCTGCACAAGTCCGGCGAGGCCGAGCAGGAGGCGGGGCATGCCTGGGTCGAGGCCTATATCCCGGAGCTCGGCTGGGTCAGCTTCGATCCCGCCAATGCCATTTCCGCAACGGAACATTACGTCAGATTGGCCATCGGGCTCGATTATCTTGATGCAGCCCCGGTTCGAGGAAGCTATTACGGAATCACCCGTGAAGCGCTCGACGTTCGTTTGAGGATCGAAGGCGCCCGTCAAGTACAGGCGTGACAATGGCCTCGATCCTTAAGCAACTCGACCAGAAGGCTCCTGGAGGAACCCCAATGACGTATTGTGTCGGCATCCTGGTGCGGGACGGTCTCGTCGTGATCGCCGATACGCGCACCAATGCGGGTGTCGACAACATCGCGACCTTCCGCAAGCTGCACCTGTTCGAGAAGCCGGGAGAACGCATCATCACGCTGGCCACCGCCGGCAATCTCTCGGCGAGCCAGTCCGTCCTGTCGCTTTTGACCGAGGGGCTCGAAAATCCCGAAACCGGAGTAGTCGAGACGCTTCTGACGGTGCCCAGCATGTTCAAGGCCGCCCAACTCGTCGGACGGGCCGTCCGTCAGGTTTATGAAACGGATGGGGTCGAGATGGAAAAGCGCCAGATGACCTTCGACGTTACGATGCTGCTCGGCGGGCAGATCGGGTCGAACCCGATGCGGCTTTATCAGATCTATTCGGCCGGCAACGCCATCGAGGCGACCATCGACACGCCGTTCCTGCAGATCGGCGAGCCGAAATATGGCAAGCCGATCCTGGATCGGGCAATCTCCTACTCCACCAGCCTGGTGGAGGCCTTGAAACTCGGGCTGATCTCGATGGATTCGACCCTGAAATCCAATCTCGGCGTCGGCCTGCCCATCGATATCGTCGTCGCCAAGCGCGATGCGCTGAAGGCAGGAATCACCTACCGGATCCAGGAGGATGAGCCCTACTTTCGCGACCTGCGCGAGCGCTGGTCGGCGGCCCTGCGCGCGGCGCATCAGGCGATCCCACATCCGCCTTACGCGGAGGAGGCGCTTTAGGAAGGGTTCGGAGCGAGAGATTCGACAGGGATCTTGCCTTCGCAGCCGACAAAAGCGCCCACCGACGCCAAGTTTTTTCGGCTGCTTGACAATGGAAGCTTGCGAACGGCCCCGGTTTTCGTCCACCATCTGCTCATGAAGGCGCCCTCGATCCTGCTGGCCGCCGGCCTTTTCCTCACGGGCGCCTCCGCCGGCGCCTCGCCCCTGCTGCTGGTCGATGCCTCTTCCGGCAACATCCTGGCGGCGCAGGAGGCCACCCGGTCCTGGCACCCGGCCTCGCTCACCAAGCTGATGACAGCGCATCTCGCGCTTGCGGCCGTCCAATCCGGCAGGCTGACCATGAACACGTCCGTCGCCCTGAGTGCGCGGGCCGTGGCTCAGGCCCCGACGAAGCTGGGTGTTCCGGTGGGAACCTCTCTGCGCCTCGAGGACGCCTTGACCGTGATGATGGTCAAGAGCGCCAACGACGTGGCGGTCGCGATCGCGGAGGCCGTCGGCGGCAGCGAGGCCGCGTTCGTCGCGGCAATGAACGCGGAGGCCCGGCGCCTCGGCATGAGCGGGACGCGCTTCGTCAATGCCAATGGCCTGCACGACGATCGCCAGGTGACAAACGCCAGGGACATGGCCGTCCTCATGGTGGCCGTCCTCGGCTATCACTCCGACCATGCGGATCTTTTCAGGACGCCGTCGATCGAGGTCGACGGGCGGGTGCTGAAGAACACCAACAAGCTCGTCGAGGACTACGATGCTCTGGAGGCGACCAAAACCGGGTTCGTATGCGCCTCCGGCTTCAACGTGGTCGCCTCGGCCGTTCGCGGCGGCAGGCGCGTCATCGCGGTGGTCATGGGATCTCCCAGCGCGGCGGTGCGGACCCGTATCACGCGGGATCTGCTCGAGACCGGTCTCTCGGAAGCCAACGCCCCGATCGGCAATCTCCGCACGCTGAAGGCCGATGCCCCCGCGCCGGGCGCGGATCTGCGCCGCCTCAAATGCGGCCGGCAGGGGCCGGCCGTCGCGAAAGCGACCGTCGCCGGCGGCGACGCCAAGCGTGTGGAGGTTCCGCAGCCTCGCGATTGACGAGCGTTGTCAGGCCGTCCGCTGCATCCGCGGGCGCATGAGCGCCAGGATCGCGCCGTAGGGGGCGATGGACACGGCGGCGAGTGCGAGCTTCACGAGATAATCGGCGATAGCAAGGTTGACCCAGGGCAGGGCGATGCACTGGTCCGCGATGCCGAATTGTCCGAGCATCTCGCTGACGGTCAGGCCGAAGCCGGGAACCGCGCCGCAATAGAAGGCGAAGGAAAAGAAGATCGCCGTATCGAGGCCCGACGAGATCACCGAGGAGACGAAGGGCGGCATCCACCAGGCGCGGTCGCGCAGGCGGGCGAAGATGCTGATGTCGAGAAGCTGCGCCACCAGGAAGGCCGCGCCCGAGGCGATGGCGATGCGCGGTGTCGCCAGGATCACGGAAAGCGCCACGGCGAGCACGAAGCCGACATAGACGACCCGGCGCGCGCCGACCGTGCCGAAGCGGCGGTTCGACAGGTCGGTGACCAGGAAGGAGAAGGGATAGCTGAAGGCGCCCCAGGTCAGGTAATCACCGAGACCCAGATGCTGGAAGGGATACTGGACCAGGATGTTCGACGAGAGAACGACGAGGGTCATTGCGGTCAGCGCAATGAGGAAGTCGCGGCGGTCGAGTTGGGTCATGGCGATTCTTCCAGGCCGTCTCTTGCAGGCCAATGCTTAAGCCTTAACACAAAGCAAAACGGGCGGCACCAGGGCCGCCCGCAATGCGAATTCGTGGCGATCAGAGATCAGCTCGCAGCGGCGAGCTTCTTCTCGATCTCGCGCTTCACCGCCAGGGCGGTGGTGGAGAGCTCGCCGGCCTTGGCCTTGGCCAGGAAGGCATCGAGGCCGCCGCGGTGCTCGACCGAGCGGAGCGCATTGGCGGAAACGCGCAGGCGCACGGAGCGCTGCAGGGTATCCGACTGGAGCGTGACGTTGCAGAGGTTCGGCAGGAACTTCCGCTTCGTCTTGCGGTTGGAGTGGCTTACGAGGTGGCCACTCAGCACGGCCTTGCCGGTCAGTTCGCAACGGCGCGACATGGGTTCAATCCTATCGTCTAAGAGGGTCGCGACCTTGAAATTCGCGGGTTTGCTCGATCGCAGATCCCGCGGGGGCCGGACACCAGAAGTCCTTGGAAGGTGCGAGCCTATAGGCCAGAAACCGGGGGCGCGTCAAGAATAGTGCGACCCCGCATCACGTTTTTTTGCAGAAGCGCGGTCATGATTTATTCTGAATCTCGTGCAATGCAACGGAATAGACTATCGGAAGAGCCCTATGCGCCTCATCGCCTCAGCTATCGTGACCTTGGCCTTTGCCGGGATCGGCTCGCTCGCGCAAGCCCAGACCCTGAAGGTGAGCTACGATATTTCGCTCGCCGGCCTGCCGCTGGGCAAGGCGGATCTGTCCTCCAACTTCGCCGGTTCGAAATACGAGATGGAGGGCAAGGCGAAGCTGACCGGGCTCGCCATGATTCTCACCGGTGGACGGGGCGAGGCCAGCGCCTCCGGGACGCTCGCCGGCACGACGCCCCAATCGACCAATTTCGCGGTGCTGTCGAAGACTTCCGACAACCAGCGCACCGTCCGCATAGGCCTGAAATCGGGGCGCGTCGCCAAGGTCGAGATCGACCCGCCCCTCGAGCCGAAGCCGGACCGGGTTCCGGTGAAGGCGGCCGACAAGCGCGGCGTCGTCGATCCGATGAGCGCGCTCCTGATGCCGGCGCTCGAGGCCAAGAGCCTGACCGATCCGGCCAATTGCGAGCGGACCATCCCCGTTTTCGACGGGGCCTCGCGCCTGGACGTGGTTCTGTCCTATGGGGAGACGAAGAAGGTCGACGTGCCCGGCTATTCCGGCCCTGTCCTCGTCTGCAACGCCCGCTACGTGCCGATCTCCGGCCATCGGAGCGAGCGGCCGGCGACCAAGTTCATGCAGGACAACAAGGACATGTCCGTATGGCTGGCTCCCGTCGAGGGGCCGCGCCTGCTCTTCCCCGTCAAGGTCTCGGTGCGCACCATGATCGGGATGGGCGAGATGCAGGCCTCGGCCTGGTCCCTGGAAGGGGACGGCAAGGCCGCCGTACCGACCCGGAAGGCCGTCCGCGCAGACGATGCGATCCAGGCCGGAGCGGTTCAGTAGCTCGCGGAAATCCCTGGCGATTCGTGCCGTTTCAGGTAGCGAAAGCAGCCATTCACACCATATAAGGGGCAGGCCGCAGCCGGCCGATGAGGCGTTGGGCTGCTCTGAAGAGAAGTCCGCCTGCACCGGCCTCCGGTCCTGTGGCCTCTCTGCCCTCTCACCGGGACCTATTCAGCATTACCCGTCACCCAGGCATGTCCCGTCGTTCCCTTCCCCCGCAGGCGCGCTCGCGCGGCGTGACCGCCGTGCTCGGCCCCACCAATACGGGCAAGACCCATCTCGCCATCGAGCGCATGCTCGGCCATGACAGCGGCATGATCGGCCTGCCCCTGCGCCTGCTCGCCCGCGAGGTCTACAACCGCGTGGTGGAGAAGGCCGGCCATCACAACGTCGCCCTGATCACGGGCGAGGAGAAGATCAAGCCGGACCGGCCCCGCTATTGGATCTCCACCGTCGAGGCGATGCCGCGAGACCTCGATCTCGCCTTCGTCGCCGTGGACGAGATCCAGCTCTCCAGCGATCTCGACCGCGGCCACGTCTTCACCGACCGCCTCCTGAACCAGCGCGGGCGTGAGGAGACCCTTCTCATCGGCTCGGCCACCATGCGGCCCTTGATCGAGACCCTGATCCCCGGCGTGCACGTGGTTACGCGGCCGCGTCTGTCGAAACTGTCCTTCGCGGGCGAGAAAAAGGTCTCGCGCCTGCCGCGCCGTTCGGCCATCGTCGCCTTCTCGGCCGAGGAGGTCTACGGCATCGCCGAGCTGATCCGCCGCCAGAGCGGCGGCGCGGCGGTGGTGCTGGGCGCCCTCTCGCCCCGCACCCGCAACGCCCAGGTCGAGCTCTTCCAGAACGGCGATGTGGATTACCTCATCGCCACCGACGCCGTCGGCATGGGCCTCAATCTCGACGTGGACCATGTGGCCTTCGCGTCCGACAAGAAGTTCGACGGGTTCCAGTTCCGCAAGCTGAACAACCCGGAGCTGGCCCAGATCGCCGGCCGGGCAGGGCGCTACATGCGCGACGGCACCTTCGGCTCCACGGCACGCTGCCCGCCCTTCGATGCCGAGACCGTCGAGGCCCTCGAGAATCACGTCTTCGATCCGGTCCGCATCCTGCAATGGCGAAACCCGGATCTCGAATTCTCCTCGCTCGCCCGCCTGCGCGATTCGCTTGGCGCCCAGCCGCGAGAACACGGCCTCGTACGGGCGCCGACCGGCGAGGACGTGGCGGCGCTCGAGGTTCTGGTGCGGGAAGACGACATCCAGGCCATGGCCCGCTCGCAATACGCCGTCGAGCGCCTCTGGCAGATCTGCCAGGTGCCGGATTATCGCAAGGTTTCCCCCCAGACCCATGCGGATCTCGTCGGTCAGCTCTATCGTTTCCTGATGAAGGACGGGGCCGTTCCGGCAGACTGGTTCTCCCGCCACCTGTCCGCCATGGACAGGACCGACGGGGACATCGACACCCTCTCCAACCGCATCGCCCAGGTCAGAACCTGGTCCTTCGTCGCCAACCGTCCCGACTGGTTGAAGGATCCAGAGCATTGGCAGGATGTTGCGCGTCAGGTAGAGGACAAGCTATCGGATGCGCTCCACGAGCGTCTCGCCCAAAGGTTCATCGACCGGAGGACGAGCGTTCTGATGCGGCGCTTGAGAGAGAACAAGATGCTCGAAGCGGAAATTACGACCACCGGCGACGTCACCGTCGAGGGTCAGCACATCGGTCACCTGCACGGCTTCCATTTCGTGCCCGATCCCCAGGCCGACACCACGGAGGCCAAGACCCTGCGCAACGCCGCCAGCAAGGCGCTTGCCGGCGAGATCGAGGCACGGGCGGACCGGTTCGCGGAAACTCCCGACACCATGCTCGTCCTGTCGAACGACGGCACGGTGCGCTGGATGGGCGATCCGGTGGCGAAGCTGGAGCCCGGCGACAAGCTGTTCGATCCCAAGGTGCGCATTCTCTCGGACGAGCACCTGACGGGTCCGGCCCGCGACAAGGTCGACATCCGCCTGCGGGCCTGGCTGAAGGCCTTTATCGTGCGCCTGCTCGGCCCTCTGCTGCAGCTGGAGAGCAGCACCGAGCTCACGGGCCTTGCTCGCGGCATCGGCTTCCAGATCGGCGAGGCTCTCGGCGTGCTCGAGCGCGCCAAGGTGCTCAACGACGTGCGCAGCCTCGACCAGGATGCCCGCGCCTCCCTGCGCAAGGCCGGAATCCGCTTCGGCGCCTATCACCTCTACCTGCCGGCTCTGCTGAAGCCGGCGCCCCGCGTGCTGGCGACCCAGCTCTGGGCCCTGCAGAACGGTGGCCTCGAGCAGAAGGGCATCGACGAGATCGCCCATCTCGCCCAGTCGGGCCGCACCTCGATCCCGGTCGATCCGGAGATCGGCCATGGGCTCTATCGGGCTGCCGGCTTCCGCGTTCTCGGCGGCCGGGCCGTGCGCGTCGATATCCTGGAGCGGCTCGCCGACCTGATCCGTCCCGCCATCGCCTATCGTCCCGGCATCACCCCGGGCGAGCCGCCGGCCGGCGCCGCGGATGGCGAGGGCTTCGTTCCGACGGTCGCCATGACCTCCCTGGTGGGCTGCGCCGGCGAGGATTTCGCCACCATCCTGAAATCGCTCGGCTACGTGATGGATCGTCGTCCCGGTCCCGCCATTACCGTGCCGTTGGTGGAAGCACCGAAGCCGGTCGAGCCTCAGGCCGGCCCGGCTGAGGGCGAGGTCGCCGCTCCGACCGAGGAGGTTCCTGCCGGGACCGCCGAGACTGCCGTTGCGACCGAGGAAATCGGTGCCGTGGCCGTGGAGGCTCCCGAGGCAGCCGTCTCCGGGCAGGAAGTGGAGGACAGCGCGGCGGAAGCCGTCGCATCGCCGGAAGGCCAGGCCTTGGCTCCCGCCGAGACGTCCATCACCGAGGCACCTGCCACCGAGACATCTGCCGCAGAAGCTCCCGCCACGGAGACACCCGTAGCCGAGGCGCCTGCCGAGCCGGTGACCATCGAGGTCTGGCGTCAGGGCCGCCGCCATCACGAGGGCGGGCAGGCCCGCCATGGCCGCGATGCCCGCGGAGGCCGTCACGAGCGCGGCGAGCGATCCGACCGGGGCGGCGAGCGGCAAGATCGCGGTGATCGTCGTCCCCGCCACGGGGGCAACCAGGGTGAGCAGCAGGGCGCCGAGCGCCGTCCGCGTCCGGAGCGCCGCGAGGCGCAAGGCGAGGGCGGACGGCCGCAGAACCGTCCGCCGCGCGGTCCCGGTCGTGGCGAGGAGCGTCGCGACGACCGTCGCGGTCCGCGGCCCGACAAGCGTACGGACAACCGTCGCGACGGCGGACACGAACGCCGCGAGAAGCAGCCGGATCCGAACTCGCCCTTCGCCAAGCTGATGGCCCTCAAGGCCCAGCTCGAGGATAGCAAGAAGTGAGGCTGTGAACCCATGCGCGAGGACCGGCAGCGGCTTGACAAGTGGCTGTGGTTCGCGCGCTTCGCGAAGACCCGTACGCTGGCCGCAAAGCTCGTCGCGAGCGGCTTCATCCGGCTCAACGGCCAGCGCACCGACAATGCCGCCAAGGCGGTTGCCGTCGGCGATGTGGTGACCATCGCGCTCTCCCGGACGACACTGGTGGTCCGGGTCGAGGGCCTCGGCGAGCGTCGGGGTCCTGCAACGGAAGCAAGGCAGCTCTACGCCGATCTCAACGGAGACAACGCGGCGCTTGTCAGCGACCGCGACAACGGCTAGAGCGGCGGCACAGGCCCCTATAATGGAAGAGCCCTCGAAGGACCGTTCATGACCTACGTCGTCACTGAAAATTGCATCAAGTGCAAATACATGGACTGCGTGGAAGTGTGCCCGGTGGACTGCTTCTACGAGGGCGAGAACATGCTCGTCATCCATCCCGACGAATGCATCGATTGCGGCGTCTGCGAGCCCGAGTGCCCGGCCGAGGCGATCAAGCCCGATGCTGAGCCCGGTCTCGAGCAATGGCTCAAGCTCAACGCCGACATGGCCAAGAGCTGGCCGAACATCACGATCAAGAAGGATCCGCCCGTCGACGCGAAGGAATTCGACGGCGTCGCGGCCAAGTTCGAGACTTACTTCTCGTCCAATCCGGGCGAGGGAGACTAAAGTCCAGGACCGCGCGCAGACGGGCGCGCGTTACGCTTTGCCTTGAAATATTTTTGCTTTTTCGGCCGGAGTGTGATAGGGTCCGCAAATGCCGTCGCTTGCGCTCAAGCCGTGCACCGTCCTCGCAGACCGGCGGTTCACATAATGAAGCAAAGATTCGCGTCCTTTGACTTAAGGGAGCTTCGCTACCTGGGTCAAGGGCATGAGCGTGTTTAAACGCTGGCTTAAATCAGGGAGAAGAGCGGAATAGTCAAGTTCCGTGACACTCAAATTGTATCCTCGTTCTCCCGGGAACCCTGTCCGGTGGAACCACAGATCCCTCGCACAAAACGAGGGCCATGCAAGGAGGCCTCTCTCGCATGACAACCGCTAAGAAGTCCGCCCAGCGCCTTGGGTTCAAGTCCGGTGAAGCAATCGTTTACCCCGCTCACGGCGTCGGCCGCATCACGGCCATCGAAGAGCAGGAGATCGCTGGCTTCAAGCTGGAGCTTTACGTGGTCTCCTTCGATAAGGACAAGATGGTTCTTCGGGTTCCCACCGGCAAAGCTTCCAGCGTCGGCATGCGCAAGCTCGCCGAACCGGCTCTGGTGCAGAAGGCTCTGGACGTGCTGACGGGTCGTGCCCGCGTGAAGCGCACCATGTGGTCGCGCCGCGCCCAGGAATATGAGGCCAAGATCAATTCCGGCGACCTGATCGCCGTGACCGAGGTCGTGCGCGATCTCTATCGCTCCGAGGCTCAGCCCGAGCAGTCCTACAGCGAGCGCCAGCTTTATGAATCCGCCCTCGACCGCGTCGTGCGCGAGATCGCGGCTGTGAACAAGATCACGGATACGGAAGCCTTGAAGCTGATCGAGCAGAGCCTCGCCAAGTCGCCGCGCCGTGCCAAGGGCGCCGAGGCGGAGGCCGAGGCCGAGGGTGACGACCTTCAGGAAGAGGCCGCCTAATCGAGGGCGTTCATCCCATTCGTTCAAAAGCCCGGCGTCAGCCGGGCTTTTTTGTGTCCTATGCCTTGTTTTTCGGCAGCCGAAATCTATTTTGCAGAACTTGGCTGTTGGAGGTGAACTTTTCGCGGCCTCGCTCGTTGTGTCTCTGCCAAGGGAGAGCACACAATGGGAGAAATCTCAGGGGTTCGCCGCCGGTTCGTCCGTGCTGCCATGAATGCACCTTTTCTCGAAAGAGAAGAGGAGCACCTGCTTGCCGTGCGCTGGAAAGAGAACCGCGACGAAGCAGCGCTTCATCAATTGACCGCTGCCCATATGCGCCTCGTCATCGCGCTGGCAGCCCGTTTCCGCCATTATGGCCTTCCCATGGCCGATCTCGTGCAGGAAGGCCATGTGGGCCTCCTCGAAGCCGCTGCCCGGTTCGAGCCCGAACGCGAGGTGCGTTTCTCGACCTATGCCACCTGGTGGATCCGTGCCTCCGTGCAAGATTACATCCTTCGCAATTGGTCAATCGTTCGCGGTGGAACGAGTTCCGCCCAGAAGGCGCTTTTCTTCAATCTGCGCCGGTTGCGCGCCCGCCTGACCCGCGGTGGCGAGGAGCGCATCTCCTCGGATGTGCACGCGAAGATCGCCGAGGCGATCGGCGTGTCGAAGGCTGATGTCGCCCTGATGGATGCCCGCCTCTCGGCACCCGACACATCCCTCAACGCGCCGGTTCTCGACGCCGATCCGGGAAATTCCGCCGAGCGGGTCGAATTCCTCGTCGACAACAGCCCCCTGCCGGACGAGAGCGTCACCGACGTGATCGATACGGAACGCCGCGTGCGCTGGCTGCAGCAGGCCCTCGAAGTGCTCAACGAGCGGGAACTGCGCATCCTGCGCGCCCGTCGCCTCGACGACGAGCAGGTGACCCTGGAATTCCTCGGCGACCGGCTCGGGATTTCGAAGGAGCGCGTGCGCCAGATCGAGAACCGGGCGCTTGAAAAGCTAAAGCGCGCCCTGGTGGAGCGCTATCCCCAGGCCTCGGGCGCATTCGTCTAAATTACGGATTATCTAGACCGGATTTCAGCGGCGGAGCAGTCAAAAGCTCCGCCGTTTCGCGTTATTCGACGACGATCTTGTAGCGCTCGCCTGCGGCCAGGGCGGCATTGCGGTCGAGGCCGTTCAGGAGCAGGAAGCGCTCGAGCGGACGGTCGATCGGCATGCGGGCGGCGAGGCTCTGCGGGGTGTCGCCGCGCTGGGCGGTGACGACCTGCAGCTTGAGCGGCCTGATCCGCCGCGCCTCGTCCTGCTGCACCTGCCTGACGCTGTTCAGGGTCTGCTGGAAGATCCCTTCCAGATCCGACTTGTTGCCGCGGGTGGCCATGATCAGGCGGTAGGTGGTGTTGCCGATCCGGATGGCGGAGAGGCGGAAGGTCCATTCCTTGCCGTTGGACAAAGCCGTGACCATGGGCAAGCCGTTCACGGTGCCGGTGGTCAGGCTTCCCGGTTCGATCGTATCCGTCCAGGTCGAGCGCAGCACGTCTTCCAGGCTCTGTCCGTCCGGCGTGTCGGCGGCATCGAAGAGCAGGCGCCGTTCGCCGTCGGCGGAGGCGCCGAGCACGGCCTGGGAGGTGTTCTCCAGGGTGAAGCTCTCAGGCGCCTCGAAGGCGACCCCGAGGCGCGAATGGATGAAGCGGCGGCCCTTCACCACGCCGTCCGCCGGATCGTCGCCATAGGCGAGGCCGTCGAGGGCGGTCATATAGGCGAGGCGTCCCGTTTCCCCGGTACCCTGGATCCCCGAGCGCCGGGCCGCCTGCAGCGCCCGTGCTACGCGGTCGTCGGTGCGCGGGTGCGAGGCGTTGCGCTCGGCCGTGGAACTGTCGGAACTCGTGCCCGAGCGGCCGAGGGCCGTCAGGAAGCGGGGGGCGCCATAGGGGTCGAAGCCCGCACGGGCCAGAACCTTCACGCCCATCTGATCGGCCTCGAGCTCCTGCGCCCGCGAGAAGCTCGCGAGCGCGGAACGCGCCTGGGTTTGCGCCACGGCGGCCTCCTCGGCATCGTTGAGCACGTTCTCGGCCACGCGCTCGATCAGGTCGGAGCGCGCCTGCAGCTCGCTGCGCTGCGAGGCATGGCGAAGCGTGACGTGGGCGATCTCGTGCGAGAGCACGGCCGCCACCTCGGAGGTGTCGTTGGCGAGCGCCAGAAGCCCACGGGTGACGTAGAGGCGGCCGTTGGGCAGGGCGAAGGCGTTGACCACGGGTGAGTTCAGGATCGTCACCTGGAAGGCTTCGTCCGGCCGGTCGGTGGCCATGACGAGCCGGTTGGTCACGTCGGTCAGCATCTGCTGCAGCTGCGGTGCGCGGCCCTCGCCGCCGAAGGCCCTTATCAGCCGGACATGATCGCGGTCCCGGTCCGGGCCGATCACCCGCGGCGCATTCGCAGGAAGCGAGACATCGCCGCCGAAGCTCGTGCAGCCGGCAAGCAGGGCTGCCAGCACGACGCTTCCGAGGATCCCGAGGCTACCTGTTCGACGTGTTGTGCTCATGCTCGTTCATCGTGGCAGGCGGTCACCCTCAAGACGCTCGATCATGTCCGGTATGACAATGGAGAAAGCCATGCCTTGCCAAGGCTGCAAAATGCCTCGGGCCCTGATCCGGCGACCCTTGAGCGCCTCGGCGCCCATGCCGCTTTCCGACATTCTTTTCCAAGTCTTCCTGGGAATGATGATCGTGAAGTCTTCTGCCCAGAGCCCCCCGAAGTTCAAATAGGTGCGTTGTGCGCGCTCGCCGATGCTTCTGATGCGACCTTCGACCAGCACAAATCGACCGGCCCGGTCGCGCAGGCGCTCCGGCTGACTGACATCCAGGGGCTTATAGCGGTCATCCGCCCAAACACCAAGGCGTCGTTGGCGGGCGAAAGCCTCGATCGTCAGCAATTCCGGCTGACAGAAAACCTCGTCGAGGCCCGGATCGACGATGGCGAGGCCGGCCGCCACCATTTCCCGGTTCCAGTTGGCAGCGGAAGCGTCGTTCGCCGGGCGGATGTGTATGGAAAAGCGGCCCCATCGGTCGGGCTGCCCCGATTTCCGCACGAGAACCGGCTGGCCGATTCTCGCACGCAGCCAGGACAGGGCCTCGTCCCGATACGGCGGTTCGTCCGGAAGCCGAATGCCGGACAAGATGGCGAGGCGTCCGGATGCAAGGCTGAGATCGCCTTCCGGCGTCATGTCCTGGAGCCGGTCGGGCTCGTCCCGTGCCGCACAACCCGGCTCGCGCCGCGCATCCGAAACGGGCTGCGACAGGACTGGGGACGCCATCGCCCAAAGTCCCGCTGCCAGAACAATGCACAGTCTCGCCCCCATGAGACCGGATCATACCGGATCCGGGGAAAACGGCTATGCTTCGTGGGCGCTCACCAGCGGATCACCACGACCCTCTGGCTGCCGTTGCCGAGCTCCACCGCCTCGGTGCCCTGCGCCTTGCGGTTCTGCGATTTCGCGTTCTCGACGATCTCGATCTCCTCCACATGCGCGGCGAAGGCCTCGTCCACCTCGGCTACGCAGAGCAGGGTGTCGGGGGGAAGGTTCTGGACCTGCTTGAGGAAATCGCGAAGCGTCTGCGCCATGGTCGGCCTCCGGTTGCCTTCACCAACCGGCCCGAGCGAGGCCGGTTCCGCTACCAATCGCAAGCGTAGCAGTTTCGGGGGGGGCGGCGAGAAGATTGCTCCCCAAAAAGGGCATGCAGGCGTAAAATGGCGGGCGCCGGTTGCACAGCAACAGGAGCTGAACCATGACAAGGCATCGTATTCTCGCTTGGTTCGCGTGCAGCATCACGACATTGATCTTTGCCGGTGCGGGGTATGCCCAGCATCAGCATGCGTCCGGATCCATGAGCGATGAGGATCTCATCAAGAGCGCTATGACGGCCGCACCGCCGGCGGTCGCCAGGGACGCCACGATCGTCGACGTGTCTCCCGACGGCAAGATGCGGGTTGTCCGCAAAGGCAGCAACGGCTTCACTTGCCTGGCCGACAACCCGAACACGCCTGGGCCCGATCCCATGTGCGGGGACCAGAACGCCATGGAATGGGCGCAGGCCTGGCTCGAGAAGAAGGAGCCGCCGCACAACAAGGTCGGCTTCATGTACATGCTCTCGGGCGGCACGGATTCGAGCAACACCGATCCCTACGCCCAGAAACCGGAAGCCAACAACAATTGGGTCGAAACCGGGCCTCACGTGATGGTCGTGGGCGCCAAGGGCATGATGGAAGGGTATCCCAGGACCCCGAAGCCCGACACCGCACAACCCTATGTCATGTGGCCCGATACACCCTACGAGCATCTCATGCTGCCGGTTCACATGCCGGAGCCGATGACCCGATAACGCTGCCGCGTCAGCCGCCGCACCCGCGACCGGCGATGCGGCGGCTCCCATCAGGCAGAAGTTTGGATCGTGATGGATCGACGAGACAAGGCGCACCGCCCTGCCATGGAATGGCCGCACCCTCTGGAATGCCCTGAACGACCATGCTACACCCGCTCTCCTCAAGCGGTCCCGTAGCTCAGCAGGACAGAGCAGCGGTTTCCTAAACCGAAGGTCGGAAGTTCGAGTCTTCCCGGGATCGCCAGTTTTTCCAACGGATTAAGATCATCTATGGAAGCGCCTAGGAGATATGTTCTCGTTGTGGGGTAAACGCCGGGGTAATCTGGCTCCCAGCAAAACCAACCTAATATTCCGCTTATGTCGACGGTTCGGAATGACTCAAATGCTGTACTGGCAGGAGCAGCTCGCCAGAGCGACAGATGTGAGGAAGGTGCAGTGATGGCTTGTCGGGTCTCTGGAGCTGAAGTAGGTCGCGTACTGTCTGTTCAAAAATAACTAAACGCCAACCTGTAGCATTTGACTGGTGCATTCAGGTGGAAGGATCGAGGCTAGTTTAATGGTAGGTGCGGCAGTTAGCCCGACCCTCGGCGCAATATCCAACCCGGAAGCCGGTATCAACCAGTTGCTTCTCCAGGTCCGGACTCTTGTCGATATTGGCGCTTTAAATCGTGATGTCATGCTCGCCCTATTCAGAAGTGGGCAGCCATACGACTTTGAAACGGCTCTATGGGATTATAAGGAGAAGCTTCCAGCTCTTCCTGAAAGGCCAACCGGAGACGACCGCGATAGGCATAAGGCAGAACTGGGCGATATCATTAAGGATGTAGTATCGTTCCATAACAGCTATGGTGGTTACATCGTTTTTGGCGTCGCTGACAAAGGGAAGGATCGAATCAAGGGCTGCAATGCAGTTCTTGACTGCGGCGATCTGAACAAGCGGATTCAAAGTTATACTGAAACAAGTATCGAGTGCGCTTTCCAGCTGGTTCCTCTATCAGATAGCCCCGATGCAATCTCTGTAGGTTTGCTCCTTGTACCGCGGCGCCCCACAGGTGCTCCCCCGGTTCGTTTCCGCAAGAGAGGCCCGACGAAACCGAATGGGGATCGCAGTTTCGGAGAGGAAACGTATGTTCGCTTTCGGGATGAATGTCGTCCTGCGACCGCGACAAGCGAAGACTGGCAATTTCTGCATTCTGATCGAAGCCCACCAGATGTCCCATCGGTGCTCAAGCGCCGAGAGGTGCGATCCCATCTGCCCGCGCGTGATCCAGATCTGATTGAGTTCGTAGGCCGTGAGCAACCATTAGCATCTCTTCGCTCTTGGCTTACAGATAAACGAAGCCCTATCCGCCTCGTCTCCGGAATTGGTGGTGTTGGGAAAACGACCCTTGCCTATCGCTTCGCTGAAGAGGTTGTCGACACAGCCGCCGGAGAGGCCGAGTGGGTAATATGGCTAACGGCTAAGCAGCAAACGTTCTCGACCCTCCAAGGCCGACTTGTCCCCATGGCCAAGGTCGATTTCACGGATCTTGAAAGCTTACTGCATGAGTTCCTTCGTGTTCTGTCGTATGACATCTCCACTGAACAGGATGAAGATGAACTGACGCTTGCAGAGCTAACGGATCGTGCGGTTGAGGCTCTCAGTACGTATACTTGTCTTCTAATCGTTGATGACATTGACAGCTTAGATCCAGCAGAACAAAAGGAAACCGTAGCGGCCTTAAGTGCAATGGCCCAAAGGACGGTGGGTAGAGATATCGCTTCAAGCCGACTGCTCATGACGTCTCGTATAGATCAAGGACTTCCTCCCACCGCTGTCGTGAAAATCTCCGGTCTTGAACGAGATGCGTTTGAGAAATACGTTGGAAATCTTTGCACGACGTTCGAAATTGACCAGATTAGAGGTCGCGTCCTAGACGAGTTCTACGAAGCTTCGTCCGGCTCTCCACTGTTTGCTGCAGCCATAGTTCGAATGGTTAAGCTTGGGCAAAACCTCAGCGATGTAGTCGCGACGTGGAAAGGCCAAGATGGCGAAGATGTCCGGGAATTTGCCTTTAAACGCGAAGTAGACCGACTTCAAAGTGGTCCAAGCCGGCTGATGTATGCGGTGCTGTTGCTTGGTGAGACCAGCATCAACGATCTTGCATCCGTTTTGGATGTAACGCCGAAGGTTGCGCGGGAACGCATCTCAGAATTGCAAGCTTATCATCTCATCACAACGTCTACCCGTGATTCAGGCGACACAGTCATTTATGCTCCAAATGAGTTAGTTTCGATCACTGAGATAGTGAAGGTGCACCTGGGCAGTAATGCTGCCATCATCGAGAAGGCGTGCGCTAGAGCATTGGAGCGGAGCCGGACCAGCAGTCGTTCGATCGCATTTGGTGTTCGAAACGTGCTTACTGCGGTCGATAATGGCAGTGTAGACCAGGCGATTATCCTAGCTCAGGATCTCCGACAGAAGTTCCCCCAGGATAGCGATGTTGCCGCAGTTCTCGGGTATGCCTTCATGCAGCGGCCGCAACAGTTAAAAGACGCAGATCGAGAGCTTGAGACTGCGCACCGCCTCGGCTCCACTCGGCCTGACCTTTTGCCTAACCTGATTAAGGTCAAGACCGAGCTGCAGGACTGGCGAGGACTTTATGATCTCACAAAATCCCTAGCCTCGAATGATCCTGTTCAGGACCTTTCTTTGCGCGGCTTCTTGCGAGCTTGTCAGGAATTGGTCTCGGTTGCCCAGCAGCGTGGCGACCACGGGAGAATGGCGGAACTATCACTCGAGGCGGTTGAGCGTATCAGTGCAAAGATTGCACGAGTGAAACTTGAGAAGACCTTTTTCACCGAACTAACCAGTGCTCGGTTCGATTTTTCTCGTGGTTACATTGCGGCATTGGAGCGAGCCAATCCAAGGGCAGGGGATAAGCTGAGAGTTTTCGACGGTATAGTGCAACTGGCCGAAGCAGACGTAATCCTTACTGACCTAGTTCGAGTTGGCGTTGCAGGTCTTCAACAGTGGTGGTCGGACGTTGAGAAGCGTCCTGTTGTTGACTCTGCCGCTCGTACAATCCTTAAGCGGCAGCTATTGCGCTTGGAAAAAATCCAAGCGCAATTGAAGAGCTACAACACTACCAGTCCGGCTGTTCTCGAAATTGATGCTGTCCGCCACGATCTTGCTCATAGAGGGGCTAAATTGTCAGGTTAAGCAATAGCTCCCGCTGCGATTGCTTCTCATTGTTAGGGTTTGAACCCATAAAAGATCTTTCATTTTCAGTCATTTGATGATTCTCCTCCCGGTCATGAGAGGATGTGATGCGCCGTCATGAGCTGACTGACTTCGTGCAGAAGTTCATCAAGCCGTTGCTGCCCAACAAGCCGCGCTGCGTACCGCGGGTGAACGACCGGCGGGTGCTCAACGGTATCCTCTTGCGCTTCCGCACCGGCTACCCTGGCGCGACATTCCCGAGCGGTATGGGTCCTCTACGGTCTGCCACAATCGGTTCGTGCGCTGGCGGGAGGCCGGCGGGTGGGACCGGATCCTGGACGCGGTGTCAGCCGCTTACGACGGCGATCTCTTCATGATCGACAGCTCGTGCGTTCGTGTCCATCAGGATGGTGCGACGGGTAAAAAGAGGATCGAGATAGTGGCATGGGACGCTCCCGTGGCGGCCTGATGAAGAAGATCCATGCCTTGGTGGAATGCCGAAGGCCGCCCGATCCGCATTGCTCTCCCACAGGGCCAAGCCCATGACGGCACCGCAGCCGAGGGGCAGCTGGCCAACCTGAAGCCGGGCGCGACCCTGCTGGCCGACAAGGCTTACGACGGCAACGCCATTCGTGATCAAGCTCAAGAGCAGGACGTCTGGGCTAACATCCCGCCCAAGAGCAACCGTAAGGACGCGTTTGTCTTCAGCGCCTTTCTGTATCTCTACAGAAATCTCGTCGAACGCTTCTTCAACACGCTCAAACAGTTCCGCGCCATCGCCGCGCGATACGACAAAAACCCGGAGAACTTCATGGCTGCCATCAAGCTAATCTCAGCTCGCATTTGGATCCGCAGTTATGAGTCCGCTGCCTAGTCAAAGATTAGCTCCTCATCATCATGTGAGATATCGTCAGGTGAAGCACTCGCCTGTGTTCTGCTGCTTGCCTTCTTGTTCAGTACATTAAGGCGGTTCAGTATTTCATCGTCACTAAGATCACTGGGCCAACCATATGCGGCAAACACTGCTTCATCGAGTGTACGATGAGCATTGGCGAGCCAAGCTGGATTGACATTATAAAGGTTAGTCAAAGTCCGTTTCTTCAACTGCAGCTCAGCTGCTGCATCAACAGGAATCAACCGATCAGGTAGTTCTGGTGCGACCTCAGAAACACGTTTCACCAAATTGGGCGGAAATAGCCAACTTTGCCGAAGCTGATACAGTCGAGAAGCTGCTTCTGAAATCGCGTGAGATTCTGGGGCACGGTATAGATCTCGAACTTGAACTTTGGGTTCAAGTCCTTCCGGGAATGGGAATGTCTCAAATCCCTCAGTTGCAGTGTACTGAGGATCGTTACCGACCCCGTGCCATCCACCTTTATGTACAGACCAGACCTCATGGATTCGCGACTGTAGAACCCCAAATGTCAGATCATCCTCACGGGCAATTACTGTCAGACGCGTGTCAGGAACAATGGCAGAATCGACCCACGTGAAGATGCGATACTTCGATACACGAGGCGTTGCGATGTAGCGCTCCAGACCTGCCAATGCGCGTCGCATTCCCGGGCGTGCTTCACCGTGGCGCCACCAGTATCTTCTATATCCTTCCCGCCGAGATTCATTTCGAAACGGTTTGGCATGCAGCCGCACGAATTCGAATGGTGCCTCATACAGAGCGCACTCTTCCTCGCTCATCGATACGCCGAAATCTATGATCCATCTATCTGTTGGACGTCCAACTAAATCTGAGCCATTTAGCCATGGACGTACAACATCCGAATTTGGTCGACCATTCGGGTTCACTGGTAGCCTAAGCCATCCCCGCGCGGTGTCGCCGTCAATGTCGAATGGGCCAACTTTGCTAGTCCCTTGAAACGCAACTCCCTTATTAGACTCGAGCCGCGAAACTCCGCTTAGATCTGCGCTTCCGGTAGACAGATTGGGGAAGATCGTTTCTACAGGCTTTCCATTGAGGCGTACTGGTCCTTCTGAACCCTTATCGAAGCAGATTATGGATACACGTACATCTGCGCCGTCGACGATCCATGCCTCATCTGACCACGCCTCGAAAATCCGCCCAGTCTCAGCAATGCGTTTTAGAACGACATTGCTTGCGCCTCTCCGAACAGCTTGTGTTGTGACGAAGCCAGCTGATATCTGCTTCCCTTGCCCGATGCGCTCTCGTGCCTTTTCAAGCCAATATACGACAAAATCAGCGCTTGGAGGGATTCTGGAAGAGTACGCAGCCCTTAGCTTTTCGACATACTCATTACCAAGCACCTGAAGCATGCGCTTGTCACCAAGAAACGGTGGATTGCCGATTGTCGCATCAGCCGAAGGCCAATCAGCCGGCATGCCATCCTCATTCAAGAGCGCGTCACGGCATTCGATGTTCTTCAGCGCTCGCAGAATAGGTCGTCTATTTAGATCGAAACCATTCTTCTGCATCCACTGGATCTCTCCAATCCAAACGGTTATGCGCGCCAGCTCTGCTGCATAGGGATTGATCTCAATGCCCTGCACGACTTCCGGACCGACGCTTGGAAACTGTCGGCCCAACCCCAGGCTCTCCGCTTCCAGGTTGACCCGGTGTTCAAGATCTTTAAGTGCAAGAAGAGCGATATAAAGAAAGTTGCCTGATCCGCACGCTGGATCTAAAATCCTGAAGTTTCGTAGGTTTTCAAGGTAGCCATAGTAAAGTTCGCGCTTCTTCTTCTCGGAAGTGCGGCTTTTCGAAATAGTTTCCTTTACACGAATCCACTCTCTCCAAAGAGGCTGAATGACGACTGGCTCTACTATCATCCAAATCTTTTCAGGATCAGTGTAGTGGGCGCCCAGCTTGCTCCTCTTTATGGGATCAAGGCCTCGTTCAAACAGAGTGCCGAAGATTGACGGATCAATTCCTGACCAATCCAAGGCAGCAGCTGAACGCACGTCCTGGAGATCGCGTATTGTGAGTGGAAGCGCCGCTGAGTCATCAAACAATCCCCCATTGAACCACTCAATTTCCTCAACGCCAAACAACCCACCGCTCTTCATTGCCGAGAAAAGCTGCGTGAACATCTGTTGAGCAACATCTGGCCGTTGAACGGACCGATCCAAAATCTGGTTAAAAAGCCTCCGAGGGAGAAGATCGATATCTTCTGCGAACATGCAGAACACAAGGCGGTTTACAAAGTGAGCCACCTCTTGAGAATCATGGCCGCGCTCAATCAGCCTAACTGCCAGTGACGCAAAGGTATCTGCAGCATCGCGAGTGATAGACTGAACACTAGTGCTTGGCTTTAGTCGCTCGGGATCCGTAAATGCCCATTTAAGCTTTTGCCTTTTATCAGGATCAACAAGCTCTTCGTTTCGGATTACATGTATTTCAGAGACAGTATTTGTCCAATTCGTGTGTATGACAAAGCTCTCCATGTCACACACTATTAATAGTGGCGGATTTTCTAGTGCAATTGAATACTGCTGCAGCTGGGCATACGCTGTGCGGAGGTCCTTTTTCTTGCCTTTGTATTCCCACCCGAAGTGGCCGCGCATCCAAACGTCCGCCCAGCCTTCGCCGCCCGCGGTTTTGGAGGCGCCACGTTCGAAACAGTACCACTCACCCTTAGGGTCAGCGTCGGTAGGACTGGGAACATTCAGCAGTTGGCACAGATCGTTGAAGTGGGACTGTGCTGCGGAGCTCTCTTTCAAGGTAGAGAATTGCCATTTGCTGATAAACGCTTCTGGAGTCATTGTTTATGGCCATCTCCCTTTTCGGGATGTTTGATCTGTGGGTTCCGACCTCACATAGAAGGCACTAATATTAAGAATACCGCTTCAGCCCGAGAGCCCATACAGGTAGAAAGCTCCTGCGACATTCGCTGTGGTCTCACCCAACTGCCTTCGATTGAAAGAATGTATGCTGACACAAAAATCATTAACGCCTCGATTGTTACAACCTTCTGCCATTTCTCCTGGATTGTGTACAGGAGATAAGCATCGATGTGCCGTGCTGTTGTTGGGAGAGGGCTCAAATTCCAAAGGCCCGATTGAGCTCGCTGGCCCGGGAATTTTGCTGAGATCCTGTCAGAATTGAAAGGTGGAATTCTCTTTGAAGCATGGCGAGATAATTCTGCTCAGCAGCATATTCGTAACTGCCCGAACCTACATCTTAAAGTTGAGTTCCTCGGAGATGGGTTGTGGTGTTGTCACCCGGTAAATCTTTTACTCCCCATTCGCGGGCTGTCAAAACGCTATAGTATACCATGTGGGCAAACCCATATTATTCTGAAACCCCATTGTTACCCCCACGCAGCTCCTTGTTGCTATCCCAAGACCTAAGTATTAGGAAAATAAGTCAATTTAAAAATGGGAGCAGCGTACTGGGTATTAGTAGCTCCACCATCGGCAGCGCAGCTTCATGTTAAGACGAGAACTTGGTCTTCGAAGCGGCGAACTTAATGGCGCCTCTCTCTTTTTGGGCTGCCACTAGCAATAACGATGAGCTTCTAAAGCGGCAGCGCCTACGTGAGCCGGAGGCTAACTCAGGCTAAGCAGGGTACAAGAACCGACAACAACGGCGGCCGCTCACGCACAGATTTAGAAGCGAAACATTGATAGGCCTTTCGTGATAGCCAGCCCGCAAAATTATTGCGTCATTGCCCGTCGAAGGGATTCTCCTCGAAGCGGGAGCTTGTTCTGGTCAGAGGGGTACGACAAAAAATCATTTCACCAGGATTGCCCTTGAGGAAGGATCGCCCCCCTTAAGGGGCCTTGTTTCACGGCTTGCCCTTTAGGCCAAGATACAGCCATCGACCCGCTTATTATAAAAATTTCGAAAAGTTATTGACCCGCTTGAATAGCTGCCACCCGCGACATACGAACCGATTATCTGAAATACACCCGCTACCTGTAAACTTTCCCGCGCATGAGAGTATGTTTCAGAGAGGTTGGAAACCCGTGTTTCAGGGGCGGTTTCAGTTTCCCCCGCTAGGCGGGGAAACTGGAAACACTTGCCTTTTCTAGAGAACCTTAGAAGGGAACATCGTCTTGTTCAGCGAGGATGCTATATAAATCCGGAAAGACGTCGAGTGCACGCTTCCTGCCATTCGGGGTCAATGCGATTGGCTGCCGCGTGATAAGGCCCTGCTTTTCAAGCTTCGTGCAGTCTTTGCTTATTGTGCTTTTTACACGCCCGAGCTTGGCCACGAGCTCCGCCTGTGTTCTCGGGCGTTCTTTCGCAATCACACGCAGGATGTGATCAAGAGGTGAGATCACGCGATCCTGACACCACGAGAGTCCCACAAGCCCTCCGGGTTTGGGCACGAGTTTGATCTCAAGCTTGCTCGGTTTTGGTGTGCGCCCCCGGGTTTTCGTAAATTCCATCACGAAGTGCCCGCCGTCGTGTGGTGCGGCTTGGTCCTTCGTAGGCAGCACAAGCTTGATTGACGTATCCAACAGATCTTCACGACGCGATGCTCCCCGCTGGTCACCTGTCTTATTGGCATGATGCACGAGCAGAACCGTGACTCCTCCGTGCCGGAGCTGACGGAGGAACTTCAGAATTCTATCCAGAGCCGAATTATCATTCTCGTCCAGTCCGGCAGCCAGTGATGACAGATTATCCAAGATAATCAGTGATGGGCGAATGCCCTCCCGCGTCATGTCTTCGACTGCGTCGATAATGCGCTGCTGGTCGGCCTCATCATTGATGTTAAGAGGTGTGTCATTCGCGAAGAGGCGCTCCGACGATAGAATATGGAGGTTCTCTGGCAGTTCCGATCGGAGCTGGTTAAGTCTCTCCTTGATGTCGACCAGTGGCATCTCGCCATCGACGTACAGAACCGTCTCTGGGCTAGGAATCCCATAGGCAAGAAAGTCGTCGCCTTCCGCCACGCAAACGGCAAGCTCAAGGCAGAACCAAGTCTTTCCAAGGCCACGCGCCGCCCAGACCATTGCCAAGCCGCCCCGTGGAAGCCAGTTGTCAACCAGGTAGCTTTTCGGCGGAAGGTTGAGCACCGAAACCTCCCGAGCAGACTGGATATGGCGCCTCAGCCGCCCTCCGACATCGGCGGCCTCCCGAAGTAGTTGTTGGACATCGAGACCATCAGGTATTTCGTCCGCGAGGTCCCAGCCCTCCGGCAGGTGAGGTGGAAGCTGGACACAGCGGACGCTCTGTGCGCCTGCCGCGATAGCCTGCGCTCTTACCTTTTCCATGGCTCCTCGTCCGGCTCTATCTGCATCCGGCCAGAGGATGATGTCACGGCCACGTAAGGGGCTCCAGTCGATCTGATCGACTGCACTGGAGCCTCCAGGCCACGCGATCGGGACATGACTCAGAATATGCTTATGTACAGCATCCGCCGACTTTTCGCCTTCAACGATCAGAACGGGAGCGTTGGGTCGATGGGTCAGCTCACGGAGACCATACAGAGGCCATGGCTTCGGAAAGGATCCGGGGATCCATTGGCGTTCACCACTCTCGTACTCTACATAAATATAGGGGAGGATCTGCTTCCCACTTGGCTTATTCTTGCGCGTAACCGCGCCTAGACCTCGTCCGTCTTGATCGAAATAGAAGTAGCAGGAATCGATCAGCCCCTGGTCCATCATTGCAACGAACGGGTTGGGAGTATCAGGCGGGAGTGGTGATAGGGCTATGTATTGTTTATCACTGTTCTCCTGAAGTGGGCGGAAGGTGTCATGACGCGCACTATCTCTTGCGTTTGGCCACAGGCCCCGTGCCTCAAGGGCAGCTTTGATCTGTTCGCGCGTGCAACCTGTGAAGCATTTGAACCGTATCCCACCGTCATCGGTATCACTGATTGTGAAAGACGGATGTCTGTCGTTGTGAGCCGGACAGCAGCAGGTGAAATAGTTGTTCTTGCGACGAGCTTTTCCGAGCGCCGTTGCGATAACGCTGGCCGAGAGTGCCTGAGTCATTGCTTCGCTCTCACCAGTGCTGACTTCTCCGCAATGATTTTGATGCTGATCCTACAGTTGAAGAAATCTAGATGCATCGCGGGGATGCAATGATGCAAAGCGGTGCCGTTCGCCCACTTGCTGCGGTGGTCGTTCATGTCGATCTCGATTGTTTATAGAGGCTGGGCTGCAGATCCAGATATGAACGGTATCAACCGTTCAGCATTGAGCCGGAAAAATGATTCAGCTTTTGCTAAGAGACGCTTTAGCTGCGGTGTGCCGCTCCCATTCGATGATTTCGGACAAGCGCCAATAATTGCGCTCGCGAATTCGTGTTGGGATAGGGAAGCCTAGCTTAGGATCATGCATCCATCGCCAAAGCGACATCGATGAGATCCCGAAGCGACGCGCAACCTGGGTACCTGTCAACCATTCACCATCCATTACTTGAGGCTCCTCGTTAAAACGATGCAAAGCCTTTATAACTGCGTGCTCGATGCAGAACCGGAAATATTTATCTCCTGGTTTCGCATCGGCGCGGAGCGGCAGCAAGGCGCTGATATCGTGCTAGATTTCAGCCATCTATGCTGGGTGGTTTGGAGCTTTATGTCGTGGAGACGTGAACACTACCTGACAGCAGCACAGGCGATGGTTGAAGCGCCTTTTCAACTGACAGATGGTGCCGCTCGAATGCATATGCACAGTGCCTCAGATATTTACGTGCCTATCTCTGCTGCAAATTCAATCGAAGCTATAGACAACCATTGCATGAGGCCTTTCGGGATTCTGCTCGAGATATCGCATCTGATCCGTGTATGAATCCCGCACCGTTCGGCAGGCTCGGCTCACATCGGCTGCCCGACCGGTTCCGTAGATAATAGCAGCAATCTCAGTCCAAACCTCGAGGTCTGGCCCAGCTGTTTTCTTGGATTTGCGCTTCGAGCCCCGACGGCTCTCAAGCTCAGAGGCAAAAGACATTGCTGCCTGTGCTGCTAGATGTTTGATGTGTTCGTTGGGTTTTGGCTTGCCAAGCTCCACAAGTGGTGAGAGAAGCACCCGTGCTTTCTCCAACTGCTTTATAGGCTCCGATAGAGCCGGTGCGTCATTGAGTGCTGACGGGCGCGCATTATATATATTCCTCAGACGGTGTATGCTGCTGTCCAAGGCACGTGCCCATTTTCTTGCATCTTTCCCGTGAGCCGCCTGCGATCTATCGTGCGCCGCTCTTGCGCGATCCATCTTGTCAAGAATTTTCGCAAGATCGTTGGAATCTATGCCGTATTTTTCGCCACGCCGCAGCAATTCAGCGCGGGAAAGTAGCTTGTCTGTTGGCATTCAAATCTCCTGCTCTGTGTTCACGATGCTGCAAAGCAGGCGTGACCATGCCCCGAGTGCGTCCTTCACCTCCACCTCAAATTTGTGTCGTTGATAAACGGCGACAATCCCGCCAAAGCTTCCCGACACATGATTCAATGCACGTTCAATCACATGGAGATCAGCTCCAGCGCGGGCCATACCAGTTGCTGCCGTTCGGCGCAGATCATGCAAGCGCCACTGCGGAATCTCTTTGCCGGCCAAGGCTTGCATCTCACGGTCGAGCCGCGCCTTCATTTTGCTGAAGCCTGACACGTGTGTGCGGCCATTGGTGGAAAAGAGAATGGCTGCTTCGCTGGAGATGACCTTGACCTCCCCTAGGATCTCCTGTGCGAGTTGAGGCAATACGAGGGTATGCGAGCGCCTGTTCTTGGTCCTGGCTCCCGATAGCATCCAAGTAGAGCCATCTTCCGAAAGCTCATGACGGGTCATCTGTGCGACTTCATTTAGCCGCGCGCCTGTCACCAACAGGATCTTCAGTAACGGGCCGAATGGGCTGCCGAGTGTGTCGCACGCTCTCCAAAACCAGCGGATCTCCGAATCACTAAGTACACGTTCCCGGGCAGGAGGCGCTGCCGGACGAGAAATGCCGATACACGGATTAGTTTTGGTCCGCCGGTGGCCGACTAACCAGGCAAACATTTTCGATAGGCAGGAGAACATGGCACGGGCTCGCGCTTCAGACAGACCTGTGTTGCGCCGGCCTATGCCTGGAATGCCTTGCCGCCGAGCTTCATCCACCAAGGCATAGACATCGTCGGTGCTGATCTCTGTGATGGGCTTGTCGTGCCAACGATCCGCCAATCCGCCCGGTATGGTTTCAAGATCCAGAGGGCTCAATCCAAGCAGCCGAGCCGTCTCCTTCCAGCGGCGCGTCTTGGCACTCGCGTGTTCCTTCACAAACTGCTGGGCCGCGCTGGAAAATGTATTCTCTGAACGCACCCGTGCAGCCGTACGATGCTGTCGCTTCAATGTTACGCAGTCAGAGGCTACATCCCGGCCGATGGCGCGCTGCCGCTGAAGCTCAGCTGCTAGACGGCGTGCTGCTGCCAAGGTAAGCGGCCCACCTAAGACTGGCTCCGTAGGAGTTTCAGTTCCGGATAGATCGACAGGGCCAAGTGTAATCTTTGCTGTTTTTCCATTGGGGCGGCGGAAGCGCATAGCCCAAGATTTTGCACCGCTCGGCTGGATAACCAGCCGGAGGCCCTGTGAGCCGCCATCAGGTATCTCGCGGCGCTTAGCCGTCGGCTGATACCGCGCCACAGCTGCGGCTGTAAGGGGTTTCAGCGCCCGGCGGGCTACAGGTTCATCGAAGTCCAATGCGGCAGCTTGCACCAAAGTCAGCTGTGTTCCTGTAGCCGTCTCTACCCCGGCATCTACCGGGTACACTCGCAATACATTCCCTGGCTTCGGCATAAGTACCCCTGTCTTCGGGTAAACCCAGGGTAATCAAAACCAAGGGGTATGGTCCGTTATCCTGTGTACTCAACGTACCACATCAAAACATGAAAAACATAGAACCTTCAGATACATAGCTGTTATGGGTAGTGATGTTCCGTTGGGCTTCGTGAACCCTAGATCACCAATTCCTAAACCGAAGGTCGGAAGTTCGAGTCTTCCCGGGATCGCCAACTAAGCTTTCATGGTTGCTCACCTTCTCTGCTCCATCTGTGCTGTTAAGGCAGAGGGTTTGACACCTTCAGGCAGTGGGTTTGACAATCTTTGTCCGCCGTTTGTTCAGCTCGAACTCGAAATCCTTGACCATGCTGCGCATCTTCGGCCGCAGATCGGCCCCTTTGGCGTAGTGCCTGGCCATCTCGATCGTCTTCTGGCCGAGGGCATCCGCGATGTCGCGTTCGCTGCGGCCCATCTCTCTGAGAATCACGGCCACCGTATGCCGCAGGCCGTCGAGAGGAGGGCCAGAGCCGATCTCGCCATCCCTTTCGAGCTGCAGCGTCACCTTGCGCCAAGAGGCCCGAAAGCCGCTGTCCGTCCACGGCACGCCCGCGGAGTTGGCGCAAAGGATAATCGCTGAATGAAAGCGTGTTTCGTTCAGAATCTCCACGAGCGGGGCAGGGGCCGGCCAGAAGACCGGCTCTCCAGAAAGAGCGGGGGAGGGTGAGAGCATCCGTTGGTCCAAGCCCTGTGAACATCATCAGAGCAATGGCAGACTTCATGTGGGCCGGCACGGACGCCAGGACGGCCTCGCGCTCACTGTCGCTCTATGGCCGGTTTGCGTCCGGCATACCTCGAGGACGGCGAATGCCTTTGATCTTCTCGGCAGGGTTGCCCTTCAGGTATCCGCGCTCAGCGCCCCAAGCGAACAGCGTGGAGAGAAAGGATCTCATGTAATTGGCAAACCGTCTGCCTTTGCTTTGTTGCCTTATCTCGAATTTTCACCACAAGGGGGCGGTCGAAACGGGCCAGGGATACCCCTGAGAGAGGCGCAAAGCGCATTATCGTTGAATATAAGATCCGCTCAGTTGCTCTACCTCCGCTTGGAAGCGGCAATGGTGGACTTGACTGGAGCGAAGGGCGTCCGCGTATCGAATCTGATCTTGGTGATCTCCCGGATGTGGAGATCATCGTACACGAGGCAACTTCCAAGTACCAGAACGTCGCAAAGCGCTCTAGTGTAGAAAAGCCGACCCCCGCACGAGCGTCAGTGGCAGAACTTGTGCACCCTTATTGGATTCTAGGCATCGAATGCACCTTATTGGAAATCCAAAAACTTGCGTATTCCTTAGAGGGAAGCATCGCAACAACTAATCTCGACAATCCTCTCGATCTCCGCTTCGAGGCAAACAAGTTTGGTCCATATGCACCGAGACTAACACATCTTCTGAATGCGCTGGATGGCAGCTATCTACACTGCGAGAAGCGGTTGGCGGACGCTGGCCCTCTGGACGTTATCTGGTTAGAAGATAGCAAGAAGGAAAAGGTTTTCGGCATATCTCACTTTCCCCGAGGCGAAAGGTTATCGGCAGGCTTTGGAAGCAACAACTGAGGCAATCGATGGCTTCCAATCACCATTGGCAATGGAGTTGCTAGCCACGGTCGACTGGCTTGTTTGTCATCGCCATGTTAGGCCCACCGTAGAGGATGTACGGAATGGTCTTCAGACTTGGCCAGGAAGGCTCACAATCTGCTGAGAGGAAGCTACGCCTATTTCATGACCGCTTAGTAGATTTGGCACTTTCAAAGCTCAAATCTACCAGCATGATTGTAGCAGTCACAGCCTAGCCTTAGACCGTACGAGCTGACAGTAATGTCTTCATTTATGACATCACTGTAAGTTCAACTTGCGTTGGTTCTAACTGAACTTGAGCCGGCGTGCGCGGGCGAACGGTCACGCTCAAGGTGAAGTTTTCCGCCCCCTAGCAAAACACCCATAGCCGGACCCTAGCGGGCTATGTCGAGAACCGATCTGGCCTCGGCCGACTCCAACGTCGACCTTCTGAAGTTCTTGCCCGTAGGACAAGTCTGTCCGCCTTCTGAGTGTATTCCTGTCAGCTCTGAACACGGATAAGGAACCCGATAGCCTGCAACTGTCGTTCGAGCTGCGAGCGGCAATTTGGCGGTTGCTCATCGAGAACTCACGCGAGGGGTGTTCGTTTCAGTAATCTTACAACCCCCTCAAGCCATTTTGGGAGCGTGGTTCAGCTCATGGTGGTCACGATCTCAATTTCAGCGTCAGTGGTCTAAGCGGACCTTAATTGGTCACGCTCTACGTTACACTTTGACCCATTCCGACCCTTGCCAATCCGGCTCGGCTTGTTTCAATCACTTCGGCCCGGCTTGTCCTTGGACCACAGAACGCCCAAACGCAGCATCATGAGCATTGACGGCATGAGTATGTCCAAGCCAGCCTGCTGACTGGGGTCGTGAACGCGATGGGTGAGTTCGAGTCGGCTATGGCTTCACTGCGGCCTGCATTTGGCGCAGGTCCGGTTCATCGCCATGGCCTACCGGCTTCTCGGCAAACAGCCGCGTTCAAAGCCGCGGCCCCGGTTTGGGTTGATGATTGTCGGGCCTGAGCGGCCCCAGAGCGCCGTCGGAACGGGCCTTCAGGTAGACAAAGATGTCGGGTAGATAGCACACGACATTCTGATCCTCTCCCATCGCCCGCATAACCCATTGCTGGGCTGGGCCTACCGTCTGCCGACCGTGAATGACGATGTCCTGGAAGGTCGCGTAGTCCATTGCTTTCAGAGGGACCAACAGAGGTGGGGCGATCGTGCTGCCCTCGCCACTCGGGCCATGGCACATATGACACGCCGCGTGATAGCGGCGATAGCCGTCGAACGTATACCAATCCACCTGTCCGCCCTGCGCTACGCGATAGGTCGGCTCGCCGTTCTCAGCGTAGTAGCGCCCATCCTCGCCCTTCATCGCTTGTGCAGCTGCCTGGAGCGGGACCCAACCAGCAATCGGGATGAGCGCGCATGCGGCGCGCCATCTCTGTACACCCACTCTGTGCATGGTTGCGCCCATGTGACATCGTGAATTGGGGTCGGGAGGCGATGCATCGTGGCGAGTCGGCCGCCGAAGACCTGATCACTGATCCAGGCTGCTAAGCTGCTTGTCGCCGCTCACGAACACACGATCCTCAATGCGCTTGATCTCAAGCTCAATTGCGTTTTGTCCGAAAGCTCGCGGTATCGACACAACGACTTTCTGACCGGATAGAAGGGTTGCGATGAACCGAACAGGTGTCGCGTCCTCGCCGGAGGCCAGGGTCGCCACCACCCGGTAACCATCCCTTTCAACGGTGTAGTAGGCATTGCCCGCCACATTGGCGAGCTTGATACTCAAGCCCTCAGTCGGCGCGAGTTCAGCGGCGTTTGCGGAGCCCGTGATGCACGTGATGGCAAAAGCGGAAAGGAGCATAGCGAAGGTGCGCATGATCATACTCCTTATGTACCGATGAGTTGGATTGACTGCCTCGCGGCGGACATGGGGAATATCGCGCTCAGCTTGAGCAGCACTCCGGAAAATCGCCCACATCGGACAATGATACTGGTTATTCGTGTACGCTCACTGTGCGGCATCCGATGTGCGCCGCCACACGGAGCAAATTGCTTTTGCGTGGCTGCCACGCATAACGATACATGAAGCGATTTTGTTCGATGTTTCAATGCTGTATTTCGATCAATTGTGCATCGTTCTCCTGTCATGGAAAGCGCTTAGATCCGCTGCCTTGGCTGCTTGGCCTCGGGGACAAGGGTGGGCAGTGATGCCTGCTTTCCTTTCCGCCGCAGCCAAGGAGGTCAAACCGGGACCTTGCCAACGATACGCGCCGCCGCCTCAGCGCTGAAGCCGATCTCAACCAACTCTTCTTCGAGATCCCCAACCTGATCAGGATCAAGCGTGATCGAGCTGTCTTCCGCATCTGCTTCGGTCGGCGGCTTTTGCTCATTGTCTTGCTCCGCGGTCCTGCCGGGTGCCACGGTTGCTCGAACGGCCACACCTTTGTCTCCATCCTCGTCAATCTCGGTCTCGTAGACCTTGAGTATGACCCAGCGCCCCTCGACCTCATCCGCATAGACCGTTTTCCACTCGCCCATTTTTCCCTCCTGGATCAGACCCCAGTGCTGCCTTACCCCGGCATTGTAGCGTGATGCTCCCAAGCCATCGAAATTGTCCTTGAGCGGGGTGTCGATCATCTTTGCCTCCCGGCAAGAGACGTCCATGGTCTCGGCGCGCCGCCTCGACCTCTTCTCCGGCAGCGCTGCCGCGGCGCTGCGGCGAACTCGGTCGAATCGGGCGCATGGAAAATTGCACCGCGGGCCCCGAGCTGCGATATGTATATCCTCGATGACGACATTCTCCTCACAAGATGCCCAGGCTTCACCTTCTGTGGCCCGTAACCGGGATCCGATCCTCGCTGTGCTGCGCAGGGCCCTCCCGCCGACAGGGATTGTTCTGGAGATCGCCAGCGGCACCGGCGAGCATGCCGTGTATTTTGCGTCCGCATTCCCAGGGTTGACCTGGCAGCCTTCGGATCAGGACGAACTGGCCCTGAGGAGCATCGCTGCCCATCGGGCGATCTCAGGGCTGGCCAACCTTCGGCCGCCCATCCGGCTCGATGCCGCCGCTCCCGAATGGCCCGTTGGACAGGCCGACGCAATGGTGGCGATCAACATGGTTCACATCAGCCCCTGGCGGTCGACGCAGGGATTGATGGCCGGAGCAGGGCGGGTGCTCCAGCCGGGCGGCGTGCTTTATCTCTATGGGGCCTACAGGGAGGCCGGCGCGCACACGGCACCGAGCAATGCTGCCTTCGATAGGGATCTGAGACGGCGCAATCCGGAATGGGGTGTGCGCGATCTCGAGGAGGTCGTCGAACTTGGCCAAGCCAATGGCTTGAGCCTCGCTGAGCGCATTCCGATGCCGGCCAATAACCTGAGCGTCATCTTCCGGAAATGACCTGTTGATAGGAATGTGAGGTCTCAAAGCCTTGTTCAGCGTAGCCTTTATGCGCTAATTTTCCTCACCAGCCGAAGCGGTAGTGCGTCAGGTACTGCGTTTTCACGGCTATGCACTTCGGCCTCGTGTGAACAGGGCACCATCCCATGGTACCGCTTCGCGCAAGGCAATACCTGTGGGTTCATCAAGCAGCATGCCTGATGATCTTGGGCGCTGCCGTGGCCTTAGCCGCAGTCGCCCTCCCGGCATGGGCGCAGACCCCGCAGCCAGTCGATATCCGCATCGCGCTGATCACCCGGCAGCAGCCACCGCCCCCGCTATACGAGTTCGATCCGATACCCGAGGACGAGGGGTTGGCGGGCGGACGCCTGGCGGTGCGCGACAACAACACGACCGGGCAGTTCACGGGACAACGATACGCCCTCGAGGAGGAGACTCTCGAAGACGGGCAGGATGCGGCTGCGGCCGCGCGATCCCTCGTCGAACGCGGTGTCAGGTTCCTGGCGGTCAATCTGCCGGCTGCCGAGCTTCTGGCCATCGCAGATGGGCTCAAGGGCGAGAACGTGCTGCTGTTCAATGTCAACGCAACCGACGACCGCCTCCGCGGCGCCGATTGCCGCTCCAACATTTTCCACATGGTCCCGAGCCGCGCCATGCTGACGGAAGCCCTGGCCCAGTTCCTCGCCTTCAAGCGCTGGCGTCGGCTCTTCCTGGTTGTCGGCCCGCAGCCGGGTGATCAGCTCTTTGCCGACGCCATGAAGCGAGCGGCCCGCAAGTTCGGGCTCGTGATCGCGGCAGAGAAGCCCTGGGAGTTCGGCCCTCTGGCTCGCGCCAAGGCCGACAGCCCGACCACGGCCGGGGCGCTTACCTTCACCCAGAACCTCGACTACGACATCGTCGTCGTGGCCGACGAGGCGGGCGACTTCGGCGACTACCTCACCTATCGAACCTGGGATCCGCGACTCGTCGTGGGCACCCAGGGTCTGACTCCAACCACATGGCACCCGACATTCGAGGTTTGGGGGGCGGCGCAGGCACAGACCCGCTTCCGTCGAACGGCCAATCGAGCGATGCGTCCCCTCGACTACCAGGTCTGGATGGCAGTGCGGACGATCGGGGAGGCCGTCACCCAGACGAAGGCGGCCGATCCCGGCACGCTGAGACAGTTCATCAGGGGAGCGGAGTTTGGCCTCCCGGCCTACAAGGGGGTCTCGCTGACCTTCCGGCCATGGGACCAGCAGCTCCGCCAGCCGCTGCTCCTCGTGCAGCCCCGCTTTCTCGTCTCGGTTGCCCCAGAGCAAGGCTTCCTGCACCAGCGCACCCCGCTCGACACTCTTGGCTTCGATCAGCCGGAAACCGCCTGCAAACTCCAATGAGAAGGGGAGGATCGCCATGTCGTGGAGTTTCGCCGGCCGGAGGACAATGCTCACTGTCCTAGGGCTGGCCTGGCTGGGCGCAGCCGCAGATGCAGGCGCCTATCCGATCTATGTCTCGAACGAGAAGGACAACACCGTCTCGGTGATCGACTCGGACAAGCTCGCCGTCGTCGCCACCTGGAAGGTAGGCCGCCGCCCGCGAGGCATCACCCTGAGCCTCGATGGCAAGTGGCTCTACGTCTGCGCCAGCGACGACAACCGCGTGGACGTGGTGGATACCGCGACTGGCAAGGTGGTACGCAATCTCAGGTCCGGGCCTGACCCCGAGCTCTTCGTCCTGCACCCGAAGGGGAACCCGCTCTACATCGCCAACGAGGATGACAACATGGTCACGGTGGTGGACGTGGAGACGAACAAACTCCTGGCCGAGGTTCCGGTTGGGGTCGAGCCGGAAGGGATGGGGATCAGCCCGGACGGGACGATCCTCGTCAACACCTCCGAGACCACCAACATGGCCCACTTCATCGATACGACGAGCTATCGGATCGTCGCCAACGTGTTGGTCGATGCGCGGCCGCGGATCGCTGAATTCTCTGCCGACGGCAAGAGGTTATGGGTCTCCTCCGAGGTGGGAGGAACGGTGAGCGTGATCGATCCTGACGCTCGCCAGATCATCAAGAAAATCGGCTTTCAGATCCCGGGCATCACGAAGGAGGCAATCCAGCCGGTCGGCGTGCGGCTGACCAAGGACGGCAAGAGGGCCTTCGTTGCCTTGGGTCCTGCCAATCGCGTGGCAGTGATCGATACCGAGAGCATGGAAGTCAAGAAATACCTGCTCGTCGGCCAGCGCGTCTGGCAGCTCGGCTTCACGCCCGACGAGAAGCTTCTGGTCTCGACGAACGGCGTCTCCAACGACGTCTCGATCATCGACGTGGAGACCGAGAAAGTGCTGAAGAGCGTGAAGGTCGGGGGATACCCCTGGGGAGTCGTGGTAGGGCCGAAGTGAGCGGCGGTCTCTTACGGAGCAAGCCTGGAGTCCCGATGGAACCGCCCTTGCAAGAGGCGATTGTCATGGCGTGCAATTCCTTAGAGGAGGAGCGCACATGAGGATGAACACATTCCTGCTTGTCAGTGCGTTTTCCCTGGTAGCGACTGTCGGTACAGCGGTAGCTGGACCCTGCACGGCTCGGATCGACGGCTTTTCGAAGCAATTGGCCAGTCGTGACGCCGGCTCCGGTCCGACCAGCCCCGGTGCCTCCCAGACGATGCCAGGCGGTAACGTCAGCACGACTGGCGCCATCCAGGTGCCAAAGGCCGGAGAGGCACCGGGAACCGCGGCGACGCCCGCGATGAATACCCTCACCCAAGGCCTCGCAACATCGCCTTCGGATGCCCGCGCCCAGTCGCAGGGCCAGCCCACGAGCGCGCAGGTTGCGCAGGGGGCAGCGCCTGCTACCGGATCGGACAACGTGCGTCAGGCGATGGCGACCCTCGACCGGGCCCGCACGTTCGATCGCGAGGGCAAGGAGGCCGACTGCATGAGTGCAGTGCAAGAGGCTGACAGACTTTTCGGAATGAAGTGATCGCGCTCGACGGAGAACAGTTCCCTAGGGCGAAACTTGCACGCTTATCTTGCAATTAAGCAATGTGAGCGGTCGACAGCAAAAATTGCTAAACTGGGCGAATTATTCTACATTAGGCTAATCTTCGGTTAAGCCGGGCTGGCGTTAGCTGCGCCGTCCGACGCCAGCCAAGCTGAGCTCAATTCTCCCCTTGGCGAGACGCCGCATAAGGCAGCAAACGCTACCGAAGCCGAATGATCCCATGAGTACGCCGCGTGAGCGGTCGGCAATTTGTCGGCCGCGTCTTGGCATAATGCGTGCATTGGGAGGAAACAAATGCGGAGAGTCGTACTTGCGACCGTGCTGCTTGGCACGGCGTCGGCCTTTGCGCCGGCTTCTGCCAACGAAGACCTGATGAAGATGACCCAGGACTCGAAGCAGTGGGCCATCCAGACGGGTGACTACGCCAACACCCGCTTCTCCAAGCTCAATCAGATTACGAAGGACAATGCCAGCAGGCTTCAACCCGTTTGGACGTTCTCGACGGGCGTCCTCCGCGGACATGAGGGCGGGCCGCTCGTGATTGGGGACGTGATGTATGTTCACACCCCATTCCCCAACAACGTTTTTGCCCTCGACCTCAACAATGACGGCAAGATCCTCTGGAAGTACGAGCCGAAGCAGGATCCCACCGTCATCCCGGTGATGTGCTGCGATACCGTCTATCGCGGGCTCGCCTATGCGGACGGAAAGATCTTCCTGCACCAGGCGGACACGACGCTCGTCGCGCTGGACGCGAAGACCGGTGCGCCGGTCTGGTCCGTCAAGAACGGCGACCCGAAGAAGGGCGAGACCAACACGGCGACCGTCATGCCAGTGAAGGACAAGGTGCTCGTCGGCATCTCGGGTGGCGAATTCGGCGTGCGCGGTCACGTGACCGCCTATGACATGAAGACGGGCAAGCAGGTCTGGCGGGCCTACTCGACCGGACCGGACAACGAGATGCTGGTCGATCCGGACAAGACGACCCATCTCGGCAAGCCGATCGGCAAGGATTCCAGCCTCAAGAGCTGGCAGGGCGAGCAGTGGAAGGTCGGCGGCTCGACCACCTGGGGATGGTACTCCTACGATCCCGAGACGAATCTCGTGTACTACGGGACCGCCAATCCCTCCACCTGGAACCCGAAGCAGCGCCCCGGCGACAACAAGTGGTCGATGACCATCATGGCCCGCGACGCGGACACCGGCATGGCCCGCTGGTTCTACCAGATGACGCCCCATGATGAGTGGGACTATGACGGCGTGAACGAGATGATCCTGGTCGATCAGGAGATCGGCGGACGTCCGCGCAAGCTCCTGGTGCATTTCGACCGGAACGGGCTCGCCTACACCCTGGACCGCACCAACGGCGAACTTCTTGTCGCGGAGAAGTACGATCCGGCCGTCAACTGGGTCTCCAAGGTCGAAATGGACAAGAACAGTCCGAACTACGGACGCCCGTTGGTGGTGTCGCAATTCTCCACCGAGCAGCAGGGAGAGGACGTCAACACCAAGAACGTCTGCCCCGCCGCGCTCGGCACGAAGGACCAGCAGCCGGCAGCGTTCTCGCCGCGGACGGGCCTGTTCTACGTTCCGACCAATCACGTCTGCATGGATTACGAGCCGTTCCGTGTGAACTACACGGCGGGTCAGCCCTATGTCGGTGCGATCCTGTCCATGTTCCCGCCTCCGGGCGAGACCAACATGGGCAACTTCATCGCGTGGGACGCCCGGACGGGCAAGATCGCCTGGTCGAACAAGGAGCCGTTCTCGGTCTGGTCGGGTGCCCTGGCGACTTCAGGCGACGTGGTCTTCTACGGAACGCTCGAAGGTTACCTCAAGGCCGTCGACGCCCAGACGGGCAAGGAACTCTACAAGTTCAAGACCCCGTCCGGCATCATCGGCAACGTGACGACCTACGAGCACAGGGGACGGCAGTACGTTGCCGTTCTGTCCGGCGTCGGCGGATGGGCCGGCATCGGTCTCGCCGCTGGCCTGATGGGTGAGCAGGGAGCCGGAGCCTGGCAGACCGCCGTCAATCCCGGTCGCGAGGAGAAAGGCGACAGGGCCATCGAAACGGCCGGCCTCGGCGCGGTCGGCGGCTATGCGGCGCTTTCCAACTACACCACGCTCGGCGGCACACTGACCGTGTTCGCCCTGCCGACGCAATGAAGCCGGAGCACGGCTGAGGATGAGACGCCTAGCATCGCGAGCCGATGCTAGGCGTTGTCCGCTCAGCGGCAGGCTTAAACAATCCGAAGGCTGGAGCGAAAGAGTAGAAGCGATGGCGAATAATCGCGGTTGGGGCAGCGTTGCGGCTTTGGCGGCAATGACAGTCGTCGTGTTTTCACCTGCCACCCTGTACTCAGCGGAAACGGCAAAGAAGGGTGAGGACGGGAAGTACATGACCGCCGACGGCACGCCGACCTATAACGTCGGGCCGGATGGTACCGTGGACTGGTACACCTACAGCGGTTATCGGCGATACCATGCCGACTGCCACACGTGCCATGGCCCGGACGGGCAAGGAAGCAGCTATGCGCCGGCATTGGCGCACTCGCTCAAGACACTCACCTACGAGCAGTTCATGGACGTGGTCGTCAACGGACGCCAGAAGGTCGACGTCGCGGAGAACCAGGTCATGCCGGCATTCGCCCAGAACGTGAATGTCATGTGTTACATCGATGATCTCTACGTCTACCTGAAAGCGCGGGCGGACGATGCTGTTCCTCGTGGACGCCCGGCGAAGCGCGAAGACAAACCCAAGTTGGCGACGCAAAATGAAGATTCATGTCTCGGACGCGGCGGTTGATCTGATCGCAGCGGTCGGCATCTCGCTGGCCGCTTTCCTCATACCGCCGAGCTCGGCTGCCGCGCAGCCGGCGGATCTCGTGTCGAGGACGGCTTTGCGCGTCTGCGCGGATCCAGCCAACATGCCGTTCTCGAACGAGGCAGGCGAGGGGTTCGAGAACAAGATTGCCGAACTGCTGGCCGCTGATCTGAAGCTGCCGCTCGAATACACATGGTTTCCGCAGGTGACGGGGTTCGTGCGCAACACACTCGGCGCCAAGCGTTGCGATCTCGTGATGGGATACGTCGCTGCGGGCGAGGTCATCCAGAACACCAATCCCTACTACAAGTCAGCATGGTCATTGATCTATCCCAAGGACGGAAGCTTGAACGGCGTCGCTTCTCTGAACGACGATCGCCTCAAGGACAAGCGCGTCGGCATCGTTGCAGGGGCCCCTCCGGCCACCGTCATGGCGACGAACGGACTGATGGCCCATGCGAAGCCCTACGCCCTCATGGTCGACCGCCGCTACGAGTCTCCCGCCGAGGAGATGCTCAGGGACATCAAGACGGGTGAGATCGACGCGGGGATCCTATGGGGGCCGATCGCAGGCTACTACGTGAAGAAGTCCGGCATGCCGCTCGCAGTCGCACCTCTGCTGAATGAGACGAAGTCGGTTCCGATGACCTACAGGATCACGCTCGGCCTGCGGCATGGCGAGACCGAATGGAAACATCGCCTCAACGATTTCCTCGATGCCCACCGACCGGAGATCCAGTCCATCCTCCTGCAATATGGAGTGCCGCTTCTCGATGAGCAGGACAAAGCGATTACGCAGCCCTAAAGCATCGGACCCAAAAGTGGATTTGCACTTTTGGGTCCCAATCCGATGCTTTCTTCTTGAATGAGGGCATCGGATGGAAAACCGGATCCACCTCTCCGTCCGATGCCCTAGCAGGCGGTTGAAGCATCCATGCGAAGAGCCTCCATGCTTGCGGTCCGAATGAGCATCCCAACGAGGCGGCCATGAAGAGCGACACCGAATATCTACGTCTCACCATGGAGATCGCCAAAGAGAGCCGGGCCACTGGCAATCATCCCTTCGGGGCGCTCTTGGTCGGCCCGGAAGGCGAAGTGCTCATTTCATCGGGCAACACCTTCGCGCGGGATCGCGGCGTCGGCCATGCAGAGTCAAACGTGGCCCGCGCGGCCGCGCTTCAATACGACCCGGCTTTTCTCGAGCAATGCACGCTGGTGACCTCGGTCGAGCCGTGCTGCATGTGCTCCGGGGCGTGCTACTGGGCTGGCATCGGTACCGTGGTGTACGGGCTCAGTGAAAGTCGGCTGGACGAGATGACCGGAGACAACCCGAGGAATCTGACCCTCAATCTGAGCTGTCGCCAAGTGTTCGCCGCCGGACGGCGTAATGTAGCGGTCCGTGGCCCATACCCTGAACTCGAAGAGGAGATCGTAAAGGACCACAAGGATTTCTGGTGACGGAACTCATGGTCGATGGCCTGGTGTCGATGAAGTTGCCGTAGCACCTGCGGCGCCCTCGACGAACCGATGTGCGGCACGGACAGACCTGTTTCAAACGCTTTCAGTTGAGATGGCGTGAGATCTCCTGGCCAAACGCGTAGACCCGTTGCTCCAGCAGGACCGGACTCTCGCAGACATATGTCAGCGCCTGATTGCGGTCATCGTAGATGCGCGTGTCCCATTGCAGCTTCTGCTCCAGCGCGATCCTCTCCGGAGTCGGATTAGTGCTCTGCGCGAGGATGCGGCCTGTCTCGCTGATCTGGTCGGCAAGGGATTTCTGCTTGCGGGCAAATCGCTCGATACCGTTGATGAGGCGACGTCGCTCCGTATTGATGAGCTCGAAGACCCCCGCGAAGAGCAGGGCCAGCTTTGCATCCTTATCCGTTCCCAAAGCATTGCTGAAGCGTTCGATCGCGGTGCTCGCCTCCTCGAGGCTCGTGCGGCGTGATGCGAGTGATCGTACAAGGGATGCGACGGCTTGATCGTCACGCCAAAGGCTCGTTGCCGGGTCGATCGGCGGCCCGGCCCACATCTGGGCGACACTCAGCTCCACGACCCGGCGCTGGACACAGGGCCAGTCCGCCTCCGCTGCCACCACCGTCTCCGCGGACAGCAGGCCGACCATGACGAGACCAATTCCGCAGCTCCAGCGTAATGGCATGGACTCCTCCGACACCTAGAGCCGTTTCTACTTGCGTGGAATCAGCTCCCCTCTTTGCTTTGCCGCATTTTTGACCGCGAACCGGATCCGCTTCGCCGAAAAATGCTCTGGAGCATCGGACCCAAAAGTGGACCCACTTTTGGGACCCAATCCGATGTTCCACCCTTTGAAGTGCGCATCGTTCTTCGCGGAAAACCGGATCCACTTTTCGCTTGCGCGGCCCGCTGGGTCCGCACGATGCGCTAGTCGGCCATGGCCGGCGTGCCGCGCCGGGCGATGAGGCCCTTGGATGGATTATACGCGAACAGCGACAGGATGAGAAAGGCAACGGCAACGCCGGTGACGACCGCCAGTGAGGTTCCGTCGAATCTTGCGTAAAGCGCAAACCGAATCGCCTCGACCGCGTAGGTGAACGGGTTGAACCGACATATCTCGTAGAGCAGGGGGCTTGCCTCCTGGATGCGCCAGAGCGGGTAGAGCGCCGAGGAGGCGAAGAACATGGGGAAGATCACGAAGTTCATGACGCTGGCGAAGTTCTCGAGCTGCCGGAACAGCGAAGACAGCAGCAGCCCCATCGCCCCGAACATCAGGCCGGTCACCACCAGGACCGGGAGAAGCGTGAGATAGCCCATGACGGGAGCCTCGACCTCCCAGAAGTATGCCACGAGCAGAAACGCGTAGACTTGCAGGATGGAAGTGAAGACCCCAGCGAGGAGCTTCGCGCTGAGAAGAAACCAGCGCGGATACGGACTGACCAGCAGGATCCGCATGGCGCCGACCTCGCGGTCGTAGACCATCGAAAGCGATGATTGCAGCCCGTTGAAGAGTTGGATCATCGCGACGAGACCGGGCGTCACGTAGACCTCATACAGCACGTAGGTCTCGTAAGGCGGGATGATCGAGACTCCGAGGACGGACCTGAACCCGGCCGCGAAGATGAACAGCCAGACGAGCGGCCTGACCAGCGCAGACAGGAAGCGGCCTCTCTGGCTGAAAAACCGCAAGGCTTCCCGCCACACGATCCCGGCGAAGCAGGTCGCATAGCCGCCCGGTGACAGAGGGCTTGTCCTCCCACGGCCGCTCATTCGGCGGCCTCCCGACCGGCAGCGGTCTTTCCGGGAGCATTGACGAGTTTCAGGAAGGCCGTTTGCAGATCTGTGCCGCCCGCCTGGTCCAGCACCTCCTGCACGGGTCCCTGTGCGAGGACACGCCCCTTGTGGAGCACGACGAGCCGATCGGACATCTCGATCTCGTCCAGCAGGTGCGTCGCCCAGAGGATCCCGCGGCCTTCCTCGGCCACGAGCCGCCGCACTTCCAGGATGAGGCCCTGGCGAGCCTCGACGTCGAGGCCGACCGTCGGTTCGTCGAGAAGGAGGAGGGCGGGATCGTGGATCAGCGCGCGGGCGATCTCGAGCCGGCGCATCTGCCCACCGGAGAGATTGCGGACCTTCTCGTCGATACGATCGGAAAGGGCGAACTTTTCCAGGACACGGGCAGCCCGCGCGCTTGCCCGGCTTCGGCCGATGCCGTGCAGGGCGGCGTGATACAGAAGGCTCTGGCGTACGGAAAGATCGAGGTCGAGGGTACGTGCCTGGAACACGATGCCAAGCCGTGACAGGGCTTCAGGCGAATCCCGCCGGACGTCGAAGCCGAAGACCTCGATCGTGCCGGACGAGCTGTCATAGAGGCGTGTTACCAGCGAGAACAGCGTTGTCTTGCCTGCGCCGTTCAAGCCCAGCAGGGCCGTGAAGGAACCGGCAGGCACCGTCAGGCTCACGTGATCGAGCGCCGTCCGTGCGCCGAAGGAGTGGCTCACGCCATCGATGCGGAGTGCGGGCTGCGTCATCACCCCAGTTCCTGGTCCTACGAGGGACACGACACGATGTCCGTCGGCCGGGGAGGATATCAACATTCCCAGCCTGTCGACGTCAAATAGGCGTTCAGGTCCGTAAAGACAGGTTCCGGCTTGAGCGTTGATCTTGAGGTGCGGTGCGGCTCGTCGTAATCTTCCGACCGGAAACCGAGAGCTCGTCAGAAAGCCGCTCATCGTGGGGCATCCAACCCGTGGCTCTAGGAGATTTCTATGGATCCACTTCGGCGTGTGCTCCTTGGAGGTCTTGCAGCCCTTGCCGCCATGCCCCTTGCATCGCCTGCGGCAACACAGACCTCTGAACCCCTCAAGGTCGGGTCACTCAAGTTCGGGACCGTCAACTGGCTCCTCGACACCATTGCCGGAGACAAGGTCGACGTCAGGGAGAGAGTGAGGCTCGAGAGGCTCGAGCTTGCCTCCAATCAGGCAACGACCGTCGCCCTGCAAGCTGGCGCGGTCGACTTAATCGTCAGTGACTGGTTCTGGGCCATGCGCCAGAGGGCTGAAGGCGACAGCCTCCTTTTCAGGCCGTACTCGAATGCCTTGGGTGCGCTGATGGTGCCAAGGGACAAGGGCTTCTCGTCTCTCGCGGATCTCAAGGGAAAGCGGCTTGGGGTGGCAGGCAGCGCCCTCGACAAGAGCTGGCTCCTTTTGCGGGCCTTCTCCCGCAACAAGCTCCATGCCGATCTCGCGGATATCGCCGAGCCGGTCTATGGTGCCCCGCCGCTGCTGTCCGAGCAATTGAGGCTCGGACGACTGGACGGCGTCCTGACATTCTGGAATTTCGCGGCCCGCCTCGATGCCGCGGGCTATCAGCCCTTGATCGACATGGACGACGTCCTGACCGAGCTCGGCGTGACCCCTTCGCCCCCACTCGTCGGCTTCGTCTGGCGTGAGGAGCTTTTGCGCAGCAAGCCGGATCAGATAGCGGCGTTCTTCCGTGCGGTGAGCGGCGCCAACCAGATCCTCAAGACCGAGGATGCCGCGTGGGAGCGTCTCAGGCCTTCAATGAGCATCGAAACCGACGCGGAGTTCGTGCGGTTGAAGGAGTACTTCAGGGCAGGCATCCCGACGCCATGGGGTGATGCCGAGACTAAGGCAGCAGAGCGCCTCTTCGGAATTCTGAGCGAACTCGGCGGGCCGGAATTGGTCGGCCCCAGGACGCGCTTCGATCCGACCCTGTTCTGGATGCCGAAGGGCTAGCATGAAGAAGCAATCGGCCAGGCGATCGACGCATCTTGCCTGGTCGGCGCTGTCAATCGTCGTTTTGGTCGCTGCCTGGCAAGTCGCGGCCTCCTTCTCGGATCCGCGTTTGCTGCCGGGCCCCGGCCGGGTCGGCGCAACGCTGGTCGCGGCCGGGCTCGATGGATCCCTCTTCACGAATATCGGTATCACGCTGGCGCGAGTATTCGCGAGCTTCGTGCTGGCAATGACGATCGGTTCGGCCATTGGCATCGCCCTCGGACGCGTCGTGCTGTTGAACCGCTTCTTCGATCCCTGGCTGATCCTGTTCCTGAACCTTCCGGCTCTCGTCATCATCATTCTCTGCTACATCTGGCTGGGCTTGACCGAGGTGGCAGCAATCATCGCCGTGGCCATCAACAAGATCCCCAACGTGGCAGTCACCTTGCGCGAAGGGGGCAGGGCGCTGGACCGAGATCTCCTCGAGATGGCTTCCGTGTACAGGATTGGCCGATGGAGGACCTTGCGCCATGTGATCCTGCCCCAACTGACACCCTACTTCATGGGTGCCGTGCGTTCGGGTCTGGCACTCGTGTGGAAGATCGTGCTCGTGGTCGAGCTCCTTGGCCGCGGCAGCGGGGTTGGCTTCGTCATCGGCTCGGCATTCCAGCTCTTCGATGTCTCCACCATCCTCGCCTACGCCCTCGCTTTCGTCGCCGTCATCCAGATGATCGAGTTTCTCATCCTCCAGCCATGTGAGCGGAGACTGAACCGATGGCGGCGATGACAGGTCTTGAGATCGAGATCGATGACAAGACATATGCGCCGTTGGCGAGCGCCCCGACGCGCCGGATTTTCGATGGGTTTCAGTTGACGGTCGATCCGGGAGCGTTCGTGTGCCTGCTCGGTCCGTCCGGTATCGGCAAGACCACGTTGCTGAACATGATCTCAGGACTGGACACGGATTACTCGGGCCGGATCGAATTTCGTGGCGAGCCGCGCCCGCGCATGGGTTACGTGTTTCAGACGCCACGCCTGCTGCCCTGGCGGACGGTGCTCGAGAACATCCTTCTCCCCTTGCCGTCGACGGAGGCCGCAAGGCGGACAGCGGTCAACCTGCTCACCGACATGGGAATGTCCGACACCCAGGATATCTATCCGGAACGTCTTTCCCTTGGCATGCAACGGCGCGTTGCTCTTGCGCGCGCGTTTGCCCTCGAGCCCGATATCCTGCTGATGGACGAGCCCTTCGTATCGTTGGACGAGACCACGGCCGACAAGCTTCGCGATCTCCTGATCGAGATGCTGGCGCAGAGGCCAGTCACCGTACTGTTCGTCACGCATGACAGCCGGGACGCCATCCGGATGGCAAGCCGCATCATCGTCCTGTCCGGCTCTCCGGCTCATGCCGTCAAGGATATCCAGGTCGGGCTGAGCCATGGGGAACGCTTGGACAAGGGAGCGATCGAGGCCTTCAGAGGCCGCTTTCTGGCGCAATCTCAATGATTCTGATAGCCTTGGCACCAACCTTTGGCGGCTTGCTGGCCGTTCGGATAGGAATTCTCTATGGCGTTGATCTTCCTTGTTTGTCTGATTTCATCGCCCGATACCTGCAAGGAGGAGCGTTTCAGTCTGGCATTTGAAGCTGCCAGCGAGCTCGGCTGCATGACGGGAGCGCAGCCCAGGATGGCAGAGTGGACGAATACGCATCCCGGTTGGCGCGTCGCTCGCTGGAAGTGCATTCCTCTGGATCTGGAGGAGCACCACATCTGAAAGATCCGGCACCAAGCTTCTGACGGGAAGCTTGGCCGCCTTCGTCACTTTGGATCTACGTCGTTCCACTGCCAGTCGACAGGAATCCACGCGAAAGCCCCACCAGCTCTCGTGACATGGCCGAGACCTGGATACGGCAGGTGGTAGGTCGAGATAAGCGCCTTTTCGCTCGCGCACCGCTCCAGGAATGCCCGGCGCGTCTTGGCACCTTGCTCCAGATCAAGATCGAATCCGCCGCGCCAGTCCGGGCGCTGTAGCGCGACTGCACGGTTCCCAACGACGTCCGCTGTGCAGAGGAGATGATCGGAGCCGGAGGCGATTTCAACCGAGGTGTGTCCAGGGGTATGGCCGGGCGTTGCGATGGTCGTGATGCCCGTGGCCGCCTCGCCGCCAGGTTTTACCGTGCGGATGCGGTCCTTGATCGCCGCAACCGTTTTCATGTTCTGGTGGTAGATCTGCTCCCAGAAGGCATCATTGGCCAGCGGATGCTGAGGCCGCATCCAGAAGTTCCACTCCGCCTCGCCGACGACGTATTCCGCGTTCGGGAATGTGCGCTCCGCATCACCATCATCGGTCACGCCCCACATATGATCCGGATGGAAATGGGTGATCAGGATCGTGTCCACCTGCTCCGGCTTGATCTCGGCCGCGGCCAGGTTCTCGAGCAGGCGGCTCGCCGTTGGCTGGAACTTGCCGCGGGAACCGGCATCGACCAGCACGAGGCGATCGCCCGTGTTCACCGCCAGGACGTTAACCTGCAAGGTCGCGTTGTCCGTCGGCTGGAAGTCTCCCGCGAGAACCATGTCGCGGTCCGCCTTGGCCGTTTCCGGCCAGAGTGCCTCGCAAGGAAACGATATCGTTCCGTCACTCACCACCGTGATCTGGAACTGCCCGAGGGGAAACCGATAGAAGCCCGGCACCTGTGCACCTGACGTTAGGGCACGGGCTTCGGCATCGCCACCCGGCGTGCCAACAAGGAGCGCGGTTGCGGCACCTCCGGCACCAACAAGAAAGTCACGACGATCCAACATCATCCTCGCCTCCCTTGATGCAGCATTGCAGCGAGGCGGCAGAGATCGCGGAGAATACGGTTGCCGCTCCGCAGACGCAGTTCGGCTCAACTTCCACGGTTGTGGAGCGACCATCCTAGCATAACCGAAGGGTCTGGTCCCCGCTCACGGCTTCCCCTCATAGCGGGAAAGCGCCACGATTGCCCGGCATTCACCCGCACCGAAGTGTTTGATATGCTGCGCTCGGATCCCGAGGGGAAGTTGCGCATGTCCTGGGCGAATGTTGGCTGGAGGTGCAGCCTCCTTCTGGGGCTGCTGACGACTTGTCCGGCGGGAGCCCAGGATGAGGGCGTCAACGACTATCCGACGACCGCCCGTGCCGACTACGTCTTTGCCTGCATGGCGGCCAATGGGGGATCGCGGCTGGCGCTGGAACGCTGCTCATGTTCCATCGACGTCATCGCATCGATCTTCCCGTATGAGCGCTATGTCCAGGCGGAAACCGCCCTCAGCGTAGGCCAGCGCCCGGGGGAGAGTTCCGAACTGTTTCGCAACAATCCCTACATGCGGGATCTTGTCGCCGATCTCCGCCGCGCGCAGGCCGAAGCGGAAGTGGAGTGTTTTCCCTGAATCCGATGCCTCTTTTTAGTAATTCCGGCGTAACGGAGGGAGGCATCATCCCAGTGGTTTGAAGCTCCCCTTTACGCTATAAACTTAGGCATTCCCTACTCGAATGCCTGGAGCAACTCTACGAAAGGGGAAACGCCATGGACATGCGCGCCGCCGTCGCCTGGGAGGCTGGCAAGCCGCTCACCATCGAGACCATCCGCATCGAAGGCCCGAAGGCGGGCGAGGTGCTCGTGGAGGTGATGGCAACAGGCGTCTGCCACACGGATGCCTATACCCTGTCCGGTCTCGATTCCGAGGGCAAGTTCCCGGCGATCCTCGGCCATGAGGGCGCGGGCATCGTGCGCGAGGTCGGCCCCGGCGTCACGACGCTGAAGGTCGGCGATCACGTGATCCCGCTCTACACGCCCGAATGCCGCAACTGCAAATCCTGCCTGTCGCGCCGCACCAATCTCTGCACCGCGATCCGCGCCACCCAGGGCCAGGGCGTCATGCCCGACGGCACGAGCCGCTTCCGCTGCGACGGCGAGACCGTGTTCCACTACATGGGCTGCTCGACCTTCGCCAACTTCACCGTGCTGCCGGAGATCGCACTCGCCAAGGTGCGCGAGGACGCGCCCTTCGACAAGATCTGCTACATCGGCTGCGGCGTCACCACCGGCATCGGCGCGGTGATCTACACGGCCAAGGTGTGGCCGGGCGCCAACGTGGTGGTGTTCGGCTTGGGCGGCATCGGGCTCAACGTGATCCAGGGCGCGCGCATGGTCGGCGCCGACAAGATCATCGGCGTCGACATCAACCCGGCCAAGGTCGAGATGGCGAAGAAGTTCGGCATGACCGACTTCATCAACCCGAGCGAGATCGGCCCCGACAAGGTGGTGCAGGCGATCGTCGATCTCACCGGCGGCGGCGCCGACTTCTCGTTCGATGCCACCGGCAACGTGAACGTGATGCGTCAGGCGCTCGAATGCTGCCACCGCGGCTGGGGCGAGAGCATCATCATCGGGGTGGCGGAAGCGGGCAAGGAGATCGCCACCCGCCCGTTCCAGCTCGTCACGGGGCGGGTGTGGAAGGGCACGGCGTTTGGCGGCGCGCGCGGGCGCACGGACGTGCCGAAGATCGTCGACTGGTACATGGAGGGCAAGATCAACATCGACGACCTGATCACCCACACGATGCCGCTCGACGAGATCAACACCGCCTTCGACCTCATGCACGAGGGCAAGTCGATCCGATCCGTGATCGTCTACTGATCGGACGTTCACCGTGCTCCGGACTCGCTTCCGAAATGCTTGAGGCAACCTCGTTCTTAGTTGCGTGCCTAGTTGCGTGATCTAACGAAACATTCCCGCTCGGCCCTCCTGGCATGACATCTAAGATGCCACGCCGCGCAAGGTAACCGAACGGACTTTCACGGGGAAAGGAGCGTCCAATGAATGCAACTCTCTCGATCCACCCGGCAGTCGACAACGGCGTAACCCCCGGTGATGCGAACTTCGCCGGTGGCAGGCTCACATGCAAGTGCACCAGCGATCCGGTCGTCGTGGAGATCAAGGGCAATAGTGCGTTCAACCACATGTGCGGCTGCACAAAGTGCTGGAAGCCGAGCGGTGCCACATTCGCGATGATTGCCGTTGCGCCGCGCGACAACGTGACTGTCACGGCCAACGAGGATAAGTTGCAGGTCGTCGATCCGTCCGCGACGATCCAGCGTCATGCGTGCAAGGTCTGCGGCGTTCACATGTATGGCCGCATCGAGAACAAGAACCATCCCCTGTATGGCTTCGACTTCATCCATACCGAGCTTTCTCCGACAAGTGGATGGTCGGCGCCTGGATTTGCCGCGTTCGTCTCATCGGTCATCGAGTCGGGTGTGGATCCGGCCCAGATGCCGCAGATCCGCGCCCGGTTGAGGGAACTTGGGCTCGAGCCCTACGATTGCCTGTCCCCCGAGCTGATGGATCTCATAGCGACCCATACCGCCAAGGCCAAGCAGGCGGCTGCCGCCTGAGGCAGGGCGAGGAACGGGTGAAGGTAAGCGCGCGGCCCCGACAAGGCCGTGCCGCACCTCGAGCATGTGCTCAGGTCAGGCCCGAAAGCGAGCCTGGCCTGGCTTCCGGCTGTCCGATCCTCGCGAAATTCTCGGTTGCATACCGCTGCCAAGACGAGCAGTCTCGGGCCAACTAATAGTATCCAGGTGTGGAAATGCCGAGGTTCGGCGAATGGGATCAACGTCGCGCGCGCGCGATCATCGCGGCACATGCTTCTCTGGAAGGCCCGGTGCTGCCGATCCTGCACGCGCTCCTCGACGAGTTCGGGCATATTCCCGACGAGGCCATAGCCCTGGTGGCCTCGGAGCTGAACCTCTCGCGGGCGGAGATCCACGGAACGGTCAGCTTTTACCATGACTTCCGGCGGAGGCCCGCGGGCAGGCACGTTCTCAAGCTGTGCCGTGCCGAAGCCTGCCAATCCATGAACGGTCCGCGGATCGCACGCAGCCTTCTGCATGAGCTTGCGATCGACTGGGGCGAAACCACGCCTGACGGCGCCTTGACCGTCGAAGGGGTCTATTGCCTCGGGCTGTGCGCGTGCGCCCCATCCGCGCTCTATGACGGCGAACCCATCGGACGGATCGACCGGGACCGTCTCGATGGCATCGTCCGGGAGGCGCGAGGAACATGACCAGGGTCTTCATCCCGCATGATGCCGCCTCGCTGTCCCTCGGCGCGGCGCGGATCGCCAGGCTGATCGGTGCAGAGGCCACCACCAGAGGCTTGCCACTGGAGATCGTGCCGACCGGGTCCCGCGGCCTGTTCTGGCTCGAGCCCCTGGTCGAGGTCGAGACGCCCGAGGGACGCATCGCCTACGGGCCGATCGGCCCATCCGACCTCGCCCGCCTGTTCGATGACGATTTTCTGTCGGGTGGGAGTCATCCCTTGCGCCTGGGGCGCCTGGAGGACCAGCCTTACCTTGCCCGGCAGCAGCGGCTGACCTTTGCCCGGTGCGGGATCGTCGACCCGCTATCCGTCGAGGATTACGAGGCCCATGGCGGCTACGCGGGACTCCGACACGCGCTGACCCTGGAACCGCAAGCCATCGTGGACGAGATCAAGCTTTCCGGATTGCGCGGGCGCGGCGGGGCCGGTTTCCCGACCGGGATCAAGTGGGGCACGGTCCTTCATGCGCAGGCCGACCGCAAGTACATCGTCTGCAACGCGGACGAGGGTGACAGCGGTACCTTCGGAGACCGGATGCTCATGGAGGGGGATCCCTTCAGCCTGATCGAGGGCATGACCGTTGCGGGTCTGGCCCTCGGCGCTGCCAAGGGCTTCATCTACATTCGATCGGAATACCCTCACGCCTACCGGACCATGACGGAAGCGATCGAGCTTGCCATGGAGGCCGGCTACCTCGGACCATCGGTGATGGGATCCGGTCGTGCCTTCGCGCTGGAGACGCGGCTCGGTGCCGGGGCTTACATCTGCGGCGAGGAGATGTCCCTCCTGGAAAGCATCGAGGGCAAGCGCGGCATGGTGCGGGCCAAGCCGCCACTGCCAGCGGTCAAGGGGCTCTTCGGCAAGCCGACCCTGATCAACAACACGCTGTCCCTCGCGACGGTGCCGTGGATCCTGGCCAATGGCGGGCAGGCCTATGCCGATTTTGGCATGGGACGTTCACGTGGCACCCTGCCGATTCAGCTCGCGGGCAATGTCAGGCGCGGAGGGCTCATCGAATTGGCCTTCGGGACCACCATGCGGGAGATCGTCGAGGATTTCGGGGGTGGAACCGCGACGGGGCGCCCGGTCAAGGCGGTGCAGGTCGGCGGACCTCTCGGAGCCTATTTCCCGGCCTCCATGCTCGACCTTCCCCTGGACTACGAGACGCTCGCTGCCGAGAAGGGCCTTCTCGGTCACGGCGGCATCGTCGTGTTCGACGATACCGTCGATCTCTCAGGGCAGGCCCGCTTCGCCTTCGAGTTCTGCGCCGCAGAGAGTTGCGGCAAGTGCACGCCCTGCCGCGTCGGCGCGGTGCGTGGCGTCGAGGTCATGGACCGGATCATCGCCGGTGTCGAGCCCGAGAAGAATTTCGAGGTCCTTGAGGACCTCTGCACGCTGATGACCGATGCTTCGCTCTGCGCCATGGGCGGACTGACGCCCTTGCCTGTGATGAGCGCGTTGAGACATTTTCCCGAGGATTTCGACAAGGCTCCGCGTGTTCCCGCGGCTGCCGATTGACGGAGAGCGATTATGGCTCTGATCAAGGACGTCGATTACGGCACGCCGATCCGTCGGACGGAGAAGGCGGTTACGCTGACTATCGACGGCCAGCCTGTCACGGTTCCGGACGGCACCTCCGTCATGGCCGCGGCCATGATGCTGGGGACCGAAATCCCCAAGCTCTGCGCCACGGACTCGCTTGAACCTTTCGGCTCCTGCCGCCTCTGCCTCATCGAGATCGAGGGGCGGCGCGGAACGCCCGCGTCGTGCACGACACCCGCCGAAGAGGGCATGGTCGTGCACACGCAGACCGATCGGCTCGCAAGGCTGCGGCGCGGCGTGATGGAGCTCTATATCTCGGATCACCCCCTCGACTGTCTCACCTGCTCGGCCAACGGCGATTGCGAGTTGCAGGACATGGCGGGCAAGGTCGGTCTGCGCGATGTCCGATACGGCTATGACGGCGAGAACCACCTCAAGGCGCCGAAGGACGAGTCCAATCCCTATTTCACCTTCGAGGACTCCAAGTGCATCGTCTGCTCGCGCTGCGTGAGAGCCTGCGAGGAGGTTCAGGGCACCTTCGCCCTCACAATCCAGGGGAGGGGGTTCGACTCGCGCGTCTCGCCGGGCGGAATGGATTTCTTCAGCTCGGAATGCGTCTCCTGCGGTGCTTGCGTGCAGGCCTGCCCGACGGCCACGCTCAATGAGAAGAGCGTGATCGAATTCGGCACGCCGGAGCATTCGGTCATCACCACCTGCGCCTATTGCGGCGTCGGGTGCTCGTTCAAGGCCGAGATGAAAGGGAGCAAGGTCGTTCGCATGGTGCCTTACAAGGACGGCAAGGCGAACGAAGGGCATTCCTGCGTCAAGGGACGGTTCGCCTGGGGCTATGCCACGCACAGGGACCGCATCACCAAGCCCATGATCCGCGAGAGGATCACGGACCCATGGCGTGAGGTCTCCTGGCAGGAAGCGATCGGGCACGCTGCCAGCGAGTTCAGACGGATCCAGTCCAAGTACGGTCGCGACTCCATCGGCGGCATCACGTCCTCCAGATGCACGAACGAGGAGACATTCCTCGTCCAGAAACTCGTCCGCGCCGCATTCGGCAACAACAATGTCGATACTTGCGCCCGCGTCTGTCACTCGCCGACCGGATACGGTTTGAAGACGACCCTCGGCACCTCGGCCGGCACGCATGACTTCGCATCGGTCGACCATGCGGACGTCATCATCGTGATCGGGGCCAATCCGACCGACGGGCATCCAGTCTTCGCATCCCGCATGAAGCGGCGCCTGCGCGAGGGAGCCCGCCTCATCGTCATCGATCCGCGCCGCATCGATCTCGTGAGATCGCCTCACATCGAGGCGGACTACCACCTGCCCCTGAAGCCCGGGACCAACGTGGCGATGATGAACGCGATTGCGCATGTGATCGTGACTGAGGGACTGGTCGACGAGGAATACGTGCGCGAGCGGTGTGAGCTAGACGCCTTCGAGTCGTGGGCCCGCTTCATAGCCGATGATCGCCACGCTCCCGAGTCCGTCGAGGATCTGACCGGCGTGCGGGCATCGGATGTGCGCGCCGCGGCCCGTCTCTATGCAACAGGCGGCAATGCGGCGATCTACTACGGGCTCGGCGTCACCGAGCACAGCCAGGGCTCGACCATGGTGATGGGCATGGCGAACATCGCGATGGCGACCGGGAACATCGGGAAGCCCGGCTGCGGCGTGAACCCGCTGCGCGGGCAGAACAACGTCCAGGGCTCCTGTGACATGGGCTCCTTCCCGCATGAGTTCTCCGGCTACCGGCACGTCTCCGACGATGCGACGCGGCAGATGTTCGAGACTTTCTGGGGGGTACACCTCCTGAACGAGCCTGGCCTTCGCATTCCCAACATGCTCGATGAGGCGGTATCCGGCTCCTTTAAGGCTCTCTACATCCAGGGTGAGGACATCGCCCAGTCCGATCCCGACACGCAGCATGTGACCGCCGGCCTCAAGGGCATGGAATTCGTGGTCATTCAGGACATCTTCCTGAACGAGACCGCCAAGTATGCCCATGTCTTCCTGCCCGGCTCATCGTTCCTCGAAAAGGACGGTACCTTCACCAACGCGGAGCGGCGCATCAACCGCGTGCGCAAGGTGATGCCCCCGCTGGGCGGTTTGGCGGACTGGGAGGTGACTGTCGCACTTTCGAACGCCCTCGGGTATCCGATGCATTACACGCATCCGAGCGAGATCATGGATGAGATCGCAAGCCTGACGCCGACCTTCGCCGGGGTGTCCTACGCCAAGCTCGACCAGCTCGGCTCGGTCCAGTGGCCATGCAACGAGGCCGCGCCTGCCGGAACGCCGATGATGCATGTGGATCGCTTCGTCCGCGGCAAGGGCAGGTTCATGATGACGGACTTCGTCCCGACCGAGGAACGCACGGGGCCGCGTTTCCCACTGATCCTGACCACGGGCCGCATCCTGTCGCAGTACAACGTCGGGGCGCAGACGAGGCGCACGGAGAACAGCCGCTGGCACGAGGAGGACGTGCTCGAGATCCATCCCTTCGACGCGGAGAGCCGAGGGATCGTCGATGGCGATCTCGTCTCTCTCGAGAGTCGATCCGGCGACATCGCCTTGCGCGCACAGATCAGTGAACGCATGCAGCCCGGCATCGTCTACACGACGTTCCACCACGCGAAGACGGGCGCGAACGTGATCACCACCGACTATTCCGACTGGGCAACGAACTGCCCGGAATACAAGGTCACTGCAGTGCAGGTCCGGCGTACGAACCGTCAATCCGATTGGCAAGCCCGGTTCTATGAGGAGGATCTGGCACTCAAGCGTATCGATGCCAGGGCCGACGCTGCTGAATAGAGACAATGCGTTCGACCGCGGTGCGGCGATGCGCCCGCCACCGACGCCAGCGGTCTGCGCTTTTGCTGATGGAGTAGGTTTTTGCATGAGTGTCGAGAAGCTCGTCCGCATGGCCAACCAGATCGCCAGCTTCTTCCGGTCGTATCCGGAGGATCAGGCGCTCAAGGGCATCCATGACCATCTCGTGGCCTTCTGGACGCCGGGGATGCGTAACGCGCTTCTCACCTACGCAAGCCAGGATGACGGAAAGCTCGATCCGCTTGTGGTGAAGGCGATGCGTGGGGCTCCATCGGCGAAGAACCCGATCGAGAAGCAACTCGCCGGACCGGAGAAGGTCGGCGAGTTGGGGAGCGATGCCGGGTAAGGTTGCTCTCTTCGCCACATCGGTCACGGGGACCGACTTCGCCTGCGCAGGAGTCCGACATGGCCCAAAAAACCTTGGTTCTACTGTTCGCCTGGCTCTGCATTGGTCTTCCTGCCGGGGCGGCGGAGGACAGGGCGGTGGCGGCTCTGGCCCAGGACCTGAAGGAGCATGCGCCGTCCGAGTGGGAGGTCCGCGTGCGTTGGCGGGACGGCAGGCTCCTCGCAACGATCATGCCGCAACCCTACCAGACTGCCTTCGAGCTCTGGTACGCGCCTTCGAGGATGATCGCAGCACTCACAGAACTTTGCCCAGGGGCCAACGCGGAGATCTGGAGCCTCGTTGGATCGGACCAGGACATCGTCCTCGAACCCAGCGTCGGAGGAAAGACTGCTCCGAGCGCTCGGGTCAGTTGCCGCAAGGCCATGCTGAACAAGTCCTGAGGGGAAAGGTGATGATGCGGATGAGGAATGTTACGCGCGGCCGTACCGTTCCTCTGTGAGAGCATGCGACAGATTGAGGGGTAGGAAATCCATGCTATGCTGTATTCGAAGGTAGAGAGGTGATTGCGGACAGCGCCCGTCCAGGGTCGGGGTGCCGGGCCGGCGAGGGTCGCGGACACCGACCTGCGTGATCGTCCGCCGCACAGCGTATCAGGCTTCGTTCAATCGCAAGCGGGGTACTCTCATGCGTCCTTTGTTAATGTCGTGCCTTGTCCTGACGACGTTCGCCTCCTCGGTCATGCCGGCCGTCGCCGATGACCAGGCCGATTGCACCGCCGGCATCGCCATGATCAAGGCGGAACTCGACAAGAAGCCGCCGCAGACGACACTCACGGCACTACAGCGGGCGCTGAGGAGCGCCGAGCGCGAGTTGAAGGAGGCGGAGTTCGACGAGTGTGTCGACGCCGTCGACGACGCCAAGAAGGCGCTGGGCCGCTGATGCCGTCCAACTGACACGAGGAGCCCATGATGACCGTCTTTCGAGTGAGCGTTCTGGCCGCCGCCCTTTTCCTAATGATGCCGCCATCTCCGACCTGGGCCCAGGCCGGGCTCCTCGGACGGGTGACGCGGCTTGCTCCGATCGAACTGGCGGCTGGAAAGCCGCTCGCCGAAGCCCCGTATGAGATCGAGGCCGGCAAGTACTATCGGCTTCCCATACGGGCGGACGGGAGCCAGGAACTGCAACTCGTCGGTCCGGAGTTCTTCCGCAACGTGTGGATCAACGAGGTCGTCATCAACAAGATCGAGGTGCGCCCGTTAGGGCTCGACAGCATCGAGTTCGATGCCGAGGGCGAGGCCACCATCACGTTCGTGCCGATCCGGCCCGGCACCTTCGAGTTGCGAACCCCGGGCACGACCGGCGAATCCCAGCGGGTGATCTTCAACGTAAAGGGTTGATGGGGACACCGAGGCAGTTTGCGGCGATGTAACGCACCTATGGAGCGGACCCTCTGGATGCAGCCGTAGCGCTCGCTGACGATTGACGTCTTCTGGTAACCGGTTTCTCAACCGAACATAAAGACGATCACAGCGATTAAGGGCTGCGCTCGCACGGTGAAGCGGGGCGGTGAGGTGATTACCAGCATCACGACCATTGCCACAGCCGGTCAAACTCCTGGCCATACTTTGGTTCAGATCGCATCTGACTCTGCTTACCTTCTCTGTATGGCGGATGTCATTGGGAACGTCGCCGTCAGCATTCAGAGATCCTATCTGCGCCAGCGGGTTCAATCTTGATTCTGAGCGAGGTGCAAGGACGTGCTGGGGATTCCTGGAACGGTGTGCGAGCGAAGGAGCACTTGTATCGACATACCGCCTGTGGTCTGCGGGACCTGGCCATGTTGCTAAATGAAGGTAGCTTTCACATGAGTTTTTCCGACCGGCAATGGAATTGCATGAGTCCAATTTAACGGCTTCTTCTCAGATGGAGGTTGGCCGAAAGGGTAATGCCATTCACTCCTACGGGAGTACAACCGCCGTAAGCTGAGTGAGGGTTTGGAAGGTCTCCTGTTGGCACATTCCGGAAGAAATACTATGGTCTGCTCATGAGGGGCAGACTTTTATTTCACCTGCTGTTCGTTACTCTTTGATCCAAAGCCGAATTTTGCCTCTGTTGAACGTGGGCTCTATGTCTCGCTTAGACACACGCAGTCATGACAGCCAGAAAGGATCGCGAAGGCGCCGTCCGATTTCCATGATTTTACCGCTTACTGTTTCCGTCATTCGATCTTTTAATCGATCATCTGCCGCGGCAGTCGGGTAGGAAAGACAAAGACCCACTATCTCATTGCGACCTGGATCCGCGACTGCACCACCGACAGACGAGATGCCCGGCGTCACCAGACTTGACGAATAGGCGATCCTGCGTTCGCGGATCGTATGCATCTCCTTAAGCACCTGGTGCCCCGTTATTCCTGATTTCGTATCTTCCACGTCGACGTATCCCAGTTGTTGCAGGACCTGCTCGTCGGGCATGCGAGCAAGGATGGCTCTGCCGATGATCGAATCATAGGCTGGCTTTCGTTCAGCAATCGCGCCGGTGTGTTGAAGCGGGTACGAACCTTGCTTCGCCATCAGAAGAACGCGATCGCCCGCCGAGACGATGCCGGCATGGCCGGTAAAGCCGAATTCAGCCACCAGATCGTCGAGCGCATCGCCGATCAACTCAAGCAGCGTGTGTCGCGCCAAGTACAGCCGGCCCAGGTCCAACGCCCGCTGGCCGATGTAATATCCTCCCTCATGGTCGTCACGCTCCAAAAGGCCGGAATCGGCGAGCGTCTTCAGCAGCCTTGAAACTGAGGCCTTCGGCAGGTCGAGATCGCGCGCCACTTCCCCAACCCTCAGGCAGGGCCGGTTGTCTGCCAAAAGGGCAAGAATGCGCAATCCGTTGTCAATCGAGCTCATACTTTGGTCGTTCCATATACATCACCTGTGTTGACTCAGGTGAAACTAATATATCTGGTACCACAAAGGCCGGGCCGGACCTAGCCGGTCGTTACAGGAGTTCAGAAGAGGCAATCATGGTGGTCGGAACAGCACATCGGGAACCGGGAAGCATTACACGAGGTCATGTGGAGCTGGGATCATATCCCGACGGCCCTCTCACCTCGCCCGTGGTCATCGCCTCGGGGAAGAAGGACGGGCCGACATTGTGGCTCCAGAGCTGCATTCATGGTCCGGAGGTCGTCGGTCCGCTGAGCATCCAGCGCTTCCTGAAGACGGTCGACCTGACGGAGATGGCCGGCACCGTCATATGCCTGATGCTCGCCAATCCGCTAGGTTTTCGTGGCTACAACAGGCTCACCCCGCAGGACGGGTTCAACCTGAACCGCGTGTTCCCGGGTGATCCGGCGGGGCATCACAGCCAGCAACTCGCTCACCGGCTCCTCGAATTGTCGCTTGAGCACTCCGACGCGATGCTCGACCTGCATTCCGGGGGCGATCTCACAATCACCTGCCACTACACGCTGTTCCACAATGACGGCACAGCCGCCGGCGTGGAATCGGAGCGGCTCGCGAGGGCGACGGGCACGCCCAATGTCTGGAACTCGCTAGAGCCTTTCCTGAGCGGTGCCCATTTCGCGAATTATACGAAGCGCGGGAAGCCTTCCCTCATCGTGGAGAGCGGAGGCGGCGCCCGCGTCACGGCCGAGGATCTCGACCGGCTGACGGGCGCGATCTTCGGAGTGTGCAAAGCGATAAACATCTTGCCCGGCGACCCGCCGAAGTTGGACCGGATTCGCCTCGGCGGAGATGCCGTCCATGTCAAATGCACGCGTGGAGGATTGTTCATTCCCTATGTCGGCCCCGGCGACGATGTCAGGGAAGGGCAGCATCTTGCCGATCTCGTGGATCTGTTCGGCGACGTCGTGCAGGAAATCCGCTGCCCGCTCAAAAATGCGTGGGTCGGCTCGATCCGTCGCCCGCATATGCCGATCTACAATGGCGATCAGGTCTTCGAACTCGTCGAGACCAAGGGCTATGAGCCAGCCTAACCTTTGAATTCCGGCACGAATATCGAACGAGAAGGGAAAAGTCATGACTTTCGATCATATCTCCCGCCGCCAGGTTCTAACTGGGTTGGCGGCTCTTGGTACCTTGCCGCTGCTGTCCTCGCGGCTGTCGGCCGCGGAGAGCTTTTCCGGACGAAGCTTGGTATCTTCGGGCTTCGGCGGTTCGACCATGGATATCATTCATAAGGCTGTGTTCGATCCCTTTGACAAGGCGACAGGCGCCAAGAGCACCCAGGTCCCGATGCAGTCGGCTGCCGCTCTCGCACGTCTCAAGTCCGAGGCAGGTAATCCGCAGATCGATATGTTCCAGTTCTCCGGCGGTCAGGAAGACGCCGCCAAGAAGGAGGGTCTGACGCAGCCCCTGACCTCCGTTGCTCAGCTGAACGCAATCCCTGCCGAGATGAAGGATCCCGACGGCCATTGGGTAACGTGGGCCGTCATCGGCGAAGGCATCGTCTACCGTAAGGACAAGATCAAGGAGCCTCCGCGCAGCTACAAGGATTTCCTCAAGCCTGAATACAAGGGGCACGTTGCTTTTCCTGCCATCACCAACGGTTACGGCATGGACTTCCTCGTCATGTTGGCACGTGCCTTCGGCGGCGGAGAAGTCAACATCGAGCCCGGCTTTGAGGCCATGCGCAAACTCAAAGGCGAAACGATCTTCAAGGCAGCGTCCGATCTTCCTTCCCTGTTCGGGCAGGGGGATATCTGGATCATGCCGTACGATACCGGAAACGCATTCAAGGTGCAGAGCAGCGGCCTGCCCGTTGCTTTCGCGACCCCAGAGGAGGGCAGCCCGGCCGTGAACATCACGGCAGTGGTTGCCAAGGGGGCGAAGAATGCGGACGTGGCAAACGCCGCGATCGACTACATGCTGCGGCCGGAAGCCCAGATCGAGATCGCCCGCCACATGCGATGGACGGCCTCGAACCCGAACACGAAGCTGCCGGACGATCTCGCCTCGGAGGTTCCGAACGTGGCACAGCTTGCCAAGCTGGACCGCGCGATCATCAACGAGAAGCGTCCTGAATGGACCGAGCGCTGGAACCGCGAGATCGCGCGATGACGGCCACAGGCGATCTGGCACGGCAGAAGGGACGTAGCGGCCCTTCACCAGCCGTTGTCCCCGTGTTGATCTTCGCGCCGTGCCTGATCGTCTATCTGGTGCTATTTGTCTGGCCGCAACTGTCCCTTCTTACGACCAGCGCCTTCGACAAGGGCCAGCTTTCCGGTGTTCACTACGTCCGGTTTCTTGGCGATGAATATTACTGGGAGCTGTTGGGCCGCACCCTTCTGCTCGGCGTCTGCGTGACCCTGATCACCTTGGTTCTGGGTGTGCCGGTCGCATATGTTCTCGCCCGAATGCAGTCGCGCATGGCCGCATTGCTGCTGATCCTGACGACGTTTCCCTTGCTGGTGAGCGCGGTTGTCCGCTCCTTCGGCTGGATGGTTCTCTTCTTCAGGGACGGCATCGTCAGCAACACGCTGCAGGCACTTGGCCTCGTCGATCACCCGCTCCAGCTCATGTACACTCTGACGGGCGTCATCATCGCTCTGGCGCAGGTGCTGTTGCCGCTGATGGTGCTCACCTTGCACGGTGTCTTCAAGTCGATAGATCCCGATCTCGAGTTCGCCGCGATGAGCCTTGGTGCATCGCCCCCGCTGGCGCTCTGCCTCGTGACCTTGAGGCTGGCCCGCAGCGGAATCGTCGCCGGATCCCTGCTCGTGTTCTCCCTCGCGATTAGCGCCTTCGCGACGCCGGGGCTCGTGGGCGGAGCAAGAGCGAACGTCATGGCGACGGCGATCTACGAGCAGACGATCGAGATGCTGGATTGGCCCTTCGCTTCTACGCTCGCGACCGTCCTCCTGGTCTTTGTCCTCGCATTGTCGCTTCTTTATGGGGCCGCCCTGGACCGGCGGGCAAAGAGTGAGTCTGTGGCATGACCATCGATCCGCGTTCCCCCTTCGGTCTTCTGCTTACGGCGATCTGCATCATTGCCTTCGCCTATCTGATCCTGCCCATCCTCGTAGTGGTGGTCGCGCCGCTGGGCGATACCGGCTATCTCGCATTTCCACCAAAAGGCTTCACGCTGCGGTGGTATGCGGCCGCACTGGACGACACTCGTTATCTGAGCGGCTTCCTGACGAGCCTGCAGATCGGCGGTGCCGTTGCCCTGCTGTCGACGATCATCGGCGTCCTGGCAGCCTACGGGCTGAGCCGCTACGACTTTCCTGGACGCTCGCTGATCGAAGCGCTGTTTCTCTCCCCGCTGATCCTTCCTACACTGGTTCTGGCCGTCAGCCTCTCGCTGTTCTTCACAAGGACCGGCCTGCTGACCGGCACGGGACGTCTCGTTCTTGCGCACATCATCGTCTGCACGCCGTATGTCATTCGGGTCACGCTGCCTGTGCTGCGACGGTTCGACCGGACCCTTGAGGAAGCCGCGCAGAACCTCGGCGCGTCGCCCATTCAATCGTTCTTCCTGATCCTGCTGCCTGTCATCAAGACCGGGATCATTGCGGGCTGCGTGATGGCGTTCATCACCTCCTTCGACGAGGTCGTGCTCGCGCTCTTCCTAGCCAGCCCCGGAGAACCGACGCTTCCGGTGATAATCTATTCCGCCGTGCAGTTGGGATTCGAGCCGACCGTCGCGGCTGTCTCCGGCCTCCTGGTGATTCTGACCTGCGTGTTCATGGTGCTGTATCAGATACTCGGCGTGGCCCGACAGGATTGAGGCATAAGATGGAAATCGAACTTCGCAATCTCGCAAAATCCTTCGGCGCCACGAAGGTCGTGAACGACCTTTCGTTCTCCCTCGAAAAGGGTGAGATGATCGCGCTCCTGGGCCCGTCGGGCTGCGGCAAGACCACGACTCTGCGCATGGTGGCAGGCTTCATCGGGCCCACGTCCGGCGCCATCCTAGTCCGCGGCCAGGACGTGACGAGGCTGCCGCCGCACAAGCGCGACTCAGGCCTCGTTTTCCAGAATTACGCCCTGTTTCCGCACATGACCGTGACGGAGAACATCGCTTTCGGGCTCAACCGGAGGGGCATTCCCCGCGAAGAGCAGAAGGCGCGCATCGCCGCCATGGTCGAGAAGCTCAAGCTGAAGGGCCTCGAACAGCGCTATCCGAAGCAGCTTTCCGGCGGACAGCAGCAGCGCGTTGCCGTTGCGCGTGCGCTCGTCATCAATCCGGCAATCCTGTTGCTTGACGAGCCCTTCTCGAACCTGGATGCGAAGCTGCGTGAGAGCACCGGCATCGAGCTGCGCAGGATTCAGCGGGAGCTCGGTCTGACGTCCATCTTCGTGACCCATGATCAGAACGAGGCCATGGCGATTGCCGACAAGATTGCCGTCATGAACGGCGGCGTCATCGAGCAACTGGGGTCTGCGTCGGAAATCTACGAAACGCCGGCGACCCGCTTCGTGGCGGAATTCATCGGCAAGGCGAATTTCCTGACGGGCTCGGTTGTCGACCGATCGGCTTCGGGCGTCAGGATCGACTTGTCCTCCGCGGGTGCGCTGGTTGTGCCGGAGTCAAAGGTCGGGCGGGATGCCCGGCATGTCGAGGTGATGATTCGCCCGGAGAATGTGGTGCTGACGGCTGATCCGGCACTACAATCCCTCCAGGGCGTCGTCGACGTGATCTCCTATCAGGGCGCGACCGCGCACGCGATCATACGCCTGCCGAGCGGCCTGACCCTGATGGCCGAGTGCAAGGGGCGTGAGGCCGGCTGGATGAGTCCTGGTGGTAAAGTCTTCGCGTCGCTGCAGCCGGAGTCCGTCACTGTGTTCAGGCATTGATTGAAGCGAACTCAGACGTGAAGAGTCCAGAGGGTCCTGTGGAAGCGATGTTAAGCGGTTCAAACAGCATAGGATCGGTCATAAATTAGAGAGCTTCAGCACGAGGCGTAGTAATAAATCGCGAATGTCTCTTCCTGGCACTCCCCGGACGTAAGGGTTCCGTCTGCTGCTGCGCCCTAAACGGACGTCCAGAAAACCTAAGTGCTCCTTACGCGCCGTAGGCAATCGGCTTAAAATGCGACGCCCGCCATGTTTGCCATTCTGGCGCGCCACCTCAGCATGCTTGCTGACGATATCCCCCTCTTTGCTCAACCTTTTCTGTGTCCAGGACCCGCCTTGCAGGCTCCAGAACTCCATCACTGCAGGCTTTACGAGCTCGAAGAGGACCGCTTGGTCGTTAAACCTCAGAGGATCGCGAACCATGAGTATCGCGGAAAGGTTGTTCCATCCGGGTTTTTTAATCAGCCGAAAGCAGAGAACGTTTCAGCCGTATTGTTTTCCACCGCAGGTGTGGGGGCGTAAGTGCCCGTCACCACTGCTGCTGCAATCTCGCTCGCTTTATGCTGCGCATCTTTCTGCCGTTCGAATGGCTGAAAAACTGGTAATCTGCGTAAATTGCAACAACGGGACGAATCCTCGATTCCTAAGCTGTAGCTCGGTGTAACCACATCAACTACGGTGGATTCGTGCGAACTGCCGTCTAACGTTGAAGCAGGCAGAACTGGTCGGACTCTCCTGATATGATCACCGAAATTGCTTTAGATCACCCACATGGGCCAGATCGGCCTCCAGGAAGTTAATTCGGGTCTAGATCGAACAGCGCTGTGTTTGGCATATCCTTCTGGTCAGAGCCTGCACCCCGCCATATCGCTTTCTGGGATACGGTATCGACCTCCAGGTCCCACTCGATTTCATATCGGTCATGGCGGAAATGGCTGCGCAGGAAACTTATTGGTTTTCCGTCAATATCGTAGGAAATGCGCCGCACGCAAAGAATGGGCGAGCCGATTTCGACTTCCAGATGTTCAGCAGAGAATGGATCCGCTGAACGCGCGCTGATGCGCTGGCGAGCCGTTACCGATGGAGAGCCATCCCGCAGAAACAACTTGAACAACGGAGCTCCCATGAAGTCATCGGGGGTATAATTCTTTGCGAGACGTTCTTGGATGAACGTCGTGAGCAATCCAATGGGGCGGCCCTTATAGCTCCGAAGCCGAATAGCCTTATGGACCAAATCGCCTTGTTCAACTTCCAATGCTGCTGCGGCGTCGGCTGGTGCGGCTATCATTCCAAACTCAAGGAGCTTTGTCTCCGTTTGCTTCCACATATCGGTAAGATTTGACGTGAAGCTATGGGGCTCGCTCCCCGGCGGAAGCGTTGCAGCGACGAAGGTTCCGACGCCACGACGGGTGGCGAGATAGCCTTCGGACTTTAAGAGGTCCATTGCCTTGCGGACAGTCAAACGCGAGGTTGAAAAGCGCTCTGCTATGGCATCCTCACTCGGGAGCGCTACGGACACGTTATAGTGTCCATCAATGATCTCTTCCCTCAGAATCGAGTAGATCCGCCAATAGATTGGCAGCGGGGATGTTTGTTGTGGTTCGGAATTCATATTGAAAATCAGATCCTTATTCCGCCGAGCCAATAGCCGCCCCCTCTGGCTCGCTCCTCTTTCGGTTGCATGTGCGCCAAGCCTTCCCCAAACGCAACAACATATTTACCTATATATATGTATATACAGCTTGACATCCATATCTGTGAACGGCTCTCATAGATCAACAATCGTGCTGATAAGCACAACAAGAGAGGGATATATGAAAGCTCACCATGCATACTCTCTGCTGAAATCCGCTCCCCTCGTGGCATCGCTCATGATGGGATCGGTCGGCACGTCGGCCCTCGCCGCGGAGCTTGGTACGATTACGATCGCAACACAGCTCGATCTTCTGACGCTTAACAGTTCCAAGAACGTCACAGGATGGCACCGCTGGGTCTATCGCAACATCTATGACCCGCTCATCACTCTCGACGAGAACAACGAAATCAAGCCCGCACTTGCCACAAGCTGGGAAAGGATTGCCGATAACACTTGGCGCTTCAAGCTACGCGAGGGCATAAAATTCCAGAACGGCGAGCCGTTCAAGGCTGAGGCGGTAAAGCTCTGGATCGATGAAGGCAAGAAGGCTGATTCCCAGGCTCGTGGCTCTCTCGCCCTGATCACGGAAGCGAAGGTCGTCGATGACCACACATTGGACATCGTCACAGACGGACCTGTCGCCTATTTCATCGACACAATTGCAGACCGCATGTCGGCATTGCCGCCTGCCTATTACAAACAGGTCGGCGCTCAAGAATTCGGTCTGAAGCCTGTCGGAACCGGTCCATACAAGTTTGTGAGCTGGCGTCGCGGCGACCGCATCGTTCTCGAGTCCAATCCTGAATACTGGGGCGGTGCGCCGAAAGCGGATGGTGTGGTCTTCTGGGTGGTTCCGGATGCTTCTGCGCGGGCTGCCGCAGTCCTGAACGGGGAAGCAACGCTTGGCACTGCCATTGCTCCGCTCGAGGCGCCGCGTTTCGAAAGTTCGGCGACGGCGCGGATCTCCGCCAGCGAGGGTGGCAACCGTCCCATCTGGGGTGGGATGATGATGAACCGTCCGATTTTCCAAGATCGGCGGGTTCGGGAAGCCGTGAACCTGGCGGTCAACCGGCAGGCCATCGTCGATAGGTTGCTGCGCGGATATGGCAAGCCGATGGGGCAGCTCTGCGCGACATCCATGTACTGCTACGACCCAGCCATCGGGCCGATGCCCTACGATCCCGCGAAGGCTAAGAGCCTGCTGCAGGAAGCGGGCGTGAAGGACATGTCGATCACTCTTCATGCTCCGCAGGGTCCGGTCGCTCAGGCGAACGAACTCACCCAGATCATTGCTGCCAACCTCAAACAGGTGGGCTTTAATGTATCGATCCGGATCGACGAGGCATCTCAGTTCTCGGCGAAGCTTTATGATTTCGACAACAAGGGCAAGGATGTCGGCGACCTGTTCATCTACTTCTACCAGGGCGGGCCCGGTTCCGAGACCACAATCCGATCCCTGACCAACAGCAAGGGCAACTGGAACTGGCAATATTACCACGACGCCCAAGTCGATGCTTATTGGGATCAGGCGCAAAAGTCATTCGACCAGGGACCACGCCAGGAAGCGCTTCAGAAGCTTTCGGCCAAGGTCCGCGCAGATGTGCCATGGCTGTTCCTGTATGAGCCGCTTTCTGTCTGGGCCGTCAGCAACAAGATCGCCTGGAAGGCACGGGCCGACGACCAGATCATTATTCAGGATATGGGACCGGCCGAAAAATGAGCTGTTTCATACTCCGCCGTACGTTGAGTGCCGGCGTGGTCATCTTCGGAGTCGTGACGGTGATTTTCGTCCTGTCACGACTCATAGGGGATCCGATCGCCCTGATGATCCAGCCGGGAATGACGGTGGCCGATATCGAAGAACTGCGCGCCATCTGGAACTTGGATGCTCCCATACCGGAGCAATTCATAAGATTTCTCGGCTCTGCCCTCACCGGTGATTTCGGCCTCTCCATCTGGCAGGGACAGCCTGCTCTCGGCTTGGTCCTTGAAAGCCTTCCGGCAACGCTCCTTTTGACGTCGGCGGCACTTCTGGGGGCCTTGCTGCTGGCATTGGTGCTCGGCTCGTTAGCCGCCATCAAACGGGACAGCATGCTCGATCGCACGTTGATGAGTCTCACGCTCTTCGGGCAGTCGGTGCCGAATTTCTGGCTCGCCCTCATGCTCGTCCTGGTGGTCTCGGTGCATTTCCATCTGCTGCCCCCAGCCGGATATGGGACTGGGAGCCACCTCGTGCTGCCAGCGATTGCCTTGGGCCTCTTCCCACTGGCGCGCCTGACACGCTTGGTGCGGGCCGAGCTGCTCGATGTTCTCTCCCAGGACTACATCAGGACAGCGCGAAGCAAGGGCATCGCGCCGTGGCTGATCTTGGTGCGCCATTGCCTTCGCAACATCGCGATCTCCTTGGTGACCGTGATTGCCGTTGACTTCGGGACATTGATGGGCGGCGCGGTCGTCACCGAGACCATCTTTGCGTGGCCGGGAATGGGCCGGCTCATGATCGACGCGATTTCCCACCGCGACTTTCCCATCATGCAGGCTGGAGCCTTCGTCGTAGCGCTCGTCGTCGTCCTCACCAGTCTCATCGCCGACATCACCTACGCGATCATCAATCCGAGGATCCGCTATGCATGATGCGACGCAGATCAACACATATCCTCAGAAGCAGGGCTTCAGGGTTCGCCTGCCACGCCTTTACGGAACACGCATGCTGTTCAGCGAGATATTGAGCATCGCCTTTTTGGCGGTGTTGATCGTGCTCGCGCTGCTATCCCCGTGGATTGTTCCGTTCAATCCTACTGAGGCTGATATCCTTTCCAATCTACTGAGCCCCTCCCTGAGTTCGGAGTTCGGAGGACCGCCCCACCTTCTTGGGACCGACGTGCTGGGCCGGGATGTGTTCAGCGGCATCGTCTACGGCACGCGCGTGTCGCTCATTGTCGCGCTCGCCGCAGTGCTCGGCGCCGGCGTACTCGGGATCATCATCGGTTTGATCGCAGGATACGCACGCGGCTGGACGGACGAAGTCGTCATGCGGCTAGTCGACGTCCAGCTCGCGTTCCCGTTCATCCTGCTCGCTATCATGATCATGTACATCCTCGGTCCGGGGCTGCTCAACATCATTATTGTCCTCATCGTGGCGAAGTGGCCGATCTATGCGCGCGTCGCGCGTGCCGAAGCCATGCGCCATGCCTCGAGCGACTTTGTGCTTGCGGCGACTTCTATGGGCGCAGGTCATGGGCGGATAATCTTCCGACACATCCTTCCCAACGCATTGACCCCGCTGATCGTCGTCGCGGCTTTCGCCGTGCCTCAGATGATCATGTATGAGGCAGCTCTGAGCTTCCTTGGCTTGGGCTTGCCGCCAGACCAGATCTCGTGGGGCTCGATGCTGGCCGCTGGCCGCAGCGTTCTTGAGCAGGCGTGGTGGGTCGCGACATTCCCAGGGCTCGCGATCATGGGGACGATCCTCAGCATCAACATTCTCGGCGAAGCACTTCGAAAGCGCGTCGGCCCGTCTTCCGACATTGATTAATCAGGAATGGCTATGAACATCTCCGTATCCAAGGCGACAAGCCTGCAGCCTGCGTCCGTCGACCCGATTACCCTGGAAATCATCCGCGGTGCGCTGCGCTCCGCCCAGCTCGAGATGGGTTCACTCCTGGAGCGGACTGCGATGTCACCGGTCATCCGCGAGAAGCAGGATTACTTTACCGGCATTGTTGACCGGGACCTGAACCTTCTCATTGGCACCCGCATGCCGTCCGGAGGGCGTGTGGTGCCACCGGTCCTGAAGCAGTTTCCGATCTCGGAAATGCGGCCGGGCGACATCTTTCTCTACAATGACTGCTACGCCACGGACGGCGCGGTATCCCACTCCCCCGATATGGTTTTCGTGAACCCGGTCTTCATCGATGGCAAGGTCGAAGGCTTCGTCTTCGCATGGGCGCACTTCCTCGATATCGGCGGGTCGCATCCGAGTTCCACGACGCCTGACACCGAGAATATCTTCCAGGAAGGCATCATCATTCCGGTTGTGCGCCTCTGCGAGAACGGGGTCATCAACGATGATATTCTGAGAATATTCATCAGAAATTCGCGCTTCACCGAAATTGTCCGCGGCGACACGCGCTCGATGATCGCCGCCGTTCAGCTCGGCGAAAAGCGCCTCCGCGAGGTCCTCGGCCGATATGGAACGGAGACTGCTCACAAGGCTTTCTCAGCCCTCATCTCCCACACCGAGCAGACGGTGACGGAGCGCATGCATGCGGCGTTTCCGCCAGGGCAGTATAAATTCGCCGACGTGGTCGACGACGACGGAAAAGGCTCCGGACCGCTGGCCATCCGCATGACGATGGAGTCCGACGGAGAGAGCCTTGTCCTGGACGCAACGGCGTCGGATGACCAGACGGACGGGCCGATCAACTTTCTCATGAGCAGTGTTATCCCCAGCATGGTGTTCGGCCTGTTCATGACGGCCGACAAGCCGGACCTTCTGCCGAACGAAGGGTTGCTGCAGTGCATCGACGATCTAAAGCTACGTCCCGGCAGCCTTCTGAAGCCAAAGTTTCCGGCGCCGCTGGGCCAGCGGGCGACTGTATCCCGCAGGGTTCATACCACCTGCTACGGACTCGTCGGTGTTGCCGATCCGGATGCGGGTCACGCGTCCAGCTCGGCCTACTCTCTTGGAAAGATATCCGGTCTTCGCGAAGGCAGTGAAAAGCCCTATCTCAAGACGATGGGCTTCGGCGTTGGGCAGGGAGCGCGTCCCTACGCCGACGGCATCGACGCCGTCTACTATATCGCTCAGCGTAATTTCCCGATCGAATTCTCCGAGATGAACTTCCCCGTAAGAATCAGGCGATACGGGATTCATCGGGATTCGGGCGGTCCCGGACGCTGGCGAGGCGGCTGCGGTATCGTGCGTGAGATCGAGCTGCTCGGTGACGACGCTTCCCTCATGCTTCGCCTGACCAACTGCGTTCATCCACCTTTCGGCATCAACGGCGGCATGTCGGGTCGCGCTGGGCGCTTCACCATGAACCCGGGCACGCCGCAGGAGGAAATGCTCCCGATGCTTGCAGAAGGCGTGCCGATGCGCTGTGGCGACATCTTGAGGGTCGAGACTCCTGGCGGCGGCGGCGTTGGCCATCCATTCGACCGCCCGGTCGAACTGGTGCTGCGCGACGTTCTTGGTGAATTCATCAGCGTCGAAAGCGCGCTTGAGGATTACGGGGTTGTCGTCGATCTCGACAACGATGAGGTGGATCTCGCCGCAACGAAGGCGATCCGGCGTGATCGCCGCTGGTCGACGAAGCTCGTCCACCGAAACGGATATTATGATGAAGATGCCTGGTACGAGGCATCATACAACCTGAAGGACGCTCACCATGCCTAAGGCAAAGGTCTCCGATATCGAAATGTATTATGAGGTCGCGGGCGAAGGCCCTCCGCTTCTCATGAGCAGCGGCTGGTCGCTTGCCGGACGCAATTTCGGCAAGAGCCATCCGATATTGTCCCGGAAGTACACCTGCATCCGCCATGACCATCGCGGCATGGGACGTACCGATGCCCCCGATGGGCCGTGGACGATCGCTCAGATGGCGGACGACCTTGCCGGGTTGCTGGACCATCTCAAGATCGACAGGACGCGGATGATCGGCGGCGGCGGCATGGGCGCGCGCGTCGCCATGGAGTTGGCCATACGCCACCCCGATCGCATTTCGGTGCTCGAACTCGGATCGGCGGTGCTCAAGTCGGACCATTTCAGCGCATCGCTTGCACGGATGTGGAAGCGGCTTCGTGCGCTGGATCCGGAGCTCTGGGCGGAGGAAGTCACGCTCTGGTGCTATACGCCGGCGACCTACATAGAGCGGCCCGAGATTCCCGAGGCGGCGTTCCGGGGACGCGCGGGCGAGGATACATTCCCAGCACCTCACTCCTATGACAGGATCGTGGATGCCATGCTGGCCCTCGATCTGCGTGGCCGGGCCCGCAACATCAAGTGCCCCACCCTCATCACCTGCGGTGGCGTCGAAGATCTCTTCACGGGTCCCCGATATGCGCGGGCCGTGCATGAGGAAATTCCGAACTCGGTCCTTAAAATCTTCGAGGGCGCATCGCATGGATATACCGGCGAGTGCCACGACGAATACATGGCGCTCATTCTCGACTGGTTTGAAAAACATGGTGACTGACACGCCGTTGCTGCGGGTCGAAGGACTTCGCACAGCGCTCGGAAGCGATGGCAACAATTTTGACGTCGTCACCGGCGTCGACTTGGAGCTTCGCGAGGGAGAGACGGTTGCGCTTGTCGGTGAAAGCGGCAGTGGAAAGAGCGTCACGGCGCTTTCCATCGCACGCTTGCTCGGCCCTCGGCTTCGGACCGTGGCTGGCAAGGTCCTGCTCAATGGCAAGGACCTTCTCAGCCTCAGTGAAAAAGGCATGCGCCAGCTTCGCGGCAGGGATATAGCCGTCGTCTTTCAAGAGCCGATGACTTCACTCAATCCCGTGCTGCGGATCGGAACCCAGCTTGCCGAGAGCATCAGGCGAAATCCCGTTGCCGCATCCAGCGTGCGGGATCGCGCCATAGCCTTGCTCAAGAGCGTTGGCATCACCAATCCCGAAAGCCGGATCGACATGTATCCGCATCAGCTTTCCGGCGGGATGCGCCAGAGGGTGATGGTGGCGATCGCAGTCGCTGCCAGGCCACGGGTTCTGATCGCGGACGAGCCGACGACGGCTCTCGACGTGACGACACAGGCGCAGATCTTGGATCTCATGCAGGCGCGAATGGCAGAATTTGGCGCCGCAACGCTGCTCATTACGCACGACATGGGTGTCGTTGCCCGCTATGCGCAGAAGGTCAATGTCATGTATTCCGGCGGAATCGTCGAGCGGTCAGACGTCCACTCGCTGTTTGCCAAGCCTGCGCATCCTTATACCCGCGGTCTCCTGAACTCCATGCCGCGCCTTGACCGTCCTCGCATGGGAAGACTCAGCGCGATCGAAGGGCTGCCGCCCTCAGTGCTCACGCGTCCCAAGGGGTGTCCCTTCCAGCCGCGCTGTGCCTTCCGCATAGACAAATGCAGCCAGAAGCCGCCTCTTGAATCGATAGCCGCTGGCCACGAGGCGGCCTGCTGGCGCGCGCGAGAGATCGCTTCATTGCCTCTCGATGATCAAGCCGATGCTCCGGCCATGAGGAGCGGGTCATGAAGACGCAGCCCATCCTGACCGCTGAGAATGTTTGCAAATATTTTCCCGGACCGCGGTCTGGGCGCTATCCCAGTCTGGCCGTCCAGGCGGTGGACCAGGTAAGCCTCAAGATCGCCCCCGGCGAGACCCTCGGACTTGTCGGTGAAAGCGGGTCGGGCAAGAGCACTCTCGGACGCGCTCTGCTTCAGCTCGACCGCCCGACTGCCGGAAAGGTTTATCTAAAGGGCACTGAGCTCACCAGTCTTTCCAATAGCGCGTTGCGTCCCCTGAGGCGCGATATGCAGATGGTCTTCCAGGATCCCCAATCGTCGCTGAACCCGCGCATGAAGGTCGCTGAGATCATCGCGGAGCCCCAAATCATTGCAGGCGAACTCAGCGGAAAGGTTGCCATAAAGACACGCGTTGAAGAACTGCTCGATATGGTGCGCCTTCCGGCAAGTGCTGCGTCGCGTTACCCGCAGGAATTCTCGGGTGGGCAGCGCCAGCGCATCGGGATCGCTCGTGCCATCGCTCTGCGCCCGCGTCTGATCGTCGCCGACGAGGCTGTGTCGTCGCTGGACGTATCGATCCAGGCGCAGATCATTAATCTGCTGATGAATCTGCAACGCCAGCTTGGTTTCGCCTGCCTCTTCATCGCTCATGATCTTGCCGTCGTGCGGCATGTAGCTGACAGAGTTGCCGTAATGTTTCTCGGGCGGCTAGTGGAGCTAGCGCCGACGGATTCCCTGTTTGCACATCCCCAGCACCCTTACACGCGAGCGCTGCTTGATGCGGCGCCCATCCCGGATCCTGTCATCGAAATGACCAGGCAGCGGAGCGCGGAAACGTTCATTCGGCGACGCTACCCGGCTGAAATGACCGAAGTCCGCGCCGGACATTTCGCAGCCCCGTCAACCCCTGAATTTCTCTAGAATTAGAAGGCGCACCATGTCGCTTGACGAGCTTTCCACTGATCCCACCTTTTCCCTCGCCATCGATACCGGCGGAACGTTCACCGATGTTTCCCTCGTCGACCGTTCCACGGGGCAGGAATGGAAGGCCAAGGTGCCATCGACGCCGGACGACCCGTCCCGTGGCTTCGTCAACGGCGTGCGCAGCGTCCTCGAGCTTGCCAATGTGACGCCGGAGCGCGTGAGCCACGTCCTCCACGGCACGACCGTCGCGACAAATGCCATTCTGGAAATGCGCGGCGCGGAATGCGCGCTTCTAACCACCCGCGGCTTCAAGCATGTTCTTGAGATCGGAAGGCATGATATTCCCCGGCAGGCGAATATGTTTTCCTGGGTCAAGCCGCAGCGCCCGATCCCTCCTCAGCGCATCTTCGAGATAACGGAGCGCATGTCGTTCGACGGGCAGGAGATCACGCCGCTCTCGGAAGAGGATATTCGTGAAGCTGCACTGCGCATCAGAGCGAAGGGTATTCGCTCCGTTGCGGTGTGCTACCTGCACTCCTATGCGAATGCTGCTCACGAGCGCCGGACACGCGAGATCCTCCTCGAAGAGGACGCCTCGTTCCAGATATCCCTCTCGAGTGAAGTCCTCCCAACATACCGTGAGTTCGAGCGCAGCATGACGACGGCACTCAATGCCTATGTCATGCCGCTTGTTTCTGATTACGTCGGCCGGCTTGAGGAAGGGCTGCGCGCCGAAAGAATCAAGGATGCCCGGCTACTTTTGGTTAAGTCGAATGGCGGCGTGACGGGCGCCGCGACCATTCGCAACGAACCTGTGCAGACTGCCTTATCCGGGCCCGCCGCCGGCGTGATCGGAGCCCGGTATACCGGCGACCTTTCCGGGGAGCAGAAACTCATTACGCTGGATATCGGCGGCACGTCTGCCGATATCTGCTTGATCGACGGCGCGGAGCCCGCGATCACGACGGAGGGCTCGGTAGGCACGTGGCCCGTTCACGTTCCGATGATCGCAATTCACACGATTGGTGCGGGCGGAGGCTCGATCGCCTATTCGGCCAGCGGCGGGCTTGCCGTGGGGCCGGCCAGCGCCGGCGCAGTGCCCGGCCCCGCATGCTATGGCAGAGGGGGCATCGAAGCTACCGTCACGGATGCTCATCTCGTCCTGGGGCATCTGCCAGAGCATCTGCTGCGCGGCGCGATGACGCTCGACAAGGACGCCGCCATGCGCGCCGTCGAGCGTCTCGCGCAAAAGCTTGGCACTGGCCTTTATGAGACCGCCCGTGGCATCATAGACGTGGCGAACAACAACATGATCGGCGCCATTCGCGTCGTCTCAGTCGAGAAGGGCTACGATCCAAAGGAGTTCTCCCTCCTGCCGTTCGGAGGTGCAGGACCGCTGCATGGCGGATTCATCGCTCGCGAATTGGGAATGAAGTCGATCATCGTCGGTCAGGGATGTGGCGTTCTGTCGAGCAAGGGCCTGCTCATCGCCGATCTGCGCAGTGATTTCAGCCGTACGTTGCTGCTGCGTTCCCCCTATGACGATCTCAGCCAGCTTTCGGTCCTATTCTCCGAATTGCAGGTGCAGGCCATGGCATGGCTGAAGACCGAGGGCATCTCGCCAGATCAGGCGGAACTGCGCTGGGCAGCCGCGTTCCGCTACGAAAACCAGGGTTATGAACTGGATGTGCCGTGGGAAGGGGCTGCAAACCGTGAGAGCTTGATGGCAGCCATCAAGCGCTTCCACGATCAGCATCGTCAACTCTACAGCTTTGACCAGAAGGATGCGCCGGTCGAACTCGCCGGCCTGCGCGTCAGCGCCGTCGGCAGGCTTAAGAAGCCCGACTTCAAGACTGTGCAGCCCGATGCAGGTGACGCCAGGACCGGACAGCAAAAGGTCTATCACGCCGGTGGGTGGATCGATTGTCCCATCTATGACCGTTCGCTGCTTGCGACGGATACGATCATCCCCGGCCCCGCCATCATTGAGCAGATGGATGCCACGACCTTTGTTCTTGCCGGACAGATCTGCATTGTCGAGGAGTCGGGCAACCTGATCATCCGCGAGCAAAGATAGCGCGACCTTCGCGTCATGGGGACTATGGAGACGTCATGTCATACCTCACCTTGAAATCGACGGGCTCGGAGCCCGCGGGCCTGAGATTCCGAAATCTCGTCGAGCGTGGTCATATTCTGCGGATGCCGGGTACGCATAATGGGCTCGCCGCCCTTCAGGCAGCGCGTGCCGGTTTTGAGGCAGTTTACCTGTCCGGCGCAGGCATGAGTTCCTCGATGGGACTTCCCGATCTGGGCATTATCACAGTCGATGAAGTCGCCTTCTTCATCCGCCAGATCTCTCGAGCCACCGGTTTGCCGATTTTGGTTGACGGCGACACGGGGTATGGAGAAGCGCTCAACGCCATGCATATGGTGCGCGTATTCGAGGAGGCTGGCGCGGGCGCTGTTCATCTCGAGGATCAGATCCTGCCGAAGAAATGCGGGCATCTCAACGACAAGAAACTTGCGTCTGCAGAGGACATGGCCGCAAAGGTCGCGGCCGCAGTCCGGGCGCGGAAGCAGCTCTACATCATTGCCCGAACCGATGCAGTTGCCTCAGAGGGGATGGATGCCGCCGTCAATCGCGCGAAAAAGTATCTGGAAGCCGGCGCCGATGCGATCTTCCCAGAGGCCCTGACCACAGCGGAGATGTTCAAAGAGTTCGCACAGCGTTTGCCGGGTGTGCCCCTGCTGGCGAACATGACCGAATTCGGAAGAACTCCCTTCTTCTCTGCCGATGAATTTGAGGCGATGGGATATAAGATGGTTATCTGGCCGGTCTCGGCATTGCGCGTTGCCACCCGTGCCCAGGAGAAACTTTTCAGCTCATTGGCGGCGAGTGGAAGCGCCAGCAGCCTAGTCGGCGAGATGTTCACCCGCGCGGAGCTCTACGACCTGATCGATCTTTCGGGATACGAGAGTCTCGACTCTTCGATTGTGCGAACCATTATCCCGGGCACGACGGCATGACCTTGATGCGGCAACCAGACGACTGCTAGCCGTAGAGCCTCCCGCCGAACTGGTATAATAGAATGTATACCCCGAACCGTAAGCATGTTACGCTTTTCGACAAGGTCTTCGACGCACATGTGATCGTCGAGCGCGAGGACGGCCAGTGCCTCCTCTGGATCGACCGGCACTTCCTTCATGAGGGCTCCTTCCATGCCTTCAACAAGCTGAAGGAACGCTCCGCCGAAGTCGCTCGCCCGGACCTAACCTTCGGCATCGAGGACCATTACGTCCCGACTCGCACGCGCGATCTCGGCAGGATCGACCCAGCCATCCGCGGCATGATCGAACAGCTGCGCGGCAACAGCCAGCGCCACGGTGTTCGTCGCTTCGGTCTCGACGATCCCGCTCAAGGCATCGTGCATGTCGTCGGCCCGGAGCAGGGCCTCACGCTCCCCGGCCTTACCATCGTCTGCGGCGACAGCCACACTGCGACCCATGGCGCCTTCGGGGCGATCGCCTTCGGCATCGGCGCCTCCGAGGTTGCACATGTGCTGATGACTCAGACGCTCTGGCAGAAGAAGCCGAAGCGCATGCGGATCAGCGTCGATGGCGAACTCACGCCAGGCGTTTCGGCCAAGGATCTCGCGCTCTCGACCATTGCCCGCATCGGTACGGGCGGTGCGGTCGGGCATGCGATCGAATATGCGGGCTCCACCATCCGCAGCCTCTCCATGGAAGGTCGGCTCACGCTTTGCAATCTCTCCATCGAGGCCGGCGGACGCTTCGGCATGATCGCGCCGGACGAGACAACCATCGAATACCTGCGCAATCGCCCGTTTGCGCCGAAGGGCGAGGCCTTCGAGCGTGGGGCGCAATACTGGCTGGCTCTGGCAAGCGATGCTGACGCCGTGTTCGACCACGAGATCACGCTCAATGCCGCCGAGATCGCGCCGGTGGTCACTTGGGGTATCACGCCTGAGGATGCCTCGCCGATTACGGCCCGGGTGCCCGATCCGGCGCAGATCCCCGATCCGGCCCGCGCCGCGCAAGTCCGCGATGCGCTGGACTACATGGATATTAAGCCTGGCCAGAGCCTCACGGATATCCGCATCGACCGGGTGTTCATTGGTTCCTGCACAAACAGCCGCATCGAGGATATCAGGGCGGCGGCAGCGATCCTTGTCGGCCGCAAAGCCAAGGTGCCGGGCCTGGTCTCGCCCGGTTCGATGCTGGTCAAGAAACAGGCCGAAGACGAAGGGCTAGACCGCATTATCCTTGAGGCCGGGCTCGAATGGGTCGATCCAGGCTGTTCCATGTGCGTCGGCATGAACGGCGACCTCGTGCCTCCCGGCGAGCGCTGTGCCTCGACCACCAATAGAAATTTCCGAGGCCGGCAGGGACCTGGATCGCGCACGCATCTGATGTCCCCGGCCATGGTCGCGGCAGCCGCCATTACCGGACACCTGACCGACATGCGGCTTCTGATGCGTGAACCGGTTCCGGCGCGGGATTGAAGGGGGATGCTCATGCAACCGTTCAAGAGCCTTGATGCTGTAGCCTGTCCACTGCCGCTGTCGAATGTCGATACAGATCAGCTCATTCCCGCCCGCTTCATGAAGCGCTCGCGAGCAGACGGTTATGGCAGCTTTCTGCTGCATGACTTGCGGTTCGACGAAACGGGCGCGGAAATGTCAAATTCCCCGCTCAACGATCCGGAACGACAGGGCGCCAGGATTCTTGTCACCCGCCGTAATTTCGGCTGCGGCTCGTCGCGGGAGGCTGCCGTCTATGCGCTAGTAGATTATGGGATCGCCTGCGTCATTGCGCCTTCCTTCGGGGATATCTTTTCCTCCAATGCTGTGAACAATGGTCTCTTGCCGGCGATTGTCAGTGAGGAAAATTGCGAAGCGTTGCTCAACGTTCTACGTGACGGTGCATTGACTGCGACCGTTGACCTTGGAGCGCTGACGATCTGGTCTGCCAATCTCATCCTGTCCTTCACGGTCGATCCGGTATGGCGCACCAAGCTGCTCAACGGTTGGGACGATATCGATCTAACGCAGAGTTATACCTCCGTGATCGCAAATTTTGCAAAAGTTGACCGCGAACGACGGCCTTGGATGCAGCCGAGCGAAAGGCCGGATAGCCAGTAGACCAGTCCTCCTGGGGCTGAAATGCAGCAAGCTCGCAAAGTTAAGGCAATGAAGATACGCGCCGCATGGACACACGCGACGATTCCCGTTGAATAGTCTGCGCCCTCTAGCACTCCGGCGTCAGGCTAATAGGTCGCTACGAGCGGCCTTGGTCATCGATATCCCGGGCTCGACCCTCGTTGCTTGTACAAGGACATCCTTCGAATATTTTTGTATGGGCGTTTGCACAGATATATGGATTACGAAGTCAGCACCAATCTGGTTTTCCTCGGAAGCTACTCAACGCCGATGGCGAACAACCGAACTGGACCACATGAGGCCGTCGATCTGCTTATCGAATTCTGCGTCGAGATTGCCGAGCAAGATCCCTGTAAGATCGTCCTCATCGGTAACCAGGCCATCACTGTACTTCCTCGTTGCGCGTCCAACAGCTTAATCTTCCGACCATCCTGCGCTTATAGTCCCAGCCGTGCCACGGCGGCTCTGGCGTCGTCTAGATCCGGCGGGTCGATGTGCCGGTAGCGGGCCTGGACGAGGCCGAAAAGGCCGAAGGCGAAGAGGCCGAGTGCGGTGAGAGCCAGGAGTACCCAGCCATAGGGCTGCTGCTGCAGCGTCTGGAGCGCACCGCCGAGGCCGTGCACCTCCGAAGACGTGGCGTGAAGGGCGGCAAGCCCTACGAAGCCACCGATCAGGACAAACACCACACCGCGGGCGGCAAAGCCCAGTCGACCGACGCTGCAGACCCATGTCTGCTTGTCGGCCGGCAGCTGGAGGCGCTCCGCTACGTTGCCGCGCCACGCCTTGGCCAGGAAGGCCAGCCCAGTCCCGATGATGGCGAGGCCGACGAGGCCCACCAGCCATCGGCCGAAGGGCTGGCCCATGAGCCAGGCGGTCCAGTCCTGGGCGGCTTGGTCTTCCCCGCCGCCAGAGCCATGTCCGAGGGCGAGGTTGAGAGCCGAGAGCGCAAGCCCGGCATAAATGAACCCGCTGATCAGATGGGCGGCGCGCACGCCCCAACCTTTCATGTCGGATCCGCGGCGATCGGCGTCGGTCAGCGCCTCCAGGAGCCGCCAGGCGCAGAAGCCGAACAGGCCAAGCGCAATCAGAGTGAGCCAGAACCGGCCGAAGGGCTGTGCGAGCACGGTCTGGAGCGCACCGCGGCTGCCGTCCGTCCGGCCGCCCGAGCCGATGGCGGCCAGCAGAGCGAGCGCACCGACGAGACCGTAGACCAAGCCCCGCGCGCCATAGCCCAAGCGAGCGAGGGTCTCGACGGGATTGCGGGTGGGATCGGGCATGGATTGCGGCTCCTTCGTGTCACGGTGAACCGCCATGCCTTTGCGGATGTTCCCGACCGAACGGTTCGGCCGGGCATCGATCAGGGATATCGACCCGGAACCGGCGTGCTCTGCTGGCGCCAAATGGTGAGCAGGGCTGCCATCAGCACCGGGCCGAGGAAGAGGCCGATCAGGCCGAAGGTTTCGAGGCCTCCTAGAATGCCGAGCAGGGTCCACAGGAAGGGCAGCTCGACGGCGCCGCCGATCAGGGCGGGCTGAACGAAATTGTCGCCGATCAGCATCACGGCGGCGCCCCAGGCGACGATCCCGGCGGCGGCCGCCATGGACCCGCCCGTCAGGACCAGGACGATGGCGGCGGTGCCGAAGGCGAGCCATGCGCCGAGGGGCAGCATGGCGAAGGCGATGGTGAGAACGGCGAAGAAGATCGCGTTCGGCACCCCTGCCATGACGTAGCCGATGCCAATCAGGATGCCTTCGCCGACGGCGACCAGGATCGTTCCGTTCACGGTGCCCCGCACGGCGACGGCCATGCTCTCGGCGAGACGCTCGCCCGGATGCCCGAACCAGCGGTCGATGACCGTCAGAACGTGATGGCCGATCTCGTCGCCGCTGCGCAGCAGGATGAAGAGGGTAAGGAAGGTCAGAAAGGCGTGCAGAAGGTGGGATGCCAGCGCGCCGCCGAGCGTTTTCGACCACGCGGTGACGGTCTGGCTGTCGAGGCCGCTCAGGAATTGCTCGGCAAGCTGCGGCCTCGCCAGATGGGCCTGCCACCATTGTGCCAGACGCTCGCCGGCCAGCGGCAGGCCGTGGAGCCATTCGGGCACCGGCAGGCCGTTCTGCTGAAGACGCGTCAGCCATCCGATCATGAACTCGCCCTCGCGGCCGATCTCGGCGAGGGCCAGCGCGAAGGGGATCATGAGCAGGAGGGCGAGGCTCGCCGTCACGAGGAGCGGTGCCGCGATGCGCGATCCTCCGAGGCGGCTCCGGATCCGGCGGTACAGCGGCCAGACGCTGATGGCGATGATCACCGCCCAGCCGAGGGTGATCAGATAGGACTGGATCATCCAGAACGCCAGCAGCAGCAGCAGCGCTGCGCCCACGAAACGCCTCGTCCGGCGAATGCGGACATCAGGGGTGCTTTCGTCGGACGGCGGGGGGAGGGGAGCCGCGGCTTTCTCTGGCATAGCCAAGGAAACTAGACCTGCGATCGCGCCCGCCAATCCCGCTCAGCCTGGGTGCGACCGTGAGAGCAGGTCCTCCACCAGAGGCGGCACCGAAATCAGAAGAAGCAGGGCTGCGAAAGGCAGCGCGAAGAGCAGGCCGATCCGGTCGAAGCCGATGGCGCCGATGACGCCGCCGGTGAAGAACGAGCACAGCAGCAGGCTTAAGAGACGCAGCTTGTGACGGTCCGCGACGACGCGATCAGGCCGCCTGCCATCCCGGTTCCAATAGGCGAGCTTGCCGAGTTCGATGCCGATGTCGGTGACGATGCCGGTCACATGAGTGGTGCGCATCCGGGCGCCCGAGATCTTGGTGATGGTGGCGTTCTGCAGGCCCATGATGAAGCACAGGAGCGGTATCGCAGTCGCGATGAAAGCCTGAGAGGAATGAGCGAGCCAGCCGAGGATTCCGAAGCCGAGGAGCAGGAGTGCCTCCAGCATGAGGGGCATGGCGAAGCGGCTGTGCAGGCTGTGCCGGCGGCCCCAGTTGATCAGGATGGCGGAGCAGGCGGCGCCGAGAACGAAGGGCAGGAAGGCCGCGAATCCGAGCCCCACCACGCTGAGCGCCCCCAGGGCCAGATTGTCGGCCATGGACGAGAGGATGCCGGACATGTGCGAGGTATATTGGCCGACGGCGAGAAAGCCGCCGGCATTGATCGCGCCGGCGACGAAGGTCAGCACCAGGCCGAGCAGGGTGTCGGCCGCGTCGGAGCGTTCGGAGGCGGCGATGCCCTTCACCGACCGGACGGAGCGGGTGGCGAAGCTGCGGTGCTCTCGGATCGTCGGCGGTGCATTCATCGGCTCCAGTGTAGGGCCGATCCCTCAGCACAGCCAGGGCCCGGGCACGCGGCCCGAGGCGAGTGTCCCGGCGGCGCGCTCTGTCCCCTACTGCACGATGCCGGTCGCGGCCGAGGCGCGCCGCTCCATGGGCGGAATGCGGAAGGTCTTCACGATCTCCACATCGCCCACGGGCTCCGCGAGCGAATTGCCGCCGACGAAGACCTGGATCGTGCCGGCCTCGACGAGATAGGTGCCGTCGTCGAGATGGAAGCCGAGGGATTCGACCGGCACCTGCAGGGTCACGCGCTTCGCCTCGCCGGCCTTGAGGGCGATCTTCTCGAAGGCCTTCAACTCGCGCAAGGGCCGGCTGCGGCTCGCCACAGGATCGCGGGTATAGAGCTGCACCACCTCCTGGCCGTCCCTTGCGCCCGTGTTCTTCACGGTCAAGGAAACCTCCAGCATCTCACCTTCGCCGATCTGCTTCTGAGCCATCACCGTGTCGGAATAGGCGAAGCGGGTATAGCTCAGGCCCCAGCCGAACGGATAGAGCGGCGTGATCTCCTCGTCGATGTAATGCAGGGTGAAGCGGTTGTTCGGCAGGGTCGGGCGCCCGGTGGGCAGGCGGTTGTAGTAGATCGGCATCTGGCCGGTGGCGCGCGGCCAGGTGACGGGCAGCTTGCCGCTCGGGTTCACGTCGCCGAACAGCACGTCGGCCACGGCGGGGCCGGCTTCCGTGCCCGGATACCAGGCCATCAGGATCGACGGGATGCTCTCTGCCACCGGTCCCAGTATCTGCGGGCGGCCGCCCATGATCACGAGGGCCACCGGCTTGCCGGCCTTGGCGAGGGCTTCCAGAACCTCGATCTGCTTGCCGTTGAGCTCCATATGCGCGCGGGACGCGGCCTCGCCGGAGAGTTCCTGCGGCTCGCCGAAGACGGCGATGACGAAGTCCGATTGCTTTGCCGCATCGAGGGCCGCCTGCAGGCCCGCCGTGTCGCGGCAGAAGAGGTCGCAGGCCGGAGCATGGCGCACGGCGATGCCGACACCTTCCGCGCGGCGGCGGATGCCCTCGAGGATCGAGACGCTGTCCTCCTTATGCCCGCGCGCGGCGTGCGGACCCATCTGGTCGTGCGGCGCATCGGCAAGCGGACCGACCACCGCAACGGAGCGCACGCTCGAGGGGATCGGCAGCACGTCGCCACGGTTCTGCAGCAGCACGAAGGTTTCGCGCGCCACCTCGCGCGCGGCCTGGCGCGATTCCGGTGACGGGAAGGCGCTGTCGAGATGGGACGTATCGATGTCCGGACCGTCGAACAGGCCCATGCGGAACTTGGTGCGCAGCACGCGGCGCACGGATTCGTCGACGACGCTTTCCGGCACCCGGCCGGCGCGCACCTCGTCCGGCAGGTGCTTGATGTAGAGCAGGCCCATCATGTCCATGTCGACGCCGGCGAGGATCGCCTTGCGCGCGGCCTCGGCGCCATCCGCCGCGATGCCGTGGTTGATCAGTTCGCCGATGCCGACCCAGTCGGAGGTGACGAAACCGTCGAAGCCCCATTGCTTGCGCAGCACGTCCGTCAGCAGCCAGGGATTGGCGGTCGAGGGCTCGCCGTTGAGCGCATTGAACGCAGCCATGAAGCTTGCCGTGCCGGCCTCCACCGCGGCGCGGAAGGGCGGCAGATAGGTGTCGTACATCTCCGCGCGCGGGATGTAGGTGGTGTCGTAGTCGCGCCCGCCCTGGGGGGCGCCGTAGCCCGCGAAATGCTTTGCCGCGGCGGCGAGGCCGCCCGCGCGGAACCCTTCGACGCGGGCCGCCGTGAGAGCGGCACCCAGCGTCGGATCCTCGCCGAAGCCTTCGACGATGCGGCCCCAGCGGCTGTCGCGCGAAAGATCCGCCATCGGCGCGAAAGTCCAGTTCACGCCCACATAGGACGCTTCCCTGGCGGCCCATTCGGAGGCGAACCGGGAGATGCGTGGGCTGAAGGCGGCAGCCTCGCCCAAGGGAAGCGGGAACTGGGTACGAAACCCGTGCAGCACGTCGAGGCCGAAGAGCGGCGGGATCTTGAGGCGGCTCTGGCGCGCCAGGGCCTGGGCGCGGGCCACGTCCTGCGCGCTGTTGAAGTTGAGGAGGGCTCCAGCCTTCCCCTCCGAGATGTCCTCCCAGCGCAGCGGCGGACCGTGGGAGACAAGATTCAGCTGGCCGACCTTCTCCTCCAGGGTCATCTGGGCGAGGAGGTCGTTCACGCGGCGCTCGATCGCCTCCTGGGCGCCTGCTTTCGGGAGAAATGTGGCCGTCATAGCCAAGGCAAGGGTCAGTTGCGTCAAGCCAGGGACATCAGAAAGCCGCACAATTATCTCCTTTGTCGGGCACTAACACTTTATTGCGAGGCCGTGCTCGCTTGTCGTCCTGATTGCGTTAGCCAAGATAGGCGTTGCAAGTGGCGTCTGGGGGGCGTCAGGTCAATTCATATTTTCGAAAAGCGGAATTCCCTTGCTGCCCGTCTCGCTGAAGCTGACCCTCCTGAGCCTGTCCTGCGCCCTGATCATGTCGGGTTTCGGGCTGGCGGTGGCTGCCTATGTCAGAAGCTCGGCTCTCGTGGCGGCCTCCGCAGGGCTCTTCCTGCTGCTCGCCGCCGGGGCTCCGCTGCTGATCGGCCGGCAAATCAAACAGGCCGTGCGCGAGCGTGACGACAGCCCATCGGATGATTTCGCGGTGTTCGACGAGGTGACGGTCGCCTCCTTCGAGCCGCCGGTCGTCGAAGTGCCACCTTTCGGCGAATTTTCCGCCTTCGAGGAAACGCCCGCGCCCGACGAGGACGATGCCCTGCGCCGCATGCAGAAGGCGCAGGCCGTAGACCGCCTGCGCGAAGGCATCACCCACGACCTCAACAACAAGCTGATGGTGATCGGCGCCAACATCGATGCGGCGGCGCGCCAGCTCAAGGATCAGCCGATCCTGCAGCGCAAGCTGCTCTCGGCGCTCGTGGCGGCCGATCAGGCCGCCAAGCTCATCGCGCAATCGAGTGCTTTCGCGCGGCAGGGCGAAACCAAGCTTCAATATGTGAACATCGCGGAGCAGGTGGGTTCGGTGGCCGATCTGTTGAGTCGCTCGCTCCTGCGCGACACGGTCGAGCTGCGCCTGTCGCTCGCGGAGGACCTGTGGTCCATCGAGGCCAATCCCGACGACATCCAGACCGCCATCGTGACCTTGAGCGCCCATGCGCGCGATGCCCTGCCGCAGGGCGGTTTCATCACGATGGAGGCCCGTAATGTGCAGGTCGAAAAGGGGTCGCTTCCGGACCTGACGCGCGAAGGGGATTTCGTGCAGCTCACGATCCACAGCGCCGGGCCGGACGAGGAGCGGCCGACGGGTTCCGGCGTCGAGCTGGAGCCGAGCTTCGCCCTACGCGATCTGGATCTGTCGTCCTGGCTCTCCCTGCGCCAGAGCCTGCATTTCCTGCAGGGCATCGGCGGCGCCTCGGAAGTGCGCCGGGACGCGGCCGGCACCGCGATCATCCTGTATCTGCCCCGCGCCGACGCCGCGACCATGCTGCCGGCCGGCACCGCGAGCGAGGAAGACGTGGCGGAGGCGAGCGTGCCGAACCACACGGAAATTCTCGTGGTGGACGACGAGCTCGAAGTGGCGCTCGCCCTGCAATCGACGCTCGAGGAGTTCGGTTACGTAACGAGCATCGCGACCGACGCCGCGCAGGCGGTGAAGAGCCTGAACCTGCGCCGGCCCTCTCTCGTCCTGGCGGATGTGGCCATGCCCGGCACGATGAACGGCGTCATGCTGGCTCGTGAAGTGCGTCAGACCTTCCCGAGCCTGCTGGTGGTGCTGATCACCGGCAATCCCGTCGTTGCCGGCGAGGACAGCGAGTTTCCGCTCCTGCAAAAGCCGATCCTCAGCCGCGATCTGCATGCGGCGATCCAGCGGCAGCTGAGCGTGCAGAGAGAGAACGACAACAAGGTCATCCCCCTGTTCCCGCGCGCATCGAGGCGTGCGCGCTAAAGCATCGGACCCAAAAGTGGATTTGCACTTTTGGGATGAATCCGATGCTCTAAAAACATCTGTACCCGGGAGCCCTCCACGATGGATCGCCGGTTCTTTCTCGGACTGCTCGCGGCCGCCGCCGCGCCGCTCCCTTGGAGTTCTGCGCGCGCAGCAGATCCTGTTCCCGCGGCAAGGAACGTGGTGCTGGTGCATGGGCTGTTCGCCGACGGTTCGTGCTGGACTGAAGTCATTCCCCGCCTGCAGGCCGCGGGGCTCAACGTCACATCCGTGCAAAATCCGCTGACGACCCTCGACGAGGCCGTAGCAGTGACCCAGCGCGTGCTGGCGCGGCAGGAAGGGCCGACCGTCCTGGTCGGACATTCCTTCGCCGGCATGATCGTCACGGAGGCAGGTGTCGATCCAAAGGTTTCGGCACTGGTGTACGTGGCCGCGCGGGCTCCGGATCCAGGCGAGGACTACGCGGCGCTCGCCATGCAATATCCGACGCCGCCTGCAACGGCAGGCATCGTCTACGACGGCGACGAGGGGCGGCTCAGCGAGGCCGCGTTCCTGCGCGACTTCGCAGGCGATCTGCCGGAGGCGCGGGCGAAGGTGCTCTATGCGGTGCAGGAGCCGTTTCACAAGGCCTTGCTGACCGGCAGGACGAAGCAGGCGGCATGGCGGTCGAAGCCGAGCTTCTATGCGGTCTCGACCGAGGACCGGACGATCAATCCCGATCTGCAGCGCTTCATGGCCAAGCGAATGGGCGCGGAGACGATCGAGGTGAAGGCGAGCCATCTCTCGCTCATCTCGCAGCCCGACATCATCGCCACGTTGATCCTGAAGGCGGCGGGCCAGTAACGCGCTAGAGCCGTTTCCATCTGGGTGGAATCAGCTCTCTTCCTTGCTTTGCCGCATTTTTGGACGGCGAACCGGATCCACTTCGCCGAATAATGCTCTAAACGCTTCCTGCGAGCACTTCAGCGGAGAGTGGAATCACGGCCTTCCGGGCTGCGTCCGCCAGCGCTTCGAACAGCCGCTGCTGCGGCTTTTTCCAGACCAGAAGCTCGGGATGCCATTGCACGCCGAGCAGGAACGGAGCGGTCTCGCTCTCGATCGCCTGCACGATACCGCTTTCGTCGCGCGCGGCGATTGTCAGGTTTCGGCCGAGCCGGTCGACCGATTGGTGGTGAAGCGCATTCACCAGGCAGGGATTGCAGCGCAGGATGCGATTCAAGCGCGATCCGGATTCGACGGAGACCGTCTTGCGCGGCAGAACCGTGCGCATCTTCGGCGCCTGCACATAGACCTCGTAAATGTCGGTGTGCAGGGTGCCGCCGAGCGCTACGTTGATCATCTGCGAGCCGCGGCAGATGCCGAGAACCGGCAGCCCTGCGGGAATGGCGGCCTTGAGCAGGCCGAGCTCCATCTTGTCGCGCTCGGGATCGATGCGCACGTCCGGCAGGACCTTGCCGCCATAGATCTCCGCACCGATATCGTCGCCGCCGCCGATGACGAGGCCCTGCATCGGCTCGGAGGGCATCGGATCCCCGGGCATGAGACGAACCGAGCGCGCGCCTGCGCGATACAGCGCCAGCCGATGCATCAGGTAGCTGCGCCAGCCGCCGCTCCGGGACGTGGTGACGCCGATGAGCGGACGCGTCATGACTTCAGTACCTGTTCCGCCACGTTGGCCCAGCTCTTGTCCTCGCCCTCGAAGGCAAGAAAGGCTACGCCGAAGGCATCGAGCCGCTCGCGGTCGGCGGCGAGACGCTCGACGCAGACCCAGCGGTTCCAGTCCGGCGCGATGCTCCAGCCGGGATCGCTCAGGCGGGCATCGGGCAGGCGGTAATGAAAGGTCGGGCGCCCGTTGATCTTCTCGTTCGGCAGCACCGCGCGCACCCGTTTCTCGTCGAAATGATGCAGGAGCGGCAAGAGATCGAGATCGCGGTTCCGGGTCGGATTGAAAGTGAGGTAGTCGTCGATGAAGGCGGGGATGTCCGGCCAGTAATCCGGCGCCGCGATCCTGCGCACGTAATCTACCGGAAAAGGATCGGCGAAGCCGAGGAGGCTGCGGGTCGGATCAGGCGAGGCCTCGCGCCGGAGCCATGAATTGAGCAGCGCGAAGCTCTTCATGAAAGCCGTGATCGTGGCCGCGTCCAGACGCGGAACCTCCGGGTTGAAATGCAGACCGAAGGCATAGACGAGCGCATCCTGCGTGCCCTTGGCGCCGGCGCCGCGCAGAACGGCAAGGATCCGGTTGAGCTCCTGCAGCCGGTCGAGGGGGATGGGAGAGGTGACGAGTTCGCACGGGACGAGATAGCGCGCTGCGAAGCCGAAAAGGGCGGCAATCTTGGGCAGGACCCCGTGCCTGGTTCCAGCCTCCTTGCCGGGATGCAGGATCCGGCTGTCGAGCTCCACGACGAGGTCGCCGATAGCCGATTCCTTGAGGGCGAAGGCGTGGGGATCCTCCTCGATCAGCCTTCCGCCGAGGGCTTCCTGCAAGGCCTGCACGGCCCGCTCCGCGGAAGGGCCGACGAATTCGATCTCGACGCCGACCGTGCGCATGCCACCCCGGGCATTGTGCAGGATCGGGGGCAGGTCGAATTCGATCTCGGTCGAGAGCGCCGGTTGCGCCATCGTGAACTCCGGAAAAACAACACGGAAACGTGAATACCGTTGAACGGGCGCGCTTCGGCTCAGGTTCCTTGGGACGGCGCGGGTCCACCGTGCCGGCCAAGGTGTGGCTTTCCGACGGCAGGTTGGCTAGAAACGCGCCACCATGATCGTGAGAGATTCGACCTTTGAAAGAGCCGCCTGGCTGGCGGAGCTGCGGGCCACCTTGTCCCTGGGCTGGCCGCTGGTGCTCGCAACCCTGGCCCAGACCGCCCTGATCACGTCGGACGTGATCCTGATGGGCTGGATGGGCTCGGAAGCCCTGGCGGCGGGTGCGCTCGGCACGAATCTCTATTTCGCCTTCCTCATCTTCGGCATCGGCCTCGTCAACGCAACCTCGCCGATGATCGCCGAGGAGCTGGGCCGCAAGCGCCATTCCGTGCGCGAGGTCCGCCGCACGGTACGCCAGGGCCTATGGTCTTCGGTCACCATCGCCATTCCGATCTGGATCGTGACTTGGAACGGCGAAAAGCTGCTGCTGGCTATCGGGCAGGCGCCCGGGCTTGCCCAAAGCGCCGGCGAATATGTGCGCGCGCTCCAGTGGAGCATCCTGCCATTCCTGCTCTTCCTGGTGCTGCGCTCGTTCCTGGCGGCGCTGGAGCGCCCCGGCTGGGCGCTGTTCATCGGCCTGCTCGCCATCCCGGTCAATTTCGCCGCCGCCTATGCGCTGATGTTCGGGGCTCTCGGCCTGCCGGCCTTGGGCCTGATCGGCGCGGGGCTCGGCACGGTGTTGTCCAGCACCTTCATGTTCGTGGCGCTCGCCCTGGTGATCGCCTTTCACCCGAGGCTCAAGCGCTATCACATCTTCGGGCGCTTCTGGCGGGCCGACTGGCCGCGCTATCGCACGCTCTGGCAGATCGGCCTTCCCATCGGCCTGACTCTGACCTTCGAGGTTACGATCTTCAATGCCGCAGCCATGCTCATGGGCCGGATCGGCGAGAACGAGCTGGCGGCTCATGCCATCGCTCTGCAGATCGCCTCCTTTTGCTTCTCGGTTCCGCTCGGAATCGGGCAGGCGGTGACGGTGCGCGTGGGGCGAGCCTATGGCGCGCAGGATCCGGACGGGGTCACACGCGCCGGCTGGACCTCCTTCGCGCTCGGTACCGGCTTCATGACCATCACGGCAGCGCTCATGCTGTTCGCGCCGAACCTTCTGATCGGCGCCTTCATGGACGTGACCGATCCGAAGAACGCGCTCGTTGTCGATCTGGCGCGCTCGTTCCTGCTGCTGGCCGCCATCTTCCAGCTGGCCGATGGTGCGCAGGCGGTCGGCGCCGGAATGCTGCGCGGATTGCAGGACACCCGCATCCCCATGCTCTATGCGGCCTTCGGCTATTGGGGGATCGGCCTGCCTCTCGGCGCCGTCCTGGCCTTCGGCACCGGCCTTCGCGGCGTCGGCATCTGGATCGGGCTTGCCACCGCCCTCGCGGTCGTGGCCTCGCTGATGCTGTGGCGCTGGCTGCGCCGCGACCGGCTGGGGCTGGTCACCGCCGTGCCGCGCGACGTTCAGGAAGCATTCGCAGGCTGAGCGGCCGGCCGTGACAGGCCACTCTTCCGAATCACGTGCCCTCTCAGGTCGGACATCCCCACATCGGTGAGACGGCTTTGGACTGTGCTTCGAGCGCAGGCCTGTGCACTGCGATCTGCCGCGGCCCTGACCATATGGGAGCATCCTGCTGGCGGCGCCCGGACGATTCGACGTGAATCCGCTGATTGACCTTCGGGAAACGGCAAAAGTCTGAACTAGGTCGGCTTGGCCGTTTGGGTATCGTGATCACGGAATTGTGATCGAATTTTCGTTGAGATAAGGAAACATTATCCAGGCTATAGTGCGACGCAAAAATTTTTATCAGGCTAATTTTGCCAATAGTTCGCCACCTCCAAAGGATGAGTGAGCGTAGAAAAATAGCCAGGCGCCTTATTCTTGCCTTCTTAAAGTTGAGCTTCACTTCCAAGGAAAACGGAAGGGGAGACCGTCCTTGAAGAATAAGCTCACCCGGGCATCTGCGATGGTGCCACTACTTTTTGTTGCGGCGTGCAATACGACCGCATCCAACGATCCTTCGATCACCGGATCGATCTCACAGGCGAATATCGAGGCGGGTAACGCGTTCCAGCGCGGCACCGCGTCCTGGTACGGACCTGGCTTCCACGGGCGCAAGACCGCCAGCGGCGAACGCTTCAACTCCTACGACATGACGGCCGCCCACCGCTCCCTGCCGTTCGGCACGCGGCTCAAGGTCACCAACGAAACCAACGGCCGCTCGGTCGTGGTCCGGGTCAACGACCGCGGTCCTTTCGCCCACCGGCGCATCATCGATCTTGCCAAGGGGCCGGCTCAGGCGCTCGGCCTGACGAGCGTGGGCACGGCCTACGTCTCCCTGCATCGGTTGGATTAGGCGCTTCTTAATTCCTTGCGGCGATTCTTGGTTCGATTCGGGACCAAGGGTTGCGTAGATGGAATCGAAATCGTTTCAGGCGGCGAATGTCGTCCGCTTTCCGGGCGCGCGCGCGTCGACCAATCCTCACCGCGATCAACGCGCGCTGATGGATGCAGTCTATGCGGCGGGCACTCTGCCGATCGAGGCTGAGGACCGCGCAGCCAAGGTCGCGGCGACACGGCTCACCATTTTCGGCTTCGTCGTGATCGACGAGGTGCAGGTGGATGGCACCCTGCGCCGTCTCCGTCCGTCCGAGGCTTTTCACACCTGCACCGCCCGGCCCTGGCGCATCTCCAAGCCGTCCGGCCGCTATCGCCTCGACGAGCGCATGCCCCGGACCGATCGCGAGCTTTTCGCTGCCCTGCAGGCGTAGCGCCGTTCCACCTGCGTGGATTTTAACTTTTCCTCCGGCGCTACCGAGGGGCTCGCCTTCCAAAAGGTCTGAACTATCTTTCCGCATCGGTCCATGGCTTACGGGGATGGTGATGCATCTGGTTCAGATTCTGCTGCCGCTTGCCGACAACGCCCGCCGTCGCTTCGACGGCAAGACCTATGGACGGGTCCGCACGGAACTGTCCGAGCGGTTCGGTGGAATCACGAGCTTCACGCGCGCTCCGGCGGACGGGATGTGGCGGGAAGGCGGCCACACGGCGCACGACGACATCGTGGTGTTCGAGGTCATGGCGCGCGAGATCGACCATGCCTGGTGGGAGCGCTATCGCGCCGAGCTCGAGCGACGCTTCGATCAGGAAACCATCGTCGTCCGCGCGATCCGCGTCGAGATGCTGTAGCGATTGCGGGCAAGCCATCGGAACCGGAGCGGCCCCGCTTCGCTTGTTCCGTCGAAAGCGGAGTATTTCGATGGCCAAGCCTCTCGTCGTTTCCATTCCCCACAATCTCGGCCAAGCCGAAGCCCAGCGGCGGCTGCAGGGTGGCATGACGAGCCTGAAGTCGCAGTTCGGCGATAAGGTCGCATCCATCAACGAGAGCTGGAACGCGAACCGCATGGATTTCCGCGTCGGTGCCATGGGCCAGAACGTCAACGGCCATCTCGAAGTGATGCAGGATCAGGTGCGCGTCGAGCTGCAACTGCCGTGGATTCTTGCCATGGTTGCGGAAAAGGCAAAGACCTTCATCCAGAAGCAGGGAACGCTTCTCCTGGAAAAGAAATGATGCCGATCTGTCGATGAACACATGTTCATGAAGATGAACGCAAAGGGAACTAAACGGCCCCGTCAGCGTTGTTAAATCGATTGCGACCGGGCCCGCCTTGCCGGTGCACGTCACGTAAAAGACATCGCTCTTTATCATCCCGGCCGTGTTCTTCCGCCCGATCGCGACAGATATCTCTTTTTGAGGATGGCGCTATGCATGAGCGTTTGACGACGCATTCCTATGCCTTTCGTTCGCCGTTAAAAACCGATCCCGACAAGCCCCTTCTCGTATGTTTTTCCCATTTGCGATGGGATTTCGTGTGGCAGCGCCCTCAGCATCTCCTCAGCCGAGCCGTCAAGCATTACGACGTTCTGTTCATCGAAGAGCCGATTTTCAAGTCCGGCGTGAGCCCGCATATGGATCTGAGCGAGCGGCCGCAAGGCGTCACGGTTGCGGTTCCGATTCTGCCGGAAGGGATCCCGCATGAGGATGTCATTGTCGAGCAGCACGACCTGATCGAGGAGCTGATCGGACGCGAAGCGGCGGGACCGCGCGTGTTCTGGTACTACACGCCCATGGCGATGGCCTTCACCAGCGACCTCGAATGCGATCTGTGCGTCTACGACAACATGGACGAGCTGTCGCTCTTCCGCGGCGCGTCGCAGGAACTGCTCGATCTCGAGAATGCGCTGTTCACGCGCTGCGACCTCGTGTTCACCGGCGGAATGAGCCTTTACGAGGCCAAGCGCCATCGTCACCGCAGCGTTCATGGCTTCCCATCCTCGATCGATGCCCACCATTTCTCGCAGGCGCGCACGATTCACGCCGATCCCGAAGACCAGGCCGGAATTCCCCACATCCGCCTCGGCTTCTTCGGCGTGATCGACGAGCGCATGGACATCGATCTTCTGGCAAGCGTCGCCGAGCTGCGCCCCGACTGGCATTTCGTGATGATCGGGCCGGTGGTGAAGATCGACTCCGCGACCTTGCCGCGGCGGTCCAACATCCATTGGCTCGGCGGAAAATCCTACGATGAGCTGCCGCGTTACCTGTCGGGCTGGGATGTCGGATTCATGAACTTCGCCCTGAACGAAGCGACGCGCTTCATCAGCCCGACCAAGACGCCCGAATTCCTCGCCGCCGGCGTGCCCGTGGTCTCGACGCCGATCACCGACGTGGTGCGGCCCTATGGCGAGAAAGGTCTGGTCGAGATCACGAAGGATGCGGGCGAGGTGGTGACGAAGGTCGAGGCCATCCTCGCACGGCCGAAGGAGCCTTGGCTCGCCAAGGTCGACCGGCATCTCGCCGCGGGATCCTGGGACAAGACATGGGCATCCATGCATAAGCTGATGCTCGACGCCTCCGGCGATACAGCTCCCGAGCGCGCGACGTCCTCACTCCCCGTTTACGCCACGACGCCCGCGGAGTGACCGGCATGTATGATTGGCTGATCGTCGGTGCCGGCTTCGCGGGCAGCGTTCTCGCGGAGCGCCTGGCAAACGAGCGCAATGAGCGTGTTCTTCTCATCGATCGTCGCAGCCATATCGGCGGAAACGCCTATGACCGCTATGACGATGACGGGCTGTTGATCCATCAATATGGCCCGCACATCTTCCATACGAACTCCAAGCAGATCGTCGAGTATCTCTCGCGCTTCACCGACTGGCGTCCTTACGAGCATCGGGTGCTGGCGGAGGTGGACGGCATGCTCGTGCCGATCCCGATCAATCTGGATACGGTCAACAAGCTCTACAATCTGAGCCTCACATCGGAAGAGCTGCAGGGCTGGTTCGCGGAGCGGGCCGAGAAGAAGGACGAGATCAAGACGTCGGAGGATGTGGTGGTCTCCGTCGTCGGCCGTGAGCTCTACGAAAAATTCTTCCGTGGCTATACCCGCAAGCAATGGGGGCTCGACCCTTCGGAACTCGACAAATCGGTGACGGCGCGGGTACCGACACGCACCAGCCGGGACGACCGCTATTTCACCGACGAATTCCAGCTCATGCCGAAGCACGGCTACACGCGGATGTTCGAAAGGATGGTGCGCCATCCCAACATCCACGTCATGACGCAGACGGACTACAAGGACGTGAAGGGCCTCGTTCCCCACCGTCGCGTCATCTTTACCGGTCCCATCGACGAGTATTTCAATTTCCAGTTCGGCCGGCTCCCTTACCGATCCCTGCGCTTCGAACACGTGACGCTCAACAAGCGCTGGCATCAGCCGGTCGGGGTCGTGAACTATCCGCAAACACATGCCTATACCCGCATCACCGAATACAAGCATCTGACCGGTCAGGATCACGCCAAGACGGCGCTCACCTACGAGTTTCCTTCCGCCGAGGGCGATCCCTATTATCCGATTCCGAAGGCCGAGAATCAGGAGCTGTTCAAGAAGTACGAACGCCTGGCGCTCGCAACGCCCGATGTGTGGTTCGTCGGCCGTCTCGCCACCTACCGCTACTACAACATGGACCAGATCGTCGGTCAGGCGCTTGCCACATTCCGGCGCATCAACGAATCCCTGCCCGTCGGCGCGGATACGACGGCCGTCAAGGTCGTATCGCCATCGGCCGCGCGGATTTCGTGAGCCCTGAGCGACGATCGGCATGACAAAGCGGCGCGGAATTCTCCGCGCCGCTTTTTCGTTGGCACCTGCGAGTGACTTAAGCCGCTGCCTCCGCAGCGCGCACTGCTTCTTCCAAGCGGGAGGCGCGCGATTCAACGGCAAGCTCCACCAGCGCGTCGGTGAGCATGGTCGCAGTCGGGTCCGCAAGGGGCTCGTCGCGCAGCAGGCGCAGGGTCGAGGCGACCATGCGGCCGCGTCCGTAGGAGCGCTCGACGCCGAGCGCCACCGGCTTGTGGATCCATCCGACCACGAGGCCGGCGAAAACGCGGGCCTGGAAGTCGAGCAGGTTGCAGTTGACGATCACATGCTCCGGCAGCACCCGGTCCATGGTCTCGTCGAGCAGGGGGCCGGAGGGCAGCCCGGCGAAATGGCCCGAGCGCCGCAGCCAGCCGAAGGACGAAGCCCAGTCGCCCGACCAGAGCGTGCCGCCGCGGCCCTGCACCCGCACCGCCTGCCAATGCGGGAAGAACGGGTAGAGGCTCATGTCGCTTTCCGGCAGCAGCAGGAGCTTGGCGCCGGCGCGCACATGGTCCGCAATCGCCTTGTTGTGCGTGCGGGAGACGATGACGGTCGATTCCTCGAAGGCGCGGGCGAGATTGTAGCCGAGTGCGCGGAAGTGTTCGCGGATATCCTCGTCCGGTGACCAGACCAGCTCGCGGGCGTGAACCGGCTTGCTGCGCTTGGGATGAATGGCGATGTCGTGGTGGTTGTGTGCGATCAAACGCCCGTCGGCGCTGCGCAGGTCGAGGCTGATGCGCCGAAGCGACGGCTCGCTCATATCAGGGAGAGCCATCTCGATGCGGCCGAGATCGTGAACGTCTGGCGCCTCGATGCGCGGCAGCGAGAGACTCTGGCTCTCGCCGCAGATCGAGACTTCGAGCTTGCAGTCTTCCAGAACCGGACCTGCACCATGCGCGAGCGAAAGCTGCAGTGCCGCCGTCTCCCCGGACCAGTAGGAGGCGCGCTCCCATTTCGGCACGATCACCGTGTCCGAATTGACGATGTGGAAGAGCTCGTGGAACACGCGCGGATTGCGGCGCATGTCGAGAAGACCGTTCGATTCCCAGTGACAGTCGTGCAGCTCGGTGATCACGTAGCCCGCGAGGTTCGGCTTGCGGCGCATGGACTCGATCTCATATTTGAGAGCACGAAACTGCTGCCATTGCGCGGCGATGACGAAGCGGCGCAGATCGCCGAAGACGCGGTCGAGGCTCCAGTCGGAGAAGCGGTTCTCGACGCCGTGCGCATACATCACGCCCTCGCCCCAATCGTGGCCGGTCTCGAACCACCAGGGTTCCTCGCCCTTCTCGTCGCGCAGGTCCTTCGGATAGGGCAGGCCCCAATTGCCGAATTCGGAGCACATCAGCGGCTCGCGCCCGGTGATCACCGCATCGCCATAGGGCGAGTAGAGCCAGGAGGCGCGACCGGACAATTCGTCAACGAAGTGGTCCCACTGCGCCCGGTGATCGGGATAGGCGGCGTAGAAGTGATAATCCGCGATGTCGGATTCCACGTGGAAGCTGGGTGCCAGCGGCGAGTTGTCGACCACGAGCCGCGTCGGGTCATAGGCCTTGAGCCATGCGAAGGTGCGCTTGAGCCAGTCGCGGTGATCCGCGTCGTTGACGAGATCGACGCCCCAGTTCTCGTTGATGATCGTCCAGATGACGATGGAGGGATGGTTCGCGTCGCGGTCGACGATGCCCTTCAGAAGTTTTTCCTTGCGCCCGCGCGAGCGGTCGGTGGCCATGCCGCCGTTGGGCAGCTCCGTCCAGATGAGCATGCCGAGCCGATCGGCCACCTCGTAATAGCGCGGATCGGCCGCCTTGATGTGGCAGCGCAGGCAGTTGAGTCCGAGTTCCTTCGCCTTGCGGAACTGATCCTCAAGAAATTCCACCGACGGCACGGTGCAGATCGTGCCCGGGTAATAATCCTGGTCGAGAGCCGAGCGCAGGTAGAGCGGTTCGCCGTTGAGATAGAACTTGCCGTTGCGCGTCTCGAAGGAGCGGAAGCCGAAATGATCGGCGATTTCGTCTCTCACCTCGCCGCCGCGGATCATCTCCAGGCTGATGCGATAGAGGTTGGGATGATCGGGCGACCATGCGCGCACGTTGTCGAGGGTGAACTCGAACGGCATCGAGGTGACGCCGATCTGCGTCCCGTGCATCTCGTCGAGCACGGCGTCACCGGAAGGATCGGTCACCCGGATCCGGATCTGCGTCGCCTCCGTCAGCGGCCGCGCAAAGAAGACGCCGGACGCCACCCGCCCCGTGGTGAGATTTGGAACGAGGCGGACACGGCTCATGTGATCCGAAACGCGGCGCTCGAGATAAACCGATTGCCAGATGCCGGAGAGCGGACCGTACCAGCTCTGCTTGCCGAAGGGGATTTCGGCGAACGGCGAATCCGGGAATTCGGCCGGGTTGTCGGTGGGGCTGTCGACGCGGACCTTGATCTCGTTCGCGCCCGGCTTGAGATAGGGCGTGGCATCGAAGGAGAAGGGCAGGAAGCCGCCTTCGTTGTGGCCCACGAGCTCGCCGTTGACGAAAACCTTCGTGTTGTGAAAGACGGCGCCGAAGCGGATCCAGACGCTGTCGTGCAGCCACGACGGGTCGATCTCGATGCTCCTGCGGTAGATGCCGATGCCGGCCCGCATGCGCAGGTCCGAGAACTGCGCCTGCCACGGACTTGGCACCTCGATCTGGCGAACCTCCGCCGGCCCCGACAGACGGTCGTCGGCCACGTGCAGGAACTCCCAGGTGCCATCCAGGCTGATGCGATTGTCCTGCATGTTCTCTCCTTGAATCAGAGATTAGCCAAGGGTTTTGAAAACGGCGAAAACATGGCTCGAAGCGCGCATGGCGCGGCCGTCTCGCATGCTGCGACACCTCGTGCCAGTAACGCTTGCGCGGCGCATCGTCCCCTCGTCCCAGACCGCAGTTGGCAGCCCGTTTCGGACAACGGGAAACGCATGCATTTGATCCCGGAGCAGTCGAACGGGCAGCGCGCGTACAGGATCCTGCGGCCAAGCCGTCAGGAACCGCCTCAACGGTCTCGCGTTGCCCCAACAACGCCGAGCCGCGCTGCTCGCCCCATAAACCAGTCATTCGAGAGGCTAGAGATGGCTCAACAGATTTCCGACGATCGTGCCCGGCAGGCACCTCCCGGCCGCCCGGTTCTGGCCGTTCTGATCGGTGCGCTGCTGCTCGCAGGCGTCGCGATCTCAGGCTACATGATGTGGGTCGGGTCGACATCGCCCGACGATCCCGGGACCGATGCCGCCCGGGCCAATGTGACGGGCTCGACGACGGGCTCGAGTGCCAATCCCACCAACCGGACGTCGCCGGCAAACCCGGCCTATCCTGTGCCCGGCGCGCAGCCTTCGGCCGGCGAAGCCCCGAAACAATAACGGATTTTCCCTTACGGAAGCCGGGAGGAACGCTGGTTCCTCCCGGCTTTTTTGTTGCGCTTCGTCAACCGGGCGGCGACTTTTCGCCGTAATGATTCGCAAAGAACCGCCCCGCAAGGGAATGCGACAGGGGTCAGACTGAATGACGAGTATTGGCATGAAACGGCTTCTGCAGGCCGCCGCGATCGTATTGAGCGTTGCAGCCGGCGGGACGTCTTACGCCCAGCAGGCGCCGTCCGCTCCCAATGCTCAGCCGCAGGCGCAAGCCCCGGCCCAGCCGCAGGCAACGCCGGCCCCGGCGCCGATTTCCGCGGAAACGAAGGCGGCCCGCGCCAAGCTCGACGGAATCAAGGCCGATCTCGACCAGAAGGAAGCGGCCATCCAGGGCCGTGTCATGCCGGATGCGGATCTGCAGAACATCCGTCAGCAGATCGAGCCTGTCATCGCCGATATCCGCACGGTCATCGAGGAGCAGGCCCCGAAGCTCGAGGCGAGCCGGCAGCGCCTGACGCAGCTGGGGCCGAAGCCGGACAAGGGCCAGCCCGAGGAAAGCGCCGACGTCGCCAGGGACCGGGCCGAGCGCGAAGCCGCCGTGGCCGAGCTCGACGAGACCCAGCGGCTCGGGCGCGCCCTGCTCGTCCAGGCCGAGCAGCTGAACACCCAGATCGGCGATCTGCGCCGGGCCGGCTTCACCCGCGCCCTGTTCGAGCAGAGCGACGGCATCTTGAGCCCGAGCCTCTGGATGAACGTAGTGCAGGCCGTTCCGCGGGAATTGCGGGCGCTGGGCATCGTTCTGGGCGATGCCCTCGAGCAGCTTCAGCGGAACACCTCGCTCGGCATTCTGCTTCTTCTCGGCCTGTCCATCGGCGTGGCCATCGCCCTTTATGCCGGACGGCGCTCGATCGCACCGCGCCTCGTCAGGCGCGACCCCGCCATCGCCGAGCCCTCGCGGCGCAGCCGCCTTCTGGCGGCGCTCGGGGTGCTGGCCCTGGGTGCCGGCCCGGCCATCGCCGGCAGCTGGATCGTCTGGGTGGCCTTCGATTCCGCCGATCTCGTTCCGCCCCGGCTGGAGCTCGTCGTCAGGGCGATGCTGAGCGGCCTCGCCTTCATCGCTTTCGTGCGTGCCCTGATCGATGCGATCCTGGCGCCGGATCACACCTCCTGGCGGCTGATTCCGGTCCGGGATGCCTCCGCCACGCGGATCATGAGCTTCTCCGTGACCCTGGCCACCGTCATGGTCGTCGGCAAGGTGATCGAGTCGTTCAACACCGCCATCGCCGCGGCCTTGCCCGTCACCGTGATCACCCGGGCGGTCTTCGCCCTGGTGGTCGGTCTTGTCTTCGCCGAGCTTCTGCGCCGCTTCGCTGCCCGGGAGAACCAGGACGAGGCCTGCCTCGGGCCCTACGTCGCGCAGGATGTCGATATCGGCGGCCCCCTGCGCAGTCTCGGCTGGTTCGTCGTCGCCCTCATCGTCGGCAGCGTGCTTGGCGGCTATGTGGCGCTGGCCACCTTCCTGATCGATCAGGCGGTCTGGATTTCCATCGTCGTCGCCCTGCTTGTCCTCGGCATTGCCCTCGCGGACGAGTTCATCGGCGGCTCCCTGCGCGGCCAGACCAGGATTTCGACGGCACTGCAGGCCAATACCGGCCTGCGCCGCCGTTCCATCGAGCAGATCGGCGTGCTCGGCAGCGGCATTGCGCGGCTCGCCCTCATCATCATCGGCGTCCTGCTGGTGCTGGCGCCCTGGGGAATCGAATCGACGGATGTGACGGGCTCCCTGAGGGCCATGTTCTTCGGCTTCAATGTGGGCGACGTCACGATCTCCCTGTCGTCGATTCTCCTTGCGGCGCTGCTGTTCGCTGCGACTTTCGCCGTCACGCGCGTGATCCAGCGCTGGCTCAGCAACACCTTCCTGCCGGCAACGGATCTCGATGCGGGTCTGCGCAATTCGATCAGCACGGCGGCGGGCTATATCGGCATCATCACGGCCGGCATGCTCGCCTTCACCTATCTGGGCCTCAGCCTGGAGCGCGTGACCATCGTCGCCGGTGCCCTCTCGGTCGGTATCGGTTTCGGCCTGCAATCCATCGTCAACAACTTCATCTCCGGCCTCATCCTGCTCTGGGAGCGCCCGATCCGCGTCGGCGATCTCGTCGTGGTCGGCGACGGCGAGGGCTATGTGCGCCGGATCAACGTGCGCTCGACCGAGATCCAGGCCTTCGACCGCTCGACGATCATCGTGCCGAACTCGAACCTGATCTCCGGGATCGTCCGCAACCGCGTGCGCAACGACCGCGTCGGGCGCGTTCTCGTCTCGATTCCGGTGCCTCGCGCCTCCGATCCCGACCAGGTGGCGGAGATCATGCGCAAGGCCGCGCTCGCGCATCGCGAGGTCATGAGCGAACCGGCGCCGCGGGTCCTGTTCAAGAAGGTGACGGAGAACACCATCGATTTCGACGTCGTCTGCTTCGTCGACGACATCGATGCGGCGGGCCGGGTTTCGAGCGACATCTATTTCGAGATCTTCCGCGGCCTGCGCAAGGCGGGCATCGGCGCCCCCGCGCCGGCCCCGGCCGCCGAGGCGGAGGAGGAGCCTGCGGACAAGGCGTCGAAGGCCGAGGAGAAGGAGGACGAAGCCTTAACCCTTCTCAAGGATAAGACGCCCGCATGAAGCGTCTCCTAATTCTCAGCCTTTCCGCCCTCGCTCTTGCCGCCTGCCAGAACGAGGCCCGCGCGCCAAGCAGCCAGACACCGAGCTTCTACGTCTCCATGGCCGACCCCGCCGCCCAGGTGGATGCGGCCATGGCCCGCGACATGATCGGCGCCTACCGGGGCAACAACGGTCTTGGCCGCCTGACCCTCGATCCCGACCTTCAGGCCGCCGCGCAGGCCGAGGCCGACACCATGGCCCGCGCGGACAAGCCGAGCTCGGCCGATGCCTTCAAGACGCGTCTCGCGAAGTCTGGCTTCGCGTCACCGGCGGCCAATGTCTCCGCCGGTTACCACACCTTGGCCGAGGCGTTTTCCGGCTGGCGCGAGAGCCCGCAGCACAACAGGGTGATGCTCGATGCCAAGGCCACCCGGATCGGCATCGCGACGGCCTACACGCCGAATTCCAAGTACAAGGTCTACTGGGTCCTGGCGGTCGCCGCCGACCGGCGCTGATCCCGGCCGCGACCGGAGAAAGGCCCGGTTTGGAACCTAACCCATGCTAGAACGCTTTAGCTTGAGAAATTTCCAAGCTGAATCAGTGCGCGTTTCGACACATGCCGGATTTCGATCCCAAATTGGGCAAGCAGCTGCCTCCGCCGCCGGTGATCGGCAGCGATCAGGAGGTCGGTCCGGGGCAGAACAGCACCCTGGCGAAGGAGGCGGACCATGCCGCCGCTCACGACGCTGAGGCCGTTCCTCCCCATGAGGTGAGGCCGAGCATCGTTCAGGAATTGTACTTGCTCTTCCGCGACATGTTCAGGGGCGGCAAGGGATGGTCGATGCTCCGGCTCGGCATCGCCATCGTGGTCATCCTGATCGGCAACATGTTCGGCCAGGTGCGGCTCAACGAGTGGAACGGCGCCTTTTTCGACGCGGTCGCGAAGCGCGATACCTCCTCCTTCCTGCATCAGCTGGTCGTGTTCCTCGTCATCGTCGCGGTGCTGCTTGCCCTCGTGGTCGCGCAGACCTGGCTGCAGGAGCGCCTCAAGATCCGCCTGCGCCAGCGCCTGACGCAGGTGCTGCTCGATCTCTGGCTCAAGCCGAACAGGGCCTATCAGCTCGGCTTCATGGGCGAGAACGGAGCCCAACCCGATCAGCGCATGCAGGAGGATTGCCGCCTCTTCTCGGAGCTGTCGACGGAACTCGGTGTCGGCATGCTGCAGGCGTTTCTGCTGCTCATCAGCTTCATCGGCGTCCTCTGGGCGCTGTCGGGTCCGGTCAGCTTCCCCCTCGGCGGCCGCGAGATCACCATCCCCGGCTACATGGTCTGGGTGGCCCTGGGCTACGCGGGCATCGGCTCGGGGCTGACCTGGCTCGTGGGGCGCCCGCTCATCCGTCTCAATACTCTGCGCTATGCCCGCGAGGCCGAGCTGCGCTTCGCCCTGGTGCGGGTCAACGAGAGCGCCGAGAGCGTCGCCCTCTACAACGGTGAGCCCGACGAGCGGCGCAATCTCGACGAGTTCGTCGAGGCCGTGCTCAAGGCCTCGCGCCGCCTCTCCGGCGGCCTTGCGCGGCTGACCTGGATCACCTCGGGTTATGGCTGGCTCGCCATCGTCGTGCCGATCCTGGCGGCTGCGCCCGATTACTTCTCCGGCCGCCTGTCCTTCGGCGAGATGATGATGGTGGTCGGCGCCTTCAATCAGGTGCAGTCGGCCCTGCGCTATTTCGTCGACAATTTCCCGAAGATCGCCGATTGGCGCTCCGCCGTCCTGCGCGTCGCCACCTTCCGGCAGACCGCTCTCGACCTCGACGAGGTCGCGGCCGAGAGCCGGCGGATCGATATCGCTGCGCACCCGCAAGGCCGCCTCAGTTTCGAGGGTGTCTCCATCGCGCTCAGCGACGGCAGCATCCTCATCGAGGATGCGACGGCGGAAATCAGCCCCGGCGAGCGCGTGCTGATCATGGGTGAATCGGGTGCGGGCAAGAGCACGCTGTTTCGCGCCATCTCAGGCCTCTGGCCCTGGGGCTCGGGCAAGATCCGCGTGCCCAAGCCCGAGGAGATGATGTTCTTGCCGCAGCGGCCGTATCTGCCGCTCGGAACCTTGCGCGCCGCGATCAGCTATCCGGCCTCGCCTGAAACCTTCGAGGATGCCAAGGTCAAGGAGGCGCTGGAGCGCTGCGGTCTCGGCGAGTTCATTCCCATGCTCGACAAGCACGAGCGCTGGGACCGGAGCCTGTCGCTCGGCCAGCAGCAGCGGGTGGCCTTTGCCCGCGTGCTGCTGCACAAGCCGAAATGGGTCTTCATGGACGAGGCGACCTCCGCCCTCGACGAGGAGAACCAGGCCTCCATGCTCTCTCTCTTCGACAACGAGCTGAAGGGTGCGAGCGTGCTTTCAATCGGGCATCGGCCGGGTCTTGAGGAGTTTCATACCCGCACCCTGCACATCCGCAAGACGGAGGAGGGCGCGGTCCTTCTCGCGCGGCCGCAAAAGCAGAGGGCACGCTCCTCGGGGCCGAAACTGGGGCCGCGCTGGATCGGCCGCTTCCGCCGCAAGCTGCAGCCTCGGGCGCAGGAGGGCTGATCGGTGCATAGAATCCACCGAGGCTTTTCAAACGGCGCGAAAGGCGCAACTCTCCATCGGCAGCGGAGCTTCCGGAGGGAAGCCCGTCCTCCCGCAGGGTGATCCGCATGAGGCTGGTCAGGCTTTACATCCGCGTTCTCGGACAGCTCGGCTCGGATATGCGCGTCGGCGCGCTGCTCGCGCTTGCCAATGTCGGGCTCGCCATCTCCGCCTTCGCGGAACCGATCCTGTTCGGCCGCATCATCGACGTGCTCACCCGCGGCCAGGTGCCGGGCACGCCGCCCGTGACCTTCGGCGCGCTGACGCCGCTCATTCTCGCCTGGGTCGCCTTCGGCCTGTTTTCCATCGGCGCGGGTGCCCTCGTGGCGCTGCATGCGGACCGGCTCGCCCATCGCCGGCGCCTCGCCGTGATGGCGAACTACTTCGAGCATGTGCTCGAATTGCCGCTCGCCTTCCACACTTCCACCCATTCCGGCCGCGTGCTGAAGGTGATGCTGGAAGGATCGGGCGCCATGTCCTGGCTCTGGCTCGGCTTCTTCCGCGAGCATTTCGCGGCGCTCATCGCCCTCGTCATCCTGCTGCCGCTCACCGTCTTCCTGAACTGGCGTCTCGGGCTCCTGCTCGTCGCCCTCATGGTCATCTTCTCGGTTCTCACGGCCTTTGTTCTGCGCAAGACGGAAAAGCTGCAGGGCTCCGTCGAGCGCTATCATTCGAGCCTTGCGGAACACGCTTCCGATGCGCTCGGCAACGTGCCGGTGATCCAGTCCTTCACCCGCGTCGAGGCCGAGACGCGCTCGCTCGGCATCATCATCCAGCAATTGCTGCAGGCGCAGAACCCGGTCCTGTCCTGGTGGGCGCTCGCCTCCGTCGCATCCCGTGCCTCGGCCACGATCACTGTTACCGCGATCTTCCTGCTCGGCACCTGGCTGCATCTCAACGGGCTCGCCACCATCGGCGAGATCGTGATGTTCATGAGCATGGCGACCATGCTGATCGCGCGGCTTGAACAGGCGGTGAGCTTCGTCAACCAGCTCTTCATGCAGGGCCCGAAGCTGCAGGAATTCTTCGAGATCCTCGACACGGCGCCGGCGGTGCACGACCGGCCCAATGCACGGCACGTCGAGCGCTACAAGGGCGAGGTCGCCTTCGACAATGTGAGCTTCTCCTATGACGGCAAGCGCTCCGCGGTGCAGGACGTATCCTTCATCGTCAATGCGGGCGAGAACGTCGCTCTCGTCGGCGCCACGGGATCCGGAAAGTCCACCACCCTGGGTCTTCTGCACCGGGCCTTCGATCCACAATCGGGCGCGATCCGCGTCGACGGGCTCGACATCCGCGACGTGACGCTCGCATCCCTGCGGCGCAACATCGGCGTGGTGTTCCAGGAGCCGATGCTGTTCGCCCGCACCATCCGCGAGAACCTGCAGGTCGGGCGTCCCGATGCGACCGACGCCGAGATGATCGAGGCGCTGGAGCGGGCGCAGGCCATCGAGTTCATCAACAGGCAGGCGGAAGGCCTCGACACGATCGTCGGCGAACGCGGCCGCTCGCTCTCCGGCGGCGAGCGCCAGCGCCTGTCGATCGCCCGTGCCCTCCTCAAGAACCCGCCGATCCTGATCCTCGACGAGGCGACGAGCGCGCTCGATGCCGCGACCGAGCGCAAGCTGCAGATGGCGCTTGACGAGGTGATGAAGGGCCGCACCACCTTCGTCATCGCCCACCGCCTCGCCACCATCCGCAACGCCAACCGCATCCTCGTCTTCGACCACGGCCGGGTGATCGAGAGCGGCACCTTCGAAGAACTCGTGGCACGGGGCGGGCGCTTCGCGGAACTCGCCAAGGCGCAGTTCATGGCATCCGACGAACCGCCGGCGAAGCGCGTCCGCGTCTCTGCGCACGCATGAGCCTTGCCCTCGAACTGCACCAGAAGAGCATTCGGCGCCGTGTCGGCAATCTCACGCTCCATATGATCGAGGCGGGTCCCGAGGATGGGCCGCTCGTGATCCTGCTGCACGGCTTTCCGGAATTCTGGTGGGGATGGCGCTTCCAGATCGCGCCGCTGGCACAGGCCGGCTTCCGCGTCGTCGTGCCGGACCAGCGCGGCTACAATCTCAGCGACAAGCCCAAAGGCCGGCGCGCCTACGGTCTCGATATTCTGGCGAAGGATGTGATCGGTCTGGTTGATGCCGTCGGGCGAAGAACCTTCGCTCTCGTCGGTCACGACTGGGGCGGTCTCGTCGCGTGGTGGACCGCCTCTCGCTATCCGGACCGCGTGGCGAAGCTCGCCATCCTCAACGCGCCGCATCCCTCCGTTGCCGGATCCTATCTGCGCCGGCATCCGAGCCAGATGTTTCGCAGCTTCTATGTCGGATTCTTCCAGATCCCGCGCCTGCCCGAAGCGATGCTCTCGGCGGACGATTATCGCAGCCTGAAGGATGCGCTTCTGCGCACGAGCCGGCCCGGCACGTTTTCCGAGGAGGATATCGCGCGCTACGAACAGGCCTGGTCGCAGCCAGGCGCGCTCACGGCGATGCTGAACTGGTACCGCGCCCTGCCGTTCAAACCCGACATGAGCGATCCAGGCATCGCGCCGCCGACCCGCGTCATCTGGGGCGTCAAAGATCAGTTTCTGGAGCAAGGCCTCGCCGAGGCGAGCCTCGCCTTGTGTCGCTCGGGCGATGTCGTCTGGATCGACAACGCCTCTCATGGGGTGCAGCACGAGAAGCCGGAGAGGGTGAATGCGGCGCTGGTGGAGTTTCTGAGTGTCTGACTCAATCTCTGCCCTCAGCCTGAGGAACCGGACAGCAACAGACGGCAATGTCATTCCCGGCCGGAGCGCCGCGGAGGGGAAGGGAATCCATAGCGCAATGCATGAGAGTGGATTCCCTTCCCGGCCTGCGGCCGCCGGGGATGACACCCACCACGTCATCACCGGCCTCGTGCCGGCCATACCGATTAAGAAAAGCGCGGCGCCTCTCACATCGGGATCACCGGCACGAGGCCGGTGATGACGTCGTAGTTCAATGGCCAGTCAGATTAAGACGTGAAACTCACTCAGCCCTGGCGCGTACCTGTGCGAGCGGCGTGATCCTCAGCGCCATGATCCGGTTGCGCGACTTGCGCAGCACCTGGAAGCGGAAGTTGTCGAAGGTGAAGATCTGGCCGGTGTCGGGAATGGTCTGCGCCTTGTGGATCACGAGGCCCGCGATGGTGGTGGCTTCCTCGTCCGGCAGGTTCCAGTCCATGGCGCGGTTGAGGTCGCGGATCGGCACGGAGCCGTCCACGTTCACCGAGCCGTTGGGCTGCGGCCGCACGCCCTGGACGGAGAGGTCGTGCTCGTCCTTGATGTCGCCGACGATCTCCTCGAGGATGTCCTCGAGCGTGACGAGACCCATCACCTCGCCGTATTCGTCGACGACGAGGGCGAAATGCGTCTTCTTGGCCAGGAACGCCCTCAGCTGGTCCTTGAGCGAGGTGGTGTCGGGCACGAACCAGGTTTCGAGGGCGATCGCCTCCACTTTCAGCTTGCTCGCATCGCCGCCGACCGCATCGAGCGCGCGCAGCAGATCCTTGGCGTGCAACACGCCGACGATGTTTTCCTGGCTTCCGCGCCAGAGCGGCAGGCGCGTATAGGGCGAGGAGAGCACCTCGCGCACGATCTCCTCGGACGAGAGGTCGGCATTGATCGTGCGCATCTTGGTGCGGTGGACCATCACTTCCGAGACCGTGAGATCTTCGAGATCGAGGAGCCCGCCGAGCATGTCGCGCTCGACCTTCGCGACGCCGCCTTCCTTGTGCAGCAGGGCGACCTGGCCGCGGATCTCCTCCGATGCCGAGAGGATCGGCGTGTTCTCGCCGATCCGGATGCCGAAGGGCCGCAGCATGAGCTTCACGATGCGCTCGATGGCGATGGCGAGCGGACCGATGATCGCCACGGCCCATGACATCGGACGCGAGAGGAAGAGCGAGACGGTCTCCGGAGAGGAGATCGCGACGGTCTTCGGCAGGACCTCGGCGAAGACGATCACGAGCACCGACATGATGACGGTGGCGTAGATCGCGCCTTCCTGCCCGAAGATCGCGACGAGCACGCTGGTCGCGAACGCCGAGACGCCGATATTGACGATGTTGTTGCCGATCAGCACCGTGCCGATGAAGCGCTCGCGCATTTCGAGCAGGCGGTTCACCAGCTTGGCGCGCTTGTCGCCGCTCTTTTCCAGCACCAGCATGCGGGAGCGCGAAGCGCCCGTGAAGGCCGTCTCGCCCGCCGAGAAGAAGGCGGAGAGCAGAAGGCAGAAGATGACGACTGCGGCCGCAAACAAAAGATCGACGGAGGAGTCTTCGATCATGGGTGCAATGCGTCGATTTCACGGCCCAGGAAGGCGCGGACCTTGTCCGGGTCGATGCCGGGCGCGATGAAGCTCTGGCCGATGGCGCGGGCGAGGATGAAGGTCAGCGCGCCGCCCTTCACTTTCTTGTCCTGCGCCATGGCGTCTAGCAATTGATCGACGGTGCCGCAGCCGCCCGGAACGTCGCCGAGGCGCGTGGGCAGGCCGGCGGCCTTCAGATGCCGCTCAACACGCTCCGCATCCGTTGCAGGCGCAAGCCCGAGGAAGGCGGAGAAGCGGAAGGCGAGGCTAAGGCCGATGGCGACACCCTCGCCATGGACGAGGCGCGCGGAATCGTAGGCCGTGATCTTCTCGAGCGCGTGGCCGAAGGTGTGGCCGAGATTGAGCAGGGCGCGGTCGCCGGTTTCGTGCTCGTCGCGCACCACCACATCGGCCTTGGCGCGGCAGCTCTGCGCCACCGCCTCGTCCCGCTCCGGCCCGCCGGCGAAGATGCTCTGCCAGTTGGCCTCGCACCAGGCGAAGAAGCGGGCATCGTCGATGAGGCCGTATTTCGCCACCTCCGCATAGCCGGCGCGCATCTCGCGGAGCGGCAGCGTGTCGAGAAGGGCGGTGTCGGCGATGACCAGGCTCGGCTGATGGAAGGCGCCGACGAGGTTCTTGCCGTGGCGCGAATTGATGCCGGTCTTGCCGCCGACCGACGAATCGACCTGGGACAGGAGGCTCGTCGGCACCTGGACGAAGCGCACGCCCCGGCGCACCACGGCGGCGGCAAATCCGGCAAGGTCGCCGATCACGCCGCCGCCGAGCGCCACCACGAGATCGCCGCGCTCGATCTTGGCCGAAAGCACCGCATCGCAGACCTTTTCCAGGTTGGCATAGGACTTGGTCGCCTCTCCCGGAGGGAGCGTGACGACGGAGACGCGCAGGCCCTGCGCCGTGAGGGCTTGGGCCAGCGCATCGGCATAGAGCGGGCCCACATGCTCGTCGGTCACGATGGCTGCGGCACGCGCGCCAAGCGCCGCGATGCGCGACCCGGCGGTTTCGATCAGGCCGCGCCCGACCAGGATGTGATAGGCCCGGTCGCCGAGGGGGACGTGAACATTGATCGGCGAGATGTCTCGCAGGGCTGCTGCGCTCGTCATGGTTCGGCGTTTCCCTCGTTGTCCTTCTCGAGCCATTCGCCCAGGGCTTTGACGATGTCGGCCACCACCCGGTCGTGCGGGGCCTCGTGGGAATCGATGGTGATGTCGGCGGTGGCATAGACCGGATAGCGGATCTCCATGAGGCGGCGCATGGTTCCTTCCGGGTCAGGGTTCTGCAGAAGCGGGCGGGTGGTCCGCTTGCGCACGCGGCGCATGAGCACGTCGAGATCGGCCTTGAGCCAGAGCGAGACGCCGTGCTCGGCGATGCGAAGGCGCGTCTCGTCGTTCATGAAGGCGCCGCCGCCGGTGGCAAGCACGATCGGCCCCTCCTGCAGCAGCCGGGCGATCACCCGACGCTCGCCGTCGCGAAAATGGTCCTCGCCATGGATGGCGAAGATTTCCGGGATGGTCATGCCGGCGGCAGCCTCGATCTCGTGGTCCGCGTCGCGGAACGGCAATTGGAGCGTCTGCGCAAGCCGGCGGCCCACGGTGCTCTTTCCGGCACCCATGAGACCGACGAGCACGAGCGATCGCGCGCCAAGCCGGAGGCTTATGGGCTGGCCGCGCTGACTTGCCTGGTCTTGCCCGCCGACTTCATCGAGTGAATTGAAGCGGCTGATATTGTTCATGAGTTAGTCCTAGCACGGGCGCGGCGGCCTGTCACAAGGGCGTTATTCGCCTATCCCTGGCAAACTTAACCGCAGAGAAGGACTTGCCTTGAAGGCTTGGGCATGGTTCTAGCGACTTAACGCATCAAGAGGCTCACGTGCCCACCCTGTTCCGGTTTCTCCTCGTCGTCGCCATTCTCGCGGGCCTTGGCTTTGCCGCCATGTTTGCCCTGGCGACCTTCGTCAAGCCCGATCCGCGTGAGATCACCGTTCCGGTTCCCACCAGCCGCAACTCCTCGTCTTCATGAGCGGCGCCCGCCACGCCAGCCTCTTCCTCGACATGCTCGCCGCCGAGCGCGGCGCCTCCAAGAATACGCTCGAGGCCTATCGGCGCGATCTCGACGATTATCTGGCCTATCTCGGGGAAGCCGGCGCTGCGCCCGACAACGCCGCCTCGGTGACGATCCGGGGTTTCATGGCGAGCCTCGAGGAGCGGGGCCTGAAGGCATCGTCGGCCGCCCGCAGGCTCTCCGCCGTGCGCCAGTTCCACAAGTTCCTCTATGTGGAGGGCTATGCCTCCCTCGACCCGACGGCCGCCGTCTCGGCGCCGAAGCGGGGCAGGGCGCTGCCGAAAGTTCTCTCCGTCGCCGAGGTCGACCGCCTGCTGCAGGTCGCCTACGAGGGCATCCAGAGTCCAGAGGCCTCACCGGCCGAGCGGCTGCGCGCGGCCCGCATGGCCTGCCTGCTGGAGCTCCTCTACGCCACCGGTCTGCGCGTCTCGGAGCTCGTGGCGCTGCCGCGCAGCGCCGCCAAGACCCGCGACCGCTTTCTCGTGGTGCGCGGCAAGGGCGCCAAGGAACGGCTCGTTCCGCTCACCGAGGCGGCGCAGGATGCGGCGCGGGCCTATCTCGCCCTGCTGGAGGAGCAGAAGAAGGCCGTCGGCCCCTGGCTGTTCCCGGCGGACAGCGAGAGCGGCCATCTCACCCGCCAGGCCTTCGCCCGCGACCTGAAGGCGATTGCCGGCGCCGCGGGCCTGCGCGCCGACAAGATCAGCCCCCACGTGCTGCGCCACGCCTTCGCCAGCCACCTGCTTCAGAACGGCGCCGACCTGCGCGTGGTGCAGGAGCTTCTGGGCCATTCCGACATCTCGACGACGCAGATCTACACCCATGTGCTCGACGAGCGCCTGAAGAGCATGGTGCGGGATCTGCACCCGCTCGCGGAGGGCGGGGAGGGCTGATCTCCCTCTCACGTCATCACCGGCCTCGTGCCGGTGATCCCGATTGATCGAGACACGGCGCTCTTCCTGATCGGGATGGCCGGCACAGGGCCGGCCATGACGTGGCAGGTGTCAGCGCCGACGGGCGCATGCTGGCCATAACGATCGTTGAGCGTTACCGCCGCTTCAGCAGAAACACGCCCTGGTCGCCGAGCAGGTTCCACACCCACCAGGGCAGGCTCACGCGGATCGGCTGGCCGCCGGCGTTGAGGGCAACCGCCTTTTCCATCTGCGCGCCGACCTCGCGGCACAGTTCCACGAAGTCCCGAATGGTGCAGAAATGGATGTTGGGGGTGTCGTACCAGGAATAGGGCAGGTTCTCGGTCATCGGCATGCGGCCGCGCATGCCGAGTTCGAAGCGCACGCGCCAGTGACCGAAATTCGGGAAGGAGACGATGGCGCGTCGGCCGATGCGCAGCAGATGCTCCAGCACCACCTTGGGCTGGCGCGTCGCCTGGATCGTCTGCGACAGGATCACGTAGTCGAAGGCGTCGTCCGGATAATCGGCGAGATCCGTGTCGGCATCGCCCTGGATCACGGGAAGCCCCTTGGCGAGGCAGGCATTCACGCCCTCGCGGGAGATTTCGATGCCGCGCCCGTCGACCTGCTTGGTGTCGCGCAGGAGCGCAAGCAGCGAGCCGTCGCCGCAGCCGACATCGAGCACGCGCGAGCCCGGCTCCACCATGTCGGCGAGCAGGAGAAAGTCGAGCCGGTGGCCGCTGTCCGTGTCGGTCAGGGGCAGGGAAACGGTGGGAAGCGTCATGCGATTCCCCTGACCCGCGCGGCCGCGTCGATGAAGCCTCGCGCTGCCGCGAACATTTCGGGCTCCTCGAGCAGGAAGGCATCGTGGCCCTTGTCGCTCTCCACCTCGACGAAGGCGACGGAGGCGGCAGCGGCGTTCAAGGCATGCACGATGGCGCGGGAATCCGAAGTCGGGAAGAGCCAGTCGGAGGTGAACGAAATCACGCAGAAGCGCGTCGGCGTTCCCTTGAACGCCTTGGCGAGCGAGCCGCCATGCTCGGCGGCGAGGTCGAAATAATCCATCGCCCGGGTGACGTAGAGATAGGAATTGGCGTCGAAACGCTCCACGAAGGAAATGCCCTGGTAGCGCAGGTAGCTCTCGATCTGGAAATCGGCGTCGAAGGAGAAGGTCAGGGCGGACCGGTCCTGGAAATTGCGCCCGAACTTCCGGTGCAGGGCCATCTCGGAGAGATAGGTGATGTGCGCGCCCATGCGGGCGACGGCGAGGCCCTTGGAGGGGCGGGTGCCCTCGGTCTGGTAGCGTCCGCCGCGCCATTCGGGATCGGCCATCACCGCCTGGCGGCCGACCTCGTGGAAGGCGATGTTCTGGGCCGAATGACGGGCCGCGGCGGCGATGGGCAGGGCAGAGAAGACCCGGTCGGGATAGTCCACGGCCCATTGCAGCACCTGCATGCCGCCCATCGACCCGCCGATGACGCAGAACAGCTTCTCGATGCCGAGCCGGTCGATGAGGGCAGCCTGCGAGCGCACTATGTCGCGGATCGTCACGACCGGGAAATCGAGGGCATAGGGCTTGCCCGTGGCCGGATTGAGCGAGGCGGGCCCCGTGGTGCCCATGCAGCCGCCGATCACGTTGGCGCAGATCACGAAGAAGCGGTCCGTATCCACCGGCCGGCCGGGCCCGACCATGGTCAGCCACCAGCCAGGCTTGCCGGTCACGGGATTGTCGTTCGCCACATGCTGGTCGCCGGTGAGCGCGTGGCAGATCAGGACGGCGTTGGACTTGTCGGCATTGAGGGTGCCGTAGGTCTGGTAGGCGATCTGCCAGGGGCTAAGCGCGATGCCCGCATCCATCATGAGGGGCTCGTCCGCGCCAAAGCGCATGAGCAGGCTCGACGGGTCGTCGACCTGGCTTCGCGGTTCGGAGGACAGGGGCGCAAATGACATGCTTTAAACGGAAATGTTCGTTCTTTCGAACAACCGGTACTGCGGAGCGGCTGCCGCGTCAACGCGCATGACGCCTCGCCAACACACTGACACACCTCACGTCATGGCCGGACTTGTTCCGGCCACCCACGCCTTGGGAGCGACGATGCCGCATAAGACGTGGGTCCCCGGACCAAGTCCGGGGATGACGGCGAGGGAAACGTCATCCTGGACAGCGCAGCCGAGCCGGGGTGACGGGGAGTGCATCACGAAAAGTGGCCTCACTTCCTGTCTACCGCTGCCCCGCGAACCCACCAGTCAATCAATGATGACAAGACGGACCAAAAAAGCCAAAGAGAGGCGCCCGACCCCGAGGATGTAAGCTCATGTCCGCCGAGAACCCTGCCGAGACCTCCGCTCCATCTCTCGCCGATCTGCGCCAGGAGATCGACCGCATCGACGAGGCGATGCACCGGCTGCTCATGGAGCGCGGCACCATCATCGACCGGCTGATCGCTTCCAAGAAAGCCTCCAAGACCGGCATCGCTTCAGCCTTCCGGCCCGGGCGCGAAGCCTCGATGATGAAGGCGCTGGCCGAGCGTCACGAGGGTCTCCTGCCACTCGATACGGTGGAGAGCATCTGGCGGGTGATCATCGGCACCTTCACCTATGTCCAGTCCAGCTACGCCGTCCATGCCGATATTTCCGGCGGCGATGCGCCCATGCGCGATTCGGCCCGGTTCCATTTCGGCTTCACGGTGCCCTACATCACCCATCCGAGCGCCGCGGCGGTGATCGAGGCGGTGGCGTCCTCCCGCGGCGATCTCGGCATCTTCCGCCTCGACCAGGGCGCGACCAGCGGCGCCTGGTGGCGCACGCTCGCCGACAAGCGCCGCCCGAAGATCATCGCGCGCCTGCCCTTCATCGAGCGGCCCGATCATCCGGCCGGCACCCCGGTCTTCGTGATCTCGAAGCCCCTGACCGATGCGGCCGTGCGCGACGTGGTGCTCTATGCGGCCCAGTTCGAGCGCTGGCACAAGGGCGCCAACGAGGCTCTCACCCAGCTCGGGGGCGAGGTGGTGGCAAGCGCCGCCGACACCAACGGCCTGTCGGAGCTGATCGCCGTGCCGGGCCATGTCGAGCCCGCTTCGCTCAAGGCGGCGCTCACCAAGGCCGGCGCGAGCCTCGCCCAGCTCGCCGAGATCGGCAGCCATGCCGAACGTTTCCGCGTGAAATGAAATCAGACCTGCGCTAGACGCTTCCCGCGAGACCATTCGTGATCAGGAAAGACCTTATGTCCACCCGTCCCCAGCCCCGTCCCGGCGTGATGCAGATCGAGGCCTATGTGCCCGGCAAGAGCAAGGCTGAAGGGGTTGCGAAGATCCATAAGCTCTCCTCGAACGAGACCCCGCTCGGCCCCTCGCCGAAGGCGGCCGAGGCGATCCGGACCTTCGACCATCTCGAGCTTTATCCGGATGGCGGCGCCGGCAAGCTGCGGGAAGCGATCGCGGGCCGGTACGGGCTCGACCCGAACCGCATCATCTGCGGCGCGGGCTCGGACGAGTTGCTCGCGCTCATCACCCATGCCTATGTGGGCCCAGGCGACGAGGGCATCTTCACCGAGCACGGATTCCTGGTCTACCGCATCGCGATCCTGGCGGCCGGCGGCGTGCCCGTCGTGGCGCCGGAAAAGGACCTGCGCACCGATGTGGACGCGATCCTCGCCAAGGTGACGGAGAAGACCAAGATCGTCTTCCTCGCCAATCCCAACAACCCGACGGGCACCTACATTCCCTTCGACGAGGTCAAGCGCCTGCACGCGGCCCTGCCGCCGCATGTGGTGCTGGTGCTCGATGCGGCCTATGCGGAATATGTCCGCCGCAACGATTACGAGTCCGGACTCGAGCTCGTCGCCACATCCGAGAACGTGGTGATGACCCGCACCTTCTCGAAGATCTACGGCCTTGCCAACCTGCGGCTCGGCTGGATGGTGGCGCCGCCCCACATCGTCGATGCGGTCAACCGTATCCGCGGTCCTTTCAACGTGAGCGGCCCGGCCATGGCGGCAGGCATCGCCGCGATCCAGGACGAGGCCCATATCGCAAAAGCCGTCGAGCACAACGAACAATGGCTCGCTTGGCTCACCCGAGAGATCGAGGCGCTCGGCCTCAAGGTGACGCCGAGCGTGGGCAACTTCCTGCTGATCCATTTCCCGAAGGAGGCAGGCCGGACCGCGAAGGATGCGGATGCCTTTCTCTCCTCGCGCGGCCTGATCCTGCGCCGGATCGATGCCTACGGTCTTCCCGATGCCCTGCGCCTGACCGTCGGCAATGAGGAGGCGAACGGCCTCGTGGTGGCGGCTTTGCGCGATTTCCTGGGCGGTAAACATGCCTGAGCGTCTCGGTCCTCCGCGTGAAGAACCGCTCTTCGAGCGCCTCAGCCTCGTCGGCATCGGGCTGATCGGCTCGTCGATCGCCCGCGCCGCACGCCATCTCAATCTCGCGCGCACCATCGTCGCCATCGATGCGAGCGAACAGGTGGTCGAGCGCGTGCGCGAACTCGGTTTCGCCGACGAGGCGACGACCGATGCGGCGGCCGGCGTGAGGGATGCGGATCTCGTCATCCTCTGCGTGCCGGTCGGCGTCTGCGGCAAGGTGGCGGAAGCCATGAGCCCTGGCCTCAAGCCCGGCTGCATCGTGTCCGACGTGGGCTCGGTGAAGGCCTCCGTCGTGGCGCAGGTGCAGCCGCACCTGCCGCCCGGCGTGTCCTTCGTGCCGGCGCATCCGGTGGCGGGCACCGAGCATTCGGGGCCTGATGCGGGCTTTGCGACGCTGTTCCACAATCGCTGGTGCATCCTGACCCCGCCCGAGGGCACGGACGAGGCGGCCACCGAGCGCGTGCGCGCCTTCTGGGAGGCGATGGGCTCCAACGTGGAGGTCATGACCGCGCAGCATCATGACTTGGTGCTCGCCATCACCAGCCACGTGCCGCACCTGATCGCCTACAACATCGTCGGCACGGCGGCGGATCTGGAGACCGTCACGCAAGGCGAGGTGATCAAGTTCTCCGCCGGCGGCTTTCGCGATTTCACCCGCATCGCCGCCTCCGATCCGACCATGTGGCGCGACGTCTTCCTGCACAACCGCGAGGCCGTGCTGGAGATGCTCGGGCGCCTCAACGAGGACATCGCGCTGCTGGCGCGGGCCATCCGCTGGGGCGAGGGCGACAAGCTCTTCGACCTCTTCACCCGCACCCGCGCCATCCGCCGCGGCATCATCTCGTCGGGCCAGGAAACCCCCGAGCCGGATTTCGGCCGCCGGCGCGAAGACAAGGCTTAGGCGGCATTGATCGGTCGAGAGGAGAGGAGCCTTTCCGATGTCATCCCCGGCGGCCCGGAGGGCCGGGAAGGGGATCCACGATCAAGCGCCGAGCCGATGGATTCCCTTCCCCTCCGCTGCGCTCCGGACGGGAATGACACTGTCCCTCATGACACCCACCTTCGTCATCCCCGGGCTCGTCCCGGGGATCCACGCCTTTACGGCGCTGTGGTTCCCAAGACCTGGGTGGCCGTAAACCAAGTGCGGCCATGACGTGAGAGGCTGCAGCCTCAATAAAGTGGCTGCAGCCTCACGTTCGGGATCACGAACGGCCCCATGGCGATCAAGCCGTTCTCGAGCCGCAGCGGGGGCAGGGTGGCGAGCTGGGGTTTGGCATTGGGCTGGCCTGTGTTGGAGCGCGATCCCTGCCCGAGCAGCATGCCGATCAGGTTGCCGCCGACGCGGCCGCCGGTGAGGTTGCTCAGAAGTCCCTCGAGGCCCGCGGCGGCGAGCGTGAGCTGGCCTGCCGGCCGGTGCTGGTCGTCGAGGCGCAGATCGCCCTTGGTCTCGATCCGACGCTGCCCCTTGTCCGCCGCGAGCATCAGGATGTCGATCTTGCCGCCCGCGTTGCGCCAGAGCTCCAACTCCTCGACGATGGTGCCGCCCTTGAAGCCATCCGCCTGCGTGACCGTGATGTCCGCGTTCAGATTGGCCGGCTCGCTGCCGCCGATCAGCGCGTCGAGGATCGGAATGCGCGCTTCCGTCACCGAGGCCGCGACGTCGCGGGCCTGCTCCGCCATCCGCGACGGGTTGGGCCGCACGTGCAGTTCCAGGTGCTTGCCGGATCCGGCGATCTCGCCCGTGCCGAGACCGGCGATGCTGACCTTCGGTGCGTCGGCGGCGACGGAGACACGCTGCAGCCCGCCCGTCGGGGAGACGTTGATGCTCGCCTGCAGCAGGTCCCAGCTGCCGTCCACCGTCACCCTGCCGTCGCTGACGCGCAAGGGGCCGGCGACCTCGGTGATGATGCGGCGTGGCTGATAGACCTGGGCGACGGCCTCGGTGCGGCCGAAAGAGGCGGTCACGGCGCCGCGCTTCAGATCAAGGGTGTTGCAGATGATTTCAACGCGGAAGGGATAGCCGGCGATGGTGCGGTCGCCGCAGGTCCATTGCCGTCCGCCCCGCGCCTCCGCCGCGATCCAGCCGTCGAGCGCTTCGGCCGCGCGGTTGCGGATCGCGAACCACGCGACGCTCCAGGCGATGGCGAGGAGCAGCAGCAGGACGAAAGGGGTGTAGAGCCAGAAACGGCTGCGGCGAACCTGTCGCGCCGGGGCGGCCTGATCCATGCGAACTCCTGTTGTGATGCCCGTACCTCTAGAGGATCGGACGAAAAAGTGGACCCACATTCGTGCGGGCGAAGCGCCTGCCGCGAAACTAAGCGGCGATTTCGCCCCAAAAATGGTGCCGCCTTTCGGGAGCGATGGTATAGGCCCGATGCGGACGGGGTTCGGGCATCGCGACATGAAGGACGTCTCGGAAGATCTCTGGGTATTCGGCTATGGCTCGCTCATATGGCGGCCGGGCTTCGACTTCGTGGAGCGCGCCCATGCCCATCTCTACGGCTATCACCGTTCGCTCTGCGTGTTCTCCCACGTCCATCGCGGGACGCCGGAGCATCCCGGGCTCGTCCTGGGGCTGGACAGAGGCGGGCGCTGCCACGGGGTCGCCTTCCGTGTCGCCCCCGAGAACGAGCAGGCCACGATCCAGTATCTCCGGGACCGCGAGCAGGTGACGGCGGTCTATCTGGAACGGCATCTGCCGGTCAGGCTGGCCGATGCCCGCCGGATCCGCGCGCTCGCCTATGTGGTCGACCGCAACCATGGGCAATATGCCGGCCGCCTGTCCTATGAGGAAGTCCTGAGGCTGGTGCGGCAGGGGCAGGGCGTTTCGGGCCGCAACCCGGATTACGTGCGCTCGACTTACGATCATCTCATCGGCATGCACGTGGTCGATCCGCTGCTGCACCGGATCGTCGACTCGCTTGCTCAGGAGCCTTGAGTCTCGTTCTCGCGCAGATCCTCGAAGATGGCGCGGCGGTCGGCCTCGGTGGCGGCAAGGCGGTGGATGTGCAGTTCGGTGGCGCCGCGGCCTTGAGCCTTCTTCAGCCAGCGCAGCCGGATCTCCTCGCTGGGATCGGCAGCCGCCATGGCGGCATCGATCACCATGCCGGTGCCGGTCCGGTCGCGTTTGACGGCGAGGATCACCGCATCGGTCACGTCCAGCAGTTCAGCCTCGTTCAGCGCATGCACGCCGACGATGTAGCGGCGTCCCGAATGACCGCGCCAGGAGCTGAGGGTGGAAGAGGAGCGAAGCCCTGCGGTCGCCCGTAGCCTTTCCTCGCGCACACCCGTCCTCCGCGTTCGGTCGTTGCGGAGGTCCCGCATTGCCGCGTTCCAGGATATGGTTCGTTTGTTCGCCATATGTTCTTATATGTAAGAATCGGCGAGTGAGTCGTCAAGTCGCTGAAAGCTTGGCTGTGCTTGGGTTTGCGTGCTTTTTGGCACATCGCGGATGATGTGCTGTGTATGGCGCGTCGTCCCCGTCCCCGGACTTGATCCGAGGATCATCCCGGGGACCCACGTCTTTGCAACGTGGCGGTTCTCAAGGCGTGGGTGGCCGCAACAAGTGCGGCCATGACGTTCCGGGTGTCATCCCCGACGGCACGAGGCCGGCCATGACGTGCCGAAGTCCTGCTAGACCTTCGACAGCGACGCTTCCGAGGCGGAGGCGGATCCGAGGCCGAGCTCCTTGCGGCCCTCCTCCAGCAATCGGTTGGAGGATTCCTCGACCCGCTCCTGCAGCAGCTTGAAGAACGCTTCGCGGGGGAGGCCGGGCGCGATCGGGTCGAGCACCTCGATGCGGACGGTGCCGGGACGGCGGATGAACTGGCGGCGCGGCCAGTAAAGGCCCGAATTCATGCCGACCGGAATGCAGGGAAAGCCGAGATTCTGGTAGAGATGCGCCACGCCGTATTTGTAGGCCGGCGGCGCCCCCGGCGGACGGCGGGTGCCCTCGGGAAAGATGATGATCTGGCGCCCGTGCTGGGCTTCGTCCTTCGCCCGCGCCGTCATCTGCACGAGTGCCTGCGATCCGGCCTTGCGGTCGACCGGCACGCAGCGCGCTTTGGCCAGATACCAGCCGAAGAAGGGGATCCACATCAGCTCGCGCTTGAGGATGTAGGTGGGGTCGTCGAAGAGCGTCAAAAGGGCGAAGGTTTCGAGAAACGACTGGTGCTTGGCCGCGACCAGCGCCCCGCCCGGCGGGATCTTCTCGAGGCCGGTGATCTCGACCTTGGTTCCGGCGATGACGCGCAGAAGCCAGATCGAGGTCCGTCCCCAGAGCTTGACGAGCTCGATGAAAACCCTGCGCGGCATCAGAACCCCAGGGATCAGGATGATCAGCCACAGGATCAGGTTAGCGTAGAAGGCGACGTTGAACAGCAGGGAGCGGACGATCAGCATGGCTTCTTGAAAACGAAAAGCGGAGCATGAGGCTCCGCGAGCGCGGCACTTTAATGCGGTTTGGTGGACTTCTCTAGCGCCATAGAGGCTCGGCGATAAGCTGTCCCTTGATGGGAGAGCCGCCGCTGATGATCTGCGCCACGGAGGAGCGTTCCGGGTCGCCCTCGAAGCGGGTCCGGAGCCAGACCGCCAGGAACTTGAGATATTCGGTGAAGATCACCTTCGTGACGGATGGATTGTGCCACCATTCGTGCGGATCGATGGTGGCCGCGACCGGATAGGGGATCTTCTGCAGGTTCGGCAGGGCGTGGTCGAGCTCCACCAGGGTGCGGGGCATGTGGTAGTTCGAGGTGACCACGATGATGGCGTCGAATCCGTTCCGCTCCGCCCAGCGCCGGGTCTCGATGGCGTTGCCGATGGTGTTGCGGGCCCGGTAGTCGAGATCCACGCAGCAATCGAACAGCCGCCGCTGGCCGGGGTTGAGGCGGGCGATCTGGTCCCGGCTGGTGTTCTCGTTGACGCCGGAGATCAGGAGCCGCTTGGCATAGCCCTTGGCCAGGAGATCGATGGCGTCGCCGATCCGCTGCGCGCCGCCGGTCATGGCGACGATGCCGTCCGCCCGGGTCTCGGGCGGCTGCTCGAACCGGTCGAGGCTGTAGACGAAGCCGAGAAAGCCGAGGAGCCCGACCACGAGAAGGGCTACGGCGCTCCATAAGCCGATGGCGAGCCCGCGTTTCAGCAGGGATCTCCGGGCAGGCTGCTTGGGGGATGCGGGAGTCGTCCAGCCCCAACCGACGGCTTCCGTGGTGTCCATGGCGCTCGGCGCTACCCAACTCTGCGTTCGCGAGGTCATCCTCGACGAATGTAATGGAGATTGCGGCAAGGGAGAGGCAGCCCTTTTGAACATCGGATCGCGCGCCGGGTCCGGTTAACCGTCAGCATCAACCATCTTCGTTAAGAAAGCGTCTCACGGTCAAGCGGGAGACGATGCCCGTGATGAGCGCCACCAGCAGGGCGATGACGATAACGACCGCATAGCCGCTCCAGCTGATGATGAAGGCCCCGAAGAGCGCCTCGATCTGGTCGCCCGTGGGGCTCGCCCGCCAGGAGCGCGCCACGAAGCCGAGGACCAGGATGAGAAGCAGGGCGGCGCCCGCCCCGATGACGCTGCCGCGTAAGCCCAGCCGGAAGAAGCGGCGCTGGAACTCCTTGGCGATGAAATCGTCGTTGGCGCCGACGAAATGCAGCACCTCCACCACTTCGCGGTTGCCCGCCATGGCGCCGCGGGTGGCGAAGATGACGGCGAGCCCCGCGGCCACCAGCACGAGGACCACGAGGGACACCCCGATACCGATGATGGTGTTGGCCATGGTCGAGAGCCTTGAGACCCAGAGGGCATGATCGTCGAGGGTCGCGCCCGGCACCTCGCGCTGCAGGGATTGCCGCAACCCGCTGAAATCGGGCCGCGCGTCCTCCCGCAGCTTGATCACGATCAGGCGCGGCACCGGCAGATCCTTGAAATCGAGGCCGGTCCCGAGCCAGGGCTCGAGCAGGCGCTCCGATTCCTCCTTGGAAAAGGCCTGGGCCTGCTCCACCCCCGGCACCTGCCGGGCGAGCGTAACGGCCCTGTCCACGTCCTGGTCGATGGCGCGCTGGGCATTGGGGCGGATCTGGATCGTGACCTCCCGGGCGATCTCCGAGCGCCATTGGGCGGAGCTTGCGGAGACCAGCTCGGCGCCGCCGGCGCAGAGGGCGGCGAGGAAGGTCAGGATGGCGATGACGGCGGCGAGCGCCTGCCCGCCGGCGGAATCCACCGGCACGAGCGGGGCGTTCCGGCTCAAGGAGGCTGGCAGGGAGCGCTTCTGCCCTTCCGCTGTCGCGGCAGCCTTTCTCAGGCGGGGTTGGGGGGCGCTCATCCGCTCACCCGTCGATATGCAGCCGGCCGTCGCCGAGCACGAGGCGGCGGACGTCGAGCTGATCCATGAGGCTGAAATCGTGGGTCGCGATCACCACCGAGGTTCCGAGCCGGTTGAGCTCGATGAAGAGGCGCAGGAGGCGGCGGGCGAGGGAGGGATCCACATTGCCGGTCGGCTCGTCGGCGAGCAGCAGGTCGGGGCGCACGATCAGCGCGCGGGCGATGGCGGCGCGCTGCTTCTCGCCGCCCGAGAGCACCGGAGGCAGCATGTGCATGCGGTCCCCCAGGCCGACCCAGCGCAGCAGCTCGACCACTTCGGCCCGGTAGCTCGCCTCCTCCTTGCCCTGGACCCGCAGAGGCAGGGCGACGTTCTCGTAGGTGGTCAGGTGGTCGAGGAGGCGGAAATCCTGGAACACCACGCCCATGCGGCGGCGGACGCCGGTCAGCTCGTCCTTGGAGATCCGCGACACGTCATCGCCGAAGAGGGAGATCAGGCCGCGGGTCGGCTTCACCGAGAGCAGAATGAGCCGCAGCAGGGTCGTCTTGCCGGCGCCGGAGGGGCCTGTGAGGAACTGGAAGGAGTTGGGTTCGATGGAGAAGGTCAGGTCGCGCAGGACCTCGGGCCCCATGCCGTAGCGCACGCCCACATTCTCGAAATGCACGGCCGGGGCCGCGCTCTCGTCGTAGTCCTCGTCGTAAAGCGCCCTCACGCGTGCTCGAACCATCCTTGGAAGCTGTCGGTCTTAATGGCGGGGGAAATCCGCGATTCGCTTCCTTATCGCCCCGACATGGTTAGCAAGCCATAAACTCGGCAGGCGGCCACGGGAAGCGAGCCTCTCGCGGGACATTGCCGCAGGAGAGGGGAGGGAGGGCAATCCTCCACGCCGTCATCACCGGCCTTGTGCCGGTGATCTCGATCCAGAAAAGCGCTGTGCCTTTCAGTGTCGGGATGGCCGGCACAAGGCCGGCCATGACGTGGGAGGGCTCATCCTCGGCGAGCCCTTCTTTAAACCCTAAGCCGCAAGTCCGTTTGACATCCTCGGCCAAGCATGGTCGTGAAGAGGAAAGCGCAAACACTTTTGGATTTCTGGACGATCGCGATGACCGCTGCACCCCGTATCCGGGTTCTCTTCGACGAAGGCACCATTGCCAAGCGCAACGAGACGCTGGCCCAGGAGATCGCGGCGGACAAGCCGCAGAACCTGCTCGTCGTCGCCGTGCTCAAGGGCAGCTTCATGTTCGCGGCCGACCTGATCCGCGCCCTGCACCGCACGGGCCTCGCGCCCCAGGTCGAATTCGTGCACCTGTCCAGCTATCTCGACGGCACAATCTCCACCGGCAATGTCGCCATCCTGCGCGATGTGGAAAGCGACGTGCGCGGCCGCGACGTGCTGCTCGTGGACGACATCCTCGAATCCGGCCGCACGGTTACCTTCGCCAAGGACCTCCTGATGGCCCGCGGCGCCAAGAGCGTGAAGACCGCCGTGCTTCTGGAAAAGCCCGGCAAGCGCGCGGTGCAGATCCACCCGGATTATGTGGGCTTCACCTGCCCCGACGTGTTCGTCGTCGGCTACGGCATGGACGTGGCCCATTCCTACCGCCAGCTGCCTTACGTCGGCGTCGTCGACCACCACGACAGCAGCCCGGACCTGTTCGACAAGCCGGAATAAAGAAGACGTCCCGCATACATTCCTCAGTGTCTGGCTCATCAATCTCTCGCCTCATCCTGAGGAGCCACGAAGTTGCGTCTCGAAGGAGGGTCCAGAGCGCACTGGAGGCGCCCTCGTCCTTCGAGACGCTACGCTCATCAGGATGGAGGGCTAGGGGGCAGAAACCCTTTTCGAGCCAGACTCTCAGGGTAAGCTCCCCCGGGAGATGTAAGGCTAGCCGTTGAGCCGCCAGATCGTCCCGTTGAGCAGGGTCGCGTAAGAGACCCAGGCGAGATAGGGCAGGAGCAGGAGGCCGGCCGTGCGGTCGAGCCGCCAGAAGGTGCGGATCGTCGCCAGGATCGCCACGATCAGGGTGACGATGACGACGAGGCCCGCGAGCGGGCTTTTGCCGCCGAAGAAGGCGAAGGACCACATCCCGTTTAAGGTCAGCTGCGCGAAGAAGGCAACGATTGCCGCCCCGCGGCCGGGCCGGCCTTCAGGCAGGCTCAAGATGCGCCAGAGGGCATAGGCCATCATGGCGTAAAGAATGGTCCAGGCGACGGGAAAGGCCCAGTTCGGCGGGGTGAAGCCGGGCTTCTGCAGGCTTGCATACCAGGTCGGGATGTTCGGCTCCGTGATCAGGCTTGCCGACACGGCCACAGCCGCCACCGGCAGCACCGCCACCAGGAAGCGCGGCAGCCGCGGCATTGCATGGCTGCCCGGCACAGTTTGGTCTGTATGCATGCGCAAAATCCCTTTAAAGACGGCGCGTCGTTTCCTGTGATGCAACCAGTCAAGCTCTGCGGAGGTTCCCCCATGTCGTCATCGCGTTCCCCGTGGTCGAAGCGCAGCCTGACCGCGCAGGCCATGGGCCATGTGGACCCGATCACCAAGGCGGTCGTGCCGCCGATCCATGTGGCGACCACCTATATCCGCGACGAGGACAACGCCTATTCCTCCGGCTTCGTCTATGGCCGGCCTGACAACGCCACCATCCGCGAGGCGGAAGAGGTGCTGGCGATGCTCGAGGAGGCCGAGGCCGGCGCCCTCCTGTTCTCCTCCGGCATGGCGGCGGCGACCGCCGTGTTCCAGGCCCTCGATCCGGGCGATCACATCGTCGCCTCCAAGGTCATGTACTGGGCGCTCCGCAGCTGGCTGATGACGGAAGCCGTGCGCTGGGGCCTCAAGGTCGATTTCGTCGAGACCGACAACCTCGATGCCCTGAAGGCCGCCGTAAAACCCGGCGAGACCAAGCTCGTCTGGATCGAGACGCCCTCGAACCCGCTCTGGACCATCACCGACATCGCCGCCGCCGCCGAGATCGCGCATGCGGCAGGTGCCCGGCTCGCGGTCGATTCCACCACCGCCTCGCCGGTCCACACCCGGCCGCTCAACCTCGGCGCCGACATCGTCATGCATGCGGCGACCAAGGTGCTGAACGGCCATTCCGACGTGGTGGCGGGAGCCCTTGCCGGCGCCAAGGCCGACGCGTTCTGGGCGCGGGTCGCCTCGATCCGCAAGATGCAGGGCGCGATCCTCGGTCCCTTCGAGGCCTATCTGCTCATGCGCGGCATGCGCACGCTCCACGTGCGCACCGCCGCCCAGGCGAAAAGCGCGCTCGATCTGGCGCAGCGCTTCTCGGCGCACCCCAAGGTCGCCCGCGTGCTCTATCCCGGCCTGCCGCAGCATCCCGGCCACGACATCGCCGCCCGGCAGATGGAGAACGGCTTCGGCTACATGCTCTCGATCCAGGTCTCCGAGGGCGAGGCCGCCGCGATCCGCACCGCGGCGCGGGTCGGCCTGTGGAAGCGCGCCACCTCGCTCGGCGGCGTCGAGAGCCTGATCGAGCACCGCGCCTCCATCGAGGGCCCCGGCACCCCGTGCCCGCCCGACCTCCTGCGCCTCTCCACGGGCATCGAGGATGTGGAGGATCTCTATCGCGATCTCGATGAGGCGCTGAGGGGCTGACACCCTCTCACGTCATGCCCGCACTTGTTGCGGGCACCCACGTCTTGGCAACGCTGTGGTTCCCAAGGCGTGGGTGGCCGGGACTGATCCCCGGATCAAGTCCGGGGACGGCCATGACGGTTGAGCGAGGGCCAGTGAATAACGGTGGCCCCTTAGCCAGCTATATTGATCTTGTCATAAAACCTGTGCTTCTCTCCGCTACAGGCGAATTCTGTTTCGCAAAAAGACAAGCCGAGGGAAGACCCATGACACAATCCATTACCCGCCGCCGCGCCCTGCAGACGGGCGTGGCCGCCGCCGCCATTGCCGGAATGCCCCGGTTCGCCTGGGCCGCCGGTCCGGTCGTGAAGCTCCGCATCCTGGAGACCACCGACCTGCATGTGAACATCTTCCCTTACGACTACTATCGCGACGCGCCCGACGACACGGTGGGCCTGGCGCGCACCGCGACTCTCGTGAAGGGCGCCAGGGCCGAGGCCAAGAACAGCCTGCTCTTCGACAACGGCGATCTGATCCAGGGCTCGCCGCTCGGCGACTTCGTCGCCTATCGTAAGGGTATGAAGGCCGGCGACGTGCATCCGATGGTCGCCGCCATGAACGAGCTCAACTACGATTGCGGCACGCTCGGCAACCACGAGTTCAATTACGGCCTCGAGTTCCTGCAGAATTCGCTCGGCGCCGCGAAATTCCCGCTCGTCTGCGCCAACGTGATCAAGGCGAACGGCGAGACGCTTCTGAAGCCCTGGCTCGTGCTCGACCGCGAGTTCACCGATGAATCGGGCGCGAAGCAGAAGATCAAGGTCGGCGTGATCGGCTTCGTGCCGCCGCAGATCGTGCAGTGGGACAAGGCGCATCTCGACGGCAAGGCCACCACCATCGACATCGTCGATGCGGCGAACAAGCATGTGCCGGATCTGAAGAAGGCCGGCGCCGACGTCATCGTCGCTCTCTGCCATTCCGGCATCGCCGGCGGCGAGCGGAAAGGCGGCGAGGAGAATGCGGCGCTCTATCTCGCCAAGGTCGACGGCATCGACGTGATCCTCACCGGCCACCAGCATTTCACGTTCCCGGGCGGCAAGGAATTCAACAACATCCCCGGCGTCGACGTGAAGGCCGGCACGCTGCACGGCAAGCCTGCCGTCATGGCCGGCTTCTGGGGCAGTCATCTCGGCCTCATCGATCTCGAGCTGACCAAGGAGGGCAATGCCTGGAAGGTTGCGAATTTCCGCACCGAGGCGCGTCCGATCTACGACCGCGTCGATCGCAAGATCGTGCCGAAGGTCGATTCCGATGCGTTGGTGATCGCAGCGGCGCAGGCGGGCCACGACGCCACGCTGAAATACGTGCGCGAGCCCGTCGGCACGACGGCGGTGCCGATCCACTCCTATTATTCGCTCGTCGCGGACGATGCTTCCGTGAAGCTCGTCGCCGAGGCGCAGGCGTGGTACGTGGCCGATCAGCTGAAGGCTTCGGCCTTCAAGGATCTGCCGATTCTCTCCGCCGCCGCGCCCTTCAAGGCCGGCGGCCGCGGCGGTCCGAACTACTTCACCGAGATCAAGCCGGGCCCGCTCGCCATCAAGGACATGGCGGACATCTACATCTATCCGAACACGATCCGCGTGGTGAAGATCACCGGCGCGCAGGTGCGCGAATGGCTCGAGCGCTCGGCTGGCGTGTACAACCAGATCGATGTGGCGAAGGGCGGCGAGCAGGAACTGATCAACCAGAAATTCCCGGCCTACAATTTCGACGTCATCGCCGGCGTGCAGTACAAGATCGATCCCACGCAGGCCTCGCGCTACGACGACAACGGCAAGGTCGTGAATGCGGATGCGCACCGCATCAAGGATCTGACCTATAACGGCAAGCCGGTGACGGACGACCAGCAGTTCATCGTCGTGACCAACAACTACCGCGCCGGCGGCGGCGGCAACTTCCCCGGCGCTGACGGCACCACCATCGTGTTCGAGGCGCCCGATCTGACCCGCGATGCGATCATGCGCTACATCATCGAGAAGAAGGAAGTGTCGCCTAAGGCCGACGGATCCTGGTCGCTCGCCGCACCCGCCGGCGTCACAATGACCTTCACCACCGGCCCGAACGCCGCCAACTATCAGCCGGCGGGAATCAAGGTCGAGAAGATGGGCGATGCGCCGGAAGGTTTCGTGAAGTACCGCATCGTGAGCTGATCGTTCGCTCAAAATCGATACGCGAATCGGCCGGGCTCATGCCCGGCCGTTTTCGTTTGTGCCCGCTGAGAAAGGCACTGCGTCACTTTGACGGCTGCCGATAAAGCAGGCAGCGCATTCCGCCATACGATTGATGCCACGGCTGAAATCGCGTGCCTCTTTCACGCATGCTCCGCCTGAAAAATCGGCACGTCCGACAATTGAGGCGAGCTTAATCCCGCATTAACCAGCAACCCATCGAATGACGACATTGCCTGCTCATTCGTTCCTCATTTCGTTCCGGTTCGTCGATGGTTTTGCTCATTTGCCGATTATTCGCATTTCTGCTCACGCTGACCGCCATATCCGCGGCCTCTTTCGCCGAGGAAGCGGAGATCTGGAGCGAGAACATCAATCCCGCATGGCTTGACGAAAACGTCGCTGCTGCAACGCGTGCCAATCGTCCGCGCCGGTCGACCCGGCTGAACCGCCTGCAGGTCTGGGCGAGCGGCGTCGCCCGCTCCGATCTGCATGCATTCCTGCCGACCGATTTCGATCGTGCGGTGGGTGCCAAGATGCAGCCTTTTCAAGACTACAATTTCCTGGTCGGCACCGAACTCGTCCGCGGCGGTGGTGAAACCAGCGTCCTGTCGTCGAAGGGGAGCTGGGAGGCTCTTCTGAAGCGGGATTGGGAGCGTCTCGGCGTCAGTGTCGGCCTGACGACCGCAGGCTCCGTCGACAGCGTTCGAAACGGCTATTCGCAATCCATCGGCGGCACGATGGACATCCCGCTCGATCTGTCCCTGCACACATGGAGCACGGAGCTGCGGTTCTCTCCCAGCATGAATCTGGACAGCCTGAGCGGAGATATCGGCACCGCGCTTCTGTCGGAGATCGTCGGCCAGACGCGGCTGAACTCTCCCACGGACCGCTTCCGGTCCGAACTCAATGTCAGGCTGGGCTATGGTCTGGCCCAGAACACCAGGCCGGTGGCGTCCGCGAAGCTGGAATTGCGGATCGCGCCGAATCTCTGATCGGCGCGGCCTGGCCTTTCTGAACCTGTCAGGCTCCTGGCCGTTTGGTTCCTGAACACCGACCGGAGAGAGCTGTGGGACAACTGACCTTCGAGGGACTCGGGCCCTACGATCTGCCTGACGCGACACATGTCGAAGCGCAACAGGACGGCGATGGCTTCCGGCTCTCATTCCGCATGTGGAAATCCGAGAAGGAATGGACTCTTGTGCGCATCAAGGTGAGCAGCGAAGAAGCGGACAAGCTCGCCCGTCAGATCGGTGATGCCCATCTGCGCTCCGACGGCTCGACCATCATTTAGAGCATTTTTGGCGAAGCGGATCCGGTTCGCCGTCAAAAAATGCGGCAAAGTAAAGAGGGGAGCTGATTCCATGTCAGTGGAAACAGCTCTAAAGCATCGGACCCAAAAGTGGACTTGCACTTTTGGGGTGAATCCGATGCTTTCTCTTTGAATCAGAGCATCGATCGAGACGGAAAACCGGATCCACTTTTCCGTCCGATGCTCTAGCCGATCAAGCACAAGCGACCTCCTAAAAGCCGCATTGCAGGTCTAGACCTCGGAACTCGGCGGACCATGAGGCCGCCGCTCTTTTAGGCGCAATCCTGCACCTCGAAGCCCTTACCTTTCGAGGTGTTCCATGAATATGTTGTCGCGCTCTGAAGGCTATAATGCCCTCATCATCGACCGCTCCACGGGAGCGTTCTTCACCCATCGTCTGAACAGCGAAGACCATGCGCTCGCCGTCGAATGGGCGCGCTGCCTGGCGCAGTCGTGCCGCGTGGAACTTTGGCACAACGCTGAACTGGTTGGCTCATTCCCGCCGCTGCAGACCGGACGGCATGCGATCTTCGCTGAAGCGCCGATGCGCTCTTACAAATGATGCCTCCCCGTCGTATGGTGCGTCCATCAGCGGTTCCCTAGTCGGCCGCTGCCCTTTTGGGCGCATGGCGCGTCTCGAAGCTTTTTTGGGCTTTGGAGAACCAGCGATGCCAGTCGATATGCCCCCACACAAGAAGCCCGTCCTTTCCACTGAAGCCTCCTTCAACCTGCTGCTGGGCCGTTCCTTGAATTGGCTTGCGGTTGCCGTCGCGGTGGGGCTGCTTCTGTGGACCTACAAGCTCGGATTTCTGCCAATCTAGGCCGGCGTTCCTCGCCGGCTGACGCCCTAAGGCAGGGTGATCACGTCGCCCAGGTTCTCAGGCTTCGGCTCCTTGTCCAGGCGCCGACGCTTGGCGAGGAGGATCGTGCCGTTGAGCTCGCCGCCGAAGAGGAAGATCGCGCCGAGCGTGTAGAGGAAGATCAGGGCCACCATGGCGGTGGCAAGCCCGCCATAGGTCGAGGCATAGGCGCCGGGATAGAATTCGAGATACCAACTGAAGGCGAAGCCGCCGAGGAGCCACAGCACCAGCGTCACGCAGACCCCCGGCAGCACCGCGCGGAAGCTCCGTCGTCCCGCGGGAACGAGCTTATGGGATAGGAGCAGGCCCGCGATGATCACGATGGTCGCCACGCCGATCCGCAGGAAGGCGATCAGGCCGTCGAAGGGCATGAGCGCCGGCACCCAGGACAGCACGACGCGCCAGATGAAGGGGCCGAGCACCACGAGGAAGGCCAGGGCGATCAGCATGAAGGCGCCGGCGATCACGAAGGCGATGGATTCGAGCCGCGTCAGCCACCAGGCGCGGGTTTCGCGCACGCCATAGGCACGGTTGAGCCCGACCCTGAGGCTCTCGACGCCGCTCGAAGCGAAATAGAGCGCGAGCACCAGGCCGAGGGTCAGCACGTCGCTACGCCGGCCTGTGAGGATCCGGTGCACTTCGCTGGCGATCGGCCCCGCCACCTCCTGCGGCCAAGCCTCCAGGACGATGTCCGCCACCTCGTCGGCGAGCGAGCCGGTGCCGAACAGGCTCGCCAGCGCCGTGACCAGGATCAGGAACGGGAACAGCGAGGTCAGGACCGACAGGGCGATATGGCTCGCAATCGCCCAGGCGTCGTGCAGCACGAAGCGGGTCGAGGCGATGGCGAGGAGTTCGAGCGAGAGGCGCAGGCGATTCAAACGAAAGGTCTCCAGGCTGCTGGAGATGGTGCGACGAAGGCCGAGGGCAAGTGAATCACGACCAGCCCTCTCCCCCCCTTGTGGGGGAGAGTTGGAGAGGGGGGTGTGAGCGCAAACCTCTCGGGCTCCGGCGCCAGCACCCCCCTCCCTAGCCCTCCCCCACAAGGGGGGAGGGGACATCCGCGCTGTTCTCCCGAACGAGGTTCAAGGGTCGACGTTTGGATGAGGCTTCGCGCATCGACAAGGATCGAGCCGGGAGCCTACAAGGCATCCAGATTTTCAGGTCCCGAATCCCGCTCCCGCCATGAACCCCACAAACTTCGCCCGTCTCGCCCCGCCGCTCTTCGTGCTCATCTGGGCGACGGGCTTCATCGTGGCGCGGTTCGTGGTGCCTTATGCCGAGCCGCTGACCTTCCTGTTCGTCCGCTACGTGCTGGCGACCCTCGTCCTCGCGGTCATCGTGGCGGTCGCGCGGGTGTCCTGGCCGCGCAACTGGCACGACTGGCGCAACAGCCTGATCGCCGGGATCCTGCTGCACGGGCTTTATCTCGGCGGCGTGTTCTGGTCGGTAAAGCACGGGTTACCGGCCGGGATCTCGGCTCTCGTCGCCGGCCTCCAGCCGCTCGCGACCGGGCTTCTCGCCGGGCCGCTCCTGGGCGAGCGGGTCTCGCGCGGGCGCTGGATCGGCATCGGCATCGGTTTCTTAGGCGCCGCTTTCGTTGTGGCGCCCAAGCTCGGCGGCGGCGGCGTTCCACCGGTCGCGCTCGGCATCTGCGTGCTCGGCATGTTGTCGATCACCCTCGGCACGATCTGGCAGAAGCGCACCGGCAGCAAACTCGACCTGCGCGTCAATGCGGCGATTCAATATGTCGGCGCAGCTGCCGTGACCCTGCCTCTCATGCTTCTGACCGAGGAAGGGCATATGGAGCTGAGCCTGCCGCTTCTCGGCGCGCTCGCCTGGGCGGTGTTCGGCCTGTCCATCGGCGCGATCGGGCTGCTGCTCTTCCTCATCCGCCAGGGTGCGGTGGTGGGCGTGGCGACCCTGCTCTATCTGGTGCCGCCGGTTGCAGCCCTGATGGCCTTCGCGCTCTTCGGCGAGACCCTGAGCCCGATCCAGCTCGCCGGCATGGCGCTTGCGGCGACGGGTGTCGCCGTGGCGAGCCGGAACTGACGGGCAAACTCATATTGCTCGTACCTCATCCTGAGGAGCGGCGAAGCCGCGTCTCGAAGGAGGGTCCAGTAGGCACTGGAGACGCCCTCGTCCTTCGAGACGGACCTGACGGTCCTCCTCAGGATGAGGGCTATGGGGCGCATGCCGTTTATGAGCCGGCCTTTGACATTGAACTACTTCGAAATCTTCACCGAGACGGGATCGCTCGCCGGAAAGGTCTCTTCCACGCCCTCGTCGAGCAGCTCGTCCTGGTGCTTCTTCTTCTCCGCCTGCTTGTCGTCCTTGCGCTCGTGTTTGTCCTTCGAGGCATCCTGCTTGCGGTCCTTGTCCATCATGATGTCTCCGTTCGGATGGGAACTCCACTTGAAGAGACAACGCGTCAGGCCAAGCTTCGATCCTTGTCATGCGCGAAAACGAAAACGGCGCCTTTCGGCGCCGTCTTGCATTCCTTGACGATGGTCAGCGCGGCTGGCCCTGCTGCTGGTTGACGAAATAGTCGAAGGGCAGCTCGGCGATGCGGAACCAGGTCAGCTCCTTCTCGCGGAAGGCGTTCCAGGAATCGTAGATCTTCTTGAACTTGGGATTGGAGGCGGCGAGCTCGCCGTAGAGCTTGTAGGCTTCCTTGTAGCTCTGCTCCATCACGTCGCGCGGGAACGGGCGCAGCTGCACGCCCTGGCTCGCGAGCCGGCGGATCGCATCGGCGTTCTGGGCGTCATATTTCGCAACGCACATGGCATTCGCCTCGGCGCAGGCCGCTTCGAGAATCGCCTTGTAGCTCGCCGGCAGCTCGTTCCACTTGTTCATGTTCACGTAGAGCGAGGGCTGCGCGCCGCCTTCCCAGAAGCCGGGATAGTAATAGTACTGTGCGACCTTCACGAAGCCGAGCTTCTCGTCGTCATGCGGGCCGGAGAACTCGACCGCGTCGAGGGTGCCGCGCTCGAGCGCCGGATAGATGTCGCCGGCGGCGAGCACCTGCGGCACCACGCCGAGCTTGGCCATGATCTGGCCGCCCATGCCGGCGATGCGCATCTTGAGGCCCTGCAGGTCGGCGATGGACTTGATCTCCTTGCGGAACCAGCCGCCCATCTGCGCGCCGGTCTGGCCGGCCGGGATCGGATAGATATTGTAGTCCTTCATGAACTCGCGCACGAGGTCGAGACCGCCGCCGTAATACATCCAGGCATTGTGCTGGCGCACATTCATGCCCCACGGCACCGAGGTCTCGAACATGAAGGTCGGGTCCTTGCCGATGAAGAAGCTCGACAGGGTGTAGGCGCACTCGACCGTGCCGTTCTGCGCGGCGTCGAGGCTCTGGAGCGCGCCGACGATCTCGCCAGCGGCGAAGGGCTGGATCTGGAACTTGTTGTCGGTCGCCGCGGCGACGCGCTTGGAGATCATCTCGCCCGCGCCGAAGAGGGTGTCGAGGCTCTTCGGATAGGCCGAAGTCATGCGCCAGCGGATTTCCGGCTGCGCCTGCGCGATGGCGGGGGAGGCAACGGCGCCAGCCACTGCCGCAAGGCCCGCGCCTTTGAGAACTTTTCTTCTGTCCATGAGCATTTCCTCGACCGATTTATGTCGTCACTGCCGGTTCGGCTGAACAATCCATAAAGCGGGAGGAGGGCGGATGTCACTCCGTCTTCCGTTAGGGCAGCTATGCGGCGGGAGGGGGCAGGCCATGCAATGGGGTCATCGACGATGGCGTCCGGTTAAAACCGCCACGTCATCACCTCCCCGGACTTGATCCGGGGATCGGTGCCGGTGATCCCGATCGATTGAAGCATAACGCTTTTTCTGCATCGGGATGGCCGGGATGATCCCCGGATCAAGTCCGGGGGCGGCCATGACGTAAGAGAGTTAGCGCCGCTGAGGCAGCCTATGGAGACGGTGAGGCGAGAATCACCGCTCCTCCTTGCCGCCCTTGGCCTTGCCGCGCACCAAGGCCCCCTTGGTCACGTCCACCGCATTGCCCGGCGCCGGAACGCGGGCGCGGGAGGTGGCGCCGCCGCTCATGCCGGTCGGACCGGTCGGGCCTTCGGTCTGCGCCCCGCGCGGTGCGGGACTCTTCGCGGCGGTGGTGTTCGCAGCTTCTGCGATCTCCTCGTTGGAGAGTTCGAAGCCGGCATCGTTCGCGCCTTTCTCGGGCGCCACATCCTTGAACGAGCGCAGTCCCGCCTTCGAGCCGCTGGTCACGCGGTTGTCGTCCACATGATCGATGTCGAGATCGGGATCGAGCTTCTTCGAGGCGCCCATGGCACCGGTGGCCTTGGCCGCGGCACGCTTGGCATTGCCGACGTCATTGCGCTGGGTCGGACCGGCAATGAAGTCGTCGCCGGTCTCTTCCGGGGCCAGGTCGTTCATCGCCTCATCCACATCCGGTTCGGTGGGCTGTCCGCGTTTGTCTCGCGCCATGAGTTGTTCCTCTTCATGATCGGGCGGACCTCAGTCCGCATTTCCAGGGAGCAACGTCCTCTCGAGGACGGACGTTCCGGCTCTGCCTTTCCTACTTGCCGAGTTCCTTCTGCAGATCCTGCAGCAGAACCAGGTGTTCCTTGATCTGTCCCTGCGCGAGCTTGGCCACGTTGGTCATTTCACGATTGCCCGCGCTTTGCGACAAATGGCTTTCCTGCAGCTTCAGCAATTGCTGATGTCCCTCGATCTGCAGGGCAACGTAATCCTTGTCGAAGTCAGCACCGGGCTGGGCCTTCGACAGGCGCTCCATCGTCTGCGCATCCTTTTGCGGCAGTTCCGGCGCGGTTGCCGCGGATTGCCGCGCGCCTTGCGTGGTGGAGGCGGTCGCGTTCGGGTCGGCGAAGGAATGCATGATGTCGGTGAGCAGGTTCTGTTCGCCGATCTCGAACTCCGCGAACTGTTTCACACGCGGATTCTGAGCCTTGCTATGGGCGAAATTCGATTGCTGCAGCGAGACGGTGCTGAGCGCCAGCATCTGCTGAATGTATTGCTGGTCCGCCTGCGATTGCTGCTGGCCCATGGCGGCCGGTGCGCTCGCCTGTCCTTGACGCATCGGGGTCCGGGTATCTTGCGGCGCGCCGCCCTGCTGCGTGCGCTGCTGGCGCTCCTGCGCGTTCTGTCCGAGAGCGGGGTTGGGCTGCGTCTCGGCCGGCTGCGGCGTGACAGGCTGAGCAATGGAGGGGTTCTGCTGCTGAGCGAGGACGGGCAGGCTGAGAGCGGTCATGAGGCCGGCGATCACGAGGCGGCGTGACATTCCTTGATTCTCCTGCAAGCGAGGTGTGAGAGCGAACGCTTGCGGGAGGGTTTGGTTCGGAAAGGACTGGGTTTGCCGGCCCTATCCCGCCTTCACGAGTCCCAGGCCGGCCACGATCATGAGGGATGCCGCCCACCGGGCAACACCGAAGCGTTCTTTTAGGACAACCATGGCGATCAGCGCGGCAAACAGAACGGAAGTCTCGCGGACGGCGCCGACCAGCCCGATAGGAGCCTTCGTCATGGCCCAGAGGGCGGTTCCGTAGGAGATGTTGGCGATGGCCCCGGCTGCGATGCTCTTGCCCCACAAGGATGCCGGCGCGCCGAGCAAGGCTGATCTCTGGTGGAAGACCATCCCCAGCCCCATGAGCGCGCCCGTGATGGCCATCATCGTAAGCAGGTATCCGGCAGAGTTGCCCGACAGGCGCGCGCCCAACCCGTCGACGAGCGTGTAGCTCACCACGATGGCGGCGGTCACGGCGGCGATCAGCAGAGAGCGGCCGTTCAATCCGCCACGACGGATCGCATCGACGCCCAATCCGAGGATCCCGCCGCACAACACGCCGATTCCCAACCACGTTGAAGAATTGAGTGTTTCACCGAGGAGAAGCATCGCAAGGATCGTCGTGAACAAAGGCGCGCTGCCCCTCACGAGAGGGTAGATGGCGGAGTAATCCGCGTAGCGGTAGGCGAGGCCGATCAGGATGAAATAGGCCACATGAATCAGGGCCGATGCCAGGACATAGATGGAACTCGCCGCGTCGGGCAGGCCTGTGACAAGCAGAGCCGGAACCGCGGAAAGAGCCGATCCCACGGCAATCAGGTTGGCTTGAACCATCGGGTCGCCCTTGCCGGATTTGGCGGCGGCATTCCAGCTGGCATGCAGAAACGCGGCGACAAGGATGATGGCGAAAACATCGAGCGACATTGTCGGGCAGATCGTGAGAAGATAGGGACCTGACGGATGTTATTTCAGGGCGATCGCGGAGGGAAGTTCGAACAGGTCGTTCGTGCGAGAGGATCGCTGGCTATCGACAGCCTCTCACGATCCCGATGCGCCCCCTGCCGCGCTTTGCGAATTTGAGGTGAACTTCGCCCAAGCTTATCGGTTGTGAGTCAGATCTTTCGTCCATGGGGAGAAACAATGCAGGATCGGGCGACACGAATCGTCATGCTGGTGGTGGCCGCGCTGCTCGCGATCCTCGTGCTTCAACCTTACGTGAACACCTGGCTCTTCTCAGCGCGCGAGCCGCGGCCGGTGGCGGCGCGGGGCGATCTCGCGGAATTCGAGCGCTCGACGATCCAGGTCTTCGAGAATGCCGCGCCCTCCGTCGTGCAGGTGGTGGCGCTGCAGGGAGGCCGCGGTCGTGCGGGCGGCGAGCCGGCCGGGTCCGGCACAGGCTTCATCTGGGACAAGGCGGGCCATGTGGTCACGAACGATCACGTGGTCGCGAACGGCTCCTCCTTCGTGGTGCGTCTGGCCTCGGGCGAGGTGCTGCCGGCGGAGGTCGTGGGTCAGGCGCCGAACTACGATCTCGCCGTGCTGCGGGTCCAGCGTCAGGGCGGCCTGCCTGCGCCGGTATCCGTGGGAAGCTCGGCCGATCTCAAAGTCGGCCAGACCGCCTATGCCATCGGCAATCCGTTCGGGCTCGACCAGTCGCTCACCACAGGCATCATCAGCGCTCTCAAGCGCCGCCTGCCGACGAGCGGCGGGCGCGAGGTGGCCGATGTGATCCAGACGGATGCCGCGATCAATCCCGGCAATTCCGGCGGCCCGCTGCTCGATTCCGCCGGGCGCCTGATCGGCGTCAATACGGCGATCTTCTCGCCCTCGGGCACCAATGCGGGCATCGGCTTCGCCATTCCCGTCGATGTGGTCAACAGAGTCGTGCCGGAACTGATCAGCAAAGGTCGGGTGCCGACGCCGGGAATCGGGATCGTCGCCGGCGATGAGACGCTTGCGGCCCAGCTTGGCGTGAACGGGGTGATCGTCGCCGGCGTGGTGCCGGGCTCCCCCGCCGAGCAGGCGGGCCTGCGCGGCGTCGACGCGCGGGCCGGTGTCATCGGCGACATCATCGTGGGCGCCGAGGACGAGCCTGTGCGGCGCCTGTCCGATCTCACGGACAAGCTGGAAAAGGTCCGCGTCGGCGACAAGGTGAAGCTTACCATCCTGCGCAACGACAGGTCCCAGACCCTGGAAGTGACCGTCACCGATGTGGGGGAGCAGGTTCCGCGCAACCGCAGACCATGAATAAAAATAACGTTCTCGACGGTCGTTTTGTTTCAGATCGGCCGAAACTTTCCCGTTGCCCCGCCGTTAGCCATCGAACCTTCACACAAGGAGGAGCGAATGAGTCTCGAAGGCGCCGAAAACATTCTGGTGCAAAGCTCAACAGTCGATCTAGGTGAAAATTTTCCCGAATTTGCTAGAACCAACATCCGTCGCGTCGCCGAAAAATACTTTGGGCGGCTGAGTTCCGCGTCCGTGCACATCACCCGCGACGGGATCACCTACCGGTGCACGGTCAATATCCAGATGGGCTCGCTCAAGACGATGAGCGGCGAGGCCAAGGACAAGGACCTCTACACCGCCTTCCGGGCCGCCCTGCAGAAGTCGGCCAAGCAGCTTCGCCGCTCCAAGCGCGAACTGCGCGAGGACAAGGCTGAACGTGTCGACAAGGACATGCTCCTGCGCGAGGGCAATACGGCGCCACGCCGTGAGCCGCAGGACGAAGAGGTTCAGGCAGCCAACGACGAGAGCGACTACCGCGCAGCTGCCGAGTAATCCGTACAATCTGTTCAGCGTTGCCGGAAAGGGTCGAAGACCCGGGAAGGCAGCGTGTGCCGATTCACTTCGACGTCATGGCCGGGCTTGTCCCGGCTACCCACGTCTTTAACTGGCTTCAAGACGTGGGTGCCCGCAACAAGTGCGGGCATGACGTTCGGAATGTATCCCCGGCGCACGCAGTGCGGAAAGGGGATCTGTTCATACGCTCAGCGCTTTGGATTCCCTTCCCCTCCGCTGCGCGTCGGCCGGGAATGACATGCCGTCATGAAAATGGCCGGGTTTTCACCCGGCCGTTCTCGTTTTCAACTCGCCGTGACTCAGTTCAGCCGCACGCCTTCCGGCGGGCGTTCGCTGCCGACGGTGACGTCGCCGATCATCAGGCCCATGGGGCCCGCATGCACCGGCACGGTCTCGCCATCCCTGATCTCGCCGGCGAGAATCAGCTCCGCCAGCGGATCCTGCACGTGCTTCTGGATCACGCGCTTCAGGGGCCGCGCGCCATAAGCGGGATCGTAGCCCTTGTCGGCGAGCCAGTTGCGGGCTCCCTCGTCGAGCTGCAGCACGATCTTGCGATCCTCCAGCAGCTTCTGCAGGCGGCGCATCTGGATGTCGACGATGGCGCCCATCTCGGACCGCTTCAGCCGGTGGAACAGGATGATCTCGTCCACGCGGTTGAGGAACTCGGGCCGGAAATGCGAGCGCACCACGCCCATGACCTCGTCGCGCACCGCATCCGTGTCCTGGCCCTCGGGCTGGTTCACCAGATATTCGGCGCCGAGATTCGAGGTCATGATGATGAGCGTGTTGCGGAAGTCCACGGTGCGCCCCTGGCCGTCCGTGAGGCGTCCGTCGTCGAGCACCTGCAGGAGGACGTTGAACACGTCCGGATGCGCCTTCTCGATCTCGTCGAACAGAACCACCTGATAGGGCCTGCGGCGGACGGCTTCCGTCAACGCGCCGCCCTCCTCGTAGCCGACATAGCCGGGAGGCGCGCCGATGAGCCGGGCGACCGAGTGCTTCTCCATGTATTCCGACATGTCGATGCGGATCAAAGCCGTCTCGTCGTCGAACAGGAAGCTCGCGAGCGCCTTCGTCAGCTCGGTCTTGCCGACGCCTGTCGGGCCGAGGAACATGAACGAGCCGATGGGCCGGTTCGGATCCTGCAGACCGGCGCGGGCACGGCGCACCGCGGTCGAGACGGCGGTGACGGCCTCGGCCTGTCCGACGACGCGCTTTGCGAGATCCTGCTCCATGTGCAGCAGCTTCTCGCGCTCGCCCTCGAGCATCTTGTCGACGGGCACGCCGGTCCAGCGCGAGACGACGCCGGCCACGTGGTCGGGCGTCACCGCCTCTTCCATCAGCCCGCCGCCATCGGCCCGCGACTCCAGCTCCTCGACCTGCTTCTCGAGCCCGGGAATGACGCCGTAGGAGAGTTCACCCGCCTTCGCCCAGTCGCCCGCGCGCTGCGCGGCAGCGAGCTGGTTGCGGGCCTCGTCGAGCTTCTTCTTGAGATCGGCAGCGGTGCCGAGCTTGTCCTTCTCGGCCTTCCAGCGCGCGGTGATGGAAGCCGAGCGCTCCTCCAGATCCGCAAGCTCCTTCGAGAGGCGCTCGAGGCGGTCCTTGGACGCTGTGTCCGTTTCCTTCTTCAGCGCCTCCTGCTCGATCTTGAGACGCACGATCTCGCGGTCGATGTTGTCGAGCTCTTCCGGCTTCGAATCGACCTGCATGCGCAGGCGCGAGGAAGCCTCGTCGACGAGGTCGATCGCCTTGTCCGGCAGGAAGCGGTCGGTGATGTAGCGGTTCGAGAGAGTGGCGGCGGCAACGAGCGCGCTGTCGGTGATGCGCACGCCGTGATGCTGCTCGTACTTCTCCTTCAGGCCGCGCAGGATCGACACGGTGTCCTCCACCGTGGGCTCGCTCACGAAAACCGGCTGGAATCGGCGGGCGAGCGCCGCGTCCTTCTCCACATGCTTGCGATATTCGTCGAGGGTCGTCGCGCCGACGCAGTGCAACTCGCCGCGGGCGAGCGCGGGCTTCAAGAGGTTCGAGGCATCCATGGCGCCATCGGCCTTGCCGGCACCGACCAGCGTGTGCATCTCGTCGATGAACAGGATGATGCCGCCCTCGGCCGAGGTCACTTCGCTGAGCACGCTTTTAAGCCGCTCCTCGAACTCGCCGCGATATTTGGCACCCGCAATCAGCGCGCCCATGTCGAGCGCGAGCAGCTGCTTGTCCTTCAGGGATTCCGGCACGTCGCCGTTGACGATGCGCAGCGCAAGACCTTCGACGATGGCTGTCTTGCCGACGCCGGGCTCGCCGATCAGCACCGGGTTGTTCTTGGTGCGGCGCGAGAGAACCTGGATCGTGCGGCGGATTTCCTCGTCACGGCCGATCACCGGATCGAGCTTGCCGTCGCGCGCCGCTTCCGTCAGATCGCGCGCATATTTCTTCAACGCATCATAGGCGTTCTCAGCCGTCGCATTGTCGGCGGTGCGGCCCTTGCGAAGGGCGTTGATGGCGGTGTTGAGCCCCTGGGCCGTCACGCCGGACTGGGCCAGGATCTTGCCGGCCTCACTGTCCTTCTCGACGGCGAGCGCGAGCAGCATCCGCTCGACGGTGACGAAGGAATCGCCCGCCTTCTCGGCGGCCTTCTCGGCGGTGTCGAAGAAGCGCATCAGTTCGCGCGTCGCCTGCGGCTGCGAAGCGGAGCCCGAAACCTTGGGCTGCTTGGCGAGCCATTGCTCGACCGCCGCATGCGCGTCGCGGGAGCGGCCGCCGGCGCGGTCGATGAGGCCGGCGCACAGGCCTTCCGGATCGTCGAGCAGAACTTTTAGGACATGCCCTGGCGCGAGCTGCGGGTGGCCTTCGCGCACGGCGAGATTCTGCGCCGCCTGAACGAAGCCTCGGGCACGCTCGGTATACTTTTCAAAATTCATTCTCATCCCTCCTCAGGTCTATCCGCCCTCGATAGGCACGAACGGACCCTGCGATGTCGGACCCTCATCGAGAGGCGTCCGCTTGAGCTTGAAGATGGTGTATCCCATTCGCCACAACAAGAGGCGAGGAACCGGGTTCCCATACTCGCATTGACCAAGCAACAGTTGAGGAGATTCCCATGACGCGCGACCCGCGCTCAGAAGCTGAAAAGGCCCGCGCCGACCTTGCCCGCAATGCCGAGCTTGGCCTTGCGGTGCCGGAAAGCCCGCTGGAACAGGAGCCTTCCGTGACCCCGGAAACCTTCGGCGACACCACCGAGCTCGCCCGCAAGGAAGCACGCGACTTGGCGGCCGCCCGCAAGGCGGAGCCGCTCGAGGAGGATGACGGGGATTCCACCGGTACGGGCTCGATCCCTCTCAGCGGGAACGTTCCTGTCTACCCCGACGAACCCGAAACCAAGCAGCGGCCGGATAACGACGAAGACATCCTGTCGCGCGCAAAGGAGTGACGCACCATGGTCCTGTCGAAGATGATCTCCCGCCTCAGCCCCAAGAAGCGCAAGGCCGAACAGGCCGAGAAGGCCGAGAAGGCGCGCGAGGAGCTGAAGGCCAATGCCGAGAAGGCTCTGCGCATGAAGCAGGAGGCCGGTCCCCAGACCCATATTCCCGATCACCAGACCTCCCATGACGGCATGCATCAGGATCCGCACCAGGTCGAGCTCGACCGCAGCGGCCGCCTGAACGGCGTCACGCCCCAGCTGAAGCGCTCCAAGGTTGCCCGCTCGGGAGATGCTTCTTAAGCGTTACGACTGCGAACTTTGACTAAGCCTCGCCATTCGGCGGGGCTTTTCTTATGATGCGGAGCGTTCTTCTCAAGCGATGAAGCGGGGGCGCCATGGCAGCGGCTGCGCCAAAGGTTGTCATTGTCGGTGCAGGCTTCGGCGGCCTGACGGCCGCTCAGTTCCTGGCGAAAGCTCCCGTCGACGTGACGGTGGTCGACCGGCACAACTTCCACTCCTTCCAGCCTCTGCTCTACCAGGTCGCAACCGCGGCCTTGTCGCCGGCCGACATCGCCTGGCCGATCCGCAGCATTCTGAGGCGCCAGGCGAACGCCACCGTCCTCATGGCCGACGTGACGGGCATCGATCCGGCGCTGCGCCTCGTCCAGGCCGGGGACGTCACACTTTCCTATGACATCCTCGTCCTCGCGACAGGGGCCACGCATTCCTATTTCGGCCATCCGGAATGGGCCTCGGCAGCTCCGGGCCTCAAGCAGATCGAGGATGCGACCAGGATCCGCCGCAAGGTCCTGCTGGCCTTCGAGCGTGCGGAGACGACCGATGACGGGGAGGAGCAGCGGCGGCTTCTCACCTTCGTGGTGGTGGGTGGCGGCCCGACCGGCGTCGAGATGGCCGGAGCCATCGCGGAGGTGGCGCACCATGCCCTTCCCGCCGAGTTCCGGCGCATCGACCCGCATGCCGCCCGCGTCATTCTCATCGAGGCTGGGCCGCGCATTCTGCCGACCTTTCCGGAGGACCTCGCGGCCTATGCGCAAAAGGCGCTGGAGCGGATGGGCGTCGAGGTTTTGACCTCGGCCCGGGTGACGAATTGCGACGAGCGCGGCGTCGACCTCGAAGGCACGCGGATCGAGACCGGCACCATCGTATGGGCAGCAGGCGTGGTCGCCTCGCCGGCCGGCGAATGGCTCGACGTCGAGCGCGACCGGGCCGGACGGGTGAAGGTGGGTCCGGATCTCACGATCCCCGGCCACCCGGAGATTTTCGTGATCGGCGACACCGCAGCGGCGGTGGATGGGGAAGGAAAGGCCGTTCCGGGCATTGCGCCTGCCGCCAAGCAGATGGGGCGCTATGTGGCCGAGGTGATCGCGGCGAGAGCCTCGAACCGGCCGGCGCCCGGGCCGTTCCGCTATCGCCATCAGGGCGATCTCGCCACCATCGGCCGCAAGGCTGCGGTGGTGAAACTCGGCAAGCTTCATCTGACGGGCTTCATCGGATGGATGTTCTGGGGCATCGCGCATGTCTACTTCCTGATCGGCCTGCGCAACCGGGCCGTGGTCGCCTTCAGCTGGCTGTGGAACTACCTGACCTATCAGCGCGGCGCCCGCCTCATCGTCGACAGCGCGGCCAATGCCGAGAACATGCAGCGACGGGATTCCCCGGTCGCATTAAAGGGGCAGCCCAGCCGTGACCAGCTCCCTTCCGCATGATCGGATGAGTGGGGCGGCGATGCCGGCGCGGAGCTCTTGCCCCGCTCTCTCTCGCCCTCTATCGCTTAAGCCATGAGCATTCGCATCGCTTCCCTCCAGCGCTACCCGGTCAAGGGCCTCTCGCCCGAGCCGCTGTCTTCCGTCGCCCTCGCCAAGGGCGATTACTTTCCCGGCGACCGGCTCTTCGCCATCGAGAACGGCCCGGCCGGGTTCGATCCGGAGAACCCGCAGCATCAGCCCAAGATCAAGTTCCTGATGCTGATGCGCAACGAGAGCCTGGCGCGGCTCAAGACCCGGTACATCGATTCGATCACCACGCTCTTCATCGAGCAGGGCGGACGCGAGGTGGCGCGCGGCGATCTCTCGACGCGGGAAGGGCAGCTTGCCATCGAGGCCTATTTCCGCCGCTTCATGCCGAAGGAACTGCGCGGCCCGCCGAAGGTGCTCGCAGCGCCCGACGGCTTCCGCTTCACCGATTCACGACGCGGCTTCGTCTCGCTCATCAATCTTGCGAGCGTGCGCGAGCTGGAGAACGTGGTCGGCGCGCCCGTCGATCCGTTGCGCTTTCGCGGCAACATCCACATCGAGAGGCTGGCGCCGTGGGCCGAGTTCGACCTCGTCGGCAAGGTGCTCACCGCGCCGTCCGGCCTGCGCCTGAAAGTGACCAAGCGCATCGAGCGCTGCGCAGCGACGAATGTGGACCCGGACACCGGCATCCGCGACCTGGAGATCCCGAAAAGCCTGATGCGATCTTACGGCCATTTCGACTGCGGCATCTATGCCGAGGTGCTCGACGGTGGAACGCTCGAGTCCGGCGACAGCTTCGAGCGCGAGCAGGCGACGCTGGCGCTCTAGAGCATCGGACCCAAAAGTGGACCCACTTTTGGGATCCACTCCGATGCTCCACTCTAAAGAGAGCGCATCGTGCAGAAAACCGGGTCCACTTTTCTGCACGATGCGCGAGCGTATTGCGCTAGAGAATGATGTTCCCGCCCGCGAGGCTGTTCCAGATAACGTCTGCTCCAACCGTAATGGCGAAGCTGGGGGAGACAACGGGGCCCGGGGCTCCGGCGAATCCGTAGAGAATGCCGCTTGTCGTGTCGTAATAGAGAGTGCCGGCATTCTGCTGACCGGGCGCGGCCGTCCCGGTTACGATCGTAGAGAAGCTGTTGTTCTGTCCTCCCGTGATCGGATCGATGGGAGACAGATCGATCACGTCGAGGGTCGAACCGTCGACGCCCCCGGCCAGGGAATGGTCGAAATCGGAAAGCACGTCGCTTGAATTCGGGTTCGCGTTCAGATCCGCGAGGCTGCTGAAGACGAAGGTGTCGCGGCCGCCGCCGCCGCTGAGCGTGTCCGCTCCGCCAAGGCCGCTGAGGATGTTGGCCGACGCATTGCCAATGATGCGGTTGCCGGCGCCGTTTCCCGTTCCGTTGATGGAGGCAGACCCGGTGAGCTCGAGATGCTCGAAATTGACCTGCAAGGTATAGCTGAAGTCCGCCCGGACCGTATCCGTTCCTTCGCCGGGAATCTCGGTCAGCGTATCCCCGCCATCGATGATGTAGACGTCATCGCCGAGACCCCCTCTCAATTGGTCGCTGCCCCCGCCGCCGTCGAGGGTGTCGTTCCCGCCTTTGCCCTCGAGGAGGTTGGTGGCGGCATTGCCGGTCAGAACGTTGTCGAGGCCGTTGCCGGTGCCGTTAGAACCCGAATCGTCGATGAGCGTCAGGTTCTCGACATGATCCGGAAGCGTGAAATTCAGCGCTCTCGAAAGAACAAGGTCCGTGCCCTCGCCCTCGAATTCCTCCACCTTGTCGTTCTCCAGATCGACCACATAGGTATCGTCGCCGGAGCCGCCGATGAGGCTGTCCTGGCCCGAAAATGCTTTTCCAAAGCCTCCCGCGAGATAATCGTCGCCGTCGCCGCCATAGAGGGTATCATTCCCCTGTCCGCCAGTGAGGGTGTTGTCGAGGCCGTTGCCGGTGCCCTCCAATCCGTCGTTGCTCTGGACGGTCAACTCTTCCACATGGTCCGGAAGGGCATAACTGACATAGGCCAGAATCCGGTCGTGCCCTTCGCCCTCCGCTTCGATCACCACATCGCCGGCATCGAGCACGATATACTCGTCGTTCCCGAGCCCGCCACGCAGCGTGTCGTTGCCTTGCATGCCATTGAGATAGTCGTTGCCGTTTCCGGTGGTGATGTCGTTGTCCAGATTGTTGCCCTGCGCGGTGTTGGTCGCGCCGTCATTCTCCATCACGAGCACTTCGATGCCGGCAGTGAGCACGTAGTAGGTCAGCGTCGTGCGAACCGTATCGCCCTTGTCGCCGCCCTGCTCGTCGACGATATCGCCGGCATTGTCGACGATGTAGAGGTCGTTGCCGGCCCCGCCGCGAAGTGTATCGCCGCCTCCGCCGCCGTCGAGCGTGTCGTTGCCGTCGCCGCCCTCGAGGATGTTGACCGCGGCATTGCCGATCAGATGGTTGTCGAGGCCGTTGCCAGTGCCGTTGGCGTCGGTGATGCCGACGAGCGTCAGGTTCTCGACATGGTCCCGAAGCGTATAATTCGCAGCAGCCGACAGGACGAGATCGATCCCTTCGCCATCCTCTTCGACGATCTCATCGGTCTCCACGTCGACCACATAGGTATCGTTCCCGATGCCGCCGACGAGACTGTCTTTGCCGAAGCCGCCATTGAGGATGTCGCTGCCTGCACCGCCGTGGAGGGTGTCGTCGTCATCGCCGCCGTCGAGCTCGTTGGCGAGGTCGTTTCCGGTGATGGTGTTGGCGAGGCCGTTGCCGGTGCCTCTCAGCGCCGTGCCGAGCAGCACCAGATCCTCGACATCCGTGTGGAGCGTATAATCGACCCAAGCCCGGACCGTATCGTTTCCGCCAGCGTCGCCCACGAAGTCATCGACATGGTCGACGATATAGATGTCGTCGCCGAGACCGCCTATCAGCAGGTCGCTACCGCCGCCGCCATCGAGAGTGTCGTTGCCGCCGCCGCCGTCGAGAGTGTCATTGCCGTCGCCGCCGTCGAGACTGTCATTGCCGCCACCGCTGTCGAGGAGGTCATTGCCATCACCGCCGTCGAGGAGGTCGTTGCCGCCATTGACGGTATCGTTGCCGCCGCCGCCGACGAGGGTGTCGTTGCCATCACCGCCGATGAGGGTGTCGTTGCCGTTGCCGCCGACGAGGGTGTCGTTGCCGCCGCTGACGCTGTCGTGGCCGACGCCGCCGATGAGGGCGTCGTCGCCGTCGCCGCCGAAGAGATTGTCATTATCGCCGCCGCCGTCGAGGCTGTCGTCGCCTTCGCGTCCCTCAAGGTTGTCGTTGCCTCTGCCGCCCAGGAGGGTATCGTTGCCGCTGTCGATGCCACCCCAGAGCCTGTCGTTGCCGTCGCCGCCGACCAGGATGTCGTTGCCGTTGCCGCCGTCGAGGATGTCGTCGCCCTCGCCGCCGTCGAGGCTGTCGCTGCCGTCCTCGCCGCTGAGCTGGTTGGCGAGCGCGTTGCCGGTGATCCCGTTGGCGAGATCGTTGCCGCTGCCGGAGAGCGCCGTCCCGAGAAGCACGAGATTCTCGAGGCCGGCTCCTAGCATGTAGCTGAGCGCGGTGCGAACCGTGTCGGTCCCGCCCCCGGTTTCGACAACCCAGTCGTCGAAATTCTCGACCTCATACGTGTCGTCGCCCGCGCCGCCCTCGAGGGTGTCGCTCCCCGCTCCGCCGAAAAGAGTATCGTCGCCGTCGCCGCCTGCGAGGCTGTCGCTGCCGGCACCGCCGTCGAGGCTGTCGTTGCCGCTGCCGCCGATGAGGATATCGTGGCCCTCGCTGCCGGTGAGGGTATCGTCGCCCCCGCCGCCGACGAGGCTGTCATTGTCGTCGTCGCCATTGAGGCTGTCGTTGCCCACGCCGCCATCGAGGGTGTCGTTGCCCTCTCCACCCGTGAGAGAGTTCGCGAGCGCGCTGCCGACGATGGTGTTGGCGATGGCGTTGCCGGTTCCGACGACGGCGCTGCCGACGAGGACGAGCCGTTCGACGTTGTCGCCGAGCACGTAGTCGACCGAGGCCTGGACGCTGTCATAGCCGCCGTCGAACGCCTCCAGAATCTCGTCGCTCGCATCGTCGACGAGATAGAGGTCGTTACCTGCGCCGCCCTGAAGCACATCCGCGCCAGTGCCGCCGTCGAGGGTGTCGTTTCCGGCCTCGCCCTTGAGATTATTGGCGAGATCGTTGCCGGTGATCGTGTTGTCGAGGGAATTGCCGGTGCCGGAGAGCGCAGCACCCGTCAGCACCAGCCGCTCGAGATGCGCGCCGAGCGTATGATCGACCCGCGACCACACCGTGTCGGTGCCGCCGCCTGCGGCTTCCACGATGCTGTCGCCGGCCTGATCGACGAGATAGGTGTCGTTGCCTGCACCGCCGTCGAGCGTATCGGCGCCCGCTCCGCCATCGAGGGTGTTGTTGCCGGAGGTTCCGGTGATGCTGTTGGCAAGCTCGTTGCCGGTGCCGAAAAGCGCGGCGCCGGTGAGCACCAGGCGCTCCACATGAGCGCCGAGCGTATGATCGATCTCCGACCACACCGTATCGGTGCCGGAGCCGGCGGCCTCGCTCACCACGTCGCCGGCCTGGTCGACGAAGTACACGTCGTCGCCCTGGCCGCCGGCCATGGTGTCGGCCCCCGCCGCGCCGTCGAGCCGGTCGTTGCCCGCGCCGCCTTCGAGAGCATCGTTGTCCGCTCCGCCGTCGAGGTCATCCTCGCCGTCGCCGCCCCGGAGCAGATCGGCGCCGGCCCCGCCGAGGATCACGTCGCCGCCGGCGCCGCCGTCGAGGGTGTCGTTGCCGGCAGCGCCGTCGAGCTGGTTGGCGAGCGCATTGCCCGTGATCGCGTTGGCGAGCTCGTTGCCGGTGCCGGACAGGGCGCCGCCGGTGAGAAGCAGGTTCTCCACATGCGCACTCAAGCTGTAGCTCACCGAGGCCTGGACGGTGTCGAGACCCTCGTTCGCCTTCTCGGTCACCCGGTCGCCGGCATGGTCGACGATGTAGGTGTCGTTGCCCTTTCCGCCGGCGAGCCTGTCGGCGCCGCCCTTGCCGTCGAGGATGTTGTGGCCGGCATTGCCGGTGATCGTGTTGGCGAGGCTATTGCCGGTGCCCTTCAGGGCCTTGCTGCCGGTGAGCGTCAGGTTCTCGACCTGCGAACCGAGAGTCCAGTTCACCGAAGCCTTGACGAGATCGGTGCCGCCTTTGGCCTTCTCGGTGACCCGGTCGCCGGTGTTGTCGACGATATAGGTGTCGTTGCCGGCCCCGCCGGTCATGCGGTCGCGCCCTTTTCGTCCGTCGAGCAGATCGTTGCCGCCGAGCCCCGAGAGCGCGTCGTTGCCGGAGGTGCCGAAGAGCCGGTCGGCTCTCGGCGTGCCGGAGACGGTGCGGGAATTCGGCGCGGCGAGAGCGGCCGAGATATCGGACAGGCGCTCGTCCAGAGCGCTCGGATCGATGAGCGGCGCTTTCTTCTTCACCGGAGCAGGGGGAAGGACGATCCAGCGCGATTGGGCCATGGCGAAATTCCGTTCAGGAAGAAAGCTTGGCCGCTAACCTATGTTAAACGTTATTACGAATCAATTCGCTATGGACGATCCCGAGGGCAACAAAAAAGGGAGAGCCAGGCTCTCCCTTTCGATCTCGTATGCCGCGGGTCTTACTCGGCGGCGGGGGTCTCGACCGCGTCGGGGTTGAAGCCACCGTTCTCCGCATTGGCCGCGTCGATCATCTCCTGACGGGTGCGACGGCGGCGGCGCGGACGAGGGGCTGCCTCGTCATTGGCCGCTTCCTGCACCATCGGCGCCGGCGCCGGTGCCTCTTCCGCAGCGGGAGCCGGAGGCGCGGAGCGGACGGGGTTGGTCAGGAAAGCGGGCAGGGTGCCCTGCTCTGGAGCCTCGGATTCGTCGCGGCGGCGGTCGCGCTGGAAGCGCTCGCGGCGCTCGGGACGGTCGCCACGCTCGAAGCGGTCGCTCCGCTCCTGACGCTCCGGACGATCGCTTCGCTCCTGACGCTCCGGGCGGTCGCTCCGCTCCTGGCGCTCCGGACGGTCGCCCCGGTCCTGCCGATCATTGCGGTCCTGACGCTCGTTGCGGTCTGGACGATCCTGGCGCTCGAAACGGGCCGGGCGCTCGCTGCGCTCGCCGTTCTCGGAGCGTGCCTCGAAGGGCTGGTCGTCACGCTGAAAGTCCTGACGGGGGCCACGGTCGCGCTGGAAGCGCTCGCGCCGGTCGCCGCGATCCTGGCGGTCGTTCCGATCCTGCCGGTCCTGCCGATCGCCCCGGTCCTGGCGGTCCTGACGGTCGAAGCGGGAAGGGCGCTCGCCACGGTTCTCGTAAGGCTGCGGCTGGGAGCCGAAATCGGCCTCGTCGCCATTGCCGAAATCCTGGGCGTTGCCGCCCTGGCGCTCGAAGCCTTGCCGGTCGCCCTGGCCGAAACCTTCCTCGTCGCCGCCTTCCTCGTCGAAGGAACGCTGCTGATAGCCGTACTGCTCGCGCAGCTGCTCCTGGGCGGCAGCGATGATGCGGTAATAATGCTCGGCGTGCTGGAAATAGTTCTCGGCCGCCACCGGGTCGCCGCTCGACAGCGCATCGCGGGCGAGCTGGCTGTATTTCTCGGCGATATGCTGAGCCGTGCCGCGGATCTTCACGTCCGGTCCGTTCGACTCGTAGCTCTTGGTCAGGGGATTGGGCCCCTTGTTGTTGTTGCGGTTGTTGTTGTTACGACCGCGCATACGCCTGTTTTGTCCTGGTCTCATTTTCGCTCTACGAGCCTCGCTGGTTCTTTAAAGCCCACGCGATATGCAAGCCAATATTCACCGAACGGGCTCAACGCCCACCGTTCGCGTGGCAAACCGTCTGTCGTTCGACCACAGCCCTCAAGAGACTTGGCCATCCTTCAGTGTCGGGTTCAGGTGATCGCGCCAGGCTGTTCCGTTTTAAAGAGCCCCTGCCTGCGCGATTGATCTCGTTGGTCTTCCGGCATGCCCCTCGGGAGCTGCCGATTTGTTTAGACCGAGGACGATCTCTAGATCCGAATCTAGCGGGTTCCGCTCGGTCCAACAAGGGCTAATTCGGGTTTTATCCCATCCTGGGACAAGAAAGCCGCACCCCGCTCATAAGGATCGCTTCATGGCGACGCAGCGGGGATTGCCAGATAGATCGTGTGCGATTCGCAGGACTTCAAGGCCGTGGAGACCGGCCAAGCTTCTTAAATCCTCCGCCTGATCGTAGCCGATCTCGACCGCGAGCAGGCCTCCAGGGGCAAGGAGCCTGTCGGCCTCGCTCAAGAGGATGCGATAGGGTTCGAGGCCGTCCGCCCCGCCGTCGAGGGCAAGCCTTGGATCGTGCTCGCGCACCTCCTCGTCGAGGGTCGGAATCACGCCGGAGGCGATATAGGGCGGATTCGAGACGATCAGGTCGAAGGAGCCCGAGACCGCCTCGGCCCAGCGGGAGAGGGCGAAATGGCTGCGCGCCCCGACCCCGTTGTCCTCCGCATTGGCCCGCGCGGTCACGAGGGCGCCGGGGGACAGGTCGATCCCGAGGCCGGTGGCCTTCGGCAGCTCGTGCAGGAGCGCGACCAGGATGCAGCCCGACCCGGTGCCGAAATCGACGATTCGAAGGGGCGCCTGCCAGTCGGGGAGGAAAGCGAGGGCCGTCTCGACGACGGTTTCCGTGTCGGGCCGGGGCACCAGGGTCTCGGGCGACAGGCGGAAGGGCAGGCCCCAGAACTCACGAGTTCCGACGATTCGGGCCACCGGCTCATGGGCGAGACGACGGCGGGTGAAGGCCGCGAGGGTTTCGGCTTCCTCCGCGGTCAAAGGCGTGTCGGGATGCGTGACGAGGGCGGTCGCCGGGATGCCGAGCGCCGTCAGGAGCAGCAGGCGGGCGTCCAGGGCGGCGTTCGCGAACCCGGCTTCGCTCAGTGTCCGACGCAGGTCCTTCAGGGCATCAGCGCGGGTTTGTTCAAGTCTTCCCTCCCCCTTGCGGGGAGGGGTAGGGGTGGGGGTGGTCCGACCGGGTGATGTGTCAGGTGGGTGAGGCACCGGTAACGGCCTTCATGCTCAATTCGTTAGCTGCTTCATCTGACTTTCCGACCCCCACCCCTAACCCCTCCCCGCAAGGGGGAGGGAAGAGCACGCCCTTATGACTTCACGCCCTGTCGGTACCGCTCCAGCCGCTCCTCGAGCGTGCCTGTGTGCAGCTCGAACAGGTGGTTGTCGTCGTCGTAGAAGTAGAGCGAATGGCCCTCGCCCTCGACGCGGGGGCGGGACTCGCGCATTTCCAGCCCCAACGCCTCGATCCGCCGCCGGTATTCGTCGATGGCGGAGGCCGGAATCTTGAAGGCGATGTGGTTGTAGGTCCGGGTCGGGAGGCTCTCGCCCTCCATCACGGCGATCCAGAGACCGCCCACGTCGAAGAACTTTTCCCGCGACAGGGAGAAGGTGTCCTCGCCCGAGGAATAGATCTCCCGGCCGCCGAGCGCGCCTTCGACGATGGCCGTCATGCGGGCGAGATCGCGGGTGATCAGGGTGATGTGGCTGAGGCCTTCGATCATGCCGCCTGGTCCTGGGCTGCGAGCTGGGCCGCCTGGTGTTCGGTCACGAGGGCGTCGATCAGCTCGTCCAGGGCATTGCCGGCGATCACCTCTTCCAGCTTGTAGAGGGTCAGGTTGATGCGGTGGTCGGTGACGCGGCCTTGCGGGAAATTGTAGGTGCGGATGCGCTCGGAGCGGTCGCCCGAGCCCACCTGCGCCTTGCGGTCGGCGGCGCGGGCCGCGTCCTTGGCGTTGCGTTCGGCATCGTAGAGGCGGGCGCGCAGGAGGGCCATGGCGCGGGCGCGGTTCTTGTGCTGCGAGCGCTCGTCCTGGACGAACACCACCATGCCGGACGGGATATGGGTGATGCGGATCGCCGATTCGGTCTTGTTCACGTGCTGACCGCCCGCTCCCTGGGCGCGCATGGTGTCGATCTTCAGATCGGCATCGTTGATCACGATGTCCACATCCTCGGCCTCGGGCAGCACCGCGACCGTGGCGGCTGAGGTGTGGATGCGCCCCTGCGTCTCCGTGTCCGGCACGCGCTGGACCCGGTGCACGCCGCTCTCGAACTTGAGGCGGGCGAACACGCCGCGACCCTTGATCTCGGCCACCACTTCCTTGTAGCCGCCGGCCGTGCCCTCGCTCTCGGACACGATCTCGACCTTCCAGCCTTTCAGGTCCGCATAGCGGGTGTACATGCGCAGCAAATCGCCGGCGAAGAGGGCCGCCTCGTCGCCGCCGGTGCCGGCGCGGATTTCGAGGATGGCGCTCTTCTCGTCCGCCTCGTCCTTGGGCAGGAGCATGACGCGCAGGTCCTGGGCGGCCTTTTCCAGGTCCTCGCGGGCCTGGGGCAGCTCGTCCTCGGCGAGGGAGCGCATTTCGGCATCGGTCGCAGGATCGTCGCGCAGGCCTTCGAGGCCGCTCAGGTTCTCCTCCATGGCGCGGTAGGCGCGGATGGCCTCGACGACGCCGTCGAGCTCGGAGAGCTCGCGGGAGAGGGACACGAAGGTTTCGGGATCGGGGCCGGCATTGAGCGTCGCCGTGATGATGTCATGGCGGGCGAGAATGGCGTTCAGGCGATCGGAAGGAGGCGCAATCGACATCAGACCGGAATACCATGGGTTTCCGCAAAGCGGGCGAGCTTCGGGCGCAGCGTTTCGACGCTCCCGGGATGCTTCAGCTCCTCGCGGATCATTGCGCCGATCTCGGCGATGTTGGTCTCCAGCAGCATCGCCTTCACGGGGCCGATGGAAGCCGGGGACATGGAGAGCGAGCGGAAGCCCAGGCCGATCAGGGCCATGGCCTCGAGCGGCCGTCCGCCGATCTCGCCGCAGACGGTGGCGAGGCAGCCTGCTTCGTTCGCCTGATCGGCCACCATCTGCAGGGCCCGCAGCATGGGAGCGCTCAAAGGATCGAAACGGTCCGAGACGCGCCGGTTCTCGCGGTCGCTTGCGAAGAGGAACTGCATCAGGTCGTTGGTGCCGAGCGAGATGAAATCGGCGCTTTCGCAGATTTCCCGGAGCTGGAACAGGAGCGAGGGCACCTCCAGCATCACCCCGAGCTTGAGGTCGGAGGGCAGGGGATGGCCGTGCGTGGCGAGGTGGTTCTTCTCGCGCTCGACGATCTGCTTGGCGCGCTCGAACTCGTCGCAGGTCGCCACCATCGGGAACATGATCTTGAGCGGCCGCCCGGAAGCCGCCTTGAGCAGGGCGCGGATCTGGGCGCGCAGCAGGCCCGGCCGGTCGAGGCCGATGCGGATGGCGCGCCAGCCGAGAGCCGGGTTCTCCTCCTCGACGGACTGCATGTAGGGCAGGATCTTGTCGCCGCCGATGTCGAGGGTGCGGAAGGTGACCGGCCGGTCGCCGGCCTCGGTGAAGACGGTCGAGTAGAGCGCCTGCTGCTCTGAAGCCGAGGGCATGCGTTCGGCGATCATGAACTGCAGCTCGGTGCGGAACAGCCCGACGCCCGCGGCTCCGGTCTCGGCGAGATGCGGCAGGTCGACGACGAGCCCGGCATTGAGCTGCAGCACCACCTCGACGCCGTCCTTGCTGACGGAGGGCACGTCCCGCAGCTTGAGATACTGCTCCTGCCGGCGGGCGCGCAGCCGCGCCTTCTCGGCATAGGCCGCCTCCACATCCGCGTTGGGCCGGATCTGCACGTCGCCCGCGGCGCCATCGACGATGATGGCGTCGCCCTGCTCGGTCAGGGAGGTGGCGTTCGAGACCTCGCCGACGGCGGGAATGCCGAGCGCCCGGGCGACGATGGCGATGTGGCTGGTCGGCCCGCCTTCTTCGAGCACGAGGCCGCGCAGGCGCGAGCGGTCGTAGTCGAGGAGCGCCGCCGGGCCCATGGAGCGGGCCACGATGATGGCGTTTTCCGGCAGCTGCTCGCGCTCGACCACGAGATCGCGGCCGACGAGGCGGTGCAGCAGGCGGTTGGCGAGATCGTCGAGATCGTGCAGGCGCTCGCGCAGGTAAGGATCGGTCTGGCGCAGCATGCGGGCGCGGTTGTCGGACTGCACCCGCTCCACCGCGGCCTCCGCCGTCAGGCCCGAGGTCACCGCCTCGCGCATGCGCCGGAGCCAGCCCTGGTCGTGGGCGAACATGCGGAAGGTCTCCAGGACCTCCCGGTGCTCGCCGTGATGGGCCACGTCGCCGCGCTCGATCAGCTCGTCGATGGAGAGCCGCACCTCGGCGATGGCCGAATCGAGGCGCTGCAGTTCAGGCTCGATGGTCTCGGCGATCAGGTTCTTGACCACCACCCGGGGCTCATGGAGCACCACGTGCCCGAGGCCTACGCCGTCGGCCAGCGCGACGCCCCTCTGATAGACCGGGCGGCGCAGCGCGATGCCGGTCTCGACCGGCGCCAGGGCCTGAAGCTCGCCGGTGGCGAGCATCTCCGCCACCACCATGGCGGTGGTTTGAAGGGCCTCGACCTCCTCCTCGGTATAGACCCGGTAGGTGCGGTTCTGGACGACCAGGACGCCGAGGGTATTGCCGGCCCGCAGCAGCGGCACGCCGAGGAAGGCGTGGTAGATCTCTTCGCCCGTCTCGGGCTTGTAGGAGAACGAGGGGTGGCTCTGGGCGTCGGAGAGCGCCAGGGGCTCGGCCGTCGAGGCGATGAGGCCGACGAGGCCCTCGCCCGAGCGCATGATTGTGAGGTGGACGGCTTCCCGGTTCAGGCCCTCGGTGGCGAAAAGCTCGAGAACGCCGTCGCCGCGCAGCACATAGACGGAGCAGACCTCCGCCACCATGTTCGCGGCGATCTGGGTGACGATCCTGTCGAGACGGTCCTGCGCCCCCACCGGCTCCGCCATGATCTCGCGGAGGCGGCGCAGCAGAAGGCGCGGACCGCCGGGAGCGCTGGGCATGAGCTATCAGTTCCCGTCCTGCCAGGGCCGGCGAAGCGGACCGGCGGTTACCTTGTTCAAGTGTCGCAGCCCGAGCGATCCCTCGTCAATCAGGCTTGATCAAGGCCGTATAGCGAGTGGAGCGTGCGAACCGCAAGTTCCGTGTAGGCGGATTCGATCAGCACCGAGAACTTGATCTCGGAGGTGGTGATCGCGCGGATGTTGATGCCCTTTTCCGCCAAGGCTTTGAAGGCCCGGGCCGCCACGCCGGCATGGCTGCGCATGCCGACCCCGATGGCGGAGACCTTGACCACGTCGGTGGCCCCCTGGAGCTCCTTGAAGGCGATCTCGTCCCGGTGGGTGTTGAGAATCGCACAGGCCCGCTCGTAATCGGCGGTGGGCACCGTGAAGGTCAGGTCCGTGGTGGCGGCGTTGTCCGACACGACCTGGATGATCATGTCCACGTTGATGTTGGCATCCGCCAGGGGCACGAAGATCGAGGCGGCGATGCCGGGCTTGTCCGCAATGTCCCGCAGCGTGATCTGGGCCTCGTCGCGCGAATAGGCGATGCCCGTGACGACCTGCTGTTCCATGATGTCTTCCTCGTCGCAGATGAGGGTGCCGAGCTTGGGGTCGGCGGGATCGTCGAAGCTGGAGCGCACATAGGTGGGGACTCGGTGCATCATGGCGAGCTCGACCGAGCGCACCTGGAGCACCTTGGCCCCGAGCGAGGCCATCTCCAGCATTTCCTCGTAGGAAACTTTGTCCAGGCGCCGTGCCTTGGGCACGATGCGCGGATCGGTGGTGTAGACGCCGTCGACGTCCGTGTAGATGTCGCAGCGCTCGGCCTGGACGGCGGCGGCGAGCGCCACGGCGCTGGTGTCCGAGCCGCCGCGACCGAGGGTCGTGATGCGGCCGGAGGGCTGGTGCACGCCCTGGAATCCGGAGACGACGGCCACTTCCTTGTGATCGGTGAAGCCCTTGAGAATCCCGGTGCCGTCGATGGCGGCGATTCGCGCCGAGCCATGGGCTTCCGAGGTCATGATCGGGATCTGCCAGCCCTGCCAGGAGCGCGACTTCAGGCCCATCTCCTGCAGGGCGATCGCGAGAAGGCCCGAGGTCACCTGTTCGCCGGAGGCGACGACCACGTCGTACTCCTTCGAATCGTAGAGGGCGTTCGCTTCCTTGACCCAGCCGACGAGCTCGTTGGTCTTGCCCGACATGGCGGAAACCACGACGGCGACATCGTAACCGGCCTCGACCTCGCGTTTGACATGCCGCGCCACGTTGCGGATGCGCTCTACGGTGGCGACGGATGTTCCGCCGAACTTCATGACGAGACGGGGCATGGGCGAAGTGGGGCCGTGGTGAGGAATGGAGAAAATTGCCCCTTCGCGCCGCGAAAAGGCGCGTATACATGACGGTAGGGCCGCGCCCTGTCAACGCGCAGTTTTGCGCCCCTGCCGCTCATCCTGGCTTGCTCGGAACGGTGGGGTCGCAAAGCCGGAGCGCCGCCCTTCGCAACACTCTCGACGTCATCACCGGCCTTGTGCCGGTGATCCCGATTGCCTAAAGCGCTGAGCCTCATAGGATCGGGATGGCCGGCACGAGGCCGGCCATGACGGGATAAGTCTCACCCTGTCGGGCCACCCCACCCATACCCCTCCCCGTAAGGGGGAGGGACGTCTCGCGGAGGACTTCATGACGACCATCGACCCGGCCGAGGTCGCCCGTTTCGAAAAGATCGCCGAGACCTGGTGGGATCCGAAGGGGCCGATGAAGGTCCTGCACAAGTTCAATCCGGTCCGCCTCGCCTATATCCGGGACGAGGCCTGCCGCCGCTTCGGGCGCGATCCGCGCTCGGCCCGCTCCCTCGACGGGCTGACGATCCTGGATGTCGGCTGCGGCGGCGGGGTGCTGTCCGAGCCGCTGGCGCGGCTCGGCGCCAGGGTCACGGGGCTCGATCCCGCCCCCACCAACATCTCGGTGGCGAGGCTCCATGCCGAACGGGCGGGGTTGAGCGTCGATTACCGCAACGAGACCGTGGAGGCTTTGGTCGACCGTGGTGAAACCTTCGACATGGTGCTCGCCATGGAGGTGGTGGAGCACGTGGCCGACCGGCAAGCCTTCGTGAATGCCTGTGCTCAGGGTGTGAAGCCCGAGGGCTGCCTCGCCATGGCGACGATCAACCGGACCCTGCGCTCCTTCGCCTCCGCCATCGTGGGGGCCGAGTACATTCTCGGCTGGCTGCCGAAGGGCACCCATGAATGGGACAAGTTCGTCACCCCCGACGAGCTGAGCGACACCATTCGGGGCGCGGGGCTGGATGTCACCGACCTGACCGGCGTCGCATACAGCCCGTTGCGGGATTCCTGGTCGCTCTCGCCGGACACCGGGGTCAACTACATGCTTCTCGCCGCGCGGGCGTGAGGCTTCTCCCGCGGCGCGACGCTGAGCAGGAGATAGCCCGCGAGCGCGGAGAGAGCCGAGCCGAGGAGCACGCCGATCTTGGTGGCGTTCATCAGGTCCTCCTGATCCGGGAAGGCGAGCGCTCCGATGAACAGGCTCATGGTGAAGCCGATGCCGCAAAGCAGCGCGACGCCGTAGCATTGCAGCCGTGAGGCTCCGGCCGGCATGTCGGCGAGATCGAGCCTGACGGCGATTTCCGCGAAGGCGAAGACGCCGATCTGCTTGCCGACGAAGAGGCCCATGGCGATGCCCAGCGGCAGGGGGCTCAGGAGGGAATCGAACGACAGCCCGCCGAGCGGCAGGCCTGCATTGGCGAAGCCGAAAATGGGGATGATCGCGTAGGCGACCCAGGGCTGGATGGCGTGTTCGAGACGGTGCAGCGGGGAATCCTCCGCCCGGGTCTTTTTCGGCTCTGCCTGCAAGGGAATCGTGAGCGCGAGAGCCACGCCGGCGAGCGTCGCATGGATGCCCGACTTCAGCACGAAGAACCACAGCACCGCACCCACAGTGAGATACAGCGGGAGAGCCGTCACATGGAAGCGGTTGAAGGCGATGAGAACCAGAAGGCACAGGGCCGCCGCGCCCAGCATCGGCAGCGACAGCTCGCTCGTATAGAAAAGTGCGATGACGATGATCGCGCCGAGATCGTCGAGGATGGCGAGCGCCGTCAGGAAGATTTTGAGAGAGGCCGGCACCTTTGATCCGAGGATCGCGAGCACGCCGAGCGCGAAGGCGATGTCGGTCGCGGTCGGGATCGCCCAGCCGTTGCGCAGCTGAGGCTCATTCCAGGTAATGGCGAGATAGATGAGGGCGGGGACCACCATGCCGCCGACGGCCGCGATGCCGGGCAGGACCCGGCGCGGCCAGGTGGAGAGCTGCCCGTCCAGCATCTCGCGCTTGATCTCGAGCCCCACCAACAGGAAGAACACGGCCATGAGCGCGTCGTTGATCCAGTGCAGGACGCTGAGGCCCAGCACATAGGTCTTCAGCAAGCCGAAATAGGCACCGGCGAGGGGCGAATTCGCGACCACGAGGGCGATCACCGTCACGCCCATGAGGATGATGCCGCCGGCGGCCTCGCTGTCGAAGAACCGACGCATCAGCGTGATGCGATGCGTGGGCCTCAGATCGCTTTTCGGCCGATCCATCGATGTCTCCCTCAGGGTTGGGGTTGGTTCGCAGTGCATGTCTCCCTCCCCCTTGTGGGGAGGGATCAAGGGTGGGGGTGTGAGCGATAGTCTAGCAGGGGATGGCGCGGGTCTAACTCTCCCTGAGGGAGAGGTCGCGCCGGAGGCGCGGGTGAGGGGTTACACCTTCTCCGGACAAACCTGTACCCCCTCACCCTCGCTGCGCTCGACCTCTCCCCACCGGGGAGAGGTAAGGCTGCGGCAGCGTCAGTACTGAACTCAATCAGCGTCGCACTCACACCCACCGCGAACTCCTCGTCCTTCTATCATCAGAAGAAGCTTTTCTTGACGGTTCAATCCAGCCGCACCCTTTCCACGAGATAATCGAGAAAGGCGCGCACCCGCGCCGGAAGATGGCCGCCGCCGACATAGATCGCGTGGATGCTTTCCGTGTCGCCGGGATTATAGACCTCCAGCACCGGCACGAGGCGCCCTGCTGCCACGTCGGGGCCGATATGGAAGAGCGACAGGCGGCTGATGCCGAGGCCGGTGAGAACGAGAAGCCGCATCGATTCGCCGTCGCTGACCTGGGCGTTGCCGGTCGGCACCACGGCGCTTGCGCTGCCGTCCGCCTTTCGGAACGGCCAGCCATTGCTCTGGCGGGCGAAGCTGAAACCGAGAAGGTTGTGCCGGGCCAGATCCGCCGGCGTCTCCGGGGTGCCCCGCGCTCCGAGATAGGCGGGCGCCGCGACCAGCATCATGCGGCTCTCGCCGAGCTTGCGGGCGACGAGCTGCGAGGATTTCAGCGGGCCGATGCGGATGGCGACATCGGCACGGTCCTCGAGCAGGTCGACCACCGTATCCGTCAGCGTCACCTCCACATTCACCTCGGGATGCCGCTTCAGAAAATCCGGCAGGAGCGGAATGAGATAATGGGTACCGAACGGCACGTTCGTGTTCACTCTGAGACGACCCCGGGGCGCAGCACCCGAAGCGGCGCCGCGCTCGGCCTCGTCGAGATCGGCGAGAACCCGCAATGCGCGGTCGTAGAAGGCCGAACCCTCCGGGGTGAGCTGCAGCTTGCGCGTCGAGCGGTTGACGAGGCGAGTGCCGAGGCGGGCCTCCAGCCTTGCGATCAGCTTGCTTACGGCCGAGGGCGTCATGCGCAGCGCGCGGGCGGCGGCGGAAAAGCCGCCGAGATCGACGACCCGGACGAAAACCTCCATCTCGCCCGACCGGTTGATGTCCATCCGCGCCATTGTGAGTTCAATTCATAAATGATGTGCCTGCCGGCAGGCTAGTTCACAAGCCTCATGGCGTCCATCTTGCGGCAACACTTCGCTCAAGGACGCTCCCATGCCTCTTGCTCTCTACGCCCTGACGGCCGGTGCCTTCGGCATCGGCGTCACGGAATTCGTCATCATGGGCCTGCTGTTGCAGGTCAGCGCCGATCTCGGCGTCTCGATCTCGGCGGCGGGCCTGCTCATTTCCGGCTATGCGCTGGGCGTCGTGGTCGGCGCGCCGCTGCTGACCACGCTCACCGGCCGCTGGTCGCGCAAGAATGTGCTGCTCGCGCTCATGATCGTCTTCACCCTCGGCAACCTCGCCTGCGCCGTCGCGCCGGACTACGCGACGCTGATGGCCGCCCGCGTGCTGACGGCCTTCGCGCACGGCACCTTCTTCGGCGTCGGCTCGGTCGTGGCCACGAACCTCGTTCCGGCCGACAAGAAGGCCTCGGCCATCGCCATCATGTTCACGGGGCTGACCGTCGCCAACATCCTCGGCGTTCCCTTCGGCACCTGGCTCGGCCAGGCCTATGGCTGGCGCGCCACCTTCTGGGCGGTGACCGCCGTCGGCGTGGCGGCGCTCGCCGTGATCGCGCTCTTCGTGCCGAAGGATCGCGAGGAGGCTTCGGAGGGCGGAAGCCTGCGCGACGAGCTCAAGGTGCTCGCGCGCCGCCCGGTGCTGCTCGGCCTCCTCACCACGGTGCTCGGCTATGCCGGCGTCTTCGCGGTCTTCACCTATATCGCGCCGATCCTGACCGAGATCACCGGCTTCTCGGAGGCCACCGTCTCGCCGGTCCTGCTGGTCTTCGGCGGCGGATTGGTGCTCGGCAATCTCGTGGGCGGCAGGCTCGCCGACCGCCGCCTGATGGCGACCCTCATCGGAACGCTGGGCCTCCTTGCCGTCGTCCTCGCGGCCATGACGCTGGGCATCCACAACAGGATCGCGGCAATCGCCTTCGTCGGTCTCCTCGGCGCCGCCGCCTTCGCCACCGTGCCGCCGCTGCAGATGTGGGTGCTGGAAAAGGCCGACGGCGCCGGCCAGAGCCTGGCCTCGAGCCTCAACATCGCCGCCTTCAATCTCGGCAACGCGCTCGGCGCCTGGCTCGGCGGCTTCGTGATCGATCACGGATTGGGCCTGGGCGCGGTCCCGTGGGTCGCGGCCCTGCTGCCCGCCTCCGGCCTGCTCCTGGCGCTGTGGAGCCGCAGGCTCGACCGCGCTGACGCCTCGCCGGTATTGGCACCTGTGAAAGCCGGAATCTGACAGCGTCTCTCAGTCAGAGGCCACTTCGGCACTGGCCTTCCGGCGTCTCGTCCGGGAGGCCAGAATCGTCTCGAGAGTCACCGGGCGATAGTCGAATGCGTCCACGCCGACATCGAACTGGCGCGTCTGCGGCTTCAGCTTGGCGTGCGAATGTCCATGCAGGTCGATCCAGCCGCGGCCCATGTTCTTCCAGGTGCGGAAGGCGTAATGGCACATGACCATGGCATGACCTTCCAGATGGATTTCCGCATAGGCCTGCACGCTCTCCCAGCCTTGCGCCGCAAGCGTTTCCGGGCCGTCGTTGTTGCCGGTGATCAGATGCTTGCGGCCGTTGAGCAGGCCCAGCAGCTCGTCGATCCGCTCCCGCCGTACATGCAGCGCGAAATCGCCGAGATGCCAGACCTCGTCGCTGCCTGAGACGACCGCGTTCCAGTTTTTGATGAGAGCCTCATCATGCTCGGCAATCGTCCTGAACGGGCGCTTGTCGATGCGCAGGACCCGCGGATCGCCGAAATGCGTGTCGCTGGTGAAGAAGACCGTCAAGGAAAGCCCCGATTTTGATGCGGCTGAGGCGTAATCCTGAGGCGTAGCGGCTAGTTCCGGTCGTCCGGCACGACAGGAAGAGGCAGCACGTCGATGCCTTCCTCCAGCAGCGCCCGCGCCTCCGCGAGATCCGCCTCGCCATAGATCGAGCGCTCCTCCGTCTCGCCGAAATGCATCTTGCGCGCCTCCTCGACGAAGCCTTTGCCGACATCTTCGGCGTTCTTCATCACGTGCTCGCGCAACGCCCGCAGGGCGGCGCGCAATTCGCGCTCGCGGTCGGTGAGAACCGCGACCGGCTGCGCCTCCGGCATCGGTGCCGGCGGGGCCTTGTCCGTGCGCGCGACGGAGGGCGCCATGATCTGCTTCTCGACGTTGGGCGAGTCGCAGAAGGGACAGGTGACGAAGCCGCGCTTGCGCTGCGTCTCGAACGCCTCGCTTGAAGGAAACCAGCTCTCGAACTCATGGGCCTGCTCGCAGGCCAGGGCATACTTGATCATGTCTTGGGAGACGTAAGGATTCAGGCGCGGAAAGGGAAGGGATCAGGCGGTGGCCGCCCGATCCGTCTCGATGGTGGGAACGACCTCGACCTTGAAGGGCCGCGCATTCTTGAGGGTCGGGATGCGCCCGCGCACCTCCGCGACGAGGGCGGTGTCGATCTCAGCCAGGAACACGCCCGGCTCCGTGCCGCCATCCGCCAGCACCCGGCCCCAGGGATCGATGATCACGGAATGGCCATAGGTCTCGCGCCCGTCCTCGTGCAGGCCCGCTTGAGCGGCGGAGATCATGAACGACCCGGTCTCGATGGCCCGCGCCCGATGCAGCACGTGCCAGTGGGCCTCGCCGGTCTGCCTGGTGAAGGCGGCCGGCGCCGAGAGGAACGAGGCGCCATTGTCGGCAAGCGCCTTGTAGAGGGCGGCGAAGCGCACGTCGTAGCAGATGGTCATGCCGAGATAGCCCCAGGGGGTCTCGGCGGCGACGGCTGAGGCACCGCCGGTATAGGTGGCTGATTCGCGCCAGCTCTCGCCGTTCGGCAGATCGACGTCGTAGAGGTGGATCTTGTCGTAGGAGGCGATGACCTCGCCGTCCGTGCCGATGAGAAAGGCGCGGTTGGCGACCTTGTCGCCCTCCTTCACCGCGATCGAGCCGATCTGGACCACGATGTTCCGCTCCCGCGCCACCTCGCGAAGCGCCGCAAGCACCGGGTCCTTCGCTTCCGGTCCGACCTTGTCGAACAGCTCCGCCCGGTCCCGGCACACGAGCGAGGTCATCTCCGGCGTCTGGGCGAAATGCGCGCCCTTATCCGCGGCCTCTCGGACGAGGGCCACGGCCGCGTCGCGGTTTTTGAGCACGTCGCGGCCGGAGCGCATCTGGATGCAGGCGGCGGTGAAGCGGGTCGAGGTCATGGAATCTGGTCTCCGTCAGGCCTGCAATAAAGGCTCAAGCTGGCCCCTGTCATCAAGAGCATACAGATCGTCGCAGCCGCCGACATGCTTTTCGCCGATGAAGATCTGCGGCACGGTGGTGCGGCCCTTGGCCTTCTGAATCATCTCGGCCCGGGCCTCCGGCTTCTTCTCGATGTCGATCTCGGTGAATTCGGCGCCTTTGTCGTCGAGAAGCTTCTTGGCGGCCGAGCAATAGGGGCACCAGCCCTTGGTGTAGATCGTGATAGGCGGCATGACAGAGAATTCTCCTGTGTTGGAGTGGATATAGGAAGCTTTGGGCTCCGGTCACAACTGCTTCATGACTCTCGCACAACTCGCGCGAAGGCCAGAATATCCACCTTGGCCGCTCCGCCGCGCAGAAGCGCCCGCGAAGCGGCATTGGCGGTGGAGCCGGTTGTGAGCACGTCGTCGACGAGGAGCACGCGCTTGTCCTTCAGCCGCGCCCTGGCTTCCACGGGCACGCGGAAGGCGCCCTGGAGGTTCTCCTGCCGCTGCGCCTTGGTGAGCCCGACCTGCCGGCGGCTGCGCTTGACGCGGGCGAGGAGGAAGGGATCGCAGGGCAGTCCGCTCTCAGCCGAGACCGCCCCGGCGAGAGCCATGGCCTGGTTGAAGCGCCGCCACCACAGCCGCCAGCGGTGCAGGGGCACGGGCACGATCACGTCGGCCTCCCGCAGCAGCTCTGCGCCGGCCCGTGCCATCATGCCGCCGAGAGCCCGGGCAAGCTCCAGGCGGTCATTGTACTTGAGGCGGTGGACGAGCAGGCTTGCGGTGCCGTCATATTCCGCCACGGCTCGGGCACGCTGGAACACCGGCGGATCGGCTATGGCGGCCGGCGACAGAAGCGGCTGGCCGAGATCGACGGCAAAAGGCGTTCCGAGCCGTTCGCAGAAGGGCCGCTCGATGAAGCGAACTTGAGACCAGCAGGCGGCGCACAGGGCATGAGGTTCGCCGGTCGCTGCCTGGCAGGCGATGCAGGTCGGGGGATAGAGCAGGCCGAGCGCCGCCCGCCACGCCTCCCGCCCGCCGCGGCGGAGGCGGGAGCTCCATCGGGTCTCAAGGGCATCGCGGGGCTCGCTCATGGGGCAAGCTTAGCCGAAGGCAGCTTGAAGGACGAGGAGGGGAGCTTCAGGGTGGTCGCCTCTGTGTCATTCCCGGAAGGACGCGTAGCGGAGGGGAAGGGAATCCATGGCGCTGAGCCTGATTGTGGATCCCCTTACCTCGCTACGCTCGCCGGGGATGACAAGCGCTTGATCCTGAAAAATCCCTTGGACCTTCGCACGGCAGACGCCATATCGAGCGCCTCATGAGCACACCTCTCGTCTTCGACCGTTCCCTCGTCCGCCGCCGCCTGTCGCGGGCGCTGAGTCAGGGCTATGCCGATTTTCTCCTCGCCCGCGCGGTCGAGGATCTGGAAGAGCGGCTCTCTGCCGTGTTGCGGACCTTCTCCCTCGCCCTCGACGTGGGCACGCCGACGCCGGCGGCGGCCGAGGCCCTGCGCCGGAGCGGGCGTGCCGAGACCGTGATCCGTCTGTCTCCGGTGCCCGAGCCGGGCAGCGTTCTCGGCGACGAGGAGCAATTGCCGTTCTTCGGCGAGCGCTTCGACCTGGCGGTGTCGCTCCTCGCTCTGCATGGGGTGAACGACCTGCCCGGCGCGCTCGTCCAGATCCGGCGGGCGCTGAAGGCCGACGGATTGTTCATCGGCGCGCTTCTGGGCGGTTCGACCCTGACGGAGCTGCGTCAGGCCCTGGCCCAGGCCGAAGCGGAGATCGAGGGCGGCGCAAGCCCGCGTGTCGCACCCTTCGCCGATCTGCGCGACATTGGCGGGTTGCTGCAGCGGGCGGGATTTGCCCTGCCGGTGACCGATTCGGACGTCGTCAGGGTCCGCTATGCCCATGCCTTCGCCCTGATGCAGGACCTGCGCCGCATGGGCCTGACCAATGCCCTCAACGACCGCCGCAAGACACCGCTGCGGCGTGCGACCTTGCTGAGAACGGCGGAGATCTACGCGGAGCGCTTCGGCGAGGCCGACGGCCGCATTCCGGCGACCTTCGAGATCGTGTGGCTTTCGGGCTGGACCCCGCACGAAAGCCAGCAGAAGCCTCTGCGCCCCGGATCGGCCAAGGTGCGGCTCGCCGATGCGCTCGGCGTGAGAGAGGGCGGACCCGAGAGCAATAAGAAGTAAACCTGCCGCCACTTTGGGCCGCAACCGAGTTGACCTATACTGATTTTCCCAGAAACGTCTCTGGAAAGCATCGCTTCATGAAAGAGCCCGGTCCGGATCATCCGATCACCATCACCAGGAATCCGCACCGGATCCGGGTCATGCTCGGCGGCTTCATCGTCGCCGAGACCACGCAGGCGCTCACCCTGCAGGAAGCGACCCTTCCGGCGGTGCAGTACATTCCGCGCGAGGATGTCCGGATGGACCTGCTCGATCCCACCGATCACCGCACCCATTGCCCCTACAAGGGTGATGCGTCCTATTTCACGGTGAACGGCGGCGGGCTGGTGCGGGAGAACGCGGCCTGGAGCTATGAGACGCCGTTTCCCTCGGTCGAGGCCATCAGGGAGCATCTGGCCTTCTATCCGGAGAAGGTCGACGCCATCGAAGAGTTCAACGACTAAGGTCTTCGCCTAAGGGCGTAACAGCTGTTGGTTGCTGGCCCGCGGCCTGCGGGGCAATCTCGGGTGCAAAGGCACCTTATCTGCAGGAAATCCCATGCTGCCGTTCACCTTCAACACCGCGCCCTCCCTCGTCGTCGGCTCCGGCAGCATTGCGCGCCTCGGGGAAATCGCGGCGCAGCGGCTCGGGCCACGGGTGGCTTTGATCACCGATGCCGGTCTCGTGAAGGCAGGGCTGATCGCGCCCGCTTTGCATGCACTGGAAGAGGCAGGCATCGCCGTCGACGTGTTCGACGCGGTCGTCGCGGATCCGCCCGAGGAGGTGGTGCTGGCAGCCGTTGAGAAGGCGCGCGATTTCGAAGCGCGGGCCGTGATCGGCTTCGGCGGCGGATCGTCCATCGACGTGGCGAAGCTCGTGGCGCTGCTGACCCCGGGCGGCGAGAGCCTGTCGGAGATCTACGGTGTCGGCATGGCGAAGGGACCGCGTCTGCCGCTGCTCGCCATTCCCACCACCGCCGGCACCGGATCGGAGGTCACGCCGATCTCCATCGTCACCACGGGTGCGCACGAGAAGAAGGGCGTCGTGTCGCCGCTCATCATACCGGACATCGCGCTGCTTGATCCCGATCTCACGCTCGGCCTTCCGCCGCATGTGACCGCCGCGACCGGCATCGACGCGATGGTCCATGCCATCGAGGCCTATACCTCGACCAGCGCCAACAACAACCCCGTCTCGCAGGCTTTGGCGAAGGAGGCGCTGCGTCTGCTCGGCCGCAACATCGAGCGCGCCGTGCATGACGGAAAGGATCTGGAGGCGCGCTCCGCGATGCTGCTCGGCTCCCTGCTCGCAGGCCAGGCTTTCGCCAACTCGCCGGTGGCAGCCGTTCATGCGCTCGCCTATCCCATCGGCGGGCATTTCGGCATCCCGCACGGGCTGTCCAACGCGCTCGTGTTGCCGCATGTGCTGCGCTTCAATGCCGGCGCCTGCGAGGCCGCCTATGCGGAGCTTGCGCCACATGCGTTTCCCGATCTCGAAGGCCAGGCCAATGCGGCCGCCTTCGTCGAGGCGCTGGCGTCGCTCTGCACGAAGGTCGGGCTGCAGCCGCGCCTGCGCGATGTCGGCATTCCACGGGAGGCATTGGCGATGATGGCGGAGGATGCGATGAAGCAGACGCGGCTCCTCGTGAACAATCCGCGCCCGCTGACGCTTCAGGATGCGCGAGCGATCTACGAAGCGGCCTGGTGACCTGCTCCATGTCCGACCGTCCCGCGCGCACCGACCGCTCCGCTTTCCGCCTGTTTCGTCCCATCGCCACCCGCTGGATGGACAACGATGCCTATGGGCATGTGAACAACGTTCATTACTACTCGTATTTCGATAGCGCCGTGAACGGCTGGCTCGTCGAAAAGGGCTTGCTCGCCATCGCCGATAGCCCGGTCATTGGCCTCGTGGTCGAATCGGGCTGCAGCTATTTCGAGAGCGTCGCCTTTCCCGATGCGCTTGAGGCCGGCATCGCGGTCGCCCATCTCGGGCGTTCGTCCGTGCGCTACCGGATCGGGATCTTCCAGGAAGGCGCCCTTCAGGCCGCAGCACAGGGGCACTTCGTCCATGTCTATGTGGACCGCGCCACCCAGCGGCCGGTGGAGATCCCGTTCGAGACCCGGAGGGCTCTCAGCGAGCTGACCTGATCCGGCCGCTTAAGGAAACGAACGCCACGCCCACCATCACCACGGCGCCGCCGATGATCTCGCGCAGGCCGATGCTCTCGTTGAGAAACAGCACCGCCATGACGGTGGTCCAGACCGGCGTCAGGTAGCCGACCATCGCGGCGCGGGTCGGGCCGGTGCGGCTGATCAGATGCATGAAGAGCAGCATCGGCAAAGCCGTGGCGAGGGCGCCGAGCGCGATGAGCGGCAACAGGTTCTGCGGCACGGACGCGAAGGCCGGCGGCCCGGCCAGGGTCAGCGCGAGCACCATCGCCCCCAAGCCGGAGCAAACCTGCTGGCCGAGCGCCATGCGGGCCGGATCGGCTCGCCTGACGGTGCGGACATAGACGTTCGCGGTCGCATAGCTGAAGGCGACCGCCACCATGATCAGAACGCCCACCGCGTCGAGGCCGCTGTCGGGGAGGGCGGCCGGACCGATCAGAATGGCCATGCCGACGAGCCCGATCACGACACCGACGAAGCGCTGCGGGCTCAGCCGCTCGTCGGCAAAAAGGATATGCGACATCACCGCCACCATCAGAGGCGAGGAGGCCTGGATCATGCCTGCGGGCGCGGTGGGAATTCGTGTCAGGGCATAGGCCAGGAGCACGTTCGGCAGCCAGCCGTTGAGCGTACCGAGCGTCGCCCAGATCCCCCATTCACCTCGCTTCGGCAGAACGCTTTTGCCCTGGATTGCGAACCAGAGGCCGAGCGTGGTGCCGCCGACCAGCCCACGCATGGCCGCGAGAACGAAGGGGTTCTGATTGCCGCTCAGCTTGATCAGGAGAAGCGAGCTTCCCCAAAGCATCGAGCAAACGAGCAGGTTGGAGGCGACGAAGGCGGCCGTGGGAACGGGCGTTGCGGAAGCCGCTTCCGTTGCTTGCTGGGACGACATGGATGCGCTTCTAGGGCCCGAGAAGATCGGTGAGGAAGGGGATCAGCGGCTCATCGGCCGGCGGCATGGGATAGGAGCGCAGCTCCTGCGGCTTGACCCATTTCAGGCCCTGGCCTTCGAGCGGCTGCACGAAGCCGTCCCAGCGGCGGCAGACATAGAGCGGCATGAGCAGGTGGAAGCTCTCATAAGCGTAACTCGCGAAGGTCAGAGGCGCGAGGCAGGGCTCCTTCACCGAGATTCCGAGCTCTTCGCGCAGCTCGCGGATCAGCGTCTCCTCCGGCCGCTCGCCCGGCTCCACCTTACCTCCGGGAAACTCCCACAGACCCGCGAGCTGCTTTCCTTCCGGCCGTTGCGCCAGAAGGATGCGGTTGTCTGTGTCGATCAGGGCGACGGCGACGACAAGGGTGAGCTTGAGAGGGGGCACTGATGAATCTGCTCAGGAAAACGGCGTTGAGGGCGAGTTGTTAGTCTCTTAGAGCTGTTTCCACTGACATGGAATCAGCTCTCTTCTTTACTTTGCCGCATTTTTTAACGGCGAACCGGATCCACTTCGCCGAAAAATGCTCGAGCGCATCGTGCGCAAAAGGGGATCCGACTTTCTGTCTGGCTCCATCGCCGGTGACGTGATGTGAGGTTACGCACAGGGCAGTTCCGGCGATCCCAATCGGCTTCTTGCACGAGCCAGCCTCCACGATAGATGATGATTTGTATCGAAATTACATTTCATTTCAAAGAGTGGAGGAAACGATGAGAAAGCCTGTTTCCCTGGCCGTTTTCGGCCTTACCTGCACGTTCCTCGCGGCCGGCGCACAAGCCCAGGACTGCGCCGTGGCGCCGATGACGTTCAACTCGCATGTCGCGAATCTGGAAGGCGAGATGACCGTCAAGGCCGGCAAGGGATGCGGCTTCGGCCTGAACGGCATTGAGGGAGCGATCAGGGAAGCAGTCATCGTTCAGAAGCCGAAAGCCGGAATGGCCGGTGTGCAAGGGATCATGCCCTATTACGTAGCGAAGCCGGGCTATCAGGGACCGGACGAGTTTTCCTATGCCATCATCGGAACCGACCAATACGGCGGCCCGATGCGCGTCACGACCAAAATGAAGGTCAGGGTCATTCCCTGACCGGGCCGGTCAGCTCCGGTAGTCGCCGTTGATTTCCACATAGGCCTTGGTGAGGTCGCAGGTCCAGGCCTTGGCTTCGCCCCGGCCGAGGCCGAGATCGACGCGGATCGTGATCTCGTCGCCCCTCATATAGGCGGTGGTCTTGGCCTCGTCGTATTCCGGGTCGCGGGCGCCTTTGACGGCGACGCGAATGTCGCCGAACCAGATTGCGAGCTTGTCGCGTTCGGCGGGCTCGCCCGCCTTGCCGACGGCCATGACCACGCGGCCCCAATTGGCATCCTCGCCGGCAACGGCCGTCTTCACCAGCGGCGAATTGGCGATGGACATGGCGATGCGCTTGGCGGAGATGGCGCCCGTGGCGCCGGTCACCTTCACGGTGACGAATTTGCGCGCGCCCTCACCGTCGCGGGCGACCTGCTGGGCGAGATCGCAGAGCAGGCTCTCCAGGGCACCGCGGAATTCCTTCAGGCGACGGTCGCTCGGGAGCGCGATCGCCGGCGCGCCCTTGGCGGCGGCGGCCCCCGTCGCGAAGAAGAGCAGCGTGTCGGAGGTGGAGGTGTCGCTGTCGACCGTCACGCAGTTGAAGCTCTTGTCGGCACCTTTCTTCAAAAGCGCCTGCAGCACCGAAGCCGCGATCGGGGCATCGGTGAAGATGAAGGAGAGCATGGTCGCCATGTCCGGCGCGATCATGCCCGCCCCCTTGGCGATGCCGTTGATCGTCACCTCGACGCCGCCGATGGTGGCGGTCCGCGTCGCCACTTTCGGGAAGGTGTCGGTTGTCATGATCGCCTTCGCGGCGTCGAGCCAGGCGGTGGTCTTCGCCTTCTTCTCGCAAGCCGCGAGCACGTTTCCGAACTTCGTCGCGTCGAGAGGTTCACCGATGACGCCGGTGGAGGCGATGAAGACCTGCGAGGCGCGGCAGCCAGCCGCCTCGGCGGCGATATCCGCGGTCATCTTCACCGCTTCCGAGCCCTTCTTTCCGGTGAAGGCATTGGCATTGCCGGAATTCACCACCAACGCGCGGGCGGTGCCCTTGGCGAGGTTCTTGCGGCACCAGTCGACGGGAGCCGAGGGGCATTTCGAGCGGGTGAACACGCCCGCCACCGCCGTATCCTTGGCCAGGGTCATGTAGAGAACGTCGGTCCGGTTCTTGTATCGGATGCCGGCCTCCGCCGTCGCGATTCTGACCCCGTCGATGGCGGGAAGGGCCGGAAACGATTTGGGCGCGAGCGGAGACGCGGTCTTGGACATGGGTGACTCGAAAAAAGGCTGTTGGGATACGACGTTGCGAGCCGCGACCTGTGGTTTTTTAAGGCTTCTTGTCAAGTCAAAGCTTCATCGAAGCTTCATGGCGACAGAGTCGAAAACGCCGGAGGGGCCATTCGGTGCCATTGATCCGAGCCGGATTGGGCTGGATCAAAAGCGGCACTGTCATCGAAGGCAATGTCATCCCCGGCGGCCGCAGGCCGGGAAGGGGATCCACTCATGAGCGCGCCGGCACTATGGATTCCTTTCCCCTCCGGGGCGCTCCGGCCGGGAATGACACTCGAAACGAAAAGGGCGACCTTAAAGGCCGCCCTTGAACGTCGTGAGTTCTGAAAAGGCTTACTGCTGCTTCTGCTCGACGAGGTTGCCCTTGTCGTCCAGGCGCTCGACCTTGGCGTTCTTGCGCAGGCCCATGATCAGGTCCTGCTGCGCCTTGCGGGCGAGGTAGGTCTCGACCTGGTCCTTGGTCTCCTCGAAGGTCGGGGCCGGCTTGTTGCGCTTCTCCTCGACCTTGATCACGTGCCAGCCGAACTGGCTCTTCACCGGGTCCGAGATCTGGCCGGGCTCGAGCTTGAAGGCGGCCTCGGCGAAGGGCTCGACCATGCGGTCCTTGGTGAAGAAGCCGAGATCGCCGCCGTCGGTCTTGGAGCCGGGGTCCTTCGAGACCTCACCGGCCACCTTGGCGAAGTCCTCGCCGCCCTTCACCCGAACTGCGATCTTCTTGGCGTCGTCCTCGTTCTCGACGAGGATGTGACGGGCGCGCACCTCCTGCTCGGCCGGCACGCTCTTGACGGTCTCTTCATAGAGCTTGCGGGCGGCCTCGGGGGTCACGGCCTTCTTGGCCTCCTGGTCGAGATACGCGTCGAGCAGGGTCTTGTCCCGGTTATAGGCGATCTTGCGGGCGAATTCGGCGCCGCTGCCCACCTTCGCCGTCTCGGCCGCCTTGGCGCCGAGCTTCAGGTCGATCAGGTAGCCGGTCAGCAGCTCCCGCTTCTGCTCGTCGGGCACGTTCGGCATCTGCAGGGCCGGGTCCTCGGCCGCGATGGCGAGATCGCCCTCCGTAATATCGGTGCCGTTGACGCGGGCGACCACCTTGGCAGGGTCGACGGCCGGAACCGCCGCGGGCGAGGTCGCCGGAACCGGAGGGGTCGGGGCGGGCGGCGTCTGGGCGAGGGCCGCTCCGGCCATGAGAGGCAGGGCGACGCCGAGGGTCAGGAGGCTCTTCCGAACGTTATGTGAGCGAGACATGGGGTTTCCTCTGGTGAGCGTAATCGCCCACGGACAGCGACGATGAGATGGCTGAATGTGTTTACGTTTGCAAGTGATGGCATATTTATGTCACAGCATCGCCGCTCGCAGGGTCTTGAACGACCCCTCGGGAGACACTTGAGGCTGCGCCACTCCGGCACAGCCTTTAAGATGCACTCTGGCATAATTAGGTCTATAAGGCGGCGCAAACGCCCCCTTTGTCTCTTCATGGAATTTTCGAAGGCTCCCGATGTTCGGTTCTCTCGCGAAGAAAATCTTCGGCTCGGTCAATGATCGCCGGCTGAAGTCCTATCGGCCGAAGGTAGCGGCCATCAACGCGATGGAGGCCGAGCTGGAGGCCCTGTCCGACGAGCAGCTCCGCGCCCGCACGGAGGACTTCAAGGCCCAGCTCGCCGCCGGCAAGACCCTGGACGACATCCTGGTGCCGGCCTTCGCCACCGTCCGCGAGGCCGCCAAGCGGACGCTCGGCCAGCGCCATTTCGACGTGCAGCTCATCGGCGGCATGGTCCTCCACGAGGGATCCATCGCCGAGATGCGCACCGGTGAAGGCAAGACCCTGGTGGCGACCCTGCCGGTCTACCTCAACGCGCTCGCCGGCAAGGGCGTCCACGTGGTGACGGTGAACGACTATCTTGCCCGCCGCGACGCCGAATGGATGGGCCAGATCTACCGCTTCCTGGGCCTGACCGTAGGCATCATCGTCCACGGGCTCGACGACGAGGAGCGTGCCGCGGCCTATAAGGCCGATATCACCTACGGCACCAACAACGAATACGGCTTCGACTATCTTCGCGACAACATGAAGTACGAGATGGCGCAGATGGTCCAGAGGGGCCACAACTTCGCCATCGTGGACGAGGTCGACTCGATCCTCGTCGACGAGGCCCGCACGCCGCTCATCATCTCCGGTCCCCTCGACGACCGCTCGGACCTCTACAACGCCATCGACAAGGTCCTCCCGCGCCTCGACAAGAGCGATTACGAGCTCGACGAGAAGCAGCGCTCCGTGGCGCTTACCGAGGACGGCACCGAAAAGATCGAGCAGCTCCTGCGCGCCGAGGGCCTCCTGAAGGAAGGCGACCTCTACGACGCCCAGAACGCGACCCTCGTTCACCACATGAACCAGGCGCTGCGCGCCCACACCCTGTTCCAGCGCGACAAGGACTACATCGTCCGCAACGGCGAGGTGGTGATCATCGACGAGTTCACCGGCCGCATGATGCAGGGCCGCCGCTATTCGGAAGGCCTGCACCAGGCGCTCGAGGCCAAGGAACACGTCCAGGTCCAGCCCGAGAACCAGACGCTCGCCTCCATCACCTTCCAGAATTACTTCCGCCTCTACGGCAAGCTCAGCGGCATGACCGGCACGGCGGCGACCGAAGCCGACGAGTTCCTGGAGATCTACAACCTCGAAGTGGTCGAGATCCCGACCAACCGCCCCGTCTCCCGTCTCGACGAGGACGACGAGGTCTACCGGACCATGGATGAACGCTACCAGGCTGTCATCCGGGACATCGAGGCGGCCTCCGCCAAGGGTCAGCCGATCCTGGTCGGCACCACCTCCATCGAGAAGTCGGAGCACTTGGCCGATATGCTGGTCAAGGAGGGCTATACCCTCATCGATTTCGAGAACCCGCAGGCTCTCGAGCCGCTCTATCGCGATGCTCGCGCAGGCCGCGGCACCAAGCATTTCGCGGTACTGAACGCCCGCTTCCACGAGCAGGAGGCCTTCATCGTCGCCCAGGCCGGCGTGCCGGGCGCGATCACGATCGCCACCAACATGGCCGGCCGCGGCACCGACATCCAGCTCGGCGGTAACGCCAAGATGCGCATCGAGCGCGAGCTCACCGGCATCGAGGGCGAGGAGCGCGTGGCCAAGGAGAAGGCGATCCTCGACGAGGTCGCTTCCTTCAAGGAGAAGGCGCTCGCCGCCGGCGGCCTCTACGTGCTCGGCACCGAGCGCCATGAATCCCGCCGAATCGACAACCAGCTGCGCGGCCGCTCGGGCCGCCAGGGCGATCCGGGCCGCTCCAAGTTCTACCTGTCGCTCCAGGACGACCTGATGCGCATCTTCGGCTCCGACCGCATGGACGGCATGCTGCAGAAGCTCGGCCTGAAGGAAGGCGAGGCCATCATCCATCCGTGGATCAACAAGGCCATCGAGCGGGCGCAGGCGAAGGTCGAGGCGCGCAACTTCGACATCCGCAAGAACATCCTGAAATACGACAACGTCATGAACGACCAGCGCAAGGTCGTCTTCGAGCAGCGCAAGGAGTTCATGGCGGAAGAGAGCGTGCGCGACACCATCGACGACATGCGCCACGGCGTGATCGACGACATCGTCTCCCGCGCCATTCCCGAGAACGCCTATGCCGAGCAATGGGATGTGGCGGGCCTGAAGGAGAACGTCGTCAACTTCCTCAATCTCGATCTGCCAATCGAGGAATGGGCGAAGGAGGAGGGCATTGCCGACGACGAGATCCGCGAGCGCATCACCAAGGCGGCCGACGAAGGCTATGCCCAGCGTGTCGAGGCGAACTCGGCCGAGGTCATGAACTACGTCGAGAAGCAGGTCCTGCTGCAGAGCCTCGATCACCTCTGGCGCGAGCATCTCGTGACCCTCGACCACCTGCGTCAGGTCATCGGCTGGCGCGGTCTGGCGCAGCGCGATCCGCTCAACGAATACAAGTCCGAGGCCTTCGAGCTCTTCAACACGATGATCGGCCATCTGCGCGAGCAGGTGACGGGTCAGCTCATGCGGATCCAGGTCGTGTTCCAGCAGCCCGAGCCGCAGCAGCTGCCGCCCATGTTCGCCCAGCATCTCGATCCGGCCACCGGCGAGAACGAGTTCGATCTCGCCCGGGGCAATGCCTTCGGCGCAGCTCCGGCGCTCGGCTTCGCTGCTGCCGCCGCGACGGAACAGGGCTCGTCCCGCGACCCGAACGACCCCTCGACCTGGGGCCGCGTCAGCCGCAACGAGCTCTGCCCCTGCGGCTCCGGCAAGAAGTTCAAGCATTGCCACGGCCAGTACGTCGCCTGACGGCGGCCAAGCAGAACCGTTGAAGAAAAAGCCCGGTCCTAGGCCGGGCTTTTTGCTGCAGCGAACCAGTGAAGCGGGCCCTGCCACTACAATTCCTGGCCTGCGCTGCGCCTCGGGAGATGAGGATCGGATCCGGGGTCGTCCCAGAGGCTCTCGCTGGTATCGCAATCCGCCGCCGGCCTCATTCCTGCGGGTTGCCGTTGCGCATACGGAACTTTCGTGTCCGCGATTTCGCGGACGATCTTGAGGCGGGTCTCGGTGAGGAACTGCCGGCGCTCGCGCACCGGGATCATGAAGGCGTTCGAGCCTCCGATCACACAATCTCGGTAATAGGCATCGAGCGCGAGGTTCTCGCCCTGGTCGGGCTGCCGGATCATGATCGGAAGGCCGTTGATGGTGACGCCGCGTGAGACCGCCCTGTCGCGGGCCTCGGTGACCAGGGCGCCCTGGTTGTTCGCGCCGTCTCCCGAAATGTCGATCACGCGCCGCGAGGCGAGAAGGTTGTCGGCGGCAAGGAGGTCCAGGCTGAAATCGATGGCCTCGGCGATGGACGTGCCGGATTTGCGATAGATCGGTGCCTGAGAGAGACGGTCGGCGAAGGTAATGATGTCCTTCGGGCTCTCCAGAACGGTCCAGGGCACGACCACGTTCTGGAAGCGCGGATGCGCGCCGGCCCATTCCACATAGGTGACGGCGATGCGGCCCGTCATGCCCTCCCGGATGGCGCCATAGACCATCGGCGAGCGGAAGGCTTCCACATAGCCCTGCCGCTGAAGGTCCTGCTCGTCAGGATCCATGGAGGTGGAGACGTCGACCGCGATGACGAGCGCGAGGTCGACGTCGACGGGCGCGCGATACCAGGCGGAGACGAACGGCAGCAGCCCGACTCCGGCAAGGCAAAGCAGCCAAGAAGCCTTGGGATAGCGCATTGCGATCCCCTTCCATCGATGGGCCTGTACCCCCCGCCCTGGATGGTCTCAGCTTTCCTTCCTGCGATAGGCGTCGTGGCAACTGCCGCAAGCGGACCCGACCCGCTGGATCGCGGCCTGAAGGCTCGCCTGATCCGTAATTCCGGCCTGCACCGCCTTCGCATCCTGTTCGAGTTTCGCCGCATGCGCGTCGAAATCGGCCTTGCGCTCCCAGATGGCGGGAAGAGCTGCCGTCTTGCCCTGGGTCGAGCCGGCGGGGAACAAGGTGGGAATTTGCCGGCCGTTCTGCTCGAGCCGCTGGAAGGCGGCCTGGGCGGTTGCGGCATTGAACGGAACCTGCCCACGAGACATGCCGGTCAGGGTTCTCATCTGCTCCTGATTGTTCTTCATCAGATTCTGGCGCTGGCCGATCGGATCGCCCGACTGGGCTAGAACGCCGACACCACCGGCGATCAGGATGCCCAGTGCAGCAACGACGGTCTTTTTCATGATGACCATCCTCCCTTCCCCCCGTTCGCGCAGAATGGTCCCTTCCTTCGCGCAGAACCATGGAAAATGAGGGTTAGAAGCGCTTATTCGGCACCTTCCGGCCACGCTTCCGTCGCGCAGCCGCTCCGCTTACGGCGTTGCCTTCGCCAGAGCGGTCGCTTCGCGCCTGATGAGCGAATCCCGGTGAGCGAGATCGGGGAACCAGGAGCGCCAGCATATGGCCAGCATGAAGGTGCCGACGCCGCCGATCACGACGGCGGCGGAAGGGCCCACCAGCCATGCGAGCGTTCCCGATTCGAATTCGCCGAGTTCGTTCGAGGCTCCGATGAACACCGTGTTCACGGCAGCCACACGCCCGCGCAGTTCATCCGGCGTCTCCGCCTGGACGAGGGTCTGGCGCACCACCACGCTCACCATGTCCGCGGCGCCGAGGATCGCGAGCAGCACCAGTGTCAGCGTGAAATTGGTCGACAATCCGAAGCCGATCGTCGCGAGGCCGAAGATTGCGACAGCCTGCAGCATGCGCAGGCCCGCGCGTCGGGAGAGCAGGGATGAATGGGCGAGCACGATCGCCATGGTCAGGGCGCCCACGGCCGGCATCGACCGCAGGAGGCCGAGGCCCCAGGGCCCGACATGGAAGACGTCGCGGGCGAAGATCGGCATGAGGGCGGTCGCGCCGCCGAGGAGGACGGCGAAGAGATCGAGCGAGATCGCGCCGAGCAGGATCGGCTTCGTCCGCAGGAAGACGAGGCCGGCGACGAGGCGGGACCAGGTGACGGGTTCCCGCTTCGCGGCCGCAGGGCGCAGGCGCAAAGCCGCGATGACCAGAGCCGACAGGCCGAAGCAGATGGCCGAGCCGATGAACGGCGCGGTCGGATCGACCGCATAGAGAATGCCGCCGACCGCCGGGCCGCTGATGGTTGCCATCTGCATGACCGAGGAATTCCAGGCGATGGCGTTCGCGAGATCCCCCTCGGGCACCAGGGCGGGGACGGTCGCCTGTGCCGCGGGATTGCCGAAGGCGCGGGCGGCGCCGAACGTCGCCACGAGGACGTAGATCGGCCAGAGCTTCGGCACGCCTGCGGAGACCTGCGCGAGAAGGCCGAGCGAGGTCAGCATCATGGCGGCGAAGACGATCATCAGGACCCAGCGCCGGCTGTATCGATCCGCCACGAGGCCGGTCACCAGCACGAGGGCGATGCTTGGCAGGAAGGAAGCCAACCCGACGAGACCGAGGTTCAAGGCGCTTCCACTGGTGTCGTAGACGAGCCAGGCGACGGCGACCGTCTGGATCTGCGTTGCGAGCGCCATCGCGAAGCGGGCGGCGCAGAACAGCCGGAAATCGCGATGGCGGAAGGCCGCCCAGCCCCTGGAACTCATCTCTGTCGACCCTGACCTCACGCGGATTGCACTGGTCGGTCTGCCTTACAACATCCGGCTAAACAATGGGTACTGCATCGATGGAACAAGAGACCTGCAAATTTGGTGCCGGTCGGTTCGCCGAGCGCCGCCTTCACTCGACCGCGTAGAGCACGGCGAGGCCGCCCGCGAAGAGGATCATCACGGCAAGCGAGTCCCAGCCCATCTTCATCACGGTTGGGTTTCGCCGCTCGAGAAGCCCGATCAGGAACACGCCGATCAGCACGGCGCCGAGCAGGGCCGAGACGCTTTCGAAGCGGGACAGTTCGTTGATGACCGGTCCGCCGGAAAAGACGCCGTCGGCGAGCAGGATCAGCGAGAGGTTGACGAAATTCGTGCCGAGCACCTGGCCGAAGGCCATCTCGTAGCGCTTGAGCCTGAGAGCGGCGATGATCGAGCTCAGCTCCGGCATGGAGGTCGAGAGGCCGATCAGGGCAAAGCCTACCATGCCCTGGCCGATCCCGGTCTGCTCGGCGAGGGCATCGCCCGTCTGGGCCAGCGCGTAGCCTGCAATGAAGATGATGGCGCCGGTGATCGCGCTCGTGATCACCAGGGATCGCATCGACGCGGTGACCTTTTCCTCTTCGACCTCGTCCTCCGTCTCCGGCTCGGCATCCTTGACGACCCATGGAGCGCGGTCGTTATAGCCCACGGACAGGCCAAACGCGCCGATGCTGAGGCCGAAGATGGCGATGGACCAGATGCCGACGCCCATGACGAGCGTATCCGTGACGGTGATGGCCGCGGCGACGGTGATGAGCACCAGCATGCATAGGGTTGCCATCATCAGCGTCGACGGGCGGGCGACGGCGGAGGTCACGGCATCGCGGCCGATGAAGGCATCGGCGACGGCAAGCAGCAGGATGTTGATGGAGGCGCTGCCGAGCAGGTTGTTGACGGCCAGTGCCGGATTACCGGTCCAGGACGAGGTGATCGCGTTGGCGATCTCGGGCAGGGAGGTGATGCCGCCGAGAAGCAGCATGCCCACGAAGGCCTGCCCCCAGCCGGTTTTGCGCGTGATCGCGTCGAGGGCATGGGTCAGCCGGGTGCCGGCGATCCACACGAGCACCGCCGCGGCGAGAAAGATCCCGGCATTGATCCAGACGGGATAATCTTGCGCATTGGACAGGGGCACGGGGAGGAAACTCTGCTGACGCTACGGATAAGGACACGAACAGGGCTAATCGCCGGTCAGGCCGGAGGTTCCGGCAATTTTCCGAAACGCGAACGGGGAAACATTCCTGTCGCTTGAGCGGAAGTCGCGCCGACCCCCGACAATTTGCCCGATCCGAGACCCTCGTCCTCGAGGAAATCCCATGCCATAAGGCCGCGCAAAATCCCTTCAGACCTTGAACTCCCATGATTCGCATCGAGAACGTCAGCAAGCAGAACAGCCACCGGATCCTCTTCATCGAAGCCTCCGGCACCCTTCAGAAGGGGGAGAAGATCGGCCTGGTGGGACCGAACGGCGCCGGAAAGACCACGCTGTTCCGCATGATCACCAAGGACGAGGTCCCGGACGAGGGGCAGGTTTCCGTCGATCGCGGCGTCACCATCGGCTATTTCAGCCAGGATGTCGGCGAGATGGCAGGCCGGAGCGCCGTCGCCGAGGTGATGGAAGGCGCCGGCCCCGTGAGCGCGGTGGCGGCCGAGCTGCGCGAGCTCGAAGCGGCGATGGTGGATCCGGACAAGGCGGACGATCTCGAGGCGATCATCGAGCGCTACGGCGAGGTCCAGGCGCGCTACGAGGAACTCGACGGCTATTCCCTCGATGGCCGTGCGCGCGAGGTTCTCGCGGGCCTCGGCTTCAGCCAGGAAATGATGGACGGCGACGTGGGTGGCCTGTCCGGCGGATGGAAGATGCGCGTGGCCTTGGGCCGGATCCTGCTCATGCGCCCGGATGCGATGCTGCTCGACGAGCCAAGCAACCATCTCGATCTCGAAAGCCTGATCTGGCTTGAGGAGTTCCTGAAGGGCTATGACGGCGCGCTGCTCATGACCTCGCACGACCGCGCCTTCATGAATCGCATCGTCAACAAGATCATGGAGATCGACGGCGGGTCGCTCACCACCTATTCCGGCGATTACGAATTCTACGAGCAGCAGCGCGCGTTGAGCGAGCAGCAGCAGCAGGCGCAATACGAGCGCCAGCAGGCGATGCTCGCCAAGGAGATCAAGTTCATCGAACGCTTCAAGGCCCGCGCCTCGCATGCAGCCCAGGTGCAGAGCCGCGTCAAGAAGCTGGAGAAGATCGACCGCGTCGAGCCGCCGAAGCGGCGCCAGAGTGTGGCTTTCGACTTCCTGCCCGCGCCGCGCTCGGGCGACGATGTGATCAGCCTGAAGAACGTGCACAAGCGCTACGGCAGCCGCAGCATCTATGAGGGGCTCGACTTCTCGGTGCGCCGCAAGGAGCGCTGGTGCGTGATGGGCGTCAACGGCGCCGGCAAATCGACGCTCCTGAAGCTGGTCGCAGGCTCTACCGCGCCCGACGAGGGAGCGGTCGCGATCGGGGCGAGCGTGAAGATGGGCTATTTCGCCCAGCATGCCATGGAAGTGCTGGAAGGCGACCGCACGGTGTTCGAGTTCCTGGAGGATTCCTTCCCTCAGGCGGGGCAGGGTTCGCTGCGCACGCTTGCCGGCTGTTTCGGATTTTCGGGCGATGATGCCGAGAAGAAATGCCGTGTGCTCTCGGGCGGCGAGAAGGCGCGTCTCGTGATGGCGAAGATGCTCTACGACCCGCCGAACCTGCTGGTGCTCGACGAGCCGACGAACCATCTCGACATGGCGACCAAGGAGATGCTGATCGACGCGCTGTCGAAATACGAGGGCACCATGCTCTTCGTCTCGCACGACCGCCATTTCCTGGCGGCTCTCTCGAACCGCGTCCTCGAGCTCACGCCGGACGGTATCCATCAATATGGCGGCGGCTACACCGAATACGTGGCGCGCACCGGCCAGGAAGCGCCGGGGCTGCGGCACTAGATTTAAGCGCTTCAGGATTATTCTCCGAGAAAAGCCCGGCCGCCGTGCCGGACTTTTGCTGTGCGACGCTTGGACGAAGCAAGCATCGGGCAAGCATCAGACACTAGAGTGCGCTCACAAGCTTTCTCCAAAGGAGAGATCCCGCATTTTCGGGCCTCTCCCGTTCACTCCACAGGCTGAAATATTATGGCATTGAATACGTCGCTTCCCGTTCTTATCGTTGACGATTACCAGACCATGCTGCGAATTATCCGCAACCTCCTCAAGCAGATCGGCTTCACCGATGTGGACGAGGCCAAGGACGGCACGGAGGCGCTCGGCAAGCTGAAGGACAAGCAGTACGGGCTCGTGATTTCCGACTGGAACATGGCGCCGATGACCGGTTTCGAGCTGCTGCAGAAGGTGCGTGCCGATGCGGAGCTGAACGCGCTGCCCTTCATCATGATCACCGCGGAAGCCAAGACCGAGAACGTGGTCGCCGCCAAGCAGGCCGGCGTGAACAACTACATCGTCAAGCCGTTCAACGCGGAAACCCTGCGCTCGAAGATCGCCGCCGTTCTGGGTGAGTAGTCGCGATGCGTCTCCCACCCCCTGTGTCTTTCGATCCATTGAGCCTCGATCTTCTCGCTCAGTCGCGCGAGAGCATCGCGGCCCGGCGCCATGCCGAGGTCATGCGCGGCATGGCTGCGATCCATGCGGCGCTCGAGCCGAATAGCGGGGCGTCGAAAGCTCTCCTAGACCAGATCCGGACCGACCTGCGCGAGGCGCTTCGGCTCAAGGAGGAACTCGACGCCATCGCCGAGTCGATCCAACGCACGAAGCGCGAGATCGCGACCCTGCATTCCCGCACGCCCGGCGGACAGGTGACCAGCGTCACGGATGAGCTCGGTGCCGTGGTCTGCGGCACGGAGGCCGCCACCAACAGCATCCTGGCGGCAGCCGAGGAGATCGACGACATGACCGGCAAGCTCACTGCGCGGCTGGCGGGCGAGGATGCCGAGCTGGCCCGGCAGATCTCCGACCGGGTCATCACGATCTTCGAGGCCTGCAATTTCCAGGACATTACCGGCCAGCGCATCGGCAAGGTCGTGAACGCGATGAAGTTCATCGAGGAGCGCGTGACCCAGATGGCACAGATCTGGGGCGGCCTGGAGAGCTTCAACGACGTGGAGGCCTTCAAGATGCCGGAGCGGGAAGGGGATGAGGCTCTCCTGAACGGGCCGGCGCTCGACGACGATCCGACGCGCACCTCCCAGGACGCGATCGACGCCCTGTTCGGGTGATCGGTCCTGCATTGCGAACGAATGAAAGCCCGGCCTTGGTGCCGGGCTTTTTGCTTTCCCTCATTGCCGAAGGAGTGTCAGGTCGGTGGTGGCCCGGACGGGTCCGTTGGCGCCGATGCGGTCCGTGACGACGATCCGGAAGCGGTCCTGATCGAGGCTGGCGACGCGCATCCGGGCCGTCGTGTCGCCATAGAGGGGTCTCGGCCATTCGATCGTCAGATCGAAATCCGTGCCGCGCTGCCGGCCGGTGAGCTTCGCCGTGCCGACCCGCGAGCCCGTATAGGTGCCGGTCACCTGTCCCGAACCGGGATCCCAGGACAGGCGGGCGCTGACCGTGCGTGTGAGGATGAGGTAAGCCCGGCATGTGCCCTGGAGCGACAGGCCCGTGGCGCCCTGCTGCAGGATCGTGAACTGGCAGCCGACCTGATGGGAGTTGGCCTCCGGCCCTTCCAGGATGGTTCCCGACCCGGAGAAGGAGCCGACATAGAGGTCGACGACAGCCGGTGCCGCGCCGACGCCGCCGGCTGCGATACAGGCCAGGACGATAACGCCACAGGACAACCGGTGCGAAAGGCCATGCATGGTGCCTCCCTCGGGGACGGGCGGATGATGGCCCTGGACCGACGCTCAGCTCATTACATGGCGCATTTGCGGGCGCCGGAAACCGCTCCGCTAAACCCAAAGAAAAAGCCCGCCGGCGAGGCGGGCTTTTTCTTTCGAGAGGGGTAGGTGCTCAGTTGGCTGTCGCCACCCTGACGCCCGTCGGCGCGTCCGCGCGCTTTTGCGGTATCGCCTTGCCGGCGGGAGCCATCTTGACGGGGGGGGTGGGAGCCACCTGGACCGTTTCGGCCACCGGCTCGGCACTCGAGGAGCTGAACAGGTCGGTCACGCTGCTGAACATCTTCTTGTAGAAGGGTGTCTCGGATGTGGAGGAGGCAGCAGCGGCAGCCGCCATGGGAGCGGTCTTCTGCGCCACGGCCACCCGGGTCTCCGGCTGACGCGGCTCAGCAGCGGGCTGCGAGACCGGGACTTCCCGCATGGACGCGAAGGCGAGCGCCGTCGGCGGGGCTTCCTGCTTCTCCTGGCCGCTATCGTTGAGCGCGACCACCCGCGGTCCCGAGGAAATGCCCTCGGTGCGGCTTACGAAGCCGAGCTTGGTGTCGGAGACGCCCGAGACATTGGCGAGCGCCTCGCGGAAGGATTCGTGGGTGTCGCCGTCATGGTAGACGAGCTTGACCGGCTTCTCGCCCTTGGAGACCAGATCGGCGACGTCCTTCTCGTCTTGTGCGCTCTTCTGCGCCACGACGGAAGCGACGCTCTCGTCCGCGTTGAAGACGTAGCGGTGGTTGGTGACGGCCACCCGCAGCTCTTCCTTCGTGACGTCGAAGGTGTCGGAACCTTCCTTCAGGTTCTTCCAGAAGCCGATATTCGGGTCGAGGCGGTGCTTGGCCAAGTTCTCGGCCGTCATCCGGAACGGATAGGACTGGAACTGGAAGCCGCGCTGGCCGGCGCTCAGCGCCTCGCGGGCGATGGCGTAGATTTCCGAGATGTTCTGGTCGGTCATGGCGAAACAGCCGCGCGACGAGCACGCGCCGTGAACCATGATGTCGCCGCCGTTACGGCCGAAGGAGCGGTCGTAGGCGTTCGGATAGCCCGTGTCGAAGGACAGGTAATAGGCCGAATTCGGGTTCATCTGGGCCGGGCTGACCGAATAGAAGCCCTCGGGCACCTGACGGTCGCCTTCGCGGGTCTTGGGGCCGAGCTGCCCCGACCAGCGGCAGACCGGATAGGTCTTGAGGAGCGCGTATTTCCCGTTGGAGCCGCGCTTCCAGATCTCCAGCTCCGATTCCTTCTTGTAGGCCCGGACCAGGATGGGATCGTTCTTGGACATGCCCTTGGTCGACATCAGCGCCATGGTGGCAGGCGGAATCGGCGCAAGATGCCTTGTCGAGCCACGGGTGAGGTTGTCGTCCTGACAGGCTGCGAGTGCGAGCGCCAGGCTCGCGGCCAATGCGAAACGCTTCATCATGGGGGACCCCGCAATTTTTGATCTGCCCGGCTTTCTGCCGGTCAGTTCCCCTTTAACCCTTAAATCGTTAGCCTTAACTGCCTGTTACTGCAAGCGTGGCTGTGATGGAGTTATGCTTAAAGGAAGGTAAAAAGTCCGCCTGCGAAGCGTTCGTGTGCCTTTCATCGGAGGAAGCACATCTCTTCCGAGGTAAAGCACGGATTGCGCAGCAACGGAACCCGCCGACGAGGCCGGGCAGGTCCCGAAATCCACAGGGCCTGAGTCTTAAAGCTTGCGTCCGATATTGAGGAACTTGTCGGCGCGGTGATCGCGGATTTCCGCCGGTCCCATGTTGCCGAGGTCGTGCAGGGCCTCCTCGATGGCATTGCCGGTGGCCTCGATGGCCGTCTGCGGCTCCCGATGGGCACCGCCTACGGGCTCGGTGACGATGCCGTCGATGATGCCGAGCCGCAGCAGGTCCTGCGCCGTGATCTTCATGTTGGTGGCGGCGTCCTGGGCGCGAGCCGCATCGCGCCAGAGGATCGAGGCGGCGCCTTCCGGCGAGATCACGCTGTAGATCGCGTGTTCCAGCATCAGCACCTTGTTGGCGGTGGCGATCGCGATGGCGCCGCCCGAGCCGCCTTCGCCGATCACGACGGAGACGTTGGGAACGCCGAGGCCCAGCTGCGCCTCCGTCGAGCGGGCGATGGCCTCGGCCTGTCCGCGCTCCTCCGCCTCGATGCCCGGATAGGCGCCGGCGGTATCGACGAAGGAGATCACCGGCAGTCCGAAGCGGTCCGCCATCTCCATCAGGCGCACGGCCTTGCGATAGCCCTCGGGGCGGGCCATGCCGAAATTGTGCCGGATGCGGGTCTCGGTGTTGAAGCCCTTCTCCTGGCCCATCACGCAGACCGGCTGGCCGCGGAAGCGGCCGAAGCCGCCGACGATCGCCTCGTCCTCTGAGAACTTGCGGTCGCCGGCGAGCGGCGTGAACTCGGTGATGAGGCCGGAGCAGTAATCGACGAAATGCGGCCGCTGCGGATGGCGCGCGACAAGGGTCTTCTGCCAGGGCGTGAGCTTGGCATAGAGCTCCTTCAGCGCGTCGGCGGCCTTGACCTCCAGGCGCGAGATGTCGTCGGCGATGGAGACGGCGTCCCGGTTCTCGCCGAGGGCGCGAAGCTCCTCGACCTTGGCTTCAAGCTCGGCGACGGGCTTTTCGAAATCGAGATAACTGCGCATCGGACTCTATGCAAAAGAAGACCGGCAGGTCCTAAGGCCCTGCCGAAGCGGGGCGGACACTGGCGTTTCAGGGGGGTGAAGTCAAGTTGAGCCCACCTTACTCCCGCAAAACGCGGCCAAATCATGGAAGTTCGCTCATCCGCGAGGCCGGAGCCGCCGGAGCGGGAACGAAAACCGGGGAGAAGCGGCGGGAGCGGCGCACGGCACGCACGGCGCCGGGCCGGTAGAGCTGCTTCGTCGCCTCGACGATGTGGAGCCCTGCAAAGGGCAGGGAGAAGCCGGCGCCGATCTGCTCCCAGACCTGCGCGCTCTGGAGCAGAAGGCGGTTGCGCAAGGGCGGGACGTAGAGCGTCTCGGCCCAACCTTCCGGCGAGAACCAGGTCTGGCGCATGAGGCTTTTCAGCTGCGAGCGGCTGTAGGGCTGGCCGTATCCGAAGGGGGTGGTGTCCATGCGTGCCCAAAGGCCACGGCGGTTGGGGGCGACGAGGATGATCCGGCCGCCGGGGGTGAGAATGCGCCAGATCTCGTGCAGGAGTTCGCTTGGGCTCTCTACGGTCTCGAGGGCATGGACCAGGAGAACCCGGTCGATGGAGGCATCGGGAAGGGGCATCATGAGGGGATCGACCAGCGCCGAGGCCGAAGCACCGGTCCGAGGCCAGTTCACCACGCCCTGGTTCGCCGGCATGAAGGCGAGCGTGCGCTCGCTTTCGCCCTTCACGGCGGCAAGATAGGGCGGCGCATAGCCGAGGCCGAGCACGCGCAGGCCCGTGAGCGGGCCCCAGAACCGGTCGATGGCCCGCCCGACGAAGCGGCGCGTCACCGCCCCGAGGGGACTGGCGTAGAAGCCGCGCAGATCGGTGATGTCGATGCTCATGGCCACAAAGCGAATGCCTCTCGATCCGGCCCGGCAGGCGCAAAGCTGAGATCGGGGTCTGGTTTCGGGAGACGACTGTTCCATGATAGCTCAAAGCACATCAAGCCAGGGTTCCCCGATGTCCGCCCAGATCCACGCCTTTCTCTGCCTTCAGGACAATATCGGTGTTCTGATCCACGATCCCAACACCGGCGCCTGCGCCGCCATCGACGCGCCAGAAGAGGAGCCGATCCTCGCGGCTCTCGCGGAGACGGGCTGGCAGCTCACCGACATCCTCGTCACCCACCGTCATTCCGATCACGTGCAGGCCGTCGAGCCCCTGAAGCGCCGCACTGGTTGCCGTGTGATCGCGCCGCTGAAGGCGCGCGAGTCCGTGCCATCGGCCGACGCCTATGTGCGCGAGGGCGACACGGCGGTCGTGGGAAGCTTGCAGGCGCATGTGTGGGAGACGCCAGGCCATTGCGTCGATCACGTCTCCTACTGGTTCGCGGCTGATCGCGCCCTGTTCGCCGGCGATACGCTCTTCACCCTCGGCTGCGGGCGGATGTTCGAAGGAACCTACGCCGAGTTCTGGGCCTCGCTCCAGCGCCTCGCGGCGTTGCCGGAGGAGGCGCGCGTTTTCTGCGGACACGACTACACGCTCTCGAATGCACGCTTCGCGCTTGCGGCCGATCCGGACAACGAGGCGCTGAAGGCACGGACAGCGGAAGCGGAAAAAGCCAAGTCCGAAGGACGTTTCCTCGTGCCCTCGACCATCGGGCATGAGAAGGCGACCAATCCCTTCCTGCGTGCGGGCGAGCCGGCGCTTGCAAAAGCCGTTCAAAAAGAGGGTGCGACGCCGGTAGAGGTGTTTCAGGCCTTGCGCGAATGGAAGAACAGGTTCTGATGAGAGGCATGACCTTCCGGGAGCGAACAGCCTTATGAAAGACCACAGCCTCATCATCGGACTCGAGAGCCGCCTTTTGAATGCGTGGCCTTCGTTCGATTATCAGCTCTATGACGGCTGGGTTCTGCGTCTCGCGAACGGCTATTCAAAGCGTGCCAATTCGGCGACCCCGTTCCGGCCCGATGTCGGTCTCGACGACGAACTGATCGACTACATGGTTGCCCGTTTCGTCGAGGCGAACGTGCGCCCGACCTTCCGCCTCAACGGCGTGGAGGATCCGAACGCCGAGGAACTCCTCAAGCAGCGTGGGTTCAAGGAAATCGAGCCGACGCATGTCCTCACCGCGCCGATCGGGATCGACCATGCCGAGATCGATCCCGAGGTCGATCTGGAGCCGCAGGTGTCGAAGCGCTGGGTGCGCGAGGCGGCGAAATCCTATGGCGGCGACAAGGCCGACGATGAAACCTTGATGCGCATCGTCGCCCGCATCCGTCAGAAGACGGCCTTCGCGACGCTCAGCCTGGATGATCGCCCGGTCGCCTGGGGCCTCGGCGTCGTCGAGCGCGGTTATGTCGGCCTCTACGACATCGTCGTTTCGCCGGATCTGCGAGGCATCGGTCTCGGCCGCCGCGTGGTGTCGAGCCTCATGGCCTGGGGCTACGGTCAGGGAGCGCATACCGCCTATCTGCAGGTGCGCGAGGAGAACGAGATCGCCCGTTCACTCTACGAGGCCTTCGGCTTCCGGATCGCCTACCGCTACACCCACCGCGTCATGCCGGGGCGGTCTTCTTCGGAGTAAGCGTCGCCACGAGTGCACCGGCCACGATGAGGCCGCATGCGAGCGCGAGCGTCAGGGTCGGCTCCGCATAGCCGGCGACCACGAGAAGCAGGGTCGACAGCACCGGCGTCGCGTAGGAGGCGACGCCGAGAAAGCGGATGTCGCCCCGCTTCATGCCGATGTCCCAGACATAGAAGGCGGCACCCACGGGACCGAGGCCGAGCCCGAGAACGGCGAGCCATTGCGTCGTCGTCTCGGGCCACAATGTGGTCTCGAAGGCGAGATGGCAGACGAGGCTCAGGAGCGCGGTCGCGAGGCAGAAGCCCGCCACCGCGTCGGTCGGCACCTGGCCGAAGCGGCGGGAGAGCACCGAATAGCCGGCCCAGACGAAGGCCGCGACGAAAGCGCAGAGATAGCCCGGCATGTACTCCGCCCGCGCGTCGAAGGCGCCGCGTCCGGCGATCAGCACGATCACGCCGGCAAAGCCGAGAAGCGCCCCGACGATATGTGCGCGCCGCAGATGCTCGCCCGGGAGGAGGGATGAGAAGAGTACGATCAGGAGCGGCCAGAGATAATTGATCAGGCCCGATTCCGCCGGCGGCGCCCAGCGCAAAGCAGCGAAATAGAGGGCGTGATAGCCGAACAACCCGCCGATCCCGAGCGCCCACACGACAGGCTTCTGGCGCAGCGCCTTGAGCCCCTGCGGCCGCATGATCCAGCTTATGACGCCGACGAGCCCGCCGACGAGGAAGGTCATCGCTGCGAGCTGAAACGGCGGGATCGTGCCGGTCGCCGCCGTGAACAGCGCGAGCATGGACCAGAGCAGGATGGCGATGAGGCCGATGGAAGTGGCGGTGCGAGTCGGCATGATGGCCGCCACCTACCACGACTTTCCTGATGAAGCGAATTCAGTCTTGGCACGAAATTCTCTCCGTTTGCTCCGGGCGCATGGGATGCGCTTTGTGTAAAATCGCCGGGGACACGGGAGGGTGAGATGGCTCAGATATCCGGCTTCCTTGGCGTTGACGAAGGCAGAACCGTTCGGCTCGGCACGATCGACCTGACCTTCCTGAATCCGGGCTCGACCCACGGCGACTACAGCGTCTGCATGGCTCACAGCCCTCCGGGCTCCGGCGCCGGCCTGCACCGGCATCCATATGACGAGTGGCACGTCATCATCGAAGGACGATGGGAATGTCAGGTCGGGAACGAAGTCCGAATCCTCGGTCCGGGCGGCGCCATGTTCGCTCCTGGGGGAACCGTTCATGGATTGAAGAGCCTTGGCCCCGATCCTGGGCGACAGATAGGAATCACCTCTCCGGCTGGGGTGTTCGAAGCACTCATCACCGAGATCGTCGACGCTCAGGTGGACACCGGCGGCCCGGCGAGGGCCGGGTCATCGAGCTTCCGTGAGATCGCGGCGAAATACGGCGTCGAGTTCGTTTGAGCCTCCGCATGAGGCGCGAACCTGCCGTTGGATGCAAACCTATGACAACGTCGCTCTAATAAGTCGTTCGTCCGCCGCTGAGGTCGAAGGTGGCGGCGGTGGTGAAGGAGTTTTCCTCCGACAGCATCCAGACCACCATGGCGGCGATCTCGTGCAGCTCCGCGAAACGGTCTCGCGGAATGCGCACGCGCATGTACTCGATGAATTCGGGCGTGAGCGTATCCAAAATCTTCGTCTTGGCGGTGGTGGGCGTGATGCAGTTGACCGCGATGCCGGTCTTCGCCAACTCCTTGCCCAGCGATTTGGTGAGGCCGATGATGCCGGCTTTCGCTGCGCTGTAGGCGGCGAGGTTCGGATTGCCCTCCTTGCCGGCGACCGACGAGATGTTGACGATGCGGCCGTAATCGTCCTGCTGCATGATCGGCACGATGGCGCGGCAGCAATTGAAGGTCCCGGTCAGGTTGACCTCGACGACGCTGCGCCATTCCTCGACGGAATAATCGGCGAGCGGCTTGACCGGGCCGGTGATGCCGGCGCCGTTCACCAGCCCGTCGATGCGCTCGAAGGCGGCCTGGGTCTGCTGGGCTGCGTGCTCGACGGAAAGGCCGTCCGCGACGTCGACGCTGAGCCCGATGCTCTCCTTCGAGAGCGACGCGGCGCTCGCCTGCGCCTCTTCGAGCCTCAGGTCCCAGACGGCGATTCTGGCGCCCGATTTCACGAGCCTTTCGCCGATCGCATAGCCGATGCCGCGGGCGCCGCCCGTGATCACGACGGTCCGGCCGGTCATGTCGATGCGATTCATGCGTGAGACTCGTGGTTTCTGGCTGAGGAGCAGGGCGGGCGGCGATCCCGGGACGATTCTGTCCGGGATCGCGCGTTCGGTCAGGCCGACGGTCAGGCCGACGGTCAGGCCATGTACTGGCCGCCGTTCATGGACAGGGTCGAGCCGGTCACGAACCCGGCCTCGTCGCCCGCGAGGAAGAGCACGCCGCGTGCGATCTCCTCCGCCTCGCCGAGGCGGCCGACGGGGATGAGCGGCAGGATCTTCGCCTTGAGCACCTCTTCGGGCACCGCCTTTACCATCTCGGTGGCGATATAGCCCGGCGCGATCACGTTGACGGTGACGCCCTTGTTGGCGTTCTCCTGCGCGAGCGCCTTGGCGAAGCCGACCACGCCGGCCTTGGCCGCCGAGTAGTTGGCCTGCCCCATCTGGCCCTTCTGGCCGTTGATGGAGGAGATGATGATGATGCGTCCAAACCCGCGCTCGCGCATGCCCTCGATCACCGGGCGCGTGCAGGTGAACATGGAATCGAGATTGGTGCGGATGACGGCGGACCACTGATCGAAGTTCATCCTGTGGAACATGCCGTCGCGGGTGATGCCCGCATTGTTGACGAGAATGTCGACGGGGCCGAGTTCGGCCTCGACGGCGCGGATGCCCGTCTCGCAGGCAGAGGAATCGGAGACGTCGAACTTGAAGACCGGGATGCCGGTCTCGGCTTTGAACTGGTTGGCGGCTTCGTCATTGCCGCCATAGTTGGCGGCAACTTTGTAGCCTGCTTGCTTCAAGGCCGTTGAAATCGCGGCACCGATGCCGCGGGTGCCGCCGGTGACCAATGCAACGCGCGCCATGCTGTTTCCTTCCCAAGATCATTCCCTAGCGGATCTCTCGAGGATCCCTTCGTGAGGCGGCTCTGTTCAAACCGCCTCACGACATAGCTTAGGATAAACGACGGTGCGGGGAAGGGTGAAGCTCCCGAATTTCAGGAGCCTGCGAAAGTTTTCAGCGCAAACCTGGACGATGAGCATGGATTGACCCCGAAAGTGCAATCCACTTTCGGGGTCAGATCGCTTTCAGCGTTCCAGGCAGCTTTTATCTTTCAAGGCACATGGCGACGCCCATGCCGCCGCCGATGCACAGGGTGGCGAGGCCCTTCTTGGCATTGCGCCGGCCCATCTCGTGCAGCAGTGTCACGAGCACGCGCGCACCCGAGGCGCCGATGGGATGACCGATGGCGATGGCGCCGCCGTTCACGTTCACGATCGA
>NZ_JAERQD010000059.1 GCF_016735695.1 Microvirga zambiensis WSM3693 | reverse complement strand
GGGGTTGACGGTCTGCTGCCCGCCGCCGCACCAGGAACTATACCCGATCCGGCAGCAGGGAAGTTACAAGGGGTTACAGGTCTATCCTGAGAAGACGCTCACCCCTCACCCGGACCTCCGGTCCGACCTCTCCCTCAGGGAGAGGTGAAGAGGCACCATAACGAGCGACGAGTTCAAGCCGCCTGAATGCGCTTGTTCTGCCTGTTGGTGATGAGGTCGTCGACGACGGCGGGGTCGGCCAGCGTCGAGGTGTCGCCCAGCGAGCCGAACTCGTCCTCGGCGATCTTGCGCAGGATGCGGCGCATGATCTTGCCGGAGCGGGTCTTGGGCAGGCCGGGCGCGAACTGGATCAGGTCTGGCGAGGCGATCGGGCCGATCTCCTTGCGCACCCAGGCCACCAGCTCCTTGCGCAGATCCTCCGACGGCTCCTCGCCCGCCATCAGGGTGACATAGGCGTAGATGCCCTGGCCCTTGATGTCGTGCGGATAGCCGACCACCGCCGCTTCCGACACCTTCGGATGCGCGACGAGGGCGGATTCGACTTCCGCCGTGCCCATGCGGTGGCCCGACACGTTGATCACGTCGTCGACGCGGCCGGTGATCCAGTAATAGCCGTCCGCATCCCGCCTGCAGCCGTCGCCGGTGAAGTATTTTCCGGGATAGGTCGAGAAATAGGTCTGCACGAAGCGCTCATGGTCGCCATAGACCGTGCGCATCTGGCCCGGCCAGGAATCGGCGATCACCAGATTGCCCTCCGCGGCGCCGTCGAGCACCTTGCCCTCCGAATCGACCACCTCCGGCTTCACGCCGAAGAAGGGGCGCGTGGCGGAGCCGGGCTTGAGCTTCGTCGCGCCGGGCAGCGGCGTGATCAGGATGCCGCCGGTCTCGGTCTGCCACCAGGTGTCGACGATCGGGCAGCGGTCGTCGCCGACGACGCGGTGGTACCATTCCCAGGCTTCCGGATTGATCGGCTCGCCGACGCTCCCCAACAGCCGCAGCGACTTGCGCGAGGTCTTCTTCACCGGCTCCTCGCCCGCTTGCATCAGCGAGCGGATCGCGGTTGGCGCGGTGTAGAAGATGTTGACCTTATGCTTGTCGATCACCTCCCAGAAGCGGGAGATCGAGGGATAGGTCGGCACGCCCTCGAACATCAGGGTCGTGGCGCCGTTGGCGAGCGGCCCGTAGAGGATGTAGGAATGGCCGGTCACCCAGCCCACATCGGCGGTGCACCAGTAGATGTCGCCGTCGTGGTAGTCGAAGACGTACTGATGCGTCATCGCCGCATAGACGAGATAGCCGCCGGTGGTGTGCAGCACGCCCTTCGGCGTGCCGGTGCTCCCCGAGGTATAGAGGATGAAGAGCGGATCCTCCGCGTTCATTTCCTCGTAGGGGCATTCGGTCGAGACGAGTTCCGCCGCCTCGTCGTAATAGACGTCGCGGCCGGGCACCATGTTGACGGCAGATCCGGTGCGGCGCACGACGAGCACATGGTCGACGACGCCGGCGCCGACGCGCTCGATGGCCGCGTCCACGTTCACCTTCAGCGGAACCTTCCGGCCGCCGCGCAGGCCCTCGTCGGCGGTGATGATGAAGGCGGATTTCGCATCCTGGATGCGGCTTGCGAGCGAATCCGGCGAGAAGCCGCCGAACACCACCGAATGGATCGCCCCGAGCCGGGCGCAGGCGAGCATGGCATAGGCCGCTTCCGGGATCATCGGCATGTAGATCGTGACCCGGTCGCCCTTCTCGACGCCGCGGTTGCGCATGATGTTGGCCATGCGGCAGACCTCGTCGTGAAGCTCCCGATAAGTGATCTTCTTCGACTCGGCCGGGTCGTCGCCCTCCCAGATGATCGCGACCTGGTCGCCCCTCGTGTGGAGATGCCGGTCGACGCAGTTATAGGCGACGTTCGTGATACCGTCCTCGAACCAGCGGATCGCGACGTTGCCGGGACCGAAATTGGTGTTCTTGATCCGGGTCGGAGCCTTGAACCAGTGGATGCGCTTGGCCTCCTCGGCCCAGAAGGCGTCCGGGTTCCGGATGGAAGCCTCGTACTTCGCCCGGTAGCCCGCATCGTCCAGATAGGCGCGGTGGCTCCACTCGGACGGAACGTCGTAGATCTTCTCTTCCATGGCGGTTCTCCCAGACGCTTGCCTGATGAATTTAGGTCTAGGTTTAAGGAAAGAGAGAGGGCCTAAGCAAGCGGGGCGGGGATCGGACTTTGGTCTTTGCTCCTTTCGGAGGGTGCGCTGCACAAAAGCGTCCTGGCGAGGAGGGATCGTTCAAAACTGAAATTCAATCCCATTCCCGCATGATGTCCGGGTGCTTTTCCTCTCGCCGCGCCAGGCGCATGCTGGATCCCATCCAGCCAGAGGACGGGGATGCACCATGGAGGCCGGCACGCACCTAGATGATGTTCGGGCTATCGAAGCCGTCATTGCCCGGCAGTTCGCGAGCCTCAGCTGGACGCCTGGAACGTCAGCCGACGGGGATCGGTTTGCGGCTGATTTCTTCCCCGAGGCGTCACTCTATCCCGCCGCCCGACCAGCCGGCCGCCAGACAGTGGAGTCATTCATCGAACGGATGAAGGGGCTCGCGGGAGCAAAACTGCGCTCCTTCGAGGAGCGGGTGCTGGGAACCAGGATCCACATCTTCGGCAATGTTGCGGTCGCGGTGGCCGTCTGCGAAATGACCGAAAACGGTGTGGACGTGCATCGCGGCGTCGAGATGCTGCTCCTCGTCAAGAACGAGGGCGCGTGGCAGATCGCATCCCAGGCCTGGGACAGGGAATCTCCGTCACGGCCTATTCCCGAGCGACTCCTGGACCGGACGACGGAAGAGTAACCGAGAGGTTTTTCGAGTCCGCCCTGAGACAATCCGGCCCGCTCAGCGTTGTCTCAGGCGAGGTGTCGCAATCGCCATGGCCGAGTCGCTCCATGCCGATCACCGCGCCAATCGGCTCCTGGCCGCTTTGGAGGCTGAGGATTTTGCGTGCCTCGAAGCCCATCTCGTGCTGGTCGATCTACCCCTCAAGCAGATCCTCTATGAGATGGAGGACGAGGTCAGCCACGCCTATTTCCCCCATGACGCCATCGTCTCGCTGGTGAACGTCATGAAGGACGGCACCACCACGGAAGTGGCGGTGTTCGGAAGCGAGGGGGTCCTCGGCCTTTTAAGCGCGCAGGTCAGCCACAGAGCGTTCGGGCGCTATATCGTGCAGATGGCCGGCTCCGCCTCCAAGATATCCCTCGAGCGCTTCGACGAGATCCGCAACACCCGTCCCGGAGTGCGCCAACTGATCCGGAACTACAGTGAAGCCCTTCTCGCGCAGACTTTTCAAACGGTCTCCTGCAATGCCGTCCATCCGGTCGAGGCGCGCTGCTGCCGCTGGATCCTGAGCATGCACGACCGTGCCGATCAGGACGCCCTGTCCCTGACGCACGAATTCCTGTCCGAAATGCTCGGGGTGCAACGTTCCACCGTCAGCACGGTCGCCCGTACCTTGCAGGAGGCGGGACTGATCCGCCAGAGTCGCGGCGGCATCACCGTGATCGACCGGGCAGGTCTCGAAGAGACAGCCTGTGAATGCTACGGCCGGATTCGCCGGATCTACCACCGTCTGCTGCCCGGCACGTATCCTCATCCGCCGTCGTCCAGGCTGATCGGCTCCGATTCTTAAAGCCCGCCCATCTTGCAGATGAGTTTCCATTCCTCGTCGGTCACCGGCTGCACCGAGAGGCGGGAATTGTTGACGAGGATCATGTCCTTGAGCCTCAGTTCCTTCTTGATGTCCTCGAGAGTCACCGGCTTCGGGAGGGGTTTTACGGCCTTGATGTCGACCATGCCGAACTTGCCGGTCTCGTCCGTGTGATCAGGGTAGTATTCCTTGATCACCTCGACGATGCCGACGACGGCCTTGCCCTCGTTGGAATGGTAGAAGAAGCCCTGCTCGCCCTTCTTCATCGCCATCAGGTTCTGCTTGGCGACGTGGTTGCGCACCCCGTTCCAGTGCGTGCCCTTCTTGCCTTCCGCGACCTGGGCGTCCCAGGACCAGGTGGAAGGTTCGGATTTGTAGAGCCAGTGCGCCATTCGTATTTGCCCCTTCATTCGTTTCGCGAAATCCTCTTCGGGTTTCGCTTCAATGCTCGGACTTGATCGGACGGTTCATCAGCGCATCGACCGCTTGATCGAGCGTCCATGCACCGGAAAGAATCTGGTCGACCGCTTCCGCGATCGGCATGTCGACGCCCTTCGCACGCGCCAGCACCACGAGGGCGCTCGCGGTGGCTGCCCCTTCCACCAGCTTGCCGCCGGCCGCCTCCTCGACGCCCATGCCCTGCCCGAGGCGCTGGCCGAAGGCGAAGTTGCGGGAATGAGCCGAGGAGCAGGTGAGCACCAGATCGCCGAGGCCGGAGAGGCCCATCAGCGTTTCCGCCTCCCCGCCATAGGCGCGGGCGAAGCGCAGAAGCTCCGCGAAGCCGCGGGCGATGAGGGCCGCCTTGGCGCTTTCGCCGAGACCTTTTCCCGCCACCGCGCCGCAGGCGATGGCGAGCACGTTCTTGGCAGCCCCCCCGATCTCGACCCCGCGCACGTCGCCTCGGTGATAGACGCGCAAAGTCGGGCCGGATAGCGCCGTCGCAAGCGTCTCGGCCAGCGCCGCATCGCGGCAGGCGAGCGTCACGGCGGTGGGCAGGCCGCGCGCCACGTCGTCGGCGAAGCTGGGGCCGGAGAGCACGGCGATGGCCGAGCCCGGTCGCGCCTCTTCCGCCACATCGCAGAGAAAGGCGCCGCTTGCGCGCTCGATGCCCTTGGCGCAGAGCACCAGCGGCGCTGAAGCGGGCAGAACGGATGCAAGGGCCGCCGCCATCTCCCGCGTGGTCTGCGCGGGCGTGACGAGAAGCACGGCCTCGGTGGCACCGAGTTCCTTGAGATCCGCAGTGGCGCGGATGCGCTCATGCAGCGGAACGCCCGGCAGGAAACGCTCGTTGCTGCGCGTCGCCGCCAGCGCCGCGGCCTGTTCGGGCGAGCGCATCCACAGCACCACATCGTTGCCGGCAATGGCTGCGGCATTGGCCAATGCCGTTCCCCAGGCTCCCGCTCCGGCGATTCCGATCAGACCCATGCGCCGATGCTCCCGTTCATGATGGAGTGGCCATGCCGAAAGCCTGCCGCGAGATCCGGTAGAGCACGTGCCGGCGCAGCGGATTGTCTTCGGGAACGGACGGATGGTCGAAATCCTCCGCCGGATCGTGCGTCATGCCGAGCCGGCGCATCACGCTCCGGGACGGCTCGTTGAGGCGCGCGGTATAGGCGACGACCTGCGGCAGGTCGGTCCGCGAGAAGACATCGTGAAGCGCGGCGCGGCCGGCTTCCGTGGCATAGCCCTTGCCCCAATAGGCCGGCAGGAAATGCCAGCCCACATCGACTCTCGGCTCGAAGGGCATCTCGCGCTGAATCCGTCTCAGGCCCGCAATGCCGATGAACGCCGAGATGCCCGGAAGCTCCACCACCCATTGGTCGAAGCCGTGGCGCTCGAAGCCCGCGGCATGGAGCCTCCCGTCGGCCTCGCCCTTTTCGGTCGGCATCGTGCCGGGAAAGTAACGCCGTACATCCGGATCCGCCTGGAGCGCCGCGTAGCGCGCGATATCCTCCTCGGTCCAGCGGCGCAGAATCAGCCGCTCGGTGCGGATCCGGTCGGGGCAGGGCCGCATCAGGCCTTCGCTCCCGCCTCGTCGCGGCTGGTGTCGAGGGGCCAGCGGGCGCGGGCGGGGGCGCCGATATCGTCGATGAGGCCGAGGCGCATGCGTTCGAGGCCGGCCCAGGCGATCATGGCGCCGTTGTCGCCGCACAAGGCCACCGGCGGCGCGACGAGCTTGAGGCCCGCTTCCACCGCGAGGCGCTGCAGCCCCAGGCGCATGCCCTGGTTCGCCGCGACGCCGCCCGCCACCACGAGGGCGGTCGGATGGCCCGCGATCTCGCGAAAGCCGCGCAACGCCACGCGAGTGCGGTCGACCACCACGTCGACGATGGCGGCCTGGAAGCTCGCGCAGAGATCGGCGATGTCGCTCGCCGTCAACGGCGCGATTTTTTCCGCCTCGATCCGCACCGCGGTCTTGAGGCCGGACAGGGAAAAATTCGGCTCCGCCCGGCCCTGCATCGGGCGCGGGAAGGCGAAGCGCTCGGGGTTCCCCTTGGCGGCCTCGTTTTCCACGTGCGGCCCGCCGGGATAGCCTAAGCCCAGCATCTTGGCGACCTTGTCGAAGGCTTCGCCGATGGCATCGTCGATGGTGGTGCCGAGGCGCACGTAATCGCCGACGCCGCGCACGGCTACGAGCTGGGTGTGGCCGCCGGAGGCGAGCAGCAGCAGATAGGGGAAGCCGATGCCGTCGGTGAGGCGCGCGGTCAGCGCATGGGCTTCGAGATGGTTCACCGCCATGAGAGGCTTGCGGGTCACGAGCGCGATGGCCTTGGCGGTGGTGAGCCCCACCAGCACGCCGCCGATCAGGCCCGGACCGGCCGCGACCGCGATGCCGTCGATGTCCTTCACGGTGCAGTTCGCGTTCTTGAGGGCGCGGGCGACGAGCCGGTCGATCACCTCCACATGGGCGCGCGCCGCGATCTCGGGCACCACGCCGCCATAGCGGGCGTGCTCGGCGATCTGGCTCAGCACCTCGTTGGAGAGGATCTCGCCGCGTCCGTCGAAGCCTACTCCGACCACGGCGGAGGCGGTCTCGTCGCAGGTGGTCTCGATGCCTAGAATGCGCATGATCTCGGGCCGCTCGATTAAGGGATCGTCCGGGCTTTCGGCCCGGCGCTCCTCCCCCTATAGTCCGCCGCGCCGCATAAGATCAAACCCATAGCGCGCAAGACAGGAGTACGCTGGCAGAATGGCCTCTTCACCCACCCTGGTCATCGGTACGCGGGGAAGCCCGCTCGCCCTCGCGCAGGCCCACGAGACGCAGGATCGGCTGGTCGCCGCCCATGGCTGGGGCGTCGAGCACCTGCCCCTGTCGATCATCAAGACCACGGGCGATGCCATCCAGGACCGGCCCCTCTCCGAGGCTGGCGGCAAGGGGCTCTTCACCAAGGAACTCGACATCGCGCTGCTCGACGGCTCCATCGATTTCGCCGTCCATTCCGCCAAGGATCTGCCGACGGGCCTGCCGGACGGCATCGTCATTGCCGGCTTCCTGCCGCGCGAGGATGTGCGCGACGCCTTCATCAGCCATCGCTTCAAGAGTCTCGCCGACCTGCCGCAAGGCGCCGTCGTCGGCTCGGCCTCCCTGCGTCGTCAGGCGCAGGTGCGCCGCCTGCGGCCGGACCTTCAGGTCACGCTGCTGCGCGGCAACGTGCAGACGCGCCTCGCCAAGTTAGAGCGCGGCGAGGTCGATGCGACGCTCCTCGCCCTGGCGGGCTTGCGGCGGCTCGGTTTGACGGATCACGTGACGACGGTGCTCGAAACGGACGATTTCCTCCCCGCCGTAGGGCAGGGGGCCATCGCCATCGCGATTCGCGCGGAGGATGCGCGGGTGCGCGAGGCGCTTCAACCCATTCTCGATCTCGCCACCGGCCATGCGCTCGCCGCCGAGCGGGCCTTCCTCACCGTTCTCGACGGTTCCTGCCGCACCCCCATCGCGGGCCATGCCCGTCTCGTCGGCGGCGAGCTCGAAATCCGCGGCCTCGTGCTGCGTCCCGACGGCTCCGAGAGCCTGGAGGTCGTTCGCCGCGGTTCGCCGGACAATGCTGCGGCGCTCGGGCGCGAGGCGGGAAGCGAGCTGCGCGCGCGCATGCCGTCCGACTTTCTCAAAGCCTGATGCAGATTCTCGTCACCCGCTCGCCCGATGACGCGGAGCGCACCGCCGGGAGGCTGGCGGCGCTCGGTCACGCGGCATGCCTTGCGCCGGTCACCCGAATCGTTGCGACGGGAGATCCCGCGCCCGAGGCGCGCTACGATGCGCTCATCGTCACGAGCGCCCATGCGGCGGATGCCCTTACTGATCTCGACCGGAAGAAGCCCGTCTTCGCCGTTGGCGAGCATACGGCGGAGGCGGTTCGCATGCGAGGATTTGCCGATGTGACCGTCGCGGAGGGCGACGCGGTGTCCCTGTCGCGGCTGATTCGCGGACATCTGCGGTCCGGCCTCGCGCTTCTCCACGTGACGGCGCGCCATCACAAGGAGGAGCCGGCTTCGTCCTTGCGCGCCGCAGGCTTCACCGTGATTCAATGGGAGGCCTACGAGGCGAAAGCCCTCGAAAGCCTGCCGGAGAGCGCCATCGAGGCGCTGCGCTCTGGCCAAATCGGCGCCGCGCTCCATTATTCCCGACGGAGCGCGGATCTCGTCGTCCGGCTGGCGGGGGAGGCGGGTCTCGCATCCGAACTCCGGACTTTCCCCCATCTTTGCCTGTCGGCCGACGTGGCCGCGCCCCTGGCTTCGACCGGCGCCGCAACCCTCGTGGCGGACGATCCCTCTGAGGACGCGCTTCTCGCGCTTCTCGATCGTCTCCCGTAACATCCGCCGGCGAATGCCGATCAGGTTCGAGAGAAGGAACGAAACGCTGCGCCCAAGCTTGCCTCAATTGCCGATCACATTGACCGTTTGACAATTTCGCCCCGAGCAAGAGTGACCCGTGACCGATTCATCCGATCCCCGACGTCCGAAATCCTCCCGCAAGAAGCACTCGCGCGAGCCGGCGACCATCGACCTGAAAGCCTCCGTGATCGACGACGGAGCAGCCCCGCCGACAAGCCCGAGCGCCGAGGCCCGGGAGACGCTGGGAAAGGACACCCTTGGGCCGGACACCTTTGGAATGGACACACTCGGAAAGGATACTCTCGGACCGGATCAGACCGGGCCGGACACGATTGCGGCGGCAGCTCTCTCGCCGGATCCGATCCCAGTGAGTGAAACGCCGGATGTGAAGCCCGATGAGACCACTCTCGGCGGCAGCGAGCAGACGGCCGAGGATCTGGCGGCGTCGCAGCAGGCGACCCTCGATTCCGGCATCGGCACCGACACGCTTCCCCTTGGCGCCTCCGCCGAGGAGGCTATCAGGTCGGATGCCACGTCATCCGATAGCTCTTTCCAGGAAGCTTCCACATCGCGCGAGGAAACCGTATCTCCGCCTCCTCCCCCTGAGCGGCGCGGTTCCGCCGGCGCCCTGATCGGGGCCGGTCTGCTCGGCGGCGTCATCGGCGCCGGGCTCCTCTATGGATTGCAGGCCATGCAGGGGGCGCCCGGCGACAGCCAGCCGGTGGAACTGCGCCTGGCGCAGCTCGAACAACGCATCGGCGCCGTGCGGCAGCCGGGTCCGCCTGGCCCTGTCCAGGGCAATATCCAGGCGCTCTCGGAGCGGGTCCAGACCCTGGAGACCGCGAGAGGCGAACTCAACCAGCGGCTCCAGGCCGTGCAGGGATCCGCCGAGCAGGCGGCCCGGCAGGCGCAGGAGGCCCTGAATCGCCCGGCGCCCGAGGCCCCGGCCCCCGCGCCCCAGAACGAGGCGGCGCTCACCGATCTCGGCAATCGCATTTCGGGCCTGGAAGGCCAGGTCCGCACCAATGCCGACAGTGCGACCAAAGCCGCCAATGCCGCGCAGGGGCTCGACGGCCGCGTCGCGGATCTCGACCGGCGCTTCGCCGACCAGGACCGCCGCGTCAGTGAGGCTGAGCGACGCTTCACCGATTTCGAGCGCCGGTTCACCGACACGGAGCGCCGCTTTGGTGAACAGGAGCAGCGGATCGCGGCCCTGTCGCAGCAGGCGGCCGAGAACGCCCGCAATGCCGAGAATATGGGCCAGACCGGAACCCGGGTCGTCCTGGCGGGTCGCCTGAACGATGCCCTGCACAACGGCGCGCCTTATGCGGAGGTGCTCGATGGCGTCCGCAAGGCCGGCACCGATCCGGCCCGCATCGCGGCGCTCGAACCCTTCGCAGGCTCCGGCGCACCCACCGCTGCGGCCCTGGCAAAAAGCTTCGAGCCCGTCGAGACGGCGATCCTGCGCGAGAGTCGCGGCCCGGCCGAGGGCTGGGCCGACCGAATCCTGCGCATGGCGGACCGGGTCGTGACCGTCAGGCCGGTGAACGAGCCCGGCTCGACGGGCACCCCGGCTCTCGTCGCACGCATCCGGCAGGCCCTGGAGCGGGGCGACGTGGCGGAGGCGGCCACCGCGTGGGAGGCACTGCCCGAGCCCTCGCGGCGGCTTTCGGAGGATTGGGGCCGGCAGGTCAAGGCGGTGGCGCAGGCGCAGCAGGCAGCCCAGGCCGTTTCCACTGACGCTCTCGCCACCCTCAACCGTACGACGCAATAAAAGGATCTGCCCAGCATGTGGCGCGCACTTGTCTTCATCGGTCTTCTCTGCGTCGCGGCCTTCGGCGCGGTCTGGCTGGCCGACCGACCGGGCACGGTTCTGATCACCTTCGGCGGCTACGAGATCCAGATGTCGATGGCGGTGGCCGCCATCGCGCTGGCGGGTCTCGCCCTGGCCCTCGCCCTGCTCTGGTCCCTGGTGACGGGCCTGCTCCAGCTTCCCTCCCGGATGACCTTCGCCTCGCGGGCGCGGCGCCGGTCGCGGGGCTACCAGGCGGTCTCCCGCGGCATGGTCGCCGTCGGTGCCGGCGACACCATCGCCGCCCGGCGTTATGCCAACGAGGCCGAGCGCCTTCTGGGGCGGGAGCCCCTGACCCTGTTGTTGAAGGCCCAGGCCGCCCAGGTCTCCGGCAACCGCGAGGCCGCCGAGGCCGCCTTCACGCAGATGATGGAGGAGGACGAGACCCGGGTGCTGGGCCTGCGCGGTCTTTTCGTCGAGGCACGGCGGCGGGGCGATATTCCATCCGCCCAGCAATATGCCTCCGAGGCCGTGCGGCTCGCGCCGGCCGCCGCCTGGGCGAGCGATGCGGTGCTCGAGGCGCGCTGTGCCGATCACGACTGGCGCGGCGCCCTGGAGACGGTCGAGCGGCGCACCTCCCTTGGCCTGCTCGACAAGGCGACGGCCCGGCGCCATCGTGCGGTCCTGCTCACCGCGGATGCCCTGGAGCGGGTCGACCATGATCCGGACGGCGCGCTCCGCAGCGCTCAGGACGCAGTGAAGCTCGCCCCCGACCTCGTGCCGGCGGCGGCGCTTGCCGGCCGGCTCCTCTCGCGTAAAGGCGATCTGCGCCGCGCTGCCAAGGTGGTCGAGGCCGCCTGGCGCAGCCAGCCGCATCCCGATCTGGCGGAGGTCTATCTCAATCTTAGGCCCGGCGATTCCGGGCTCGACCGGCTCAGGCGCGCCGACACCCTCGCCCGCCTGTCCAGCCATGCGCCGGAGGGACGCCTTGCGGTTGCCCGCTCCGCCCTCGAAGCGCGGGAATTCGACCGCGCCCGCGACGCGCTCGAGCCGCTCCTGCAGGATCGGCCGACCATGCGCGTCTGCCTCATCATGTCCGATCTGGAGCAGGCCGAGCACGGCTCCACCGGCAAGGGCCGCGAATGGCTCGCCCGCGCCACCCGCGCGCCGCGCGATCCGGCCTGGATCGCCGACGGGGTCGTCTCGGACCATTGGGCGCCGATCTCGCCTGTGACCGGGCGCCTCGATGCCTTCGTCTGGCAGGCGCCGCCGGACGTTCTGATCGCACCCGAACTCACCCTGCACGACGACGTGACCGCCGATCTCGACGACGAGCCGAAGCCGCTGCCCATCCCTCCGGCGCGAGAACCCGTCGTCACGACTTCGATTGAACCGATCGCCGAGCCAGTCGCGCCGCCTTCTCCGGCGGCCTCCGTGGACGAGCACGAGGTCCAGGTCGAGGCCGTGAGGGAAGTCATGAACGAGCCCGCGAAGGAGGGTGCAGGTCCGCCGCCGCCCGAGCCGGTGGTCTTCCCGGCCACACCGCCGGACGTGCCGAAGCCGGAGAAAGAGGCGGCCGCGCGCCGCAGCGCTTTTTCGGTCTGGTAGAGCCGTTAGTCCCTTACCCTCCCTTGCCAAGCGCCAGGTGAGAGGGTAAGAGGGCGGCCTCTCGGATCGCAGGATTGCGATGCCGCAATAGCTCAGCTGGTAGAGCACCTCATTCGTAATGAGGGGGTCGGGGGTTCGAATCCCTCTTGCGGCACCATCTCCCGGCTCTCTGCCGATGCTTCGAGATGCCGGTTCCTAAAAATCGAAGATCGGAAACGCGGGCTTCCCGGGATCTGTCCCGGCGCATTGCGTCCCGTTGAGACGAGGCGCCTCAATCCGCCGCGAGCCTTCGCGTTCAGACAACAGCGTCCGGCGGAATTACGGGGTGCCCGCCTCAATGAGCTGATGCTTGCTTGCAATCGCAGCGACCTCAGCCCTGACGCGCCGCATGATCTCCATCGCCATCGGCGTCAAGGTGCGCCCTCGTCGGGAAATGACGTAGACGTGACGCCATGCGGTCGGGTCATTGAGAGCCCGGAAGCGCAGAGTCTGGTTTCGGCTGTTCTCGATCGACAGGGCCGGGGCCGTTGTTATGCCGATCCCGCTCTCGAGGAGAGCCCACAAGGTCGTATTGGTCGAAACTTCGAACCGGGGAGCGATCACGGATTGAGGAAGATGGGAGATCTGGCGAATGATCGGTCCGGTTGCGGTGTCTGATGTCAGACCGACGAAGTCATACCCATTCAAATCAGCCCATTTCAGCGCCTTCTTGGACTTGATCAGCGGGTGATCGTTGCGCGCGAGAAGTCCCATCTGATCGCGAAACAGGGGGCGGAAATCGAGATCAGTGTCTTCTTCGTCCTTGCTCCCGAAACCGAAATCGACTTCGTTCTGCCTCACACGGCGGCGGACATCCGCCGAGTTGCCGTCGCGAAGCTGCACATGAAGGCCCGGATATTCGGACAGGAGCCCACCGAGAACGCGCGGGATGATCCGCGTTGCAACCGAATGGACGACGGCGATGCCAACCCGCCCTTTTCGCGCAGATGCCGTGACGCGGATGTTCTCGAGGGCGAGATCGAAATCGACGATGAGGCGCTCCGCGACCGGGAGAAAATCTTCTCCTTCGGGGGTCAAAAGAACATTGCGGGTGGTTCGGTCGAACAGGCTGCATCCGACGATGTCTTCCAGTTGCTGGATGATCATCGTCAACGACGGCTGTGATGCATGAAGCGCGATGGCAGCCCGCGTAAAGCTGCGATGCTGAGCGAGGCTTAGGAATGCCCGCAGATGCTTGATCGTTACATTATAGCTGACATGCGGATGCACATTCGTTTCGCTTGAAGTCGGTGTTTTGTGCATCGTGCCTCCAATCGAATACTGCGACGACCGATTAATAAATATCTCTTATTAATCCTCCAAACATTTCAATTTGAATAATTCGCCGGCGTCAAGTTTCATCGAAGCCAACGGAGCGCGGCGTTCAGCAAGTCGACCGCAGACGTTCCGCTCGGAAGAGGGAATCGAGATGCTGAATTATCTGACTGCCCGCCGCACGGCGGTTGCTTTAGCGTCTGCGTTATTGTTGGCGCCGGTAGGATTGTCCACCTCGGCTTCTGCAGCGGCGATCGTGATCGGATCCGAAGGCGCCGTGCCGCCGCTCGATCCACACCGCATGACCGGGACGCCCGGTCTCAGAGTGATCGATGCCATCTTCGACCCGCTCATTCGCGAAGACCTGAGCAAGCCGACCGAGGTCGCGCCCGAGCTGGTGGGAGCCCTTGCCGAGTCCTGGTCCGTATCGCCGGACGGCCTCACCTATACGCTGAAGCTTCGCCAAGGTGTCACGTTCCACGATGGAAAGCCCCTCGATGCAGCCGCGGTGCAGCTGAACTTCAGCCGCATGATGGACAAGGACTCGCCCGTATACGACACGCGTGCCGGCGGGAACATGACGTTCCTGACGAGGTGGATCAAAAGCACGTCGGCTGTCGATGCATCGACGTTCCAGATTATTCTCAAGGAGCCTTTCTCCGGGTTGCCGCGCCTGTTGAGCGATCGCCGCGCCAGCATCGTCAGCCCCAGCGCGCTCGAGCAGAACAAGGGCGATCAACTCGGTCTTCGCCCTGTCGGCACGGGACCTTTCACGCTTCAGGCATTCCAGCAGGGCCAGCAACTCAACCTGGCTCGCAACGCTTCCTATTGGGGTCACAAGCCCGGGGTCGATCAGATCGTCATCCGTCCGGTCACCGATCCAACCGCCATGGCGATCGGGATGCAGACGGGTCAGATCGACATCATTCCGAGCGCGAGTTCGCAGCAGGTCGCTCAGCTCAAGGTCGATCCGAGCTTGCAGGTTCAGTATCCCGAGCCTGCCAACCAATATTTCGTGCGCCTGAACGCCCGCTCCGAGTTGACCAAGAACCCGTTGTTCCGCCAGGCACTCAATCATGCAGTCAACCGCGACAGCCTGGCAGCGCTGCTCGACGGTCAGGTTACTCCCGCAATGGGACCCGTTCCCCTCGGCAATGAATTGCCCCGCGACCGGACGGCCAACCCATACCGCTACGATCCTACGAAAGCGAAGGAGCTTCTGAGCGCGGCCGGAATCTCAACGCCGGTTGTTCTCAAGCTCCTGGCGCCGAACAGCGGGCCCGGCTTTGGACAGGCCGCCCAGATCATCGCGCTGCTGCAGCAGGATCTGAAAGCCGTCGGCATCAACCTGCAGCCGCAATTCCTGGAGTTCGCGACACTCGTGACCACCGAGGGCCCCGGCTACAAGGATGATGTGCAGGGCTCCTTCAACGGATGGACCACCGGCGCTGACAGCACCTATTGGCTGGAGCGCATGTTCAGCGGTTCGCAGCAACCGCCAAGCGGCGTGAATCGCGGCTGGTACAACAATCCCGAAGTTGACGCTCTCTTCACATCGGCCCGATCGGAAGCCGATGAGGCCAAGCGGAACGACCTTTATCGTCAGGCCGCGGATCTGATCGCGAAGGATGCTCCCTGGATCTTCCTCTATCAGGACAAGCTGCCGCGAATTCTCCGCGCTCGTGTCACGGGCGTCGTTCCGGCCCGCTCCGTCTTCTTCGACTATTCGAGGATCGGGGTGCGCTGACATCCCGCTCGTCCGACGTTCTTTCCGGAATTCAAAAAGGAGTCTGTCACATGATGCTGGGTTGGCGCGCACGAATTGGCCAGATGAGGCCTGCCACTGCAATCGAGGGTGCCGAAGAGTGGCGTAGCGTTGCACCTGTCGGAGTCGCGTTCGCCGATGCGCGCACGATCGTGCCGCGTGTCGACGACGAAGGCCTGAAGGTCATGATGAGCCAAGTGCTCGAAGCTGCACGCCAGCTTGCGACCGCCAAAGTCGATCTGATCGTCCAATGCGGCGCACCGGGGACCTTCCTGCGGGGTCCGGGCCACGACGAAGAGGTCTGCTCCCAGATTCAGGAAACCACCGGCATTCCCGCCATCACCATGATGGGCGCCCAGATGGACGCCTTGAGAGCGCTCGGTGCCAAGACCGTGGCCGTCGCAACCATCTATTCCGATGAGGTCAACCGGAAGATGGCCAATTACATGGAGGCCTACGGCTTCTCCGTAAAGTCGATGATCGGGCTCCAGATCACGGACCCGTTCGAGGCCAGCGTTCATGATGCCGATAGTGCCTATAGGCTCGGTAAGCAGGCGCTCAAGGAAGCAGGCAAGGCCGACGCGATTCTCATCTCATGCGGCACCTATCGCACCTTCGCGACGCTGCCTTACCTGGAAATGGACACGCGCACCCCTGTCGTGTCGAGCAATCAGGCGACGCTCTGGCGCGCTCTGCGGGCCTGCGGGCTGTCCGACCAGATTCCCAATCTCGGGAAGCTTTGGACCGTAGCCTGAGTTCAGCTCATCCGAGGGAATGAACGATGACAGCGATCACGCAAGCAGCTCCAGTCACGAACCGCGCCGGCAGCGCGCTCTTGAAGCGCGTGCTGTCGAATGCCTCCCTGACTGTCGGTCTCGCCATCATCGCCACCATCATCGTTCTGGCCCTCTTTGCCGATTGGATCGCGCCATTCGATCCCCTCCATGTGGATCCGTTGGCGCGATACCAGCGTCCCTTCTCCGGTTGGCATATCCTGGGAACCGACGAACTCGGTCGGGATATTCTGAGCCGTCTGATCTATGGCGCGCGTTTCGCATTGCTCGTCGCAATCCTTCCCACCGTGATCGCTCTGCTGATCGGCGGCGCGATCGGGCTTTCCGCCGGTTACATCGGTGGGATCTGGGATAGCGTGGTCATGCGCGTCTTCGACGTCATGTTTGCCTTCCCGGGCATCCTGCTCGCGCTCGGCATCAGCGCCGCCCTCGGTCCCGGCCTCAATTCGATGATCATTGCAATGGTCGTCGTCACGATTCCCGCCTTTGGGCGGATCGTCCGTGGCGTCGCGTTGGGGATCAAGGAGGAACTCTACGTCGAAGCGGCGCGCACGCTCGGCTACAGTCACACGCGCATTGCCCTCCGCCACATCCTGCCGAACGTCCTCGGCCCGGCGGTGGTGTACGGAACGCTGCAAACCGGTCGTAACGTGATCCTCTCCGCCAGCTTGAGCTTTCTCGGCCTCGGCCCGCAGCCGCCGACGCCGGAATGGGGGCAGATGCTCTCGAGCGGAAGAACCGCCATCGCAACGGCAGCGCATGTGGCGACAATTCCCGGACTGGCGATCGTCTTCCTCGCCGTCGGCTTCAACCTGATCGGCGACGCGGCGCGGGACATGCTGGATCCCCGATTCACCAAGGATCGGAGCTGACCGATGATCTCGTTCATCCTCAATCGCGCGCTTCAGATCATCCCTGTGATCATCGGGGTGACCCTGGCGACCTTCCTGCTGGCGCAGATCATTCCCGGCGATCCGGCCGACGTCCTGCTCGGAAGCATGGCATCGGAGGAGGCAAGGCAGCAACTGCGCCTGTCCCTGGGGCTGAACGAACCGATCTATGTTCAGTACGCCATCTATCTGAAGAATCTCCTTCACGGTGATCTGGGACAATCTTTCACCTTCGCGCAGCCCGTCACGCAGGTCATCGTCGAACGGCTGTTCAACACCTCCCTCCTGGCAATCGCGGCCATCATCCTTGCATCTGTCGCCGGCGTCGCCGCCGGAACCTGGGCCGCCCTGAAGCCGGGTTCCCTCAGGGATCAGGGATTGTCCGTCGTCGTGCTGTTCTTCAACAGCATGCCGTCCTTCTGGCTCGGTCTTGTCCTCATCCTGACCTTCGGCCTCCATCTGCGGCTTCTTCCCGTCGGCGGGATGCAGGGCGCGACCGGCAGCAGCGGCATTGGAAGCATGGTTGCTCACATGGTGCTGCCGACCATCACGCTCGCGGCCTGGTCTCTCGCCGTCATCGCCCGCATGACACGGTCCGCCATTCTCGACGTGATCAACAGCGACTACATCCGCACGGCCCGGAGCAGAGGCGTCGGTGAAGCCCGCATCGTGCTCCGTCATGCGCTTCCGAATGCCATGCCATCCGTGATCACGGTCATCGGCATGCAGATGGGCTTTCTCTTGAGCGGCGCGGTTCTGACGGAGACAGTGTTCTCCTGGCCCGGGATCGGCCTGGCCATGTTTCAGGCGATATCGACGCGCGACATTCCTCTGATCCAGGGAGGCATCCTCGTCCTCGCCGTCGCCTTCGTCCTGATCAACTTCGCGGTCGACATCCTCTACGCCTACTTCAACCCGAAGGTAAAGCTGGCATGATGATGTTCACAAAACCACATCCGGCTCAGACGATCCGCTCCAGCGACGCGGTATTCGAGGTCAAGGATCTGGGCGTCGCCTATGGTCGCGATGCAGCCTCGGTCCAGGTCGTAAACGATGTCTCCCTGTCGGTCGGGCGTGGCGAAGCTCTAGGTGTCGTCGGCGAGTCGGGATGCGGCAAGAGCCAGACCATGCTCGCGGCTCTCGGTCTCCTGCCCCGTGGCGGACGCATCACCTCGGGTCAGGTTCTGCTGGAAGGTCGTAATCTGGTCGATCTTTCCCCTCGTGAGATGCGGGCGGTTCGCGGCAGCGGCATTGCGCTGATCTCCCAGGACGCTCTGACCTCCCTGAACCCCGCGATGACCATCGGCACGCAGATGGCGGAACCGATGATTCACTATGGTGGAATGTCCCGCTCGGCGGCCCGGACGCGCTGCATCGAGCTCCTCGATCTCGTCGGAATTCCCGGAGCAGCCACCCGGCTTGCGAGCTATCCTCATGAGCTCTCGGGCGGCATGCGTCAGCGTGCGCTCATTGCGATGGCGATCAGCGCCAACCCCAAGGTCCTCATTGCGGACGAGCCGACCACGGCTCTCGACGTGACCACTCAATCCCAGATCCTGCGCCTGATCGATTCTCTGCGCAAGGAGCTGGGAATGGCACTCATTCTCATCACTCACGATCTTGGTGTAGTCGCCGGGGTCGCGGATCGCGTTGCAGTGCTTTATGCCGGCCGCGTCGTCGAAACCGCCGAAACGGAAACGCTGTTCGCAAGCCCTCGGCATCCCTACACGAAGGCGCTTCTCGACACGATCTCGCAGCTTGAGGACGAAGTGTCTGAGCGGCTGAACCCGATCCCAGGTCTCCCGCCGGATCCGCGAAACCCGGTCCAGGGATGTCCCTTCAATCCACGCTGCGACTATGTCCGCGACGTATGCCGGGCCGAGCTGCCAGCTCTCGCGGACAGTGTGGAAGGGGGACGCCACCCCGTGCGGTGTCACGTCGATCCGTTTGTCGGGCTCTCCCTCACGATGGCCAGTGGAGGAGCACGATGAGCGCTCCAGCGATTCAGCTAAAAGATGTTTCCGTTCGTTTTCCGATCCGCAAAGGCATCCTTCGTCGCGTTGCGGGCGAGGTCCACGCCGTCGATTCCGTCTCTTTCGATATTGCTGAAGGCGAGACAGTCGGCCTCGTGGGTGAGAGCGGCAGCGGCAAGAGCACGACAGGTCGTGCACTGATCGGTCTTGCACCGCTTGCCGGTGGGACCGTCGAGTGCTTCGGCCGCGATCTCAGGGCGCTGAGGCAAGCGCACGGCGCTTTGCCCCGCATGTCCCAGATCGTGTTCCAGGATCCCTATGCGAGCCTCAATCCACGCATGACGATCGGTGAGACCCTCAAGGAGGTGCTCGAGGTCCACGAACTCGCCAAGGGGCACGATGCCGACCAGAGGGTCGGTCGTCTCCTCGACGATGTGGGGCTTCGCCGCGATCTGGCCGAGCGTTATCCGCATGCGCTATCGGGCGGGCAGCGTCAGCGGGTTGCCATTGCACGGGCGCTCGCCATCGAGCCGAAATTCATCGTGCTCGACGAGGTCGTCTCCGCGCTCGACGTGAGCATTCAGGGCCAGATCGTCAATCTCCTTCAGGACCTGCAGCAGGACCGGGGGCTGACCTACCTCTTCATCACCCACGATCTGAGCATCGTTCGGCATGTCTCCCACAGCATCGTCGTCATGTATGGTGGGCAGATCATGGAGAAGGGACCGCGAAAGAGCATCTTCTCCGCGCCTCTGCATCCCTATACCTCGGCCCTGCTCTCCGCGGTGCCGGTTCCCAATCCGAGAATCGAGCGCATGCGTCCCCGGATCGATGTGCGGTCGGAACCGCCGGATCCTTCCGCGCCTCTGCCGGGATGCCGCTTTCAGAAATCCTGCCTGTTCGCCACCGAGATCTGCCGGACCAGTCGGCCTCAGCTTCGTTCCATGACAGGTCGCGACCCCGACCATCTTGCCGCCTGCCATCACATGCAAGAACCGCACGTGCGTGAAGCGCTCTCGCGTGCGGCACAAGGAGCCGTATCTTGAATCCTTTTGAAGCCAACCGCGATACTACGTTCACATCGTTTGTCGATGGTCAGAAATTGCTGGTTCAAGGCGAGCCGCTCGCGCTTGTCGATCCCTCGACCGGTAAGGTCTGGGCGCGTTCCTGTGTCGACGACAGCGCCGTCGAGCTGGCTGTCGAGAGCGCATCGATCGCCTATGCGAGCGCCGCATGGGCCGAACTGGCGCCGGCGGAGAGAGCGGCTCATCTACGCAAGCTCGGCGACCTTATCGCCAGCAATGCGGAGGCTCTCGGCATGCTGGAAAGTCTGGCCAACGGGAAAAGCCATGCGGCCACCGCTGCGGAAATGCGTGCCACCGCGCAATGGTATCATTTCTACGCCAGCGCGCTGGAAACGCATGACGACGTCCTGCGAACGGTGTCCCGTACCATGGAAGCGCGGGTCATCCGCGAACCCGTCGGCGTCGTGGTCGCCATTACTCCGTTCAACGGAGCGCTCTCTCTGGGCTCCTGGAAGCTGGCACCGGCTCTCGCCATGGGCAACGCGGTCATCCTCAAGCCGCCGGCCGACGCGCCGGGATCCAGCATCATGCTTGCGGAGCTCGCGCTCCAGGCCGGGTTCCCGAAAGGCGTCGTCAATGTCGTCATCGGCGATGCGGTCGTGAGCGAGAAGCTTGCAACGCATCCCGGGGTCGCCATGGTGAGCTTCACCGGCAGCACCGCGACGGCTCGCGTCCTCGGCGCCAAGGTTGCGGGCGGCATGAAGCGCTTCGTCTGCGAGGCGGGCGGAAAGTCGGCGCATATCGTCTTCGAGGACGCTGATCTCGATTCGGCCGTGATCGCTGCCACGCAAGGGGCTTTCTCAGCCACGGGACAGACCTGTGTCGCCGGCTCCCGCGTTCTCGTGCACGCCTCACTGTATGACGCTTTCGTCGAGCGCTACATCGCCTCGGCGCGCCGTATCCGAATTGGACATCCCGCCTCCGCGAGAAGCCATATCGGGCCTGTCGCCTCGAGGCGCCAGTACGACCGGATCAATGCCTACATCGCCGAGGCCGTTGCTGCCGGCGGGCGCGTCGTCCTCGGAGGCGGCGTTCCGTCGGTGGATCCGGAGCTGTCGGACGGTTTCTGGATCGAGCCCACGATCATCGTGGACGTGACCAGCGACATGCGCATCTGTCGCGAGGAGATCTTCGGCCCGGTCGTGACCGTGCAGAGCTTTCAGACCGAGGACGAAGCCATCGCCATCGCGAACGGTGTCGAATACGGCCTGGCCGCCGGCTTCTGGACAAAGGACCTTCATCGCGCGCGCCGGGTCTCCAGGCGCCTTCAGGCCGGCACCGTGTGGGTCAACACTTACCGCGCCATCAATCTGCGCGTGCCGTTCGGCGGCTTCAAGCAATCCGGCCTCGGTCGCGAGAACGGTCTCGAGGCCCTGGATGAATTCTCCCAGATCAAGGCCGTCGTTACGGATTACGGCCCCGCCGCCGATCCGTTCGCCCATTGAATTTCCAGGATTAGGAAAGGACCTGAAATGTCTTACTCACTGGCACGCAAGCCGATCGTCGTCGACGCGCTGCAGTACAACAAGCCGGAGCGCGCCCGGTTCAAGGAATGGATCGAGGGTGGTATCGGGTGCGTCCATGTCACGCTCGCCATCTGGGAGAACGCCCGCGAGACCCTGACCGCAATCGGCGAATGGAACCGGCTTCTCGAGCAGAATAGCGACCTGATCGCACTGGCGACGACTGCCGAGGATATCGAGCGGATCGCAGCCTCCGGCCGGACCGCGGTGGTCTACGGCTTTCAGGATACGTCACCCTTCGAGGACGATATCGAACTCGTCGAGATCTTCTATCAGCTCGGTGTTCGCATAGCCCAGCTCACCTACAACGTTCAGAACAGGGTTGCCTCCGGATGCTGGGAGCCCGACGAGAATGGCGTTTCGAAGTTCTTCGGCCGCAATGTCATTGCCGAGATGAATCGCCTCGGCATGCTCGTGGATGTCTCGCACTGCACCGAGCGCACCTGCTTCGATGCCATCGAGTATTCGTCGCGTCCCATTGCGATCACCCATGCCAACCCGTCGGAGTTCGTGGGCACCGATATCGAGTTGAATCGTAGGAATAAATCGACGCCTCTGATCAAGCGCCTTGCCGAGACCGGCGGCGTGCTTGGCTTGAGCATGTATCCTAAGATCATGCGCGACGGCTCGAACTGCAGCCTCGATACCTTCATCGACATGATTTCGTGGACTGCCGACCTTGTCGGCGTCGATACGATCGGCTTCGGCACTGATTATTACGACGGATGGCCGGAATCCCAGATCAAGTGGTGGCGCGCCGGCCGGTGGTCGCGGGAAAGCGCGATCCCGATCAAGGGATTCTCCGCATGGCCGACTTGGTTCAAGTCATCCGTCGACTTCCCGAATATTCTGGAAGGAATGGAGAAGCGCGGCTTCTCCAGCGAGGAAATCGCAAAGATCGCAGGAGGCAACTGGGTCCGGTTGTTCAGGGACAGTTTCGTGCCGGCTCAAATGCCGGCCGCTGCAAGCGCCGCTTGAAATTCTAACCGCTTGTTAATCGGATGTGACCCGTCGAAGATGGGTCACACACGCGATCACGGAGGATTTTATGGGACAGGTCGACAGCACCATTCCGATTTCTGTAACATCGGCACCGACATGGCGCAGGGTGCGCGCTTTCTATCCCGTAATATCCCTCTTCGTGCTTCTTGGAGCGTGGCAGGCCGGGGTCATGCTGTTTCAGCCGGCGCCTTATCTGCTGCCTCCTCCGATGGCCGTGGCCAATGTCATCGTCAGCCAGTTTCCATCGTTGGTCTATCATTCTGGCGTCACCGCCTTCGAGACGACCCTGGCCTTCGTCTTCAGCATCCTCGTCGCGATGCCGATTGCTTTTCTCATCGCGCGATTCCGCTGGTTCGAAGAGACGGTGTATCCGCTGCTGGTCGTCAGCCAGGCAGTACCGAAAGTCGCTCTTGCTCCGCTCATCCTGGTTTGGCTCGGCTTTGGTCTGAGCACCAAGGTGATGATCGGTGTCCTCGTCGCATTCTTCCCCGTCATCATCAGCACGGTGGTGGGTTTGAAGAGCGTCCCCAAAGACATGGTCTATCTGGGGCGCTCCATGGGTCTTTCGGCACAGGACATGTTCCGCAAGATCTACTTTCCCTTTGCGCTTCCGAGCATCTTCGGTGGACTGAAGGTCTGTATCACTCTGGCTGTCGTGGGCGCCGTCGTCGGCGAATTCATCGGCGCGGACAAGGGACTCGGCTATCTCATCCTTCTGGCAAGCGGGCAGATGCAGACCGCTCTGATGTTCGCAGCCCTCATTTTCCTCGTCCTGATCGGAGTGGTGAGTTTCGCGCTCGTGCAATGGGCGGAGGCGCGCCTCATGCCATGGCACAGCTCCGTTCGGCAGGATGCAGGGCATTGAGGACAGGGGAGCACATGATGGGTAAGCCAATTCGCATCGAGCACGTGACCAAGAGCTACAAAGGTTTGGAAGCGCTCTCCTCCACCTCTCTCCTGATCGGCGAGGGGGAGTTCGTATCGATCGTCGGACCAAGCGGCTGCGGCAAGAGTACGCTTCTGAGAATCGTGGCCGGACTGGATACACCGACAAACGGACGGGTCTCCGTCGCGGACCGGGTCGTGACGAAGCCCGAGACCGATATCGGCATCGTGTTCCAGAGCCCGGTCCTTCTCGACTGGAGAAGCGTTCTCGACAACGTCCTGATCCAGGCGGAGGCGCGCAAGCTTCCTCATGACGTGTATGCCGCCCGCGCACGGGATTTGCTGGCGGCCGCAGGCCTGAAGGGTTTCGAGAGCGCCTATCCCTATCAGCTCTCCGGTGGCATGAGCCAGCGCGTCAGCGTGTGCCGGGCTCTCGTTCACAATCCGTCACTTCTGCTGATGGACGAACCCTTCGGTGCCCTCGACGCTCTGACCCGTGACCAGATGATGGTGGATCTGCAGAAGCTCTGGCTTCGCTCCCGCCCCACCGTGGTCTTTGTCACCCACAGCGTTCAGGAAGCAGTCTTCCTCTCTGACCGGATCATCGTGATGGCGCCGCGTCCGGGCCGTGTCGAGGCCGTTCTCGACGTGCCGCTTCCGCGCTCCAGACGTCTGTCCATGAGAGGAACGGCCGAGTTCAACGCGATCGTCGACGAGATCCTGCATCATTTCCAGCGGATGGGTGTGATCCGCGATGATGATGGCGAAACCCCGGACAACACCACCATGGAGATGGCGCTATGAAAATCACATCGCGGATTGCCCTGATTGCGACGGTTGCGTCGTTTCTCGGCACAGGCGCCGTACAGGCTGCCGACAAGCTCAGCATACGTCTCGACTGGAGCTGGTGGCCGGGACAGACTCCCATGCTGGTGGCCAAGGAGAAGGGCTTCTACAAGGATGCCGGGATCGACATCGAGATCCAGCAGGGTCAGGGATCGAAAACCACGACCCTCGTCGTCGGCGAGAGCCGGGAGCCCATCGGACATGCGAGCCTTTCGACGGCCGCTCAATCCATCTCGGCGGGCGTTCCGATCACTGTCGTGGCCGGGTTCTGGCAGAAGGGACCGATCTCGCTGATCTGCTCGGGCGAGGATGTGAAGAAGCCTGCGGACGTGAAGGGTAAGCGCGTCGGCTCCACTCCGACCGGTTCGGACGGACAGGTGCTGCCGGCTTTCCTGCGGGCCAACGGCCTCGATGTCAAAGATATCTCGCTCGTCAACATGCCGGGTGATGCCAAGTTCGCCGCCATCACGTCCGGGCAATTGGATTGCATCAGCGGCGACGATTACTATTACGGTCCCCAATTGATCGCTCAGGGCAAGAAGATCTCGATTCTCCGGTATGCGGATTGGGGCGTCACCAATCTCAGCTTTGGAATCATCGCCAACAATTCCTTTCTCAAGGACAAGCCTGACGTCGTTCGGCGCTTCCTGGACGCGACCAGGAAGGGCCTCGACTACACGCTGGCGAACAAGGATGAGGCCATTCAAATCTTCCTGAAGGTGACGGGAAACACGCAGCCTGCGATCTTCCACAAGAGCGTATTGGAAGCCTATGAGAGCTCGCTCCATACCGGCGCGACACAAGGAAAACCTGTCGGTTGGATGGCTTCCGAGGACTGGGACGCGATGAACAAGACCCTCGAGCAGTACGGCGGCATGACCGGTCGTAAGGATCCCAGCACGTACTTCTCCAACGATTATCTGCCCAAATAGCGCGGATGTCGGGGCTGCCGCGGCAGCCCCCCGCAAGATGAAAGCGCCGTGCGCCTCGTGAGAGGTGATCGGTGAAGCATGCCAGGATGAGAGAGATGCCAAACACGACGAATACGCCGATCCACCGCTTCGATGCGATCGTGGTTGGCGGTGGTCACAACGGGTTGATTGCAGCCGCCTATCTCGGGCGGGCTGGACTCCGTGTGGCCGTCCTCGAAGCCAGGGCCAGCCTCGGAGGTCCCTGCGGAACCTTCGAATTCATGCCTGGCTATCGCACGGCCTTCACCAACTCGCCGGGAAGCTTCGAACCACGCTTTCTTCAAGAGCTGAATCTGGAACAGTTCGGCCTGCGGTTCGTCCGCACCGATCCGACCGTCGTTCATCCCTTCCCCGGCGGGTGCTTTCTGGGGTGGCGGGATCGCGAGAAGATCGCCGCTCAGCTGAATGCCTATGCGCCCGGGGAGGCGGATCGTTACTTCAACCTCCTGAATTCTCTCGAGGAACTGGCCCGTCATCTGCGAACGTCGCTCTTTCAGCCCTCGCCCGACCTTCTGTCGATCGCCAAGACGCTGCCGAAGGCACAGGAGGCCCTGTTCAACAGAGTCTTCTTCGGCAGTCTTCGCCAGCTTCTGGATGAGGAGTTGAGGTCGGAGGAGGCGAAGGCTCTTCTCGGCATGGTCGCGTTGAATGCGACGCTCACGCCTCCGTCGGCACCCGGTACGGCTGTCGGGCTGATGCTGAGGCCGTTGTCCCTGGCGTCCTCCCCCGCTCTCGATGCGGACGATCCTCGCCGGGCCGCCCTGCGGGGCTCGACGGGGCTTCCCGTCGGAGGCATGGGCGCAATCGTCGACGCTCTCGAAGCGTGCTGCCGATCCTACGGCGCCGTGATCGAGACAGATACGCCCATCGCGAACATTCTGCATCGGAATGGGCAGGTCGTCGGAGTCGCTGCCATGAACGGCGATGAATATCATGCACCGGTCGTCGTTTCGGCGATCAATCCGCGCAGCCTCTTCACCGAACTTTTGGACGACGATGCTGTCGGAGCCGACCTTCGCGGCGCGGTTTCTGCCGTCCCGATGCGTGGATCGGCTTTCAAACTCGTCCTCGCTTTGGATGGCGTTCCCGACTATGCGGGGCTTCCTTCCGGCATCGATCCGAAGCAGCTTGCCGGAGTTCAGTTCCGCATAGCGCCTTCGCTTGCCTATATCGAACGCGCCGTTGCCGAGGGACTGGCCGGTATCTCCGCCCGCGAACCCATCATGTGGGGGCTCATGCCGACGGTGACGTCGCCGGATCTTGCCCCGCAGGGGCGGCATCTCCTGAGCGTCAATGTCTGGCATGCGCCTTATGAGTTGCGTGACGGGAGCTGGGATACGGAACGGGACGTGTTCGGCAATCGCTGCATCGACGTCCTGTCGGACCTCATGCCGGATCTACGCAGCCATATCGTGGGTCATCGCTTCGTCGACCCCGTCGAAATGGAAGGCGAGCTCGGCCTGGTGCAATCGCATATCACGCATGGTGACATGCTTCCCGGCGCTCTGTTCGGCGCGAGGCCTCACCATTCCATTCACAATTACCGAACCCCGCTGAAGGGCCTTTACCTGTCAGGAGCAGGGACGTGGCCAGGCGGATACGTCACGGGCATTCCCGGCTTCAATGCCAGCAATGCCGTACTCGAAGATCGCGCGCAGATGCGTGCGAGTGCATAAGGAGGCAGCCATGGAATTTCTCGTCAACATCAAGCTTCGCTGGTCGGAGGATATGGATCCGGACCTGAAGGAAAGGGTCATCAAGGAAGAGCGTGCTCATGCCGCCGATCTTATCAAGCAGGGGCATCTGGTTCGGATGTGGCGCGTTCCATGCCGCTTCGAGAATTGGGGTATCTGGCGGGCAAAGGATGCAACCGAGCTGCACGACATCATCACCGGGCTGCCTGCCAATCCGTGGATGCACGATATCGTCGTTCATCCCCTGGCCAGACACGCCGTCGATCCGACGCCCTATCATGGATGATCGCACGGATTCCGGGCGCCGGTATTAGAGCGATTTAGCGCGATGGATGGATTGCCGACGCCGCAGCGTCGCTGGGCCATGACGGCGGTGACAATCGCCATCGTCATGGCCGTTCTCGATGGGGCGCTGATCAATCTAGCGCTTCCGCTGATGGCACAGGACCTCGGCGCGAGCCCATCCCTGGTTGTTTGGGTCGTCAGCTCCTACCAGCTCGTCATCACCGTTTCCCTGTTTCCGTTCTCGGCCCTTGGAGATCGGATCGGCTACAGCAGGGTCTTCATAGGAGGGATGCTGCTCTTCACGGCTGCGTCCCTCGCCTGTGCGCTGGCTTCATCCGTCTACTCGCTCATCGGCGCGCGCGTTCTGCAGGGCCTCGGCGCGTCCGCCCTGATGAGCGTGAACATAGCGCTCATACGCTACATCTATCCGAAGCATGCGCTCGGGCGCGGGATCGGATACAACACGCTGATCGTCGCTCTCTCCGCCACCGCGGGTCCTTCCATCGCGGCAGCGATCCTTGCCGTCGCGCCATGGCCATGGCTGTTCGGCATCAATGTGCCTTTGGGGCTTGCAGCTTCGGCGATCGGAATTCTCGCTCTGCCGAAATCTCCTCTGCGCAAGCAGAGCTTCGACATGTCGGGTTCGATCCTGAGCGCGATCACGATCGGAATCCTCGTCATCGCGGCCGATGGAATGGGCTACGACGGAAAGAGCAGTCTCTGGATCTCGATGCAGGCCTTCGTGATCGTCGCGCTTCTCGTCTGGCTGTATTTCGATCAGCGCCGAAAAACGAACCCTGCTATCCCGTTGGATATCCTCCGCATTCCAAGCGTCGGCTTATCGTCGCTCACCGCGATCCTCAGTTATGTCGTGCAGAGCCTCAGTTACGTCGGCCTGCCGTTTCTGTTTCACTCCATCATCGGCTTCTCGGTTCTGGAGACTGGCCTGCTGATGTCCGCATGGCCATTGGCGCTCGCCCTCGTCTCGCCCGTGGCTGGCCGCCTGTCCGACCGGTTCTCGGCGGGGAGGCTCGGCACCCTCGGATTAGCGCTTCTGTGCCTGGGTTTGACCATGCTCCTCCTGATGCCGGATCAGCCATCTGTCGCCGACGTCTTCTGGCGCATGGGATTGTGCGGGCTCGGCTTCGGACTGTTTCAGGCCCCCAACAGCAAGGCGATCATCGTCGGCAGCCCGCTTCACCGCACGGGCGCTGCAAGTGCGCTTCAATCGGCGGCTCGCCTCTTCGGTCAGACCCTGGGCGCTGCGCTTGTCGCGAATATGCTGAAGCAGCCGCTGGAGGCGGCCGCTACCGAGATTCTCTTCATGGCTCTCGCCTTCTCCATCGCCGGCTGCATGGCCAGCTCCCTGCGGATTGTTGTGAAGGATAAACCCGCTTGATAATGTCGATGCTTTAGGAACGACGACCTATGCGGCTTCCTTCTTTGACGGCTCTGCGGGCGTTCGAAGCTCTCGGCAGGACAGGAAGCATCCGCGCCGCCGGCGAAGAGCTCGCCATCAGCCCAACCGTCGTCTCGCGGCACATTCAGAACCTGCAGGCCGATCTTGGCGTAACCTTGGTGGAGCACAAGGGCAGGGGAGTCGTTCTGACCGAGGAGGGCGAGCAATACCACAGGCAGGTCTGGCAAGCCTTCGATCTGCTGCGCCAGGCAACGCAGGGAACCAAGACGACGGGTCAGAAAGGGCTCGCGATTTGGTGCATTCCGGGCCTCGCGACGGTCAAACTCCTGGCACGGTTGCCGGAGCTCGAAGCCCAGCTGGGCGGCGGCAACATCACCCTGCAGCCCACCTTGTCTCGTCCAGATTTTTCGCGGGGCGATGCCGATGCGGAAATCGTCTATCTGAACAATCCGCCCCATGAGGGCGACCTTCGCGCGGAACAGCTGTCACATCCGCGAGTCTTTCCGGTTGCGAGCCCGGCCCTGTTGGCTCGCTTCCCCGCCATCACGTCGCCATCCGATCTGCTGAGGCTTCCGCTGATCCACGAGGATTCCACGGCTCAGTGGGAGACCTGGCTCAGGCATGCGGGCGTCACGCATATTCCCATTCTTCAGGGACCTCGACTCTGGCACGCCCATTTGGCGATCGAGGCCGCCAAGATCGGTCAAGGAATTGCGATCGCCAATGCTCTTCTCGTCGACGACGACTTGAGGCTTGGGCGTCTCGTCGAGGTCGTGCCGTCCGAAATCTATCTCGGATCCTATTACCTGATCGCGCCTCACAACAGGTGGGCTAACCGGTCGGTTCAGATGCTCTTCGACTGGCTTGTGCAGGTCTTGCGGCCAGGCAGAGCCCCGATTGCTGCACCAGATGCAGCAATCGGGGCCAAAGAAGCTGATTGTTGAGCAGGGCTGAAGATCGTTACCTCGTGTCACGCACGCAACGAGGTTCCTATGACGACAAATGCCGACCTTCTCGCCCGCCGTAACGTCGCCGTCGCCCGCGGCATCGGGCACACGACGCCGATTTCCGCCTCGCGGGCCAGCAATGCGGAAATCTGGGATGTCGAAGGCCGCCGATATGTCGACTTTGCCGGTGGGATTGCCGTGCTGAACACCGGCCATCGCCATCCGAAGGTCGTGGCTGCGGTCAAGGAGCAGATGGAGCTGTTCACGCATACCTGTTTCCAGGTGTTGATGTACGAACCCTACATTGCACTGGCCGAGCGCTTGAATGCCCTTGCTCCGATCGCCGGCCCTCTCAAGTCCGTCTTCTTCACGACGGGAGCCGAAGCTGCGGAAAACGCAGTGAAGATCGCCCGGGCGGCGACCGGACGCTCGGGCGTGATCGCCTTCACCGGCGGGTTCCACGGCCGCACCGTCATGGCGTCGGCCCTGACCGGGAAAGTGGTGCCCTATAAGAAGGGGCTTGGGCCGGCCTTGCCGGAGGTCTGGCATGTTCCGTTTCCGACCGCTCAGAACGGCGTCAGCTCCGACGACTCCCTGAAGTATCTGGACTTCATCTTCAAGGCGGATGTCGACCCTTCCCGGATCGCAGCCATCATCGTCGAGCCCGTGCAGGGCGAGGGTGGATTCCATCAGGTTCCCGCAGATCTCATGCGCTCCCTTCGCGCCGTGTGCGATCAGCATGGCATCGTACTCATCGCGGACGAGGTTCAGACGGGCTTCGGGCGCACCGGCAAGATGTTTGCGATGGAGCATTACGATGTGTCGCCGGATCTCATATGCGTAGCGAAAAGCCTGGCCGGCGGCTTTCCGCTCTCCGGTGTCATCGGCAAGGCGCCCATCATGGATGCGGCGGATCCCGGCGGCCTGGGCGGTACCTATGCCGGCAACCCGCTCGCCTGCGCGGCCGCACTGGCTGTCCTCGACGTCTTTGAGCAGGAAGAATTGCTGGAGCGCGCACAAGCCCTCGGCCAGCGGCTGCGATCCTGGCTGGAGCGTGCCAGGAACCGCAACGACCTCCTGCCGATCGCCGACATCAGGGGGCCGGGGGCCATGGTCGCCTTCGACATCGTGACGGATCGCAGCACCCGCGAGCCGGACGCTGCGGCCACCAAGCGCGTCATCCAGCGGGCACATGAAAGCGGCCTGATCCTTCTCTCGTGCGGAACGAATGCCAATACGATCCGCATCCTGGTGCCTCTGACCGCAGAAGATGCGATCGTCGACGAGGGATTGGAACTCCTCGGGCAGGCACTCGCGGCCTAGATAAAAAACGGAGTCTCACCCATGACCGCGCAGTTGCAGCCTGTTGAGCGCCGCGTTGTTGATCTGCGGGATCCGTCGCTGCTGGTGGAGAAGGCCTATGTGGCGGGCGAGTGGGTCTCGGCCGCGGACGGGCGCAGCTTCGCCGTCACCGATCCCTATGACGGCGCCCCGATCGCCGATGTGCCCTCCCTCGGCGTCGAGGCGGCGCGGCGGGCGATCGATGTGGCGGCTACGGTGCAGAAGGACTGGGCCCGCCGCACCGCCAAGGAGCGCAGCCGCATCCTCAAGGCCTGGTACGACCTGATCGTCGCCAACGCCGACGATCTCGCCCTGATCCTGACCACCGAGCAGGGCAAGCCGCTCTCGGAAGCCAAGGCCGAGGTGCTCTCGAACGCGGCCTATATCGA
>NZ_JAERQD010000058.1 GCF_016735695.1 Microvirga zambiensis WSM3693 | reverse complement strand
GGAGGAGCGTGGCGCTGTCATCCCGGACGGCGCAGCCGAGCCGGGATCGCTGGAGGAGCGTGGCGCTGTCATCCCGGCGCAGGCCGGGATCCATAACCATGATCTTGAACCAGCTTGGTATCGTCAGCGGTTCTGGATCCCCGCCGCCGCGCGGATGACAATCTCGAGGTGCGAGCGCCTCGTCCTGAGAACGATCCCGGATCGGCTCCCGCCGTCCGGGATGACACCCAGTTATTCACTTCACCCTTGCCCGCGGATGCGCCGCATTGAACGCGTCCATCAATCGCGCCGCATCGACCTTCGTGTAGAGCTGCGTCGTCGAGAGCGAGGCGTGGCCCAAAAGTTCCTGGATGCCGCGCAGGTCGCCGCCCTTGGCCAGAAGGTGCGTGGCGAAGGAATGGCGCAGGGCGTGCGGCGTGGCGCTGTCGGGCAGCCCCAAAGCCCCGCGCAGTTCCTCGACGGCGAGCTGGATGATGCGGGCCGAGAGCGGCCCGCCGCGGGCGCCGACGAAGAGCGGTCCTTCGGGCGCGATCGCATAGGGGCAGAGCGCCAGATAATCTTCTACCGCGCGTTGGATCGGCGGAATGACCGGCACGCTGCGCATCTTGCCGCCCTTGCCGGTGACGGTGATCGAGTCGATTCCGTTGACCGGCGCATCGCGCCGCTCGAGCCCGAGCGCCTCGGAAATGCGCAGGCCCGCGCCATAGAGCAGCGAGAGCACGGCGGCGTCGCGCGCCAGGATCCACGGCTTGCGGCTTTCTCCCGCCCGCGTCTCCGCATCCGTCACGGCGACGGCGGAGGAGGCGGAGAGGGGGCGCGGCAGGTTCTTGTCGACCTTCGGCGTGCGAATCGCCGCGAAGGCCGAGGCCGTGCCATGACCCTCGCGCTCGAGATGGCGGGCGAAGGAGCGCAGGGCCGCGAGCTGGCGCATGAGGGAGCGGCTGCCCACCGAATCCATACGCCGGGCGGCGAGAAAAGCGCGGATGTCCATGGGCTTCAGGTTTAAGATGCCTTCCACGCTCGGCTTCTCGCCGAGATGGTTGGTCAGGAAGGCCAGGAACTGGCGCAGGTCCCGGGCATAGGCCTCGACGGTCTTGGCCGACAGCCGCCGCTCCTTGGCGAGCCCGGCAAGCCACGCCATCGCCTCGCGGCGAGTGTCGTCGGCGCCCGGTAGAACGAGATCGATGATCGAAGGGGATGTCTTGGTATCGGCCACAGTTCCAATATCTGTTCACGAGCTTGCCAAAGTGTGAAGCCGCGAAGGCGAGTGTCGATCGGATGAGATAACGTTCGTGGAAATTTGAGCGACGAGACTTCGCATGAGCCAGGGTAGAGGCGTTTCGGGAACGGAAGGGTACGGCGAACAGGCAGACAGCCTCGTCGAAGCCTATGAAAGCGTGGTTTTCGAGGATCTCTATAGGCCGCTACTCACACTTTTGCCTGAGAGCGGCAAAGCCCTGGACATCGGTGCCGGCACGGGGCGCGACGCGGCGGCGCTTGCACGACGTGGCCTGCAGGTCCATGCCGCCGAGCCGACGGCGGCGCTCAGAGCCCATGCCCAGCGCCTCCATCCCGATCCCAACATCGTCTGGATCGACGATTCCCTGCCCGATCTGGCGCGTATCCATGCCGGCGGCGAGCGATTCGACCTCATCCTGATGACGGCCGTGTGGATGCATCTCGATGAGCGGGAGCGCTCCCGCGCCCTGCCGCGGATCGCCGAGCTGCTCGGCGACGGCGGAAAGATCTTCATGACCGTTCGCAAAGGGCCCGTGCCGGCCGGGCGGCGGATGTTCGAGGTGCCGATCGATCCATTGGTGTCCCACGCCCAGTCCCTCGGCCTCGACCTCCTCCAACGGTATGAGTTTGCCGACATGCTCGGCCGCAAGGACGTGAGCTGGACCATGCTTGCTTTCGAGAAGGGAAATCGGGTCTAAGCTCTGGTCATGATCCCGCTGTTCGTTCTCGCTCCCTGATGGTTGCCAAGATCGCCGATGTCCTCATCCCGCTGGCACTGGACACGGCTTATTCCTATGCCGTGCCGGACGGCCTCCCCTTGGAGGAGGGCGATGTGGTGCAGGTGCCGCTCGCCAACCGCGAGGTGGCGGGCGTCGTCTGGTCCATGCGCGAAGGGCAGGGCGGCAACCTGAAGAAGGTAACCGGAATCATCGAGGCGCCGAACTTATCCGCCAGCATGCGCAAGTTCCTGGACTGGATCGCCTGGTACACCCTGGCGCCCAAGGGCTCGGCGCTCGCCATGGGGCTCAAGATCCCCGATCCGGATCGCCAGGAGGTCGCACGTGTCGGCGTGAAGCTGGCCGGCGCCCTGCCGAAGCGCATGACGCCGGCGCGGCAGAAGGTGATCGAGATCGCCCAGGACGGCGTCGTACGATTGAAAAGCGAGCTGGCTCAGGCGGCGGGCGTCAGCGCCGGGGTCGTCAACGGCCTTATCGACGAAGGCGCCCTGGAGACGGTCGCCCTCCTGGCCGAGCCCGTTGCGGAGATGCCCGATCCCGCCTTCGGCCACACCGCGCTCTCGGACGGCCAGCAGGCGGCGGCCGACGAAATCGTCGCTGCCATGGGCGAAGCGCATCCGTCAGTGGTCCTGCTCGAAGGCGTCACGGGTTCGGGCAAGACGGAGGTTTATTTCGAGGCGGTGGCCGAGGCCGTGCGCAACGGCCGGCAGGCTCTCATCCTGATGCCCGAGATCGCGCTGACCGCTCAGTTCCTCGACCGGTTCGCCGCCCGTTTCGGCGTCAAGCCGGCCACCTGGCATTCCGCCGTCACGGGCCGCAGGCGCGAGCGGCTCTATTCGGCCATCGCGTCGGGCGAGGCAAAGGTGGTGGCGGGCGCCCGCTCGGCCCTGTTCCTGCCCTATGCGGACCTCGGCCTCGTCATCGTCGACGAGGAGCACGAGACCGCCTACAAGCAGGACGACGGGGTGCATTACCACGCCCGCGACATGGCGGTGGTACGCGGCAAGATCGAGAATGCGCCGGTGGTGCTGGCCTCCGCCACCCCCTCCATCGAGAGCCGGGTCAATGTGGAGCGCGGGCGCTACCGCCATGTGAAGCTGCCCGAGCGCTTCGGCGGCCGTTCCATGCCGCAGATCCGGGCCGTGGACCTGCGCAAGGAGGCGATCCCGAAGGGTCGCTGGCTCTCGCCGACCCTGGTGACGGCGGTGGAACAGACGGTCGCAAACGGCGAGCAGGCTCTGCTCTTCCTCAACCGGCGCGGCTATGCCCCGCTCACCCTCTGCCGGGCCTGCGCCCATCGCTACGAATGCCCGAACTGCTCCTCATGGCTCGTGGAGCACCGCTTCCGTCGCTCCCTGGTCTGCCACCATTGCGGCCATGTGGAACGCACGCCCCACGCCTGCGTCGAGTGCGGCAGCGTCGATTCGCTGGTGCCCTGCGGCCCCGGCGTCGAGCGCATCGCGGAAGAGGCGGCCGAGCTGTTCCCGGACAAGCGCTGCATCGTGCTCTCGAGCGACTTTCCCGGCGGCACGGAGCGGCTGCGGGCGGAGCTTGCCGCGATCGCGGCGGGCGAGTTCGACATCGTCATCGGCACGCAACTGGTGGCCAAGGGCCACAATTTCCCGCTCATGACCCTGGTCGGGGTGCTCGATGCGGATATCGGCCTCACCTCAGGCGATCCGCGTGCGGCGGAGCGCACCTTCCAGATGCTGCAGCAGGTCACGGGCCGCGCAGGCCGCGGCGAGAAGCCGGGCCGGGCCCTGGTCCAGACCTGGCAGCCGGACCATCCGGTCATCGCTGCCCTCGTCTCCGGCGATGCCGAGCGCTTCTACGCGGAGGAGACACGCGTCCGCGAGATGGCCGGCCTGCCGCCGTTCGGGCGGCTCGCCTCCCTCATCGTCTCGGCGGCCGAGCGCGAGCTGGCGGAGGCCCATGCCCGCGGCATGGCGCTGGTCGCCGAGCCACCGCCGGGCGTGACCGTGCTCGGCCCGGCCGAGGCGCCGCTCGCCCTGATCCGGGGCCGCTACCGCTTCCGGCTGTTGGTCAAGACCGAACGGGAGGTCGATCTTCAGGCCTACCTGCGCGGCTGGATGGCCCGCTGCCCCAAGATCCGCGGCAACACCCGCGTCTCCATCGACGTGGACCCCCAAAGCTTTTTGTGATCAAGCAGAGCCCCTCATCAAGACAAGGCACCATGACCAAGATCGTCCACTGCATCCGCCACGGCCAATCGACCTTCAACGCCCATTTCGCCGAGCACGGCGTGGATCCGGGGCATTTCGATGCGCCCCTGACCGAGCTGGGCCAGCGCCAGGTGGCCGAGCGTGCGCCGGAACTGCGCCAATATTCATACGACCTCGTCGTGACCTCCCCGCTCACACGGGCGATCCAGACCACCATGGGCCTGTTCGGGGACCACCCCTCCGCGCCGACGATCCTGGTGGAATGCCTCCATCGCGAGCACCTGGAGAGCAGCTGCGACGTGGGGCGTGCCATCTCCCACCTGTCTCAGGACTTCCCCCACCTGTCCTTCGGGCATCTCGACGAGGTCTGGTGGCACAACGAGGGCGAGATGAACGAGCGGGGCTTCATCATCGAGCCGGCTCACCTGTTCGAGGAGAGGGTCGAGCGGTTCCGCTTCTGGCTCGCCGAGCGCCCGGAAAAGCTGATCGCGGTGGTGGGCCACGGCACCTTCTTCAGCCGGCTCACCGGGCGGTTCCTGGCGAACTGCGAAGTCGCAGCTCTGGAACTCTAGCTTTACCGTGACCGTGCACCCGGCTTTTTCAAGGCAAAACAGGGCCCGGCTCGCCTTGCGCCTGCGAAAAACCCATGCTAGTGCACCCTCGCCCGACGGGTGGCGACGGCTTCCGCCTCGGGCTCATTTCCACACCTGACGGGTCTCCCGAGAGCCTCCATTGCAGGCTGTCCCGGTCGAGGCCCGTTAAGATACGAGAGAGACGGTTCCGTGGCGCAAAGCGGTTCGCAAGAAGGACCCCTCCTGTCGGGCGTAGCATTGCGCTATGCTTCGGCGCTGTTCGAACTCGCTCGGGAAGCGAACGCGATGGACGCCGTCGAAGGCGACCTCGGCCGCTTCGATCAGCTGATCCGCGGCAGCCAGGACCTGCAGCGCCTGATCCAGAACCCCGTCTTCACGGCCGAGGAGCAGGCGGGCGCTATTGGCGCCATCCTCGACAAGGCCGGCGTTTCCGGCCTTGCCGGCAACTTCATCCGCCTCGTCGCCTCCAAGCGCCGCCTCTTCGCACTGCCCGACATGATCCGCGCCTACCGGAACCTCGTCTCCGAGGCCAAGGGCATCGTCCAGGCGCAGGTCACCCTGGCGGAGGCGCCCTCCGACAAAGTTCTCAACGAAATCAAGGCGGCGCTGCGCGACGTCGCCAAGGCTGACGTCGCTGTCGACGTCAAAATCGACCCGAGCCTCATCGGCGGTCTCATCGTGAAGGTGGGGTCCCGCATGGTGGATGCCTCGGTGCGCACCAAACTCAATTCCATTCGTCTAGCGATGAAAGAGGTCCGCTGATGGACATTCGAGCCGCTGAGATCTCCGCGATCCTCAAAGAGCAGATCAAGAACTTCGGTACCGAAGCTGAAGTCACCGAAGTCGGACAGGTCCTGTCCGTCGGTGACGGTATCGCCCGTTGCTACGGCCTCGACAAGGTTCAGGCCGGCGAGATGGTCGAATTCGAGAGCGGCGTGCGCGGCATGGCCCTCAACCTCGAGACCGACAACGTCGGCGTCGTGGTGTTCGGCTCCGACCGTGAGATCGCCGAAGGCCAGACCGTGAAGCGCACGGGCGCCATCGTGGACGTGCCGGTCGGCAAGGGCCTGCTCGGCCGCGTCGTCGACGCGCTCGGCAACCCCATCGACGGCAAGGGCCCGATCGTGGCCACCGAGCGCCGCCGCGTGGACGTGAAGGCTCCCGGCATCATTCCGCGCAAGTCGGTGCACGAGCCGATGGCGACTGGCCTCAAGTCGATCGACGCCCTGATCCCGGTCGGCCGCGGCCAGCGCGAGCTGATCATCGGTGACCGGCAGACCGGCAAGACCGCGATCGCCCTCGACACGATCCTCAACCAGAAGCCCCTGAACCAGGGCGACGACGAGAGCCAGAAGCTCTATTGCGTCTATGTCGCCATCGGCCAGAAGCGCTCCACGGTGGCCCAGTTCGTGAAGGTTCTCGAAGAGAACGGCGCGCTGGAATATTCCATCATCGTCGCGGCCACCGCCTCCGATCCGGCCCCGATGCAGTTCCTGGCACCCTTCTCGGGCTGCGCCATGGGCGAGTTCTTCCGCGACAACGGCATGCATGCCGTGATCACCTATGACGATCTGTCCAAGCAGGCCGTTGCCTACCGTCAGATGTCGCTCCTGCTCCGCCGTCCGCCGGGCCGCGAGGCTTATCCGGGCGACGTGTTCTACCTGCACTCCCGCCTGCTCGAGCGCGCTGCGAAGCTCAACGAGGAGAACGGCTCGGGCTCGCTGACCGCTCTGCCGGTCATCGAGACGCAGGCCAACGACGTGTCGGCCTACATCCCGACCAACGTGATCTCGATCACCGACGGTCAGATCTTCCTCGAGACGGATCTGTTCTACCAGGGCATCCGCCCGGCGGTGAACGTCGGTCTCTCGGTGTCGCGCGTGGGCTCCTCGGCCCAGACGAAGGCGATGAAGAAGGTCGCGGGAAAGATCAAGGGCGAGCTGGCGCAGTACCGCGAGATGGCGGCCTTCGCGCAGTTCGGCTCCGACCTCGACGCCACCACGCAGCGCCTGCTGAACCGCGGTTCGCGCCTGACCGAGCTCCTGAAGCAGCCGCAATTCTCGCCGCTGAAGATGGAAGAGCAGGTCGCCGTGATCTATGCCGGCGTGAACGGCTATCTCGACGCGCTTCCGCTCAACCGGGTGCGCGCTTTCGAAGACGGTCTGCTCTCGATCCTGCGCGGCAAGCACGCCGATCTTCTCGATGCCATCCGTGCTTCGAAGGACCTGTCGAGCGACTCGGAAGCGAAGCTCAAGGACGTCGTCCAGAACTACGCCAAGTCTTTCTCGTAAGGACTTCCGTTCTCTAAACGATCCAGCCGGGTTTCCGGAGAGGGTAGGGACGCTCGATGCCGAGCTTAAAAGACCTTCGTAACCGCATCGCCTCGGTCAAGGCGACGCAGAAGATCACCAAGGCCATGCAGATGGTGGCCGCCGCGAAGCTGCGCCGCGCGCAGACCGCGGCGGAAGCCGCGCGTCCTTACGCGGAGCGCATGGCCGTGGTGCTCGGCAACCTCGCGTCCGGCATCACCGTCGGGCCCGAGACGCCGCGTCTTCTGGCCGGCACCGGTTCCGACCGCGTTCACCTGCTGGTCGTCTGCACCGCGGAGCGCGGCCTGTGCGGCGCGTTCAACTCGTCGATCGCGCGCCTGGCCCGCGATCATGCCAACCGGCTGCTCGCCGAGGGCAAGACCGTCAAGATCATCTGCGTCGGAAAGAAGGGCTACGACATCCTGCGTCGCCAGTTCGCCGAGCAGATCATCGAGCTCATCGATCTGCGCGCCGTGCGCCAGATCGGCTTCGAGCAGGGCGACATGATCGCCCAGAAGATCCTCAACCGTTTCGAGGCGGGCGAGTTCGACGTGGCGACCCTGTTCTACTCGCGCTTCCGCTCGGTGATCGCTCAGATCCCGACGGCGCAGCAGATCATTCCGGCTCAGATCGAGACCAGCGCCGGCGCCCCCGACGCGGTCTACGAGTACGAGCCCGATGAAGGCGAGATCCTCACGACGCTCCTGCCGCGGAATCTCACCGTGCAGATCTTCCGGGCGCTGCTCGAGAATGCAGCCTCCGAACAGGGCGCCCGCATGAGCGCCATGGACAATGCGACCCGCAACGCGGGCGAGATGATCAAGAAGCAGACGATGACCTACAACCGGTCGCGTCAGGCGATGATCACCAAGGAACTGATCGAAATCATTTCGGGCGCCGAGGCGCTCTGACGAATCCGAGAGGAGCCTCACATGGCTAACACCGCTACTCCCGCCGGCAAGGTCGGTCACATCACCCAGGTCATCGGCGCCGTCGTCGACGTCCAGTTCGAAGGCCATCTGCCGGAGATCCTCAACGCTCTCGAGACCACGAACGGCGGCAACCGCCTCGTGCTCGAAGTGGCCCAGCAGCTCGGCGAGAGCACCGTGCGCTGCATCGCCATGGACACCTCCGAAGGCCTCGTCCGCGGCCAGGACGTCACCGACACCGGCGCCCCGATCTCGGTGCCGGTCGGCGACGGAACGCTCGGCCGCATCATGAACGTCATCGGCGAGCCGGTCGACGAAGCAGGCCCGATCCCGGCACAGGGCGTCCGCGCTATCCACCAGCCCGCTCCGTCCTACGCCGAGCAGGCCACCGAGGCCCAGATCCTCGTCACCGGCATCAAGGTCGTCGACCTGCTCGCTCCCTACGCGAAGGGCGGCAAGATCGGCCTCTTCGGCGGCGCGGGCGTCGGCAAGACCGTGCTCATCATGGAGCTCATCAACAACGTCGCGAAGGCGCACGGCGGCTATTCCGTGTTCGCCGGCGTCGGTGAGCGCACCCGCGAGGGCAACGACCTCTATCACGAGATGATCGAGTCGGGCGTGAACAAGCATGGCGGCGGCGAAGGCTCCAAGTGCGCGCTCGTCTACGGCCAGATGAACGAGCCTCCGGGTGCCCGCGCCCGCGTCGCGCTCACCGGCCTGACCGTCGCCGAGAACTTCCGCGACCAGGGCCAGGACGTGCTGTTCTTCGTGGACAACATCTTCCGCTTCACGCAGGCCGGCTCCGAAGTGTCGGCGCTTCTCGGCCGTATCCCTTCGGCGGTGGGCTATCAGCCGACGCTCGCCACGGACATGGGCATGCTGCAGGAGCGCATCACCACCACCAACAAGGGTTCGATCACCTCGGTGCAGGCGATCTACGTGCCGGCCGACGATCTGACCGATCCGGCGCCCGCCACCTCCTTCGCCCACCTCGACGCCACGACCGTGCTGTCGCGCTCGATCGCCGAGAAGGGCATTTATCCTGCGGTGGATCCGCTCGACTCGACCTCGCGCATGCTCTCCGCCGCGATCCTCGGCGAGGAGCACTACAACGTGGCGCGCTCCGTGCAGCAGATCCTGCAGCGCTACAAGTCGCTGCAGGACATCATCGCGATCCTGGGCATGGACGAGCTCTCCGAAGAGGACAAGCTCACCGTCGCCCGCGCCCGCAAGATCGAGCGCTTCCTGTCGCAGCCCTTCTTCGTGGCCGAAGTCTTCACCGGCTCGCCGGGCAAGCTCGTCGCGCTCGAAGACACCATCAAGGGCTTCAAGGGTCTCGTGGAAGGCCAGTACGATCACCTGCCGGAGGCTGCCTTCTACATGGTCGGCAGCATCGAGGAAGCGATCGAGAAGGCCCAGCGCCTCGCGGCCGAAGCGGCTTAATTCACGTTAAGCGACATCCCGGAGCGTTCACGCTCCGGGATGCTCGTATCCAAGCGTATCTCCCAAACGATTCCCGGTCGCCGATCGGGATGACGAGGAGCTCAGATGGCTACCTTCAATTTCGAACTCGTCTCTCCCGAGCGCGTGCTGTTCTCCGGTGAGGTCGACGCCGTCGTGCTGCCGGCGACCGAGGGCGACATGACGGTTCTGGCCGGCCATTCGCCGGTGATGACCACCCTCAAGACCGGGTTCCTCGTCGTCACCAGCACGCCCGGCAACGGACGCCGCGTTCTCGTGCGCGGCGGCTTCGCCGACGTGAACCAGAACGGCCTCACGGTTCTCGCCGAGCGCGCTCTTCCCGAGGAGGAGCTGACCCAGGACATCCTCGACCAGGAGATCCTGACTGCCGAAATGCACTGGGATGCCACCAACGAACCGGCCGCCAGGCAAGCAGCCGAATCGGCGATCGCACAGCTGCGCGAAGCCAAGGCGGCGCTGAACTTTTGAGGCACTTTCAAGCCTCCACTCTGAAACAACCCGGCCTTGAGCCGGGTTTTTTGTTTCATGTACCAGCCCGCGCCGCTCATCCTCACGCTACAGCTCGACGAACGCTCCTTCGCCTTCTTCGATGCGCAGAGGCGGCGCTACTTTCCGCCCGAGCGCAATTTCATCCCGGCCCATCTCACGCTGTTTCATGCCTTGCCGGGCGAGTATCTCGCGGCGATCATGCGCGAGATCGAGGCCTGCACTTCGGATCGGCGACCATTTACTCTCGACGTGACAGGCCTGCGCTCCCTCGGCCGCGGCGTCGCCTACGCCCTCGAGTCGACGGAACTGGCGCAGCTGCGCAGGCAGCTTGCACTGGCATGGAACGACCGGCTCAAGTCGCAGGACCGGCAGAACCACCAACCGCATGTGACGGTGCAGAACAAGGTCGATCCCACACAGGCGAGAGCTCTGTTGGAAGAGCTATGCGAGAGTTTTGAACCGTTTCAGGTCGAGGCTACCGGGCTTGAGCTCTGGTGGTATCGTGGCGGACCGTGGGAGACGGTGCGCAGCTTCAGCTTCCCAGCCGGGTGAAATCCCTCGCGTCATGGCCGGGCTTGTCCCGGCCATCCCGATTTTGTGAGACACGACGCCTTTCGAATCGAGATCACCGGCACGAGGCCGGTGATGACGTGAGGGGGCCTACTCCCCCATCGCAATCAGGTTCGCGTTGCCGCCGGCAGCCGCGGTGTTGATCGTCACCGTCTGCTCGGTGGCGAAGCGCAGGAGGTAATGCGGCCCGCCAGCCTTGGGACCGGTGCCGGAAAGGCCGTGACCGCCGAAGGGCTGCACGCCGACCACCGCGCCGATCATGTTGCGGTTGACGTAGACGTTGCCGACGGAAAGCGCCTCGACCACGCGCTCCACCGTGGCATCGATGCGCGAATGCACGCCGAGCGTCAGGCCGTAGCCGGTGCCCTCGATGGCCTGCAGCACGTCGCCGAGGCGACCAGCCTTGTAGCGCACCACGTGCAGCACGGGGCCGAACACCTCCTGTGCGAGATCATGCGGCTTGCTGAGCTCGAAGATGTGGGGCGCCACATAGGTGCCGGCCACCGGCGCCTCGCCCGCGTAGTGCACCTTCGCGGAGCGCTTCATTGAAGCAATATGCGCATCGAGCTTGTCCTTCGCCTCGCTGTCGATCACCGGACCGACCTGTGTCGAGATCTCGCGCGGATCGCCGATCTTCAGCTCGCGGGCGTTGCCGGCGATCATCTCGATCATGCGATCGGCCACGTCATCCTGCACGCAGAGCAGGCGCAGGGCCGAGCAGCGCTGACCGGCGGATCGGAAGGCGGACATCACCACATCGTCGGCCACCTGCTCGGGCAGGGCGGTGGCGTCGACGATCATCGCATTGATGCCGCCGGTCTCGGCGATCAGCGGCACGATGGCCGCATCCTTGCCGGCAAGGGTGCGGTTGATGATGCGGGCAACCTCGGTCGAGCCGGTGAAGACCACGCCAGCAACGTCCTTGTGCTCGACGAGGCGCGCACCGACGCGGCCGTCGCCGGGCACGAGATGAAGCGCTGTCTTCGGCACGCCGGCCTCGTGCAGGATGCGCACGGCGAGATCGGCGATCAACGGCGTCTGCTCGGCGGGCTTCGCCACGACGGCGTTGCCGGCCATCAGCGCGGCGCCGACCTGGCCCAGAAAGATCGCGAGCGGGAAATTCCAGGGCGAGATCGCGACGAACACGCCGCGTCCGCGCAGGCGCAGCACGTTGCTCTCGCCGGTCGGTCCCGGCATCGCCTCGCCCGCGCCGAAGAGGGCTTTGCCCTGGACGGCGTAGTAACGCAGGAAATCGACCGCTTCGCGCACTTCCGAGAGCGAGTCGTCGAGAGTCTTGCCGGCCTCGACCTGCAGCAGATGAAGCAGCGCACCGCGCCGCTCCTCCAAGAGATCGGCCGCGTGCTGCAGCGCCTTGGCGCGGGTCGCGGCATCCGTGCGGCTCCACTTGGCGAAACCGGCATGGGCAGCAGACATGGCGCGATCGGCGACCTCGGGCGAGGCTTCCGTCACCTGACCTGCGACCGTGCTGCCGTCGATGGGGCTGATGAGCGGGCGCGACGTGCCGGAGGCCGCCTTGCCGTCGATCAGCGGCTCGGCCCTATAGTTTTGCTGCGCAAACTTCCTGATCTCGGCCAGCAGCGCGTCGAGCGAGGCCTGATGGCCGAACTCGACGCCTTTCGAATTCGCGCGCTCGGGCCCATAGAGATCGCGCGGCAGCGGCAGCTTGGGATGGCGCGCCTTGTCGGCCGACACGATGATGTCGGCCGGACGCTTCAAAAGAGCCTCGACCGGCACGTTGGTGTCGGCTGCCACCGAGACGAAGGAGGAATTGGCACCGTTCTCCAAGAGGCGGCGCACGAGATAGGCGAGAAGGTCGCGATGGCCGCCGACCGGCGCATAGGCGCGGCAGGCGAGACCCGGATTGTCTTCCAGAAGGCGCGCATAGAGCGCCTCGCCCATGCCGTGCAGGCGCTGGAACTCGTAGCCCTCCGTGCCGCCGGCGCGCTCGATGATGGAGGCGACGGTGAGCGCGTTGTGGGTGGCGAATTGCGGATAGATGCGCGGGCGTAAGGACAGCATCTTCTCGGCGCACGCCATGTAGTGAAGGTCGGTCATCGCCTTGCGGGTGAAGACCGGATAATCGTCGAGCCCGCGCTCCTGGGCGCGTTTCACCTCCGTGTCCCAATAGGCGCCCTTCACGAGGCGCACCATGAGCTGGCGGTCGTAGCGTTCGGCCATGGCGGCGATGGCATCGATCACCGAGCCGGCACGCTTCTGGTAAGCCTGGATCGCGAGCCCGAAACCCTTCCAGTCGGCGAGCGAGGGATCGGCGAGCACCGCCTCGATCACCTCGAGCGACAGTTCGAGACGGTCGGCCTCCTCCGCATCGATGGTGAAATTAAGATCGTAGGATTTGGCCTTCTGCGCCAGGGCGATCGTGAGCGGCACCAATTCGCGCATCACCCGCTCGCGGCTCGTGGCCTCGTAGCGCGGATGGAGTGCGGAAAGTTTTACCGAGATGCCGGGACGGTTCGGCAGCGGCTCGTTGCCGGCGGAGCGGCCGATGGCGTCGATGGCGGAGGCGTAAGATTCGAAATAGCGACGGGCATCCTCGGCGGTCCGGGCCCCTTCGCCCAGCATGTCGAAGGAATAGCGGTAGACGCGGCCTTTCGAGGAGCCGGCGCGCTTGAGCGCTTCCTCGATGGTTTGTCCGAGCACGAAATGGTTGCCCATCACCCGCATGGCCTGGCGCGTGGCGGTGCGCACGGCAGGCAGGCCGAGGCGCTTGGTGAGCTGGCCCAGAATGCTCTCCGGCGTCTCGCCGGGCTGGATGATGCGGGCCGTGATGCCGAGCGCCCAGGCCGAGGCCGAGACGAGGAAGGCATCGGACTTCGCCTCGTGGCCGGCGAAATCGGCTTGGCCGAGCTTGTCCTCGATCAGCCGGTCGGCGGTGGCGGCATCGGGCACCCGCAACAGGGCCTCGGCCAGCACCATGAGGGCGAGGCCCTCCTTGGTGGAAAGCGCATACTCGCGCAGCATCTCCTCGACGCCGCCGAGCCCGCCGCCCTTGGCGCGGATCGCCTCGATCAGGCGGGTGGCCTGCGCGTCGACGCGCTTCTCCCGCTCTGGCGAGAGCCACGCGCCGGCAAGGAGCCGGCTGGCAAGGGCTTTGTCGTCCTCGGCGTAAGGCGGGTTGAAGGGCAGGGCCGGGCTGGTGGCAGGGCGCATCGGGGGATCCTCTGGATGTTTCCGGGAATATATGAGGCTGCCGGGCGTGTTTCGATGGCAAAATCAGCAATTCTGCCTTAGGAACGGCGGAGAAAATATTGATGGGCCGTGACAATGACGGATTTAGACCGGATCGATCGCAAGATCCTCAAGGCTCTCCAGGCCGATGGCCGCATCGCGACGGTCGAGCTTGCGGAAAAGGTCGGGCTGTCGCCGACCTCCACAGGCGAGCGGGTCAAGCGGCTGCAGCGGGAGGGGGTGATCGCCGGCTACGGCGCAAGGCTCGATCCGCACCGGCTCGGGCTTGGGCTTCTGGTCTTCGTGGAGGTTTCCCTCGACAAGACGACGGCGGACGTGTTCGAGAAATTCGCCGCCGCCGTGAAGCGGGCGCCCGAGGTTCTCGAGTGCCATATGGTGGCGGGCGGGTTCGACTATCTGGTCAAGACTCGCGTCGCCGACATGGCCGCCTACCGCCACTTCCTGGGAGAAATCCTTCTCGCCCTTCCCGGCGTGAAGGAAACGCGCACCTATGCGGTGATGGAGGAGGTGAAGAGCGACGGGATGCTGCCGGTGTGACCTTCCCACGACGTCATGGCCGGGCGTGGCCCGGCCATCTCGATCGGAAGAACGCAGCACCTTTCCAAACGAGATCACCGGCACGCGGCCGGTGATGACGTAGAGGGTGATTTACCCGGTCACCGTCTCTTCCTCGTTCCTCGTCTTCCATAGCGAGTAGACGACGCCGCCGGCGATCAGGGTAAACGTTACGCCGAGCGAGATGGTCGGGTCGAGTTTGCCCACGAGCTGGTTCCAGAAGATCTTGCCGCCGATGAAGACGAGCACCAGCGCGAGCGCGTATTTCAGGTAGTGGAAGCGGTGCACCATGGCGGCGAGCGCGAAGTAGAGCGCACGCAGGCCGAGGATCGCCATGATGTTGGCGGTATAGACCACGAAGGTGTCCGTGGTGATCGCGAAGATCGCCGGCACCGAGTCGACCGCGAAGATCAGGTCGGCGACGTTGATCACCACGAGCGCCAGGAAGAGCGGCGTCGCCCAGGTGACGATCTTTCCGGATTTCGGATCGGGCTCGCGCACGAAGAAGCGCTGATCGTGCAGGCGGTTCGTCACGCGCATGTGCTTGCGCATGAAGCGGACCATCGCGTTCTTGTCGATATTCGGCTCGCTCTCGGGCACGAACAGCATCTTGATGCCGGTCGCGATGAGGAAGGCGCCGAAGAGATAGAGCATCCAGGAATATTCCTGCACCAGAGCGGCACCGACCGCGATCATGATGCCGCGAAGGACGATGACGCCGACGATGCCCCAGACGAGAGCGCGATACTGATATTTCCGGGGAATCGCGAAATAGCTGAAGATCAGCGAGATCACGAAGACGTTGTCGATCGACAGGGACTTCTCGATGAAGAAGCCCGTGAAGTACGAGATGCCCGCGTGCGTGCCGTCCTCGGTCACCAGCAGGCCGGTCTCGAAAGACCACCAGATATAGGCACCGAAGGCGGTCGCGATGCCGATGTAGAAGAGGGATAGCAGGAGACTCTCCTTCACGCCGAGCTCCCTGTCCTTTCTGTTCAGGACACCGAGATCGAAGGCGAGGAGAAAAACGACAAGGCTGAGGAAAGCCGTCCACATCCAGACGGGCTTACCCAGCCATTCCATAAGCAGGAATTCTGGCATAACCGGACCTTTGATTGCTTCTGTTCAAGCATCGGCTCCGACATCACAGTCGCATGCTGCATCCTGCCAGAGGGGCCCGGGCGCCGATGGGTCCAACGTGGGGAGCGCCCCTGAACCCGTCAAGGGTCTCGACCTTGAGAGTTTCTGCTCAATTTTTCGTCAAATGCCCTTCTCGCGGGCAGGGTTGCCCGGGCAAGAGACTTGACCCGAGGCCGTGATCTGGTTGCATGGTCAAGAACAGGGCAGGTGGCCGAAAACGGCGTCACCACGCCCCCGATCATAAAAAATCAGAGGTGACGGTAATGTTTGCGGATCGTTCGACGAAGGCTGCGTGGATCAAGGGGATGCTGGCGGGCGCAGCCGTGCTTCTCGGGTCTGCCGCCGCCCAGGCCCAGACCCCGGTGCGGTTTTCGCTCGACTGGCGCTGGGAAGGCCCGGCAGCCCCCTTCGCGGTTGCCATCGACAAAGGCTATTTCAAAGCCGAGGGGCTGGACGTGACGATCGATCCGGCGGCGGGCTCCCGCGAGCCGATCTCCCGCGTGGCGTCGGGCACCTACGATGTGGGCTTCGGCGACGTGAATTCCCTCGTGCGCTTCCGCGACGAGAATCCCGGCACCGACATCAAGGCGGTGATGGTGATCTATGACCGTCCGCCCTTCGCCCTCATCGGCCGCAAGAGCCGCGGCATCACCAAGGAGGTGTCGAGCCTCGCGGGCAAGAAATTCGGCGCGCCGGCCGCCGACGGCGCCTATGCGCAATGGCCGATCTTCAAGGCCGTGAACAAGATCGACGATTCGACCATGAAGTTCGAGAACGTGGGCTTCCCGGTGCGCGAGCCGATGCTGGCGCAAGGCGAGGTCGATGCGGTCTTCGGCTTCTCCATGTCGTCCTACATCAACCTGAAGTCGCGCGGCGTGCCGGCGGACGACATCGTCGTGATGTTGATGAGCGATTACGGCGTCGATCTTTACGGCAACACGATCATCGTCTCGCAGAAATTCGCGCAGGAGAAGCCTGAGGCCGTGAAGGGTCTTTTGCGCGCGATCATGAAAGGCGTGCAGGACACGGTGAAGGATCCCTCAACAGCGGTCGATTCGGTGATCAAGCGCAACGACGTCGCCAAGAAGGACGTGGAGCTCGAGCGCCTCAAGATGGTGCTCGATCAGAACATGATCACGCCTTGGGTGAAGGAGAACGGTTTTGGGGGCATCGACAAGACCCGCTTCGCCAAGGCGCTCGACCAGATCGGCCTCACCTTCAATTACAAGGCGAAGCCCGAGGTGGACGCCGTGTTCACCGAGCAGTTTCTCCCCGCTGCCGACCAGCGCAAGGTGAATTGAGCCTTCTCTCACCCTCCCCTTGAGGGGGAAGGTCGCGAGCATCGCGAACGGGGTGGGGTGGGAAGCGCCAACGTGAACGAACGTCGCGCTACCCACCCACCCCGGCCTAAAGGCCGACCCTCTCCCTCAAGGGGAGGGCGAACAAGTGGAGCGCCCCTTGCCGGTTTTCGTCGACATTCACGACGTCACCCATGTCTATGCGCGGGCCGAAGATGGTCTGCCTGCCGTCAGGAACCTGAACCTGAAGGTGAACGAGGGCGAGTTCGCCGCCATCGTCGGTCCTTCGGGCTGCGGCAAGTCCACCCTGATGAAGCTCGCCACCGGCCTGCAGTTTCCCCGCGAAGGCACGGTGATCGTCGACGGCAAGCAGGTCGGTGCGCCGGTCAAGCTTGCCGGCATGGCGTTCCAGAACCCGACCATGCTGCCCTGGCGCACCACTCTCGACAATATCCTGCTGCCGCTCGAGATCGTAGAGCCGCATCGCTCGCGGCTGCGCCGACACAAGGCGGAATATGTGGCCAAGGCCGAGAGCCTGCTGGAGCAGGTCGGCCTGAAAGGGCAGGGACACAAATTTCCCTGGCAGCTCTCCGGCGGCATGCAGCAGCGCGCCTCGCTCTGCCGTGCGCTCATCCACGAACCGAAGCTCCTGATGCTCGACGAGCCCTTCGGCGCGCTCGACAGCTTCACCCGCGAGGAATTGTGGTGCGTGATGCGCGACCTGCATGCGGCGCAGAAGGTCACGATCATCCTCGTCACCCACGACCTGCGCGAAGCCGCTTTCCTCTCGGACCGCATCTTCTGCATGAGCGCGCGTCCGGGCCGGATCGTTGCCGAGCGCGAGGTGGAGTTCCCGCGCCCGCGCGATCTCGAGATCACCTACACGCCGGAATTTTCCGAACTCGTCCATGAATTGCGCAATCACATCGCGCAGGCGCGTCAGGCGGCGTGAGAGACCCATGAAAACCAAGAATCAGCTCGCCCTCGCACCTTGGATCTTCACCATCGGCTTCTTCCTTCTCTGGGAGCTGATCTGCCGCGTCCTCAACGTGTCGAGCTTCATCCTGCCGACGCCTTCGACGATCCTGGTCGCCGTGTGGGAATACCGCACCCAGCTCGCCTATCACGCCTTCTTCACGCTCTGGATGACGCTGGCGGGGTTCGGCCTGGCCGTCGGATTCGGATTGCTGCTCGGCATGGTGCTTGGCTCGTCCCGGCTCATCAATGCCGGAACCTATCCGCTGCTCGTGGGCTTCAACTCGATTCCGAAAGTGGCGGTGGTGCCGATCCTCGTGTTCTGGTTCGGCGTCGGCTGGGTGCCGCCGGTGATGACGGCCTTCCTGATCTCGTTCTTTCCCATCGTGGTGAATGTCGCCACCGGCATCGCCACCGTCGAGCCGGAGATGGAGGACGTCCTGCGGGCGCTCGGCGCCTCGAAGCGGGACATCGTGTTCAAGGTCGGCGTGCCGCGCGCCATGCCCTATTTCTTCGGCTCGCTGAAAGTCGCCATCACGCTCGCCTATGTGGGCTCCGTGATCGGCGAGCAGAACGCGTCGAACGTGGGCATCGGCAACCTGCTCACCCGCGCCTCCGCCGCCTTCGAGGTGCCCCTCGTCTGGGCCGCCCTCGTGGTGCTCGCCGTGCTCGGCGTGATCATGTATGCGATTACGGCCTATGTGGAGCGCTCCATGACCGGATGGGCGCAGCGCTCGCAGATGGCGGCTTGAGGTAACAGGTCCAGGAAAACGCGCTGGCCGATCAAGGCGAGGCGCTGGCTCACCTCTCCTTGAGGGAGAGGTCGCGCCGGAGGCGCGGGTGAGGGGTTACGCCCTCTCCGGACAACGCTCTCCCCCTCACCCTCGCTGCGCTCGACCTCTCCCCACCGGGGAGAGGTGATGCCTGCGGCTGCCTCAATGCTGAACCGGAGAAGTTGGCGCTCACACCCCCACCTCCAACTCCTCTCCACAAGGGGGAGGAGGGCTGTTGTGCTTACCGCCTCAACGACAGTGGATTGTCCGACAAAGCCGCCGCGTCGGGCTGATCGATGGCGGGTTTGCCGAGGAAGGCGTTCCAGAGCTTTTCCACGGTGTCGCGCTCGAGATCGTCGACGATGAACACGATGCGGCTGCGGCGATCCTCGCTCGGCCAGCGCGGCAGCACTGCGGGCACGTGGATCACATGCTGCACGCCGTGGATCACGACCGGATGCTCCGGATCTTCCGCCAGCGCAACGAGGCCCTTCACGCGCAGCAGTTTCGCGCCTTGCGACGAGCGCAGGAGGTCCAGGAACATGTCGAGCGTGCCCTGACGGATCGGCTCGTCGCTGGTGAGGCAGAACGCACGGATTTTCTCGTCGTGCCGGTTCACGTCATGGTGATGATGATCGTGGCCGTGATGCTGATGATGGTGGCCATGCTGATGGGCGTGGCTTTCGCGCTCCGCCTCTTCCACGGCTTCCGTCTTCAGCCATGCGGCGACATCGGCAATCTTGCCGTCGAGGCCGAAGAGACCGCCGGCGATGACGGCTTCCGCCGGTGCGTCGGCTTCGAGCAAGGCGGCGCCGGGATTGAGCTGGTGCAGCCTCTCCCGCAGCTGCGCGAGGCCTGCCCGATCTTCCACGAGGTCGGTCTTGGCGATGACGATCCGCTCGGCCACCGCCGCCTGCTTCACCGCCTCGCGATGCGCGTCGAGCGTGGCGGAGCCGTTGACCGCATCGACGACGGTCACCACGCCTTCGACCGCGTAGCGCATCGACAGATAGGGGTGATAGAGCACCGCATGCAGGATCGGCGCGGGATCGGCGAGGCCGGTGGTCTCGATGACCACGCGTTTGAACGGCAGGATGCGGTCGTTGTCGCGCTTGCGCAGCAGGTCCTCGAGGGTCGCGATCAGGTCGCCGCGCACCGTGCAGCAGAGGCAGCCCGCGGACAGCAGGACCATGCCCTCGTCGACTTTCTCCATCAGCAGGTGATCGAGGCCGATCTCGCCGAACTCGTTGACGATCACCACCGTATCCTGCAGCGCCGGATCCTTCAGAAGCCGGTTGAGCAGGGTGGTTTTGCCCGATCCCAGGAAGCCGGTGAGGATGGTGAGCGGGATGGGGGCGGGAGGAGTCATGCTTGTCATCGGTTCAATCCGCAATCGGCACCAGCGGCGCGCCCTTCAGGCGGCGCTGTTCCAACAGAACGTTGGTGACGATCGCCGCCAGCACAAGGGTTCCGCCGGCGATCTGTAAGGGAGACAAAGTCTCGTTGAGGATCAGGGCCGACGAGATGGCGGCCACGACAGGCTCGGTGCAGTAGATGATCCCGGCGGCGACCGCCGTGATCCGCCCGAGCGCCAGGAATTGCAGCAGGAAGCCGAGAACGTAGCCGCCGATGGTCATGGCGACCGCGAAGGGCGCGGCGAGCAGAATCGAGGGCGGAGCAAGATCGCCCGCCGCCCATCCGATCAGCGCCGCGGTCGGCAGGACGAGCACGTGGATCCAGAAGATCTTCGCCATCACGCCGGTCCGGTAGCAGCGTGCAGCGGCAAAGAACTGGGTCGCCGTGGCGATGCTTGCGCCGAAGGCGAGCGCTAGGCCGCGCCAGTCGAGATCGCCGAAGGCCGGCCCGACCACCAGGACGACGCCGAGGGAGGCAAGCGCCACGACGCCGAGCAGGGCAGGGGTGAGCTTCGTGCCCTCCACGAACGGGCTCGCCAGCACGATCAGGATCGGGAAGGTGTAGAAGACCACGGCGGCCACGGTCACCGGGATAAAGGCGACCGAGGAGAGATAGCAGACGCTCACGAAGGTGGTGGAGATTCCGAGCAGAACGAGCGTCCCGCGTTCCTCTCGCGCCGCCTTCAACGAACTTCTGGTGACGGCGACGACGATGCCGACGAGCAGGAGCATCAGGAAGACCCGATAGACCACGATCGCCGAGCCGCTGGCGCCCGCGAAGGAGGCCACGCGGGCATAGACGATGTTCATGCCGTAGAGGCCGGCCGAAAGGCAGGCGAAGAGGAGGCCGTTGGTGGGAGAGCGGTGATGCATGATGGGATCGGTTCGGTGGGGATCGAACCGTTCACCCGGATGGAGGCGAATTGCAAGGGTTCGGGCAACAAGGGTTCAAGCAAAACGCCCGGTCGATAACCGGGCGTCTGGTGAATGCATTAGGCTATCGAGCTGGAACCGTTTCCAATTACGTGGAATCAGCTCTCCTCTTTAACTTTGCCGCATTTTTGACGGCGAACCGGATCCACTTCGCCGAAAATGTTCTAGTTGGCGACCGATTTCGGCTTGGACGAGGCGTCGGCCTTCTGCGGCGGCTTCTTGTCCGGTGTGGCCTTGGACTTGTCCGACGACGCCTTGGCTTTCGTATCGGCGGCGGGCTTCGAAGCCGGCTTGGCATTGCCGGAGACCGGCTTGACCGCGACGCTGGCGCGAGGCTGATCCTTGCCCTTTGCCGTTGACTTCACCGGCTTCTTATCGTCGCCGTCATCGGCATCGTCCGACACCTTCGCGTCGGTCTGCTTGGTGGATTCCTTCTTTCCGGCCGTCGCCTTCTTGGTCTTGGTCTTGCGGGCCTGCTCGGCGGCAGCCTCGGCCGCTGCCTGGGCGGCGATTTCGGCCTCGGACGGCGGGTTCAGGCCGATCCAGACTCGCTCCGGCTGAACGGCGGCGCGGGGGCCGAGCACCGTGCGCAGGGGCTTCTCGGCGGAAGCGCCGGCAAAGGCCATGACCTCGGAGGAGAAGAGGTTCGGAATGTTGCTGTCCGTCTCGGCGGCAACCGGGGTGTCCTCTTCCTGCGGCATCGGTCCGCGGCGGTCGCAGATGACCGGGCGCATGTCCGGCGGGGCCGCATTGGCGGAGGCCGGCAGGGCAGCGAGTTCCGGATTGGTGAAGTTCACCTTGCTGCTGAAGCCGCGGTCGAACAGCTCGGCCGCCTTGATGGTGCGCTCGTTGGCGGAGGGGGCTCCGAGCACCACGGTGATGAGGTGGCGGCCGCTGCGGGTGGCGCTCGCCACTACGTTGAAGCCGGAAGAGCAGATGAAGCCGGTCTTCATCCCGTCGGCACCGGGATAGCGTCCGATCAGTCCGTTGGTGTTGCGCATGACGCGGCGGCCGAACTGGACCGCGCCGATGTCGAAGAGCTCCCGGTATTGGGGAAATTCCAGCAAGAGCGCGCGGGCGAGCACCGCCATGTCGCGGGCCGAGGTCTGGTTGCGCTCGTCGGGCAGGCCGTGCGGGTTGGCGAAGTGGCTGCTGACCATGCCGAGGCGGCTGGCATGGGCGTTCATCAGGTCCGCAAAGCCGTCGATCGAGCCTCCGATATTCTCGGCGATGGTCGCAGCGATGTCATTGGCCGACTTGACCATCATGATCTTGAGCGCGTTGTCGAGCCGGATCTCCGTTCCGGGCTTGAAGCCCATCTTGGAGGGCGGCAGGGCCGCGGCGCCGTCGGTGACGGTGAGTAGCGTTTCCATCGACAGCTGGCCGGAGCGCACCTTGTCGAGGGCGACATAGGCCGTCATCAGCTTGGTGATGGAGGCCGGAAACCACGGGTCGGTCGCCCGCTCCGCATGCAGGACGCGACCGGACTCAAGCTCGACGACAAGAGCGGGGCCGCCGGCAGCCAGCGCCGAACCGCCGGTCAGGGCGGCCAGGACAAAGGCTGTCACGCGGAGGGCTCGGCTAACGTTCATACGGAACGACTCCTTGGCTTCGTTCAACGATAGGAGAGGATCGATCAAAGCCCCGCCTTTCAGCTGGGCTATTTTTAGAGCCAAACCCCGGCCTTGGCTAGGTTGGGCGGTTCTTGCTTGCTTAGGCTGCCCTTCTTAAGGAATTCCGTGGCAAGAGAGTGGCAAGAGCCGCGCGGTTTGAAGATCGACATGACAACATCCCTAATCTGGATCCCGGTGACCCTGGCCGCAGCGGCGGCTCAGACGGGGCGCAATGCCACCCAGCGACGGCTGACGGAAACCATCGGCACCGTGGGCGCGACCCAGGTCCGGTTCCTCTACGGCTTTCCCTTCGCCGTGCTCGCCCTTGCCGGAATGGCGCTCGCCACGGGCGAGCGGGTGCCCGGTCCGAATGCGACCTTCCTGGCCTATGTCCTGACCGGCGCCGTGACGCAGATCATGGCGACCGCGCTCATGCTCTCGGCGATGCGGGAGCGCGCCTTCTCGGTGGTGACGGCCTATACCAAGACCGAGCCGGTGCAGGTGGCGCTCTTCGGGCTTCTGCTGCTCGGCGATCACCTGACGCTGCCCATGGCCCTCGCGATCGCGGTGGCGACGGCAGGCGTGCTGCTGATGTCCGTGAAGCCGGGCACGAGCCTGACGGCGTCCGGTACCAAGCCGGTCGTGTCCGGTCTCGCCTCCGGCGCCTTCTTTGCGGTGGCTGCGATCGGCTTTCGCGGCGCCATCCTGTCCCTCGATGAGGGATCCTCGGTCATGCGGGCTTCAACAACCCTGGTCTGGGCGCTGGGCCTGCAGGCCGCGATCCTCCTGCTCTGGCTCGGTGCCTTCGACCGCAAGGCGCTGATGGCAAGCTTTGCGGCCTGGCGCCCCTCGCTCGGGGCCGGCTTCCTCGGCGCGCTTGCGTCCCAGTTCTGGTTCATCGGCTTCGCCCTGACCACGGCGGCCAACGTGCGCACCCTGGCTCTCGTCGAGGTGCTGATGGCGCAGGCGGTGTCCCACCGCTTCATGGCGCAGACGACGACCCGGCGCGAGCTCTTCGGGATGCTGCTGATTCTCGGCGGCGTGGCACTGCTACTCCTGGCGCAACGTTAGCTTGTCGCTGCGGCACGCGCATGGTAACGAATAACATAACATCTTTCGTCCAACGGAACCGTTTCATGACCGATGCCACTGCCTCTGCCGATGCTCAGCCCGCCTATCGCGTTCTCCAGGTCGGCGATCCGGTTCCCTGGTTCAAGCAGAACTCGACCAGCAATCCGCAATTCAGCTTCGACACGGTCGCCGGGCGCTACATCGTGCTGTGCTTCTACGGGATGGGATCGGACGAGGTCGGCCGCGCGACGCTCGCCTCCTTCCAGGAGGAGCACCGGTCCCTGTTCGACGACGACAAGCTCGCCCTTTTCGGCGTGAGCGTCGACCCGTCGGACCAGTCGGAGCAGCGTGCGAAGCAGGTTCTGCCAGGCATCCGTCACTTCTGGGATTTCGACGGCTTGATCGGGCGCCTCTACGGCGCCTTGCCGCGCAACGTCCTGCCGGGCGGCGGTCCGGTGCCGATCCGCCGCTTCTGGATGGTGCTCAATCCGACCTTGCGCGTGCGCGCCATCTTCCCGTTCGAGGAGGATGGCAGCGACCGCGCCAAGGTGATGGCCTATTGCCGGGACCTGCCGCCGGTCGAACGGTTCGCCGGCTTTGAGATCCCTGCTCCGGTGCTTGTCATTCCGGATGTATTCGAGCCGGAATTCTGCCGTCACCTGATCGGTCTCTATGAACAGCATGGCGGCGAGGAATCCGGATTCATGCGCGAGGTCAACGGCAAGACCGTTGCGGCGCACGATCCGAACCACAAGCGGCGCAAGGATTATACGATCGAGGATGCGAACCTGATCCGGCAGGTGCAGCATCGCATCATCCGACGCATCAATCCCGAGATTGAGCGGGTGCATTTCTTCAAGCCCTCGCGCATGGAGCGCTACATCGTCTCCTGCTATGCGGCGGAGGATGGCGGGCATTTCCGCGCCCACCGCGACAACACGACGAGCGGCACGGCCCATCGCCGATTCGCCGTGTCGATCAACCTCAACGGCGATTTCGCCGGCGGCGAGGTCAGCTTCCCGGAATACGGCCCGCGCAGCTACAAGGCTCCTCCGGGCGGCGCGGTGGTGTTCTCCTGTCCGCTTCTCCACGCGGTGTCCAAGGTCACGGAAGGGCGCCGCTTCGCCTTCCTGCCCTTCCTCTACGACGAGGAGGCGGCGAAGGTGCGCGAGGCGAACAATTCCAATCTCGGCGAGGGCGTCGGCGCGTACAGGGCTTAAAGGCGAAGCGCGAGGGGCAGGATCGTATCGCGCGTGAGAGGGGCAAGCAGGATATCGCCCGGATTGCGCGGATCGACCCAGGCCAGCTCCTCGATTTCGGCCTGGCAGGCGGTCTCGCCTGCGAGAGCGACCGAGTAAACGGTCGCGCGCACCTATCGTCCAGGCTCGTTTGCCGCGGGAGCCTCGAACATGCCGAGATGCTTTGCGGATCCCGCGACGATGCTGGCACCGAGTTCCTCGCGAAGCTCACGCGCCAGCGCATCCAGATCGCTCTCGCCGGGCTCGCGCTTGCCGCCCGGCTGCAGGAAGAATGCGGTGCCGCGCTTGCGCACGAGCAGGACGTGGCCGTTCCCATCGCAGACGAGGGCGGCGACGATCTCGATCACCGCTCGCCGGCCTTGATCCATTTGTCGACCTTGGGCGGCTCGTAGGCGCGGATTGCGCCGATCAGCGCCGCCGGCTCGTTCTCGACGATCAGCATGGCGCGGTGGATCGGCTTCACGAAGCCGCGCTCGACCACGTCGTCGAGGAAATCCGTGAGCTTGTCGTAGAAGCCGTCGGCGTTGAGCAGGGCGCAGGGCTTGCGATGATAGCCGAGCTGCGCCCAGGTCCAGACCTCGAACAGTTCCTCGAAGGTGCCGAGGCCCCCGGGCAGGGCGATGAAGCCGTCTGCCAGTTCCGCCATCAGCGCCTTGCGCTCGTGCATCGAGCTCACCACCCGCAGATCGCTCAAGTTTCGATGGGCGATCTCCTTGTCGACCAGCGCCTGCGGCATCACGCCGATCACATGGCCGCCTCTGGCGAGGGCCGCATCGGCCACCGCGCCCATCAGGCCGACGGAAGCGCCGCCATAGACCAGATCGATCCCCTGGTCGGCCATCGTCTCGCCGAGCGCCCGCGCCGCCTCGATATAGATGGGATCCTGGCCGCTGCTGGAGCCGCAGAAGACACACAGACGCATGGGACCCTCCTTCATGATTCGCATCGCTCATCGATGAACGACAGGACAGGGCCGAGCTCAAGACCTGGATGCAGGTCTGCGGATCGTTTGCACGACTTGCTGAACGGTCCAAAGAGGGCCACCTTGTCCCTCAACAACGATCTTCGAGGAGACTTCCATGACTGCCTGCATCGTCGGCTGGGCTCATACCCCCTTCGGCAAGCTCGATGCCGAGAGCGTCGAGAGCCTGATCGTCCGCGTGACCAACGAGGCGCTGGAGCATGCCGGGATCGGGCCGGAAGACGTGGACGAGGTGGTTCTCGGCCATTTCAACGGCGGCTTCTCCGCCCAGGATTTCACCGCCTCCCTGGTGTTCCAGGCGAGCGACAAGTTCCGCTTCAAGCCGGCGACCCGGGTCGAGAATGCCTGCGCCACCGGCTCGGCCGCCGTGCATCAGGCGATCAAGACCATCGAGGCGAAGCGCGCCAAGACCGTGCTCGTGGTCGGCGTCGAGCAGATGACGAGGACGCCGGGGCCTGAGATCGGCAACATCCTGCTCAAAGCCTCCTATCTGCCGGAGGACGGCGATACTCCGGGCGGCTTCGCCGGCGTGTTCGGCAAGATCGCGGGCACTTACTTCCAGCGCTACGGCGACCAGTCCGATGCGCTCGCCATGATCGCCGCGAAGAACCACAAGAACGGCGTCGACAATCCTTACGCGCAGATGCGCAAGGATCTCGGCTTCGATTTCTGCCGCGCCGAGAGCGAGAAGAACCCTTACGTCGCAGGTCCCCTCAAGCGCACCGATTGCTCGCTCGTCTCGGACGGCGCCGCGGCGCTGGTTCTGGCCGATACGGAGACCGCGTTGCGCATGAAGCGGGCGGTGGCGTTCCGGGCAACGGCCCATGCGCAGGATTTCCTGCCCATGTCGAAGCGCGACATCATCCAGTTCGAGGGTTGTGCGGAAGCCTGGCAGCGCGCGCTCTCGCAGGCCGGCATCCAGCTCAACGATCTCTCCTTCGTCGAGACCCATGACTGCTTCACCATCGCGGAGCTGATCGAATACGAGGCCATGGGCCTGACCCCGCACGGGCAGGGCGCGACGGCTGTCAAGGAAGGCTGGACGAATCGCGACGGCAGGTTGCCGGTCAACCCTTCCGGCGGTCTTAAAGCAAAGGGCCATCCCATCGGGGCCACCGGCGTTTCCATGCATGCGCTGAGCGCGATGCAGCTCTGCGAGGAAGCGGGAGGCATCCAGGTGAAAAACCCGGTCCTCGGCGGCATCTTCAACATGGGCGGCGCCGCAGTGGCGAATTACGTGAGCGTGCTCGAGCGGATCAAATGACGCCGCACCTCTCGTCATCACCGGCCTTGTGCCGGTGATCCCGATTGGAGAAGCGCTGCGCCTCATCGTATCGGGATGGCCGGGACAAGCCCGGCCATGACGCGCTAGGTCGATTTCGGCCTTACTCCCCCGGCGCCTTGGCCTGGATGGCCAGGGCGTGCAGCCCCCTCTCGAAAGCACCTTTCAAGGTCTCATTGACGAGGCGGTGGCGCTCGACACGGCTCTTGCGGGAGAACGCTTCCGATACGATATAAACCTGGAAATGGGTTTCTCCGCCTTCCCGCCATCCAGCGTGGCCGTGATGTTTTTCTGATTCGTCGATGACGGTCAGTTCGGTCGGCTGCAGGTTCTCCTGCAATGTCCGTGTGATCCAGTGCTGAAGGGTCATGCTGATTTGTAAAACCTTTTTGAACGGATGTGCGGCCAAAAGCGCTCGGGCCTTGGCTCAGGACCTCAAGCCACTCATAATCGCTGAATCATGGATCTCAACTCGCCTCTTTTCGACCGCATCCGGATCAAGCCTTCTTGCGAGGAGCCGCAGGAGGCCAAGGGACCGGTATGCGAGCACCCGACCTGCAAGGCCGCGGGAGAGTATCGTGCGCCGAAAGGGCGGGACCGGGAAGGGCAATACTGGCGCTTCTGCCTCCAGCACGTGCGCGAGTACAACGCCTCGTACAACTATTTCGCCGGCATGTCCGATTCCGCCGTTGCGGCGTTCCAGAAGGATTCCGTCATCGGCCACCGTCCGACCTGGACCATGGGCATGAACTCTTCCGGGCAGAGCGAGGGGCCGAGCGCCAAAGCGGAGCCTCGCGACTGGGGTTATTTCGACCCTCTTGGAGTCCTGCGCGGCGAGGATTTCACCCAGGCCCGGACCAGCCGCGCCAAGCCTGAGCCGAAGCGGCCGCGCTATACGGGCGCCGTGCGCCGGGCGCTCGACATCCTCGGACTCGATGAGACGGCCGAGGGGCCTGCCATCAAGGCCCAGTACAAGGCCCTGGTGAAACGGTTCCATCCGGATGCCAATGGCGGCGACCGCTCCTTCGAGGAGCGCCTGCGCGACATCATCAAGGCGCACGACACGCTCAAAAGCGCCGGGCTCTGCTGAAGCGATACCTATAAGGCAGGCCCGATAGGCTCATTAGGAAATTGCGCCGTTCCGTCATGGGGGTTAAGAAGCCCATGACATTTTCGAGACACACTTCAAAGACCGAGAGGCCCCTATGACGGCACAAACCGAGACAGCGACCCTTCTGCCCGACATGAAGGTGTCCGTGCGACAGGTCTTCGGCATCGACTCGGATCTGGAAGTTCCCGCCTTCTCGCAGGCCGAGGGGCATGTGCCCGATCTCGACCCCGATTATCTCTTCGACCGGGATACGACTCTCGCCATCCTCGCGGGCTTTGCCCGCAACCGCCGCGTCATGATCACCGGCTACCATGGCACCGGCAAGTCGACCCATATCGAGCAGGTGGCCGCCCGCCTGAACTGGCCCTGCGTGCGCGTGAACCTGGACAGTCACGTCTCCCGCATCGATCTCGTCGGCAAGGACGCCATCGTGCTCCAGGAAGGCAAGCAGGTCACCGCGTTCCAGGACGGCATACTGCCCTGGGCGCTCCAGAACAACGTGGCCCTGGTGTTCGACGAATACGATGCCGGCCGCCCGGACGTGATGTTCGTGATCCAGCGCGTGCTGGAACAGTCGGGCAAGCTCACGCTTCTCGACCAGAAGCGCGTGATCCGGCCTCACCCGGCCTTCCGCCTCTTCGCCACCGCCAACACGGTGGGTTTGGGCGACACCTCGGGCCTCTATCACGGCACGCAGCAGATCAACCAGGGCCAGATGGACCGCTGGTCGATCGTCACGACCCTCAACTACCTGCCGCACGACAAGGAGGTGGACATCGTCCTCTCCAAGGCGAAGCACTATCAGGAGAATTCGGAAGGACGCGACATCGTCAACAAGATGGTGCGCGTGGCCGATCTCACCCGCTCGGCCTTCATGAACGGCGACCTCTCGACCGTCATGAGCCCGCGCACGGTGATCACCTGGGCCGAGAACGCCGAGATCTTCGGCGATACGGGCTTCGCCTTCCGCGTCACCTTCCTCAACAAGTGCGACGAGCTGGAGCGGACCCTGGTGGCCGAGTTCTACCAGCGCTCCTTCGGCAAGGAACTGCCGGAAAGCGCCGTGAACATGGTGCTGAGCTAATCAACGATCAGGCATCCTCATCCTGAGGAGCGTAGCGTCTCGAAGGACGAGGATGCCGGGTCCAGAGTTTTCTGGAAGCGCCCTCGTCCTTCGAGACGGCCTTTGGCCTCCTCAGGATGAGGGCTTATCGGAAGCGACAGGCAAAAATGTCCATCTCGAACCGCAAGCCAGGTGACAAGAAGGAAGCGCCGGCGGAGCCGCTGAAGCGCTCCATTGCCGGCACCATGAAGGCGATCGCGCGCAAGCCCGATCTCGAGGTCGCCTATGCTTCCGACCGTCCGGTGCTCATGGGCCAGGACAAGGCCCGCCTGCCGGAGCCGCCGCGGCGACTGACCCCGCAGGACGTGGCGGTGCTGCGCGGCAATGCGGATGCCATGGCGCTGCGTCTCGCCTGCCACGACACCGCTCTTCACCGCAGGCTCGCTCCCGAAGGCCAGGCCGCCCGCGCCGTATTCGATGCGGTCGAGCAGGCGCGCGTGGAATCCATCGGCTCCCGGCGCATGGCCGGCATCTCCTCCAACATCTCGGCCATGCTGGAGGATCGCTATCACCGCGGCGGCAAATACGAGGAGATCACCGACCGGGCCGATGCGCCGCTCGAGGACGCCCTTGCGCTCATGGTGCGCGAACGGCTGACGGGTGCGAAGCCCCCGCCGTCGGCTGCCAAGATCGTCGACCTCTGGCGTGGTTTCATCGAGGACCGCGCCGGACGCGATCTCGACGGCCTGCTCAAGAACATCGAGAACCAGCGCAGCTTCGCCCGCAACATCCGCGAGCTGCTCTCCTCCCTCGACATGGCGGACGAGGCCGCTCTCGATTCGGAGGACGAGGAGAACGAGGACGAGACCGAATCCGAGGAGCAGGAGCAGCAGGGCGAGGGCGAATCCGAGCAGGAGGCGCAAGGCGACCGCGCCGAGGTCGAGATGAGTGAGGATTCCAGCGACGAGATGGAGGACGGCGCGACGGAGGAGGCCGATGGCCCCTCCGGCGAGATGCCTGAGGAATCCGAGGAAGCGGATTCCGAGGATGCCGGCGAATCCTGGCGCCCGCCGTCGCGCGCGAACGAGCATCGCGGACCCGACTACAAGCCCTATACGCAGAAATTCGACGAGACCATCCATGCGGAGGATCTCTGCGATGCGGACGAGCTGACGCGCCTTCGCGCCTATCTCGACAAGCAGCTTGCCCATCTCCAGGGCGTGGTCGGGCGCCTCGCCAACCGGCTGCAGCGCCGCCTGATGGCGCAGCAGAACCGGTCCTGGGAATTCGACCTGGAGGAGGGGACGCTCGATCCCGCGCGCCTGCCGCGCATCGTCATGGATCCGTTCCAGCCCCTGAGCTTCAAGCAGGAGCAGGACACCAATTTCCGCGACACGGTGGTGACGCTGCTCCTCGACAATTCCGGCTCCATGCGCGGCCGTCCGATTACGGTCGCCGCCACCTGCGCCGACATCCTCGCCCGCACGCTCGAGCGCTGCGGCGTGAAGGTCGAGATTTTGGGCTTCACCACCCGCGCCTGGAAGGGCGGGCAGGCGCGCGAGATGTGGCTGCAGAACGGCAAGCCGGCCAATCCCGGGCGTCTGAACGACCTGCGCCACATCGTCTACAAGTCGGCGGATGCGCCCTGGCGGCGTGCGCGCAAGAATCTCGGCCTGATGATGCGCGAGGGCCTGCTCAAGGAGAACATCGACGGCGAAGCCCTCGACTGGGCGCACAAGCGCCTGCTCGGGCGGCCCGAGCAGCGGCGCATCCTGATGGTGATCTCGGACGGCGCGCCGGTGGACGACTCGACCCTGTCGGTCAATCCCGGCAACTATCTCGAGCGGCATCTGCGCTACATCATCGAGGAGATCGAGACCCGCTCGCCGGTGGAGCTCATCGCCATCGGCATCGGCCACGACGTGACGCGCTATTACCGCCGCGCCGTGACCATCGTCGATGCGGAGGAACTCGGCGGCGTCATGACCGAGAAGCTCGCGGAGCTCTTCGAGGAAAATGCCGGCCCGCCGGCCCGCAGCGCACCCCGCCGCAGAGCCGTGGCTTGAGGCTTTCCCGACGACAATTCCTGACCGGCGGTGCCGCCGCCGCCGCGACGCTCGCCTGCACGGGCGTCGCCCTCGCGCAGCGTCCGCAGGCCTTCCGGGGTGCGACCGCCATCGACGTGGAGGCGCGGCCCATCGCCCGCCTGTCGACCGCCGATCCGGACCGCTCCCGCTTCGGCTCCCTGATGTTCCGCTCCGGGATCGACCTGCGCTCGACGGTTTCGGCCTTCGGCGGTTTTTCCGGCTTGTGGCGTTCCGCCAACGGGGCGGAGATCATCGCGCTTGCCGACAATGCGCAGGTGCTGAAGGCGCGTGTCGAGACTTCGGACGGGAGGCTTTCCGGCCTGTCCGGTCCGGTGCTCTCTCCGCTCATCCTCGCCAATGGCGTGCCCATGCGGCGCTCGCGCTATTACGACACCGAGAGCTTCGCGCTCTCCGGCAACAGCGCCTATGTCGGCGTCGAGCGCAACCATGCGGTGGTCCGGTTCGAGCGCACGGCTGCGGGGAGCATCGTGAAGGGCGTTCCGATTCCCGTTCCGCAGGGAGTCCGGGATCTGCCCAGCAATGGCGGCCTCGAGGCACTCGGCATCGCGCCGCAGCGCTCGCCTCTGAACGGCGCGCTCGTCGGGATCGCCGAGGGCGGCACGGGTTTCATTCTCACGGGACCGCGACAGGGCTCGTTCGAGGTCGCCCTCTCCGGCGGCTATGCCGTCACCGATCTGGCGTTCCTGCCGGACGGCGATGCGGTGCTCCTGGAGCGGCGCTTCTCCCTCTTCGGCCTCGGCTGCCGTCTGCGGCGGATCGAGGCCGGTTCGTTCAGGCCGGGCGCCCGGCTCGACGGCGATATCCTCTACGAGAGCGAGGCCTCGCATCAGGTCGACAACATGG
>NZ_JAERQD010000057.1 GCF_016735695.1 Microvirga zambiensis WSM3693 | reverse complement strand
GCTGAACTCATCTGCGCTCTCGTGCGAAGGCTCCCACGATGTCCCTGCTGCCACACAAAGTTTATGACACAGTAGTAATAGCAGACATTGGACAGAACCAGGTGATCGCCGCCACCCAAGCGATCCAGGAACAGGGCGCTGATCGCCGCCATACCGCTGGCAAAGCTGAGACCCGCCTCACCGCTCTCAAGGGCAGTGAGGCGGGTCTCGAGCTGATCGAGGATCGGATTGCTCCAGCGCGTGTAGAAATGTGGCGCGGCCTCCTTCAGGTCATTGGCCGAGAAGCCCACCGCATCTGGATGAGTGAAGAAGCTCGTCGCCATCACCAGGGGCGAGGATGCCGGCGCCCCGACCTCCCGAGGCCCAGCCCCGGCATGAAGGGCCAGGGTTGCGTCATGGCACACCGACGTCTGATCGTTCATCCGGCTACTCCTCCATGGTGTTCCTCGAGCTGACTCGTTAGCACTTGTGTCGGCGGGGTAACAAACGGGCGCAGAATAACAGGCGCCCTGTTGGACCAACAGACATAGGCGTGGGCTCAAGGCGAAAATTCTGGGCTCTAGAATAGTGTTATGACAAGTATATACGGCTGAAGGCGAAGGTGTTCGTGAGCGCAGATCGATGAAGAAGCAGGTTATTATCGACACTGATCCTGGCCCAGACGATGGGGTCGCCATCTTAACGGCTCTGGGGTCTCCCATGATCGAAGTTCTCGGGGTCTGTGCCGTCGCCGGCAACGTTCCGCTTCATCATACGCTCCGTAATGTCCGCAAGGTCCTGGAGCTTGCCGAGCGTCAAGATGTCAGGGTCTTCGCCGGTGCCGAGGCTCCTCTGGCCCGTCCTTTATTCACCGCTGAGTACGTACACGGCAAGACTGGATTTGACGGATATGATCTCCCTGAGCCGTCGATGCCGGTTCAGTCGCAGCACGCGGCGGACTTTATCGTTGAAGAGGTTATGAGCCGGCCGCCGAGGACAATAACACTCTGTGCCCTTGGTCCATTGACGAACGTAGCCAGTGCCCTCGAACGGGACCGACGCTTAGCGGAGCGGATCGAACAGATCGTCTGGATGGGCGGAGCTTCTTCGGAAGGAGGCAATGTGACCCCGGCAGCCGAGTTCAACTGTTACGTGGATCCGGAAGCCGCTGCGCGAGTGTTGAGTTCCGGTGTCCGTGTCGTGATGATGCCACTGGATGTCACCCACAAGGCTCACATGACGACCGATCGCGTCGAACGCTTCCGCACGATGGGGAACAAAGTTGGCCCGATCTTCGCGGAACTTCTCACCTACGCCAAGCAGTTTGACTGGCAGAAGTACGGAGCTGACCGAGCCCCGTTGCACGATCCAACCACGGTTGTCTGGTTGCTGCAACCCGGGTTGTTCTCGGGTCTCCATGTGAATGTCGAGATCGAGACAACTTCTCCTCTGACAACTGGGATGACTGTGATCGATTGGTGGGGTGTTACCAGCCGGCAAAAGAACGCTTACGTAGTCCAGGATGTTGATGGCGATGGATTCTACAATGTGATTTTCGAAAGCTTTCGTCGTCTGCCCTGATAACCCAGGATCAGGACATTTTAACTTTGCGGCTACATGGAAAATTCGTTGAACAAAGATTATAGAACCAACTGTAGGATCTTTTGTCATGTCAACGACGTCACCAACGTGCCTCAACCTGCCGATGATGGCACTAGAGCGCGTTCATGCATGTTCAGCACATTGTTGTTCCCAGTGATAAAATCACTTGCCACGTTCCGACTTCGCTATGGAGATGGCTCTTGAAGGCCAGTCTCATTGTCTTCCATTGCTGTTCAGACGGGCCTCTTCCTGATACGTTATGACAGATTGCTGGACCCCGGAGTGGAGGTCCGACGCAGGACCGAACTCTCTCCAAAGCTGATATGCTGCGCTTTCGCAGTTAGCTCCGCATCCGGAATAACCCAGTGGCAAGCTCTCGTGAAAACCAGAGATTCCTTTTTCCGTGGATTCCGCAGCTCACCCCTGTGAAGCCCTCGCCAATACAAGCTCGTCGTCCGTCTGTCGTGGTCTCGCCAAACCAAAGGATCCCCAATGACCGATCCCGGCCTCCGCATCTTGATGCCCGACGAAGTTCCCGAGGATCAGGACAGCAATATCACCCTGGCGGAAGTCGTACTGCCAGAACGCGCGATGGAGTTCATGGTGATGGTACTCATCGATGGGACGGCAATTGCCGCGGGCGGTCCGCTCTCCACCATGGAGGAAGCCGTCGGCCAGGCCAACGATTTCTCGAAGCAATACGAACTGGAACCGATCTACATCAGGCGGGAGCAGGTCTAGCGGTCAGGCGGCGATCCGCCGACCCCCGTCTGGATCCATTAACCCATTGGCGGCCTCAATGGATCGGCGATCCGTTCAGAGCCGGGCCTTGATTGTCGCGGCGATCGTGCGGCCCGGAGCAGGGATGTAGAAGCCGAACTCATAATCCTGGTCGAACAGGTTCAGCGCCGTGATGCCGAACTGGAAGTGCCGATCCGGCGTCTCCCATGTGATCGCGGCGTCGGTCGTCCAGTAGGCATCCAGCCTGTCGTTCTCATAGGAGCCCGACCGCTCGCCAATGTAGTTCTGCGTCAGCGTGAAACGCAGGCGGCTCGGATGGACAAACGTCACGCCGGCCCGCGCGAACCGATCCGGAATGTACGGCACCGGTTCGCCCTGTCCCCGTCCTTCGAGAATTTCCGAGGTTGCACCGCCGATCGTGCCGAAGACCCCGATGCCATGCCCGAGCCAGACGTTGACGGTGGCGGCCAACCATTCCGCACGAGCCTCGTCGATGTCCTCAATGAAGCTCAAGGTATTGATCCTCGGGATGCTGAGGTCTTGCAGCGTCTGCCGTTGGTACTCCAGGGCCGTGAAGACGTGCGGCGTCCATTCCGCGTCCCAGCGCAGAACCAGGCTCTTCGTCGGCCCGTTTGCGGGGGCGTCGTTCGGGATCAACCCGACAGTGGTTGTCGGCGCCAGCGAATAGGTCAGGAAGGACTCCGCATCCTCGATGTAGGCCGCGCGAAGCCATTGGCCCTCCATGGGCGACACGCCGACCCCGAACCGCGGAGAGATCCAGATATCAGGCCTGTCGTATTGCACGTCGAGGAACGTGCGGTGAATGCCTGCCTGCGCCTCGAAGCGATCGTTCGGGCGCCATGACAGATCGGCGTAGACGCGGCCGCCCCGGAAAGGGCTCTCGGAGGCTACGGCGTCGCTGAGATCCTCCTCGAATCCGCTGGCGTAAGTGAAACGGGTATCGCTGAAGCCCCTGTACCTGAGCTGACCTGCCTGGGCCTCCAGGCCATAACGCAGATTGAACTCGCCGATCCCAATGGCGTGGTTCACCGCTCCGACGATCCCGTCGACGCGTTGCCTCTCCTGCCACAATATCCTGGTGATGTCGGCGACACCCGGGCTGGGGAATTGGTCGAAGTTCGTTATCTCGCCACGATCGAGCGTGTCGTTTCGCGTCCCGAAGACTGCGGCCGAGAGGACGTTCCGGTAACCGAAGGTATGGCTCCATCCGGCCATGCCGAAAAGGTTCATCGCGTCCCGTTCATCATGCTGGATGAGGTCGGGACGGTTGAGAGCGGTGAGGCCCGGCTTGGCTTCAGTCGCCCATCCCATGGCAATGAAGCGGTCCTCTGTGGTCGGGGCGGTGCCGAGGCTGAACGTGATGCTGCGTCCGCTTTCGTTGTCAGCGGTCAGATCTCCCCGCAATCTTTCGGCGTTCGCGGAGAGGCTGAAGCTCATGGGCACCGGCTCGTTCGAGAAGCCGTTGACGAGCACGCCCGAAGCCCAGCCGATCTTCCCGCCACGGGTGATCGCGCTGCCGCTGAGTTCGGAATCGAGAAACGGCCGGCGCAGCGGATCATACCACCCGATGCGCCCGGCGACGGCCAGAGGGTCAAGCAGGAGCCCCTGAAACGAGAGGTTCAGGGCATGGCTGTTGAGTTCGGTGCCTTCAGCCGTGTCGAGCGTCGGTTCATTCGTGAACAAGCCGGGACGATTGGCGATCGCTTGGTCGAAATATCCCTGCGCCTCGAACGGGTCGAACGTCCGGTCGGCATAGAACCGCCCCCAATCATGCAGATTGATAAACCTGTAGGCCTGGACCGGATAGGATCCCGTTTGCTTGGTGACAGAAATGCCGGAATAGTCGCCACCGCGGGCCCGGTAGCGCCGCAGGGCCTCACGCGCGGCGAGGATCGCTTCATCCGCTTGATAGAGATCCAAGGCGAAGGCCGTGCGCACGATCGGGACGATGGGCGATCTCGGGTCGAGCCTGTCGGCATTGTCGAGAGTCTGCTGGGCCAGTTCATATTCGCCGTTCTGGAAATAGGCATCGGCCAGGATCAACTGATCGTTGGAACGGGCTGGGTTTACGGCGGATCCTGCCAGCATGGCCTCAATGGCGGGAGCCATGCTCCCCTTCTGCAACAGGTAGCGCCCGCGGGCCGAGTAAGCCGTCGGCGGATCGAGGGCCAGCGCTCTGTCGATGAGGGTGCCCGCCTCCTCGACCCGACTCTGATCGAGCAAGAACAGCGCCAGATTGACGTAAGTGATCGGATTCTGAGGCTCCATATCGATGGCACGCCGATAGGCGGCTTCGGCTTCGACGACGGCGCCACGCCCAGCCTCGAGCAGGGCGATCTGGTTCAGGAGCGCAAAGGACGGATCGGTGCCAGCGACCCGATAGAGGTCGGAAAGCGCCCCATCGATGTCGCGTGCATAATCGGCCTTGATGGATGCCCCGAAGGCGACCACGTCAGGATCGTTTGGGGCGATCACCCGGGCCCGCTCAAAGGCCGCGTACATGTCCTCGCGGCGACCGAGATTCTCGGCAAAGGAGGCCGACATCAAAGCGATGCCGACATCCTTAGGGTAGCGCCTTTCGGCAACAGCCGCCTCGGCTGCCGCTGCCTGAAAATCCTGCCTGAAGGCCGTAAGGTAGATGCTGATCTCCGCAGTCCTGGGATCGTTGACCGAAACCTTCGGTAGAGGCTGGACCTGTTTCGGATCGGCCATGGATGCAGCCGCGTAGCGGCCGTACTCGGCCCAGCCGCGACGCAGCGAATCCAAGCCGGGTCTGGCGCGGACGAACAGCTCGATGGCCTTCTGCCACTCCCGGTCCGCACCGGCGATGAGCGCCTCGAGATAATCCGCGCGTGCGCGCTGCGCCCTCGTCATCGGGCGTTTGCGTGCCTCCGCGAGGGAACCCGTCGCAGCGCGCCGGCCTTCCGAAACCATGAGGCTCTCGGCAAGAGTGAGCCAATCCTCAGCCGTGCGGTCCCCGGGGGTACGCGCCTGAATGCGGGAGGTCAGGACATCAAGCTCCTTTTGCCCCAGGCTCGATGTGGGGAGGTTGATGAACACCTCCCGCATCGACATGTAGAACATCATCTGCTCGCGATCGTTGGGGCTGACGAGCACGAACTTGGTGGGAGCCTGTCCGATGGCAGCCACTGCCCCCTCCCCCTGGCGGACCGTTACTGAGCCATGCGGATTGGTGAGGTCGACGACACCCTCGAGCACCACCAGCGAGGTCTTGCCCGAACCATCCACCGAGAGAGACCAATCGGTGCCGCGGATCGCGGCGACTGCCGCTGGCGTCCTAACATCGACACCCGAGCCGCCGCGGGCGGCTCGGGCCCAGATGTTGCCGCCTTGGAGGCTGAGCTGCGTATTCCCGCTGGCGCCTCCTGCCACGTCGTTGACGGTCAGGGTCGAGTTGCGCCCGACGCGGATCTGGGTCTGGTCGTTGAACAGGATGGCCAGGTTGCCGATCGCGTTGGTGCGCAGCGTATCGCCCCCGACGAGGCCTTGCCGGAGCCGGGCGGCGCGCCAGAGATCCTCCCTCACGAAGCGCATCTCCTCGCCACCCTTGGACGCCACGATGGCGCCCTCCACATGGGCTTGCCGGGGCATGGGTTCCTGGGCCCAAACATTGGTCATGAACAGCGCCAGGATGCTTGCGGCGGTCACAAGCCTGAAGGATCGGAAAGGCATGGAAGATTGGCTCGAAGGAAGGAAATCTGCTCTGAAGCTGCTGGAAAGTAGCAGGTAGGATGCAGGATCAAAGCCGATTCACGAACTGGACGATGTGCACCCGAACACACGACGGGTGCTTGTGGTATCACTACAACAGCGGAAAGCCTCGACTGCTGGTGAATTGCCGCCGTCAATTTATAGCCATCTCACGGCTCTCCTTCGTGAAGAACAGCGCAAGGTCGAAAGCTATGGTCGACCTGGTCTCCTCGCTGAGTGCCCGGCGTCCAAATGACCCCAGGTGGAAAGTCGTCCCCCGAGTCTGCATGAGCCTGCCCTCCCCTCCTCTCGTCAAAGGGGAGGCCGCCAGGATGGCGAACTCGTCGCACCCATCAGGGCGACAAAGCTCCTGGATGATGTCGGCCCGGTCATAGGCCTGAGCGAAGTCTGAGGTCGCAAGCACAAGGGCACAAGAGGTCTGAGCATCTCTGTCCTTGTGTGGAGGAATGGCAAACGAAGCGTCACCACCGAGGTCGCGCACGAATGTGACGCTTTCAGGCCAAGCTGCCCATGGCATGTGGCTGAGATATCCGTGATCACGCATTCGGCCACGAAGAGCTCAAGAACATTCGGAAGTTCCACCGTGGGTTCGGACAGGCTCGATCGTTTTCGTCTCTACGAGAAACCGGGCGTCAGGAGCACCCTTTTACATTAAGTAATCTGAAGCGGCCTTGGCCAGCTCGCGACCGTCGTCATCAAGGGACGTGTCGCAGATTCGGCGTGCGGGTGGGCACAGCCAGGACATTTCCATCAACTCACCCCGTACGCGGATCGGAGACACGCACCATCTTGCTGAAGTGTCACAACCCGCGTCCCCCATAGTTTCGTTCAGCAGGCGACGTAGACCCGAAGGCAGGGCGCCATAGAGTTGCCGCAATCCCTAACCGAATCTTACCGTTGCTGGAAAAAGGATAGGAAATGACCAAGGTACTCACGACACTCGGGGCTTCCGTTGTCGCTCTCGGAGCCATCCTCGGTGCTGTCGAGGCTAAAACCGTCTTCTACGAGATCAACGGCGAGCGGTATTCGTATGATACCAACAACCGTCAGCAGACGGCGAATGCCCATCAGCGAATCGAAGCGGCGAAGGCCGCTGAGGCTGCCACAGCGCAGGCGGCGGCGGAGCGAGCGAGCAATCCCTTGGTTACGATCTTTGGGTCGCAAACACAACGGGAGGCGGCAGCGGCTCAGGCGCAATTGCAGCAGATCATTGCGGAACAGGACGCGGCGATCGGCAAGCGCCAACGGGCCGTGCAGGCCACCAAAGCCGAAAGTGTCGCAAAACCCGCCAACGAGCAGGCTGGCGAAACCGCCGGCGTCAATGAGCGTGCGACCGCGGCCGCAGTGGCTATCGCGGCAGCGCAACCAGCAGCAACCCCTCCAACAGCGCCGGACCCCCGTGACCCTGCTGAAACTGCCGGACCAGATAGCTCCTCGAGAGCTGCAATCCGGTCGATCTCCCTTGATGCCGAGACCGGCATCAAAACGGTCATTCGCGTGGATGGATCGATCCACGAGGAACTCTTCGACCCGAGCCTTCTGTCGACACTTGATCCGGCGCCACGTCCTGTTGGCTCTGCAAGCAATGCGACTGGGGCCGATCCGTCACGCAAGATCTCACCCGATGAAACGACCGGTTCCACCAGCGTCCATGAACTGACGCTTAGGCTGCATGCCGGGACGGACCCGCGCGGTAAACCTCTGTCGAATTAGGTAGAGGACTCACCCAAGCCATTGAGTCACGATCGCGACGAGGACGATGGCGGCGAGATAATTTACAGCCAGCCGGTCGTATCGTGTTGCGATGCGCTTCCAGTTCTTGAGATGGCCAAACATCCGCTCAATGACGTTACGGTGGCGGTACGCTGCGCGCTTGAGTGGATAGGCAACGGCACGAGCGGCACGGCCCGGAATGACAGCTTCGATGCCTTTGTCTTGCAGCCACGCTCGGAGCCGATCCGCGTCATAGGCTTTGTCAGCAATGAGCCGCTTGGTGGGCGCCAGTGCCTCCAGGATCGGCACCGCCATCGTGATGTCGGCCATGTTGCCCGGCGTCAGCGCGACGGCAAGGATCCGGCCACGACCATCGGCCAGGCAAAGGATTTTCGTTGTTCTGCCGCCGCGCGAGACGCCGACCGCTTGCGCGAGTTCCCCCCTTTTCCGCCTGATGCCGAGCGGTAGGCTTTGACGTTTGAGCTGTCGAGCGCAAGCTCCTCAGGCATGGGGCCGGCTGGTGCGGGCATCGCCTACGCTCATCGTCGAAGACGTCGACGTGGTTACGAACCTCGCTCAAAGCCGGTTATGAAACTAAGGCTGTCGGAAGGTTAGCGCCGCTTCTCAGCCGCTTTCCTTGCCTCTCGTTCGGTGACGCGTCTGGTGGGTGCGGCCGGTTCATTCCCAGAGCGATTCCGAAATCCTTCTAGCGTCTGCTCTCTGGCAAGTATTTGCCGCAACTCTTCTAGAGCAGGGTGCAGGGAATGGTTGGTGTCGGGCTTCGTCTTGCTCATGCGCGATGCCTTCTGCTGGAGGCGCAAGATCTCATGCGAAGATAAGGCAAACTGGTTTGTCACGACGGCAAACAAACTCCCTCCGAAATCCTAACAAATCCTTCATCTCCTTTGCTGTCGCTCTCCATGACTACGTAGTCGAGAATGGGCCTTTATGCGCATGAGACTGTCCGCGAAAATTACGCGCAATCCCGCTTTTTAACGCGAAGCCTGCAACCGATACCGTAACAGGATCCTTACACAGGAGGATCTCATTCTTGCAAGGCTGCATGAGATGCTTAATCCGTCGCGCCCGGCCTCTTAGGCACCCAGTCAGTCTCGCAACTTGTCCTCGGCGTTGCGCGTAGAGCTGTCGCGAGCCGCGGGGATGTTGTCTACCCCACTGGCGTCTCCGTTGACTTTATCAACTGGCGCAAGGCTGCTGGATCCAGTTCACTGACGACAGTCAGTTTTTTGCCGCGGGGCGCCTCAGGTGGCTTTTGGGCGCTCAGTGGCGGAACACCGACTGCCGCAACTTGCGGAATGCGAGCCTGCTTCTTCAGTAATATTGCTGATACGGCTTCGATCTTTGCCGGTCATCGAACCCTCTCAACGGCATCGTCGGAAACGTGGAAGCCGAATCTCGGTGCCGGCTATGGTAGTCTTACTGCTATGTTGAGCATGACACTTCGCATCGTTAACAGTTTGTTAATCTCTCGGGTGCAGCCTTGTCATGTGCCGCGATAGCACGGTCGTTGTTTTTCTGAAACGGGTCGTGCAGGGGGGCCTCCCATGAGCGCCAACGGACGCTCTTTCGGTGGTGATTGCCCCTAAGACGGTGAGCCTTGGCTGAGTTGGGCCGTGCCGCGAGTCCCATGTGCAGCGGCTGATTTTACAGACGGGGTCCTGGGTATTCCCGAGCTTACAATGCATCTCCAATAGCACCGAGAGGATTTGTCATGATCGTTCGCATCCTTACAACTACCAGCCTCCTGCTCGCTGGCACCGCTGCTATTGCAGCGCCATCAAAGCCGAAACCTGCCTCGACGGTTCTCATTACCAACTCCCGGGGCGTGCCGGCCACGAGGGTGTCTGTTGGCGTAGAGGGGCAGTCGGCCAGCCTGGCGAAGCCGCTCGCACCCAATACAAAAGCCACTTTGAAGCTGCCGAAGGTGTCTGGCTGTACCGTAGCAGTCGCCGCAACTTTCGAGGACGATTCAACGGCCGACCTTCCGGACTTGGATATATGCAAGGACAGGACCATCCACCTTACGGATTGACGCCGGCGCATGGGGCCATGTTGGGTGCTAAATGCATGCGTCCAACGGGACTAGGTTTGTGTTCCAACGACATGACCTAAACGGCTGTGGACCGCTTTTGCCGGTTCCAGCCCCCAATTAAGCCGTCGAGAGCCCCGTCCACCGTGGGCACCATGGTGTTGAAGGCACCCTCGACAGGCACGCTGAACTCGTGTGCGTATCAGTGGTCCGGGACGACGCATCAGAACGCCTCGTGTCTGTTCCTCGCAGAATGGTATAGGCTCTGCCTGGCAACCTCGCGCCCACGCGAGAAGAGTGTCCGCGACTTTCCGATAAGCCCATCGATGGAGCGTCATGACCTGGGCGATCAGTCTCAAAGCAGTGAACCGCACCGCCGATCCTATCAGAGCTTTATGGGATCAGGCGTCGCTCTACGAGGCAGCGCCGTCGATGGCGGCTCTCAACTACCCGCCGCATGTCACTCTGGCCATCTATCCGGATATCGATCCTGATCTACTGAAGGTGGCTCTCCGGAGGGCCGCTATGGAAGTCCCGGCCTTGCGCCTCACCTTCACGCGCCTGTGCTTCTTTGACGGCGATCCGTTGGTACTCTGGGCGGAGCCTTGTCCTTCTCTGGCATTGGCCCAGGCGTATGCCGCTGTTCACGCCTGCGTTGACCCGGCAAAGTGCCATCCGCATTACCGGCCAGGCGCTTGGATTCCTCACTGCACCCTTGGAACCAAGATCAAGAAAGAACATCGGACTGAGGCCATCGCCTTCACGGTCCGACCCCTTGAGCCATTCGACGTGCTCTTTGACGTCGCAGACTGTGTGTCCTTCCCACCGGTTGCGACCCTTGAGGAGCATCTTCTTGCGGGACCTGAACGTGCCAATGCTCGTACTTAATTTTTATGGAATGGAACGCGACCGGCATCCCTCAGCATGCCAGCATGCGCCTCTGCAGTGGAGCGTCTGCAAGAGGTCAAACAGCGAAATTCCCTGACGATTGGGTACGTTCGGTGTTCCCTGCTTGAGCACTTTCGGGTTCCTTGCGGACCGTGCCAATCGTGACTGGGATGGTTCACCGCAACTCCCGCAACATCGCCCCCGCCCGTGCGCTCGACGCCTTAGTCGACGCCTGCCTTACCAATGGCCGCTGCCAGGCTCGCCCTTGAAGGGACCCGTCAGGTTTGAGGTAATACCGAGGTCCTGCTCGCGCACACGTTCCAACTTCTCACCTGCAATGCCGTACATCCTGTCGAGGCGCGCTGCTGCCGTTGGCTCCTCATGCTGCGCCACCAGTTGCAACAGGACACGCTGCCGCTCACTCACGAGTTCCTGGCCGAGATGCTGGGCGTACAACGTTCGACGGTGAGCGTGGTGATCCGAACGCTCCAGACCGCTGGGCTGATCCGGCAGAACCGTGGAAGCATCACCGTGACAGACTGGGAGGGCCTGGAGGAAACCGCCTGCGAGTGCTACGGCCGGGTCATGGACCTCTACCGGCGCCTGCTGCGGCCCGCTCCCGCGGCGCGGTAGCATCGGCCTTCATGTTGATCGCCATCTCCAAGCTTCGGCCCGCGAGAGGCTCACCTCCACGGCCAGTGTTTACCAGCACCGGATCGGATCTGCACTCCAGCTGCGGCCATCCGCGCTGCAGTCTTCGCCACCTGACATGATTCAGGTTAAGCTCGGGTCGCATCGAGGCCCGCTGGAGGCTTGACCTGCACTCTCCTGCCGCCGTGCAGGCGGCAGGCCGCAAGATCGCGACGGCCCTGACCTTTTCGTGTGCCATGATGCTCCAGATATGGGGGATGCCGCAATGGCGTCGCTTGCCCGGGCCCTGTTGGTTGGTATCTGGATGGGCTCCGTGATCGGGGTAGTCCTGAAGCTGTGCCTGCCGGGCCGGTTTGATCGGCTCGCGATCCTGCTCCACCTGCTCCTCGGCTGGAGTGGCATCATCACATACGAGGCCGTGTTAGGCGTCCTGCCCGGCTCGACCCTTACTCGCCTGGCTGCTGGAGCCCTCCGTTCCACAGTGGGCTTGGTCTTCCACGTACGGGATGGCCTGCGCATTCAGAACGCGTTCTGGCATACCTTTGTGCTGGTAGCCACGGCCTGCCGCTATGGGGCGGTGCTGGATTGCATGGTGCTGACAAGGGCGTGACTGCTGGTGTCCGTCGCCTGTTCCGGTCCTCAGATGTGCGTGCTTGCTCGAATCCGGTCGTAGGCCTGCCGGACGGTTCCCTTGCCGTAGATCCGCTCGAGCCGGCGCACCGTGAAATGCCCGCGGGCAAGCCTCTGAAAATGATCCACGAAGGCGGCATTGACGGCTGCGCCGCCGATCGCTCCGAGGATCGGCACAGCTTGCGCGGCAACTTTCTGGGAAACAACCAATCCGAACCGGGATCCGATCTGGGCCAACAGGCGCACGAGGGCCGAGGCGCTCTCGTCGACGACCCCGCGCCCAGCCATTTGCTGCAGGGCACGGGTGACGGACTTCGCCATCGCGGCCCGCACGGCGAAGTAGCCCGCCTCGTGCAGATTGTTCGATCCGGAATGCCCGCCCAGGGCGAAGACCTGGACGCAGGCCAGCGCCGTCTCGGGATCCTTGAGGTCCTCGCCCTCACTCTGGGCGATCCGGGCGATGGACCGCAGCATGATCGTCGTCGAAATTGGAAGCTCCGCCAAAACCGCCGAGACGCCCAGCGCCCCACCCATGGCGCCGGACAGGGCCGCAAGCGCCTTATGGGCGCGGGTTTCGGGATCCCTGCCCTCCTTCGGGATTGTCTTCAGCGCGTAGCGCAGAGCTTGGGTGAGCGCCGCGTGCGTCGCCTTCGAGATCAGGTCGGAGACCGGCACAGGAAGCGCTTGGCCAAGCAGCTCGATCGGCCGCCCCGCCAAGGCCGACAGGCGAGCAGCGTAACTCGGTTCCTCGAGCGCCAGCACGGCCTGCCGCAGCGCCTCGCGATCCTCATCGGAGAGGGCAATCTCTGGCATTGCCGCGTGGCCTGTGGTCGCCGGGAGCGGCTCCTGTCGGCGAAGTTCCTGACTCATACGACCTAGTTGGGGATCCCGAACCGAATTGGATAGCCTGCAACCCTTCAGCTCGGTGGGCCGTTGGACTGCCGGGGACCGGAGGAACTGATGCTGTACAGAGCCGTCGTGGCCGTCGTTCCTGTGATGATCGCCCAAGCCACCATGGCGCAGCCCATTCCACCTCTGCCGCCCCCGCGGCCCACCGAACCCACCTCCCCCACGACACCCTCTGTGTCACGGCCTCAGGCTGAGGTGGCACCGAGGGAGCCTGAGGCCGCCCCGGAAGCCGACAATTGCTTGGCCGGACTGCAGGCTGCCGGATTTGAGGTCGAACCCGCTGAGCAACCTCGGGTCTCGAATGAGCTCTGCCGGATTGAGACGCCGGTGCGCCTCAGGGCCGTGCCAGTACCGACCCGGCACGAGTCGACCGTTCGGCTGACCGATCAGCCTATCCTGGCCTGCCGCTTTGCCGGGCCGTTCGGGCACTGGATCGGCGATCTCGTCGCTCCGCTCGTCGCCGGCATCAAGGGGACAGAATTGAGGGCCGTCCGCACTGGCCCAGGCTTCGAGTGCCGCAACCGGAACCGAGCGACGACGGGCAAGCTCTCGGCCCATGCGCAAGGGCTGGCGATCGATATCGCGGGTTTCGAGCTTGCCAATGGAACGACCCTGCGGATCAAGCCTGAATCCGACACCGCACTGGATCCGGCGCTCGCGGCCCTCCGGACCGCGGCCTGCGGCTGGTTCACGACGATCCTCGGTCCTGGCTCGGACGAGGCGCATCACGATCATCTTCATGTCGACCTTGAGCAGCATGGGTCAAGCGACCGCTATCGCATCTGCCAGTAGGATTGGTAGTCCATGAACGGCGACGTCGCAGGCCTGGGCCATCCGGTAGACGGCCAGGGAGGTCGGCGGAACCCACCACTCCTATTGCTCGGTGAAGAAGGTAAGAACGACGTTGCCGTTGTCGCTGATAAGACAAATGCTCGAGAGGACGATCGCTCCTTGAGGGCCAATCCCGACGGGCGACGGGCCTCGACTTCGGCGGGCACCTGCAAGAAGGTGGGAGAAGTCAGGCGACGCATGGCGGCGGCAGCAGCGTGAGCAATGCGCATGCTCATCCATTCGAACTGCAGTGTGATCAGAGCCTGTCGCACCAGTCATACGGCTAACGGCTAGGGCGTTGTTGCTCCCAGCGCTGCCAAGCGTCTTCCCGAGGCGATGGTCCCAAAACGGCACCGCTGATATTCTGCCGCGAAGTCGGATGCCAATCCGCCTTTGCTGATCCATTTGTCATCCCTGGTCGGGCTCTTCCCTTGAGAACCAAAGGCATTGGCCATGGCCAAGTCTTCGAGGCGCTCAGAGCATCACTTCAACCAGCTTCTGGCAATGCTCCCGCCTGACGAGTTCATTGCGCTTGAGCCGCATCTTGAGACGGTCAAGCTGTCGAAGAGCATGATCCTTTACGAAACCGGCGATGACATGCCCTACGCCTATTTCCCGCACGACGCGGTGATCTCACTCATCACTGTACTGACCGACGGCAAGACCGTCGAGGTGGCAGTGTTCGGGCGCGAGGCCCTGCTCGGTCTGACCAGCGCCTTGGCGACCTGCCGGTCGCTCGGACGCTACGTGGTCCAGATCAGCGGCACTGCCTCCCGTGTCGACACCGAGACTCTGCGGCGCGTGCTGAGGGACCGACCGGCGGTCCGGGAAATCTGCCTCCGGTTCATCGAGGCGCTGATAGCGCAAGCGTTGCAGTCCATGGCTTGCAACACCGTGCACAGTGTCGAGGCGCGCTGCTGCCGCTGGCTGCTCACCCTGCACGACCGCGTCGGCCGTGAGACTCTGCCCCTGACGCATGACCACCTGTCCCGGATGCTCGGCGTGCAGCGCTCCACTGTCAGCCTGGTCACCGGCTCCTTGCAGAATGCGGGCCTGATTCAACAGGGGCGCGGCGTCATCACGGTTACGGATCGCCCCGGCCTCGAACAGGCGGTCTGCGGCTGCTACGCGGTCATGCGCCAGCGCTTCGAGCAGATCCTGCGCCGTCCTCCTGAGCGGACGTGATGAGCGGCTCGAGCCTGCAATCCGAGCGACCGGGCGGCACTGTCCATCCATGTGTTCTGTCAGGCAGGTGATGCCGCGGCTTCGCGCTGACGTGGAGGCGCAATCTCCCCTGGGTCAGTGAGCGGCGTGTCGACGGTGCAGATGACGCCGGCCGGGTCGAACTCGATCCTGGCCGCACCGCCGAGATCCTGGGCCAGGCTGCGCTCGATCAGCCTTGTGCCAAAGCCGCGGCGGACGGGCGGCGCGACCGGCGGGCCATCCCGTTCCTTCCAGCGCAGCTTGAGATGCGGCGGCGTGATGTGGCTGTCCAAGAGCCAGGTGAGATCCACCGCGCCAGCGGGAGCCGACAAGGCGCCGTACTTGAGGGCATTGGTGCCCAGCTCATGCAGGGCCATCGCCAGGTCGAGTGCCGTGCGCGGCGACAGCCGCAACCCTGGCCCGCGCACATGAAAACGCTCATGCCCCGGCTCGCGGAACGGCGCCAGCGCCTGGTCGACGATCGCGCGCAGGTCCGCCCCCTCCCATTTCTCGCGGGTGAGCACGTCGTGCGCGCGGGACAGCGCGATCATCCGCTGCTCGATCATGGCGCGGGCTTCCGGGGGTGTGGGTGCGTTGCGCAGCGTCTGCGAGACGATCGACTGCACCGTGGCGAGCGTGTTCTTGACCCGATGGTTGAGCTCGTTGAGCAGCAGTTGCTGGTACTCGGCCGCCCGAACCCGGGCGGTGACATCGCTGCCTTCGACGAAGATCCCGGAGACGTGCCCGTCGGCCCCGATGATCGGCTGGTAGACGAAGTCAACGAAGATCTCCTCGGCGGGCCCGTCCACCTGCCGCTGGACCTTCGCCGGCATCCGGTGGCCGACGAAGGGCTTGCCGGTGGCATAGACCTGGTCGAGCAGCTCGAAGAAGCCCTGCCCCGCGAGCTCGGGCAGGGCCTCGCGCACCGGCTTGCCGATCAAATCGCGCTCGCCGACGATGCGCCGGTAGGCGTCGTTGACCAGGGCGTAGACATGGTCCCGCCCGCGCAGCACGGCCATATGACCGGGCGCCTGCTGGAACAGGGCGCGCAGGTCCGTCATTTCGGGCTGATAGGCATGTCCGCTATGGAGTTCGTCACTCATCGGCCTGATCCAAGGAGGTCCCGGCCCCCGATGAGGACCATCGCAGGGTGGGAGCGATAGATGATTTTCCATTGGAGGAACGCGGTCAACGCCAAGTGGATCAGTCGTGCGCCAATTCTCTGACGCCGAGCTTTGAGGCCGATGCTGCTTCATTCGCTTGTCATAGATGGTCAGATTGACCGGCAAGGTGTCCCGGACGGAGGTTGGAGATCCAACCCCTGAATAGAATGACTCAGCTTTTGTGGGCGGCCCACGGGGCAAGCCCCTGTCTCACTGGACGCGACTGACTGGCCGGTTGGTGGATCTGGATTGCGCGTTAGGCCACCCAAGGATCAACCGGGGCAATCAGCACCTCGAGGGTTGCAAGCCATGAAACTGTATCGCCTCAATGTCACTGTCGATGGGGAGCCCTTGGTGATCTTCGCCATGGCGGAGGATGTCGACAGCCTTCTCCTTGCTCTAAAGGACCAGGGTCATGGCGATGCAGATGAGGAAAGCCTGCTGCCCTACTTTGATCGGGAGAAGAAGCCGCGGGTGATCAAAAGCCTGGAGGAGGTTCCGGAAGATTCCCTGGATTTCGTCTGCTTGGGCGACAACCCGGAAGTAGACACGGTGGCTGAATTCTTCGACGCCCAGAAGTAGGCCCCCACAGGTTTGGCGGCCTCACGTGACGATAGCGGGCGGTCGAAACGAACTCCGGACACTCTCGCATCAGGCTCGTCTGGATCGGCGCCGACCGATATCGGCAAGGATGGCCTGCGCCGCATTGTGGCCCGGTGCGCCGGTGACGCCACCGCCCGGATGCGTGCCCGAGCCGCACATGTACAGGCCGGGCAGTGGCGCCCGGTAATCGGCATGGCCGAGCATCGGCCGGGCACTGAAGAGCTGATCGAGCGAAAGAGCGCCGTGGAAGATGTCGCCACTGACGAGCCCGAACGTGCGCTCGAGATCGAGCGGGCTCAGGATCTGCCGTCCCAGCACGCTCTGCTGGAAGCCAGGAGCATAGCGATCCACCGTCGCAATCATCAGGTCGGCCACTTCCTCGCGGTGATCGTCCCAGGAGCGGCCGCCGGAAAGAGCCGGCTGCACGTGCTGGCAGAACAGGCTCGCCACGTGCCGATCCTGCGGCGCCAGAGTGTCGTCGAGAGTAGACGGGATCAGCATCTCGACAATGGGCTCGCGGCTCCAACCCCCGCGCTTGGCATCGTCATAGGCGCGGTCCATGTAGGCGAGCGACGGAGCGATGATGATGCCGGCAGTGTGGTGATCGGCCGGTTCGCGGCCGGGCAGCGCGGTGAAGCTCGGCAGCTCGGACAAAGCGACGTTCATGCGGAAGGTGCCGGAGCCTGACCTCCAGCGCCGCATGCGGGCGAGGAAGTCCGGTGGCAACGCCCCTTCCGGCACGAGCCGATCGAACAAGAGCTTCGGATGAACGTTGCTGGCCACGACCCGAGCGCGAACGGAGCGGCCATCCTTGAGCACGATGCCCACCGCCCTGCCCTTCTCGACGATCACCTCCCGGACCGGTGCATCGACTTCGATCTCGACCCCACGCTCGCGCGCGGCACTCGCCATGGCCTGGGTGATCGCCCCCATGCCGCCGATGGCATGGCCCCAGGCGCCCTTCTTGCCGTTCACCTCGCCGAAGACATGGTGCAGCAGGACATAGGCCGTGTTGGGCGTGTACGGGCTGGCGAAAGTGCCGACGATGGCGTCGAAACCGAAGGCGGCCTTGACGCAGTCGGCCTCAAACCAGCCATCAAGATAAACGCCCGCCGATTTGGTGAAGAGGTCAAGCAGCGCCCGCCGCTGGGTCATGGACAGCCGGCGCAGGCGGTTGCCGGTGCTGAGCGCCCTCCAGCCTTCCGACAGGGCGGCACGCCACCCTCCATCGATGAGATTGGGCGGCTGCTGCAGGGTCAGGTCGCGCAGCACATCCGCGATTGCCTCGATCTCGGCCGCGTAAGCCTCGTAGCATTCGGCGTCGTGCGAACTGAAGCGGGCGATCTCGGCGCGCGTCACACCCTCGCCTGTCTTGAGATACTGTCCGTCCGGGAGCGGGAAGAAATTCGCCAGGCGCCGCTCGACAATCCGCAGGCCATGGCGGGGCAGATCGAGGTCGCGGATGATCTTCGGGTTGAGCAGGCTGACGGTGTAGGACGCGACCGAGTTGCGGAAGCCCGGACGAAACTCCTCGGTCACCGCTGCCCCTCCGACGACCGAGCGCTGCTCGACCAGCTTCACCCTTAGGCCGGCGGCGGCGAGATAGCAGGCGCAGACGAGGCCGTTATGCCCCGCTCCGATGATCACCACATCATAGCTGTCGGCCACAAGCGCTCTCCCGTCGGTCAGAACCTGAGGTCAGGATACTGGCACCGGGGCGATCCGCCACCCTGCGGCTTGGACGGCTGGATTGGGTGAGGGACAAGGACGGCAGTGCATCCGTGCCTGTCCTCGTCCCTCGGCCAAGCGGCCACGGCGCGGATCTAGCGGCTCCGCATGACGGGAGAATGACGCACCGCAATGGCCGGCCTGATAGCGAGTTCCCCTGTCCTTGCGGCGAGGTGGGGTTCATCGCAGAGGGTGACTTGGACATTCTATCCGACCGGGACCGCTTCGCTCAGGCGCGTTGGAGAACTCGGACCATGCTTCTCCTGCTCGGCTCCGCTGATGTGTCACATTCCTGTGCCATGCTGTCCCGAACACGGAGGATCATGGGATGAGATGGCTGGCTCGAATCCTGCTGGGTGTAATCGCCAGCGCCGTCGCGACCCCAACATCCGCCCAGGAATTCCGGACCATCACCCTGATGTCCTGGAACGTCGAGAACCTCTTCGACACCGCCGATGATCCCACCAATCCGTTTGACGATACCTTCCTGCCCAAGGCTGTGAAGGACGCCCGCCCAGGGCACGAAGCCCACTGCCGGCAGGTCAATCCGATCCCGACCTTCGCCCGCGAGTGCATCGCGATCGATTGGACGGACGACAAGCTCGCCCGCAAGCTCCAGGCCATTGCTGACGTGATCCGGGCGGTTCGTCCGCAGCCCGACGTCATCATCCTGCCCGAACTCGAGAATCCGGCCATTCTCACACGTCTGAACACGGAGTTCCTCGCCGGTCTCGGCTACACCACGGCAATCGAACTCGACACGACCGTCACCGATCTCGACCGCGGCATCGATGTCGGCATCCTCTCGCGCCTGCCCTCGGCCTCTCCGCCCACGGCCCACAAGGTGGACTTTGGCAATGACACCGAACTATGCCGGGCCACGCGGGACATCGTGGCGGCTCCGCTCACCCTGCCGGATGGCCGCACGCTTCACCTCTATGCCGTCCATTTCCCGTCCGGGGGCAATCCGATCGACTGCCGCGAGCGCGCGATGCGGACGCTGAATGCGCTCAGCGCGGCCCTGCCTGCAGACGCCATCGTCGTGGCGGGCGGGGACTTCAACTTTCCCTGCAACGAGCCGCAGGGCGACCTGTTTGGGCGGCTCTTGGCCGAGGGTCGCTGGACCGTCCCGCCGGAGGTCAGGACCGGCTGCGCCGAGCCCGGGTCCAACAAATTCCGCAATGCACGGCCCGGCAACCGGTCCTGGTTCACCTGGTCGTTCCTGGACTTCTTCCTCGTCTCCGACAGCCTGCTGACGGAGAGACCCAGCCCGGTGGGCTGGTTCGCCAATCTGGGGAGCTTCCGGACGGCCGTTGTCTCGGCCCAGCAGGTGGAAACGAACGGCCAGGGCTTCGTGTCGCCGCGCCGCTATGACTTTGAGGCAGGCAGCGGCATCTCCGACCACTGGCCCGTCCTGATCGACCTCGTCACAAGACCCTGACGGTTGGATGACGGGAAGCCGTGAGGCGGGCGTCGACGGCATCTGCGGTGTCGCCTGGCCTCTCAGTCTGATGTGGGGCGGACTGCCTTGAGCGGGCGCTGTGGTGCCCCTGCACCGCGCCATCATGGTCGCTCCTGGCGGTCGCGTTTCGGGGAGCTGTAGACCGCGCGTTGCTGCACGATCTGGTGCATGCGAGCCAGCGCCTCCTGAACCTCCATACGATCTGACACCTCTTGGGCCGAGAACTCATGCCGACAAAGGCGGCAGGTCAGATCAGCACCGAACTGCAGCTTCCGCAGCCGGACCTTGAACAATTGCTGGCAGCGAGGACAGGCCAAGTCTATCCGCGTGCTTCCATGATCCTCGAACAAGCCGTCTCCTCTGGTTGAGGTTTGTCCAAGAGCCCTGAACCATGGCAGTAAGGCGGCAAGGAGGCGTCACCTGAGTGGTCGACTATATCAGCTGATACCCCGCGGGCTCTGTGGCGGTGCGGCCGGTAAGCTCGTGCGGCAGCATGCGTGAGTTGGCAGATGGCATGCCTCAATCATTGCATGCACTCCTCGATCGCAGTCGCACCGTCGGCGCTGCGATCAGGCTTCCGGCTCATCCTGTCTATCGTGGCGGCCCTGCAAGCAGGGCATGCTACCTGAAACCGATACTCCCCGGATTTACAGGCATTCCCTCAAGTCCCACATTCCTAACGAGGGAGACGCAATGGCTGATAAGAAGGATCTCACACGACCACTCGCCGCTGGTGCCAGTCCGGCTTCGCTGATCGATTCCTTCCTGACAGAGGCCAAGCGTCTTGGGTCTCTGGCCGGCAACGCGCCGCGGGCGCGGCTCGTGTTCGCTCTCGACGCCACCATGAGTCGGCAGCCGACCTGGGATCTCGCCTGTCGCGTCCAGGGCGAGATGTTTGCTGCAGCCAGTGAGGCAGGCGGCCTCTCGGTGCAACTGGTCTACTTCCGAGGTTTCGGCGAGTGCCGCACGTCCCGCTGGGTCGCGGATCCGCGGGCTCTCACCGACCTCATGACCAAGATCAGCTGTCGGGGTGGTCAAACCCAGATCGCGCGGGTCCTCCACCACGTTCGGACAGAGGCGAGTCATACCCCGGTAAAGGTGCTTGTCTACGTTGGCGATGCCATGGAGGAGCCGATTGATGATCTCTGTGCCGTTGCGGGAGAACTCGGTCTCCTAGGAGTCAAGGCCTTTATGTTCCATGAGGGGCACGACCCTGATGCAGCTCTAGCCTTTCAGGAGATCGCCTGCCTGAGCGGCGGAGCCTATGCCCGGTTCGATGCCGGAGCCCCTCAGGCCCTGTCCGAACTCCTGCGCGCCGCAGCCGCCTATGCGACCAGTGGCGTCGCGGGCCTTGCTCGGTTGACGGCAGGCAGCGCGCAAGCCCAGGGCCTGCTCACTGCCATCACTGAGCGCAAGCCGTGATGCTGCTGTATGGCATTGCAGCCGTTGCGGTTCTGTGGTGGTTCCTGATCAACTTTGCACATGCGAACCCTGCTACTCTGGCGCGGTTTTTCAAAGTCACCGGCGGGGTTGTGGCGTTGGGCCTCGCCGGCCTGCTTGCGGTGCGGGGGCGGATCGACATGGCCCTGCTGATCGGAGGCTTTGGAGCCTGGCTTCTCGGATGGAACCGCCTCGCCTTTTCCAGTCTGGATGGGCGGTCCCAGCGGGCTTCCGGCCGCACATCACGCGTTCGTTCGCAGCTTATTGAAATGACACTGGATCACGACACGGGCGGAATGGACGGCTCCGTGCTCACCGGCGCCTCCGAAGGACAGCGGCTCGGATCACTGGATGAGGCTCGCCTGCGGGATCTGCTGGCAGAGTGTCATGCCAGTGATCCAGAGGGTGTCCGCCTTCTCGAGGCCTATCTTGACCGCCGGTTTCCTCATTGGCGAGAACACGCCAAGACTGAAGATCAGCCGCAGGCAGACGTACCGTCTCCGTCGGCCGCGATGACCCTTGAGGAAGCCTACCAGATCTTGGATCTCCACCCGGGGGCCAGCTCCGTTGAGATCCAGCAGGCCCATCGGACCCTGATGAAGAAGCTCCACCCGGACCAAGGTGGTTCGACCTATCTCGCGGCTCGCGCCAACCAGGCCAAGGACGTTCTGTTGAAACGGGGCCACAGGTAGTCGTGGAGGGCCGTTCTTGCTGCGTCCTTCGTGCTGTGTGTTAAGGCGCAATCCTTGTTCCGGCGTCAGGCCGCTGACTTCCTGCGCCAGTAACCGGGGCAGGCATTTCGGGGGCAGGGATTCCTCCAGACGGGCATTCATGATTCAATCCCGGCATGACATCGCCGCCCGGTAGGTCCAGCAAGCCTCTGTCCTCGACGGCCCTGCGCCGGCTGGTCTCGGATCTGGCCGGTAAGATCGATCAAATGGAGCAAGAGGTCGAGCAGCTGCGTCTCGACAACAGCAACCTGCACGTCGACAACCAAGCCCTGAAGGACGAGATCGCTCGGCTCAAACACCTGCCGCCGCGCCCGCCGTTCAAACCGTTCAGCATGGAGAAGGCCATCCAGCCGCGCCGCGCCGGTCCAGGCCGGCGTCGGCCGCGGCGCCAAACGGGATCGGGGCACGCGCGAGGTAACGATCCCAATCGAGGCTCCTAGGGTCGCACTTCAAAGGCCAAAATATTGTCAGCCGGCGATTTGGCGGCCAGATCCTGAAGCGCGGTCACGTCACTCCTGCCTCTTTGAGCGCTTCATGTGCCACGAATTGATAAGCACGGCGCCCAATCCCAGAGCCGCCACGACGATTGGGCTACCACAAAGGCCAGGATCGAGGTGCTGCTCATACTGCTGTCCTGTCGATACAAACGCCAAAACGTAGGCAGTTCCCGCGTAGGAACCATCCCCGGCATGCCGCCTGCGACGCTACCTGGAATTTTGGGCCAACTCGGGGGAGGCTGTACAGACCTATTTGGTGCCCCATACCGCACGGCAAGGTCATTGCATGGATTGAGCACGGGTGCCCGTTCCCAGGAACCCCTGCCCCCCAAATCGCCCCGATTACGGCATGATCGCGGTGCGCATCGGCCCGGAGATGCGGCAGGCGATCGTCAGAACGCCAGGCTACTTCAAGACGCATCCGGTGCCAAAGCGCCCGGAAGACCTCACCGGGCATCGCTGCATCAACATGCAGCGGGTCACGCGAGGCGGGTATTTCGCGTGGGAGTTCGAGAGGCGTGGCCGCGAGATCAACGTGCGCGTCGAAGGCCGGCTTGCGATCAACAGCCTGGAAATTGCACGGAGAGCGGCATTGGATGGAGTGGGACTGGCTTACCTGCCCGACGACCTAGTCGAAGAGCATATCAGGTAAGGGAAGCTTGTACGGGTGCTGGACGACTGCTGCGAACCTTATCCCGGATATCACCGCTATTGCCCAAGCAGCCGGCAACATGCGCCCGCCTTTGCCGTCGTGCTGGAAGCGCTTCGCTTTCGCGGCTAAGCCACCCGTCGAGCATTCGCCGACCAACGCGATTCACCGCAGAGGCGATAGCTCACTCACGGTCGGCGGTCATGGAATACGAGATCGCCACTGGGAGTTGCCGCAATCCGGCGGTAGCAATCAACGACCTGCGCAAGTGCCGAAAGCGCCAGCGTCATGGGATCACGGGCGGACGGGATCAGGCCGAGGGGCGCTATGATGCGGGCCAGAATCTCCGCTGGGATCCCGCGCTCGCGTAGCTGGTTCAACCTGTTCTCCTGGGTGCGCTGGCTGCCCATCGCGCCGATGAAGAACCAGGGCTGGGTGATCACCTGCTCGAGAAGCAAAGGCTCCCACGCATGATCGTGGAACAGGAAAACGACAGCGCTCCAGGGGTCTGCCATGAGTGCTAGTGACGGACCTGAGGTCGTTAGAAGCACGGTGTGAGCGCCAAGTCGCTTGCCGGACGACACCAGCCGCTCAGCCGGCGTTAGTAGCGTCATCTGGAATCCGGATGTCAATCCGAGTTGAACCAGCGCCAGACTCTCTGCGCCATGACCGACGACAACAAGCCTGAGGGATGGCGCGTACCACGAGATGAATGTCTCCCCGCGCCAGCCGGTCAGGGGCTGGGCGCTCTCTGCCAGGATGTGCAGACCGCCCGATGCGCCTTGAGCCAAGGTGAGCGGCTGCCTTGCCTCCAAGCGTGAGACGGCCTGTCGGATGACGTCCGGATCGTGTGTGGGCTGAAACAGCAGATCCACACCTCCGCCGCATGGCAGTCTGATATCGATATAGGGGGAGCCAGCACCGTAGCGGACCTGCCGTGGCCGTCCGTCCCGGATTGCCTCCACAGCCTCGGCGACAACGGCTGCCTCAATGCAGCCGCCCGAGAACGAGCCAGCGAAGCGACCGTCCTCCGTCACACCCATGAGCGTCCCGACGGGTCGAGATGAGGAGCCTGTAAGACCCGTGATCGTAACCAAGGCGGCGCGCTGACCGCGTCGACTCGCCTCCGCCACGAACCGCAGGATTTCGGGTGGAGTTGCGGCGCCCGCAAACGCGGGCTCCGCCGGTGCAACATCCGGCAGGCCGGTTCCCCAAACGGCAGGTGCGCATTCAACCATTGTCCGATCCGCTCGATTGAGCCTGACGAAAGATCACCTCACATCAGGCTTTCCAAGGTGATTGGAAGACGCCGGATGCGCTTGCCGGTCGCGTGGAACACGGCATTCGCAATCGCCGGCGCAACACCGACAATCGCGAGCTCACCCACTGCCTTTCCACCCAGCAGTGTTGCATCGTAGTCGGGAATTCCCACCGAGATGGTCTCGATGTGCGGGATGTCGGCGTTCGTCGGGATCCGATAATCCGCAAGGTTTGCGCTCAGGATGCGTCCATTGCGCGGGTCAGTGATGCCTTCCTCCAGCAGCGCCATGCCAATCCCCATCACGATACCGCCCTTGAACTGGCTATCGGCGAGCTTCGGATTGTAAAGCCGCCCGGCATCGAGCGCGGAGACGACCCGCGACACACGGATTGTGCCGAAATCCTCGTCCACCCTGACCTCGACGAAATGGGTGCAGAACGAGTGACGGGATTTCGGGATGCTTGTCCCTCTCTCCATTCCGCCCAAGGTGGTGAAGAACTTCAGCCGTTCGGCGCTCGACCGCTCTTTCCTCGGCAGGGTGTCGCGAGTTACCTCAAGGACGTCTCGCCCGATCGCCGCCATCAATTCAGCAATGCTGATCCCCTCGCCGCTCGGCGGCGCAATTCTCCCGTCCGCGATGATCAGGGTGTTGGCCCGATCACGCAGTGGAGAGTTGGGGTCTGTGAGGCCGAGTGCAATCAGCTCCTCGCGCGCCGCAAGTGCGGTCGTGTGAACGGCGGCGGTCATCAGATTGGCAAGCTGAGATCCTCCGGCAACCGGTGCACGGGGCAGGCGCGAGTCGCCGAGCTTTGTCGTCACCTGTTCAACAGGCACGCCAAGCGCATCGGCGGCCGTCTGCGCGAGGATCGTGTACGTACCCGTTCCCATGTCGATGGCACTCGATAGCACCTCGACCGAGCCATCGGCGAGAATTCGCACCATCGCCTCACCGGGACTCGAATAGACCGGATGCGTCCCGCAGGCCATGCCCCAGCCAATCAACTGGCGGCCCTCGCGCATCGACCGCGGCACAGGATTGCGCTGTGTCCAGCCGAATGCGTCCGCTCCCGCGGCGTAGGCCTCCCGGAGGCGCCGCGAGGACCACGGCTTACCGGTTTCGGGATCGACGTCCGGCTCATTGCGCAGACGCAACTCGACCGGATCGAGGCCGAGTTCGACGGCCAGCTCATCCATCGCGCATTCGAGCGCGAAGGCGCTCGGGTTCTTGCCTGGTGCGCGAAAGGCACCCGGTGTCACGGTGTTCACCGGCACGATCCGCTGGCGCGAGCGGAAGTTCGGAACGGCATACATCATCGACGTGACGATACCGAGCGTTTCAATGAACGCTGCATTCGCGGCGGTTTCGTTCGATCCGTCATGATCGATTGCGAGAAGCTGACCCTCCTCTGTGGCGCCGAGCTTCAGCCTCTGTCTCGTAGCCGGCCGGCCGCCATAGGCGGTAAAGGTCTGCGGCCGTGATACGGCGAGCTTTACCGGTCGGCGCAGCATCCGCGCCGCGATGGCGGCCACCGCGGAGTGCGGCAGCGCCTGGCCCTTGGAGCCAAATCCGCCGCCGACGAACGGCGAGACAACGCGCACATTCTCGAACGGCAGACCGAACCACGTCGCATAGTGGTTGGCCATGCCGTCGACCCACTGGCTCGGTTCATAGATGGTGAGGCGATCATCGGCCTCCCAGTGGGCGATCAGACCGTGCGGCTCGATTGGGACATTATATTCTCGAGGCGTCTCATAGGTCGCCTTGAGCACCACGGGCGCTTCCGCGAGCGCACCGTCCGGGTCGCCCCAATCCTTGTCCAGAGGAACCGGATTTCCGTGACCGGCCCGCGGGTCATCGTGTGTTGCGATGACTGGCCCGAACTCGACTTCGACCCGCACGCGTTGTGCCGCCGCCTGTGCCTGTTCCAAGGTGTCCGCGACCACGGCCGCGACAATCTCGCCGTTGTGGTGGATATCCGTGGCGAACGGGGTGTAATCGTCGCCTTCCGGCTTGTTGCCAAAGAAATCCGGTTGCGACCGGAGCATCAGGCTGTAGCCGGCATCGAGCACGAGGCGCACGCCGGGACTTGCCTCTGCGGCACTCCGGTCGACCGCCACAATCCGCCCGGCCCCCACCGTGGACTGGACGATCACGCAATGAAGAAGGCCCTCCAGCTGATGCTCCAGGGCGTAGGTCGCAGCGCCTTGAACCTTCAGTGGCCCGTCGGTACGGACGATTTCACGGCCAAGCGGGCCGCTGGGTGTAGTTCCATCAGAGGCATCACCATGTTTCACCCGGGGTTCGATGAGGGTCATTGGATGCCTCCAGCCTTGAGGATCGCCCGGGCGACGACACAGGGCGCAAGTTCGATCTTGTAGGCGTTGCCACCATGGGATTTCGCGCCATCGACCGCAGTGCGGCTCGCCTCGCGGACTGTGCCCTCATCCAAGCGGCGGCCACGCAGCGCATCTTCGACAGCGATGGCACGCCATGGTTTCGTGGCGATGCCCCCGAGCGCGACGCGGATGTCTCGGATTGTCACGCCATCGGAGTCGAGTTCGAGCCCAACAGCGGCGCTCGCTGCCGCGAACTCATAGGATTGGCGGTCGCGGACTTTCAGATAGGTGGAATTGGCGGCAAGCGGCGTTGCCGGGACCGCTATGGCCGTGATGATTTCGCCGCGCTCCAGAACGGTCTCGCGCTCGGGCGTCGCGCCGGGCATCAGAAAGAACGCCTCGATCTCGATGGCGCGGAGATTGGTCTGGATGGTCGCTCCCAGGGCTGACAGCGCAACGGCAAGATCGCCCGGGTAGACCGCAATGCAATGGTCGCTGGTGCCGAGAACCGCATGATCGCGAGTGATCCCGCCGATGGCTGAGCAGCCGGTGCCCGGATCACGCTTGTTGCAGGCCGGATAGCCGGCAGGATCGCGGAAGTAGGGGCAGCGGGTGCGCTGGAGAAGATTACCGCCAATCGTCGCCATGTTGCGGAGTTGCGCCGATGCGGCCAGTAGCAGCGACTCCGCGATGGCGGGATAGCGCCGCTGAATGCCGTGATCATCAGCCACACGGCTCATGGTGGCGAGTGCTCCGATCGTCGCTCCGCTCTCGCCAACGGTAATCGTGTTCAGGCCGGGAAGCCGTGTCAGATCAATGACTCTTTCCGGGCGTGCGACCTCGCATTTGGCGAGGTCGAGAAGTGTCGTTCCACCGGCCAGCAGCATCGCGCCGGGGTGCCGGGCGAGCGTGGCGGCCTCCTCGAGGCTGGTGGCGCGGGAATAATCGAAGTTCATCATGCCGTTGCCTCCGCCGCCTTGCGCACGGCCGATACGATATTGGGGTAGGCCCCGCAGCGGCAGAGATTGCCCGCCATGAACTCGCGGATCTCGTCGTCGGAGCCGGCACGCCCCTCGCGAATGCACGCGACCGCCGACATGATCTGCCCCGGCGTGCAGTAGCCACACTGAAAGGCGTCCTCTTCTATGAAGGCCTGCTGGACAGGGTGCGGCGTGCCATCAGGACCTGCCAGCCCCTCGATCGTTGTGATCGCACTGCCCTCGCTCTGAACCGCGAGCGTCAAGCAGGCGAGCACCCGCTGCCCGTCCACATGCACCGTGCACGCGCCGCACTGTCCTTGATCGCAGCCCTTCTTGGTTCCGGTCATGTGAAGGTGCTCCCGCAGAGCATCGAGCAATGTCACGCGGGGCTCCAGGGACAGGGTCTTTTCCTTCCCATTGATATCCAGTTTGACTGGCCTCACGCTTGCCATGAGTTAGCTCCCTTCGGGGAGGCGCGTCCCCGTTCTGTGCGTTGAGGGATAGGTTGTGTCGTGTCGGGTTGCCTGCCGGTGACAGGCTGGCATTTGAGTGCAATAAGATCCTTGGGGTCCGCGATAAGCGGAGGTGCCTCCGTTTAGGTCGAGATAGTGGCCACAGGTTCCGGATCAAGACCGGTTCCGGAAAATTGTAGAGAGTTGGAGCGGGGGAGCTGGTGCAGTCGGACAGGACATCTCACAACCAGACTCCCATAGCCGATAAGCCACTGCGGGCGGATGCACGCCGCAACCGGGACCGATTGATCGAAGTTGCGGCCAAAGCCTTTGCGTCCACTGGCGTCGATGCCTCGTTGGAGGCCATCGCCCGCGAGGCAGGTGTCGGAGCAGGAACTCTCTATCGCCATTTCCCGACACGCGAGGTGCTGATCGAAGCCGTCTATCGCCACGAGGTGGAAGGGCTGGTTGCGGCAGCGGACGAGTTGGCCCGCACCAGGGAGCCGAACGAGGCCCTGGCGGAATGGATGCAACGTTTCGTCGGGTACATGGCAACCAAGCGCGGGATGCGCGACAGCCTGCGCCTTCTCCTCGAATCGAATTCACCACTTTTTGCGCAGACTTCCGGGGTTGTCCCTTTGGCGTTCAAGTCACTGATGGACAAGGCCGTCCAGGCTGGCACAATCCGGCCGGATGTGAACAGTGCTGACGTCCTGCATGCTCTGTCGAGCATCTACTCGGCATCGGACGGACCGGATTGGCAGGATCGCTCCAGGCGACTCGTCAGCCTCATTATGGATGGCCTCCGGTATGGAGCTTCACGCGCATCAAAATAAGGAGGGTGTATCTTCAAGCTTGCTATTCATGGCCGGTTCCCCACTGCCCCACCGTGTCTTTGTCGCGCTATGCCGGTCCTGAAAACGTGTGGAACACCGATGGTCGCCGCACTCCCGAAGCAATGGCGGAGCCGATCGGGATCAACGATGATTGCCGGGTCAAGCCATGCGGCGGCGTACGATCGTGACCAAGCGGCGCAATACGGAGTGAAATTCGTCTGGCATTGCCGCTCCGCAGACGACGAGACGTTCCCGACCACCTTTGCCTTTGGACCGGCGGCATGCGGAGGCTCGCTCCGGGCTTATGGCCGAGAAAGATTGGAAGCGAGGAGCGCACAGGGTCGGTAAGGAACTCTCCTTCTACTGCCGGATTCCTCTGGCACGTGCATGGCCTTCCCGAGCGCGGAGAATGGTCGCTGCGCTCATTGCCCTCGAGGAAGTCCCATGCGCTTGTTTGTCAGCCTGCTCCTTCTGGGGGCCGCTATTGGAACTTTCACAGGCCTTCACTCTTAGGCCTCAGCCACTGTCGCTGAGTGGGCAAGCGCCATGCCGGGGATCCAGATCCCTGTCCCGTCTCCTCGGGACAGGACAACCTTGCTCAAGCTTCGCGCGCGGCAATGCCGCTTCCTCGTCTCAGATGACGGTGCAGAGGCCCTGCTCTGTGGCGCCGAGACCCGGCAAGGTTCAAGCTGGTGCCCATGGCACCAGCAGCTGGTTTATGTCAGAGCGCTAAGCGCTACGATCGGTAAGCAGAATGCCCCAGTTGACGCAATTTCCTCATCGCCGCGGCGGAAGGTAAATCACCGGTCGGCGGGTTCAGGACGGCCCTTGGCTACGGTCTCGCTCCTTCCGACGCAACTCGAGAAGCAGATTGAGTTGCTCATCTGAAATGGGAGTCGTGTCAGGCGGGAAGTAGACCTTCTGCATCACCGCCGCAATAAGGCTCCGGGCGGCCCGATTGAGTTTGGGACTTCCTGATCTCTTTCTTTGGCTTAGCACAGGTACGCACCTTCGCTGCATCACATGTCGACGTCGAGATTTCGCTGGTTATCGTTAATGCTTGGTTAACCTTAGCAATTAGCGGCCAGCCGGTTCATGCTCTCTCGTGCCTGCCGTCGGCCACTCCGGCCGTGGATCGGTATTTTGCCTAAACGTTGCTTGTGTGCCGTGGAACGACCGATGGGACAGCATGGCGGAGTGCTCCTGGGACGAGGCTTCACGGCCGGTGAGATCAAAGGAACGCGAGCATGCGGACAACGTTGATCCGCAAGCCCTTGCGGGCAGATGGGGACCATGATGCTCAACAGGCTCCACGCGTTCACGATCATCTCCCTCGGTGCGGTCACCGAGACCTTCGCCCAGACGCCGCCTGCTACGCCTGGCACACCCACGGCCACGGATGGCGGCATCCCTTGGCTGTGGATCATCATTGGCCTGGCGATCATTGCCGCACTCGTCTGGTACTTCAGGTATCGGCGGTGAAGTACCGCCACGGCTCGCATGACTGACACCGCGGTTAGCATGAGCGTCATGAGCAGGGTGTTGCGCTGGTCGGGAGCCCTCCCCCGGATCTCGGGCCTGATCGCTCGACCTGTACGTGAGGCCCAAGGCGAGAGCGGTGTGGTCCTCCAACCCTACCGCGGGTATGGCTCCTCCGATGGGGTGTTCCTGATCGGTCGGGTCTTTCGGCAGTCGAGATCTTGCTCAGAGGCCAGACGCGACAACCTACTCGCTGACCTGCGCGATATCGGCCGGCGCATAGCCCGCCGCGCCGTTCCCCATGCTGCCGGCACAGCCCGGTTCTATGGGGCGGAAAAGCCTTTCACCACCGACCGTGACGGCTATTTCCGAGTCCATCTCTCCCCTGCCCTGCCGCCCTCTCACGATCACTTGTGGCACACGATGGAACTCGCCCTGGAGCAGCCTCAGGCGGTTAAGGCGCAGGCGCAGATCTTCATCCCGCCAGCGACCTGCCGGTATGTGGTCATCAGCGACATCGACGACACCATCATGCACACCGGGGTCGCCAACAAGCTCAGGATGCTCTGGCGTCTGTTCGTCGAAGATGCCGAGAGCCGGGTTGCATTTCCTGGGGTCGGCGCCTTGTACCGGGCCCTGCACGTTGGCACCTCAGGCCATCAGCAAAACCCCATGCTCTATGTCTCGCGCGCGCCTTGGGGGATCTACGAGGTGCTGGAGGAGTTCTTTAATCGGAACGGTATTCCCATCGGCCCGATCCTGTTCCTGCGCGAATGGGGCGTCTCCTGGACCAGCCCCCTGCCCCGCAAGGCCGAGGACCACAAGCGCGAGCTGATCCACAACATGCTGGCGCTCTACAATGAATTGCCCTTCATTCTCATTGGCGACAGCGGTCAGCATGATCCGGAGATCTACCGCCAGATCGTTGACGAGCATCCCGGCCGGGTGTTGGCGGTGTACATCCGCAATGTCTCCCGGGATCCCAAGAGGATCAGGGAAATTGAGGATCTCGCCAAGGTGGTAGCGGGCGCGGGCAGCAGTCTGGTCCTGGCGGCCGACAGTCAGGCCATGGCCGTGCACGCGGTCAAGCATGGCCTGGTTGCTCCAACGACGCTCGCTGAGGTTAGGGATGAGAAGGTGGCCTCCGCCGACACGGCGCAACCGCCGGCGACCTACAACATCCAGCGCGCCACACCGGCTGAAACTGCGGACGCCGTGTCGCGTGGTGGCCTGCAGCATGTGGTCGAGACCGGATCGGAGGCCGTGCCGCCAAGCGTGATCGTCGAGCCAAAAACTCCAGCAGCACGTCCATGAGCGCTGATGCGACTGGAGTGGACATGACCCAAATAAGCTTCTGCTTTAGAAATGGCCCTAGCACGACAGACAAACAAACTCCCGACAAAACCAACAGATCTGCTATCGTGTTTGTTGGTCTCCCGACCCACCGATGCGGTGTTGTTTCGCTCTTTGCACTGCGCTGGCTGCGAGGCTTGATCTCCGGTTCTCTATCGTCCGCTCGGAGCAACTTCTTTTGCCAGTCGTCATGCTTGGGGCCGCCGAGCTGCCTGTTCCTCTCAGTTCCTTGACCCTATCGGACGAGCATGGCGCAATAAGGCAAAGGTGAAAGCCGCGCTCCTCGGAGATGCTGATCCGGATGAATGGGACCTGCTGCCCAAGCCAAAGGGCATGCGATGGGCGACCTATAAGCGGTGGGTGGCCAGGTTCGATGCCGCTGAGGAGGCGCTTGACGCGCAACTCGTCATGGCAGCGGGGCGGCTGATGAAGCTGCTGTAGCGGGAAGGAACGTGTGGCCGACCCTAGAGCATCGGCTGTTCAAACGAATCCATAACCTGCAGCAGTGAAGTAGTTGCGGCATTCCTCAGCCTCGATCCCATCGCAGACGTCCCCGATGGCCCGCCAGAGCGCGTCAAAGGTGCGGGCTTCGGCTTTGCGCAGGAGCGCCTTGATCTTGGCGAAGAGTTGCTCAATCGGATTCAAATCGGGCGAATAAGCAGGCAGGAACAGGAACCAGGCGCCGCGTTGCTTCAGGCACTCCGCCGCCTTTTCGCTCTTGTGCGCCGGCAGGTTGTCGAGGATCACCACGTCGCCCCTGGATAGAGTCGGCGCAAGCTGGGTCTCAACATAGGTCTCGAAGATCTCACGGGTCATCGGCCCATCGATCACCCAGGGCGCCGTCAGCCCAGAGTAGCGCAGCCCGGCGACAAAGGTCTGGGTCAGCCAGTGGCCGAATGGCGCCTTGGCATACAGACGCTGCCCTTTGAGGCAGCGGCCGCGCAGGCGCGTCATCTTGGTCGAGGTGCCGGTCTCATCGAGAAACACGAGCCGATGAGGCTCTTGACGCATGCGCGGCTGACGTTTCGTGCGCCAATGCTCGCGGGCCTGGCGCACGTCGGAGCGTCCTTGTTCGCTGGCCCGCAGCGTTTTTTTTAAAAC